>JAKANY010000013.1 GCA_021823525.1 Actinomycetes bacterium
CGGGCGAGTTCTCGACGAACTCCTGGTTCCAGGCGTGCACGCGCGAGAGGGCCGCGAAGCCACCGGTCGTGAAGGCGCGCAGCAGGTTGAGGGTCGCCACGGACTGGTGGTAGGCGGCGAGCAGGCGCTCCGGATCGGGGCGGCGTGCCGCGGGGGAGAACTCGTCGGAGTTGACGATGTGCCCGCGGAAGGACTCGAGGCGGACTCCGTCGCGCTCCTCGTAGTCCTCCGAGCGCGGCTTGGCGAACTGGCCCGCGATGCGACCCACCTTGATGACCGGGACGCCCGCGGCGTACGTCAAGGCGACGGCCATCTGCAAGATGACCTTGAGCTTGTCGCGGATGGCGTTGGCCGACGCCTCGTCGAAGGACTCGGCGCAGTCGCCGGCCTGCAGGAGGAAGGCGCGTCGCTGGGCGACGTCGCTCAGGTGGTCCTGGAGCCGGCGGGCCTCGCCCGCGAACACCAGGGGCGGCTTGGCGGCGAGTTCGCGCTCGACCCGCGCCAAGTGATCGGCGTCGGGCCACGCCGGGCTCTGGTGGAGGGGGAGGCGGCGCCAGGAGTCGAGCGTCCAGGGTGTCGGCGCGGCTGCCATCACCTCAGCCTAAGCGTTGGGCGCGCGAGCCCCCCTCGGGCCCCGGGCGACGACGCTGGCCCCGTTAGGCTCGGGGCGTGACCCTGCGGCGTGTGGGCCTCTTCGGGGGCACGTTCGACCCCCCGCACTTCGGGCATGTCGCGGCCGTGCGCGCGGCGGTGCGCACGCACCGCTTCAACGTGGTGGAGGTCGCCGTGGCCGGCGATCCGTACCAGAAGGTGGCGCGGGGCTACGTCCGGCCGGCGGCCGTGCGCCTGGCGATGGCGCGAGCGGCCTTCGCCGAGATCGACCACGTCGTCGTCTCGGATCGGGAGGTCCGGCGGCGCGGCCCGTCCTACACGGTCGATTCGGTGCGCGAGCTGCTGGCCGAGGTCGACGAGGTCGACCTGCTCATCGGTGCCGACCTGGTCGAGGGGCTCGACGAGTGGCACGAGGCCGGCCAGCTGCGGGCGATGGTGCGCGTGGGCGTCGTGCCGCGCCCGGGCGCCCGCCCCCAGCTGCCGGGGGGCTGGGTCGGCTACGAGATTCCGATGGATCCCGTGGACCTGTCGAGCAGCTTCGTGCGCTCGCTCACCCCGGACCGCGATGACCTGGAGGTTTACATCCCCACGGCCGTTATTCCGCTCTACCAGGCCTCCAACGGCTAAGGTGCTGGCGTCATGGCGGTGCGGAACTTCGAGATGGCGCCGTGGACGGGTCGCGTGGTCGAGCCCGTACCGGCGCCGCTGCGTCGGCGGAGCCGGCGCAGCCAGCGCCGTTGGGCGGCGACCGGAGTCCTGGCGGTGACGGTCCCGTTCGTCGCGGCGCTGGTGGTGCTCGGGGTGGCCCGCTGAGCGGCGCGGCGCTCGAGCGCCGGGGAGAACGGTCGGACGGGTACGTGTCCGCGGTGGTGGCCGCCGCGGTGGCCGGAGCCGAGGAGAAGGGCGGGGAGCGGCCCGTGGCCCTCGACGTCTCGGGGCTGACTTCGGCGTTCGACGTGCTGGTCGTGGTGTCGGGGCGCTCGGATCGCCAGGTGCGCACGATCGCCGAGGAGGTCGAGCGCGTCGTCACCCGTGAGGCCGGCGTCGCGCCATTGCACGTTGAGGGACTTACGCAGGGCGAGTGGGTGGCCCTCGACTACGCGGACGTGGTCGTCCACGTGTTCGTCGACAGCGCCCGCGAGTACTACGACCTCGAGCACCTCTGGAACGCCGCGCGCGCCTACGACGGCGCGGGGCTACGCGTTGAGCAGTGACCGGTAGTCGCGCACGTTCGCGATGAGGACCGGGGGTCCTGCCGGCCGCGGCAGGCGAAGGGGCGTGCCGTTGACCAGGATCTTGATGCCCGCAGTCGCGCCCACGGCGTAGGACGTCAGGACCAGCTGTCCGACGACCATCTCCACGCGCCGCGTCCTGAGTCCCGTGAAGGGCTCCGCGAGCTCGATGTAGCCCAGGTGGTGGACGATGGTGGCCTGCAGGACCGTCATGTCGTGGGGGAGGTCCGAGGTGTAGCCCGTCTCGGTCTCGATCGTCGTGGGACCCAGCGCCAGCTCGCGCAGCACCGACAGCAGGGTCGGCGGGCGTGGCACGATGCGGCTCGACGCCGAGAGGTGACCCGTCGCGTCCACGATGTACACCGGCTGGGTGATGAACACGACGTGACCGTCGTTGGTCCCCGGGATGGTATGACCCAGCAGGCCGAGGGGCACCGTGTGGGACGGGATGACGACCGGCTGGCGCGAGGTGGGCACGAGCGAGCAGCCGGCCAGTGCCACCGCGGCGCCCAGGACGGCCACGACGGGGCGCAGCGCCCTCACGCCGGCACCGCCTCGTGGACGGGCAGCGTGATCCGCAAGCGGGCCCCGCCCTCGGGACTCTCGAGCACGCAGACCGTCCCGCCAAGCGCGGTCACGTGATCGTGCACCAGAGAGAGGCCCAGTCCGGTGCCGTGGGCGATGCCTCGCGCGTGGGCGGCGCGCCCGCGAAAGAATCGGTCGAAAACGCGCTCGCGCTCCTCGACGGGGATCCCCGGACCCGCGTCGTCGACGTCGACCACGAGCCGGTCGCCGTCGCGGTGCACCCGCACGGCGACCACGCCGTGCGCGTAGCGCTGGGCGTTGGCGACCAGGTTCGTCATGACGCGCTCGAAGCGGCGGCGGTCGACCGCGACGAGGTCGGCCGTCGCTATCGGCTCGACCTCGATGGCGGGGGCCGGTGCGCCCAGGCGTTGCGCGGCGCTGCGAGAGGCCTGGCGGACCAGCTCGGCGGCGGGGACGATCTCGACCTCCTCGGGCAGCGCTCCCGCGTCACCGCGCGCCATTTCGAGCAGGTCGTCCACGAGAGCCAGGAAGATCGCGAGGTCGGCGCTGAGCAGGTCCAGGCTGGCGCGACCACGCGGGGACAGCTCGTCGCGGTGCTGCTGGAGGACGGCCACCGTGGTGGCCAGCGTCGTCAGCGGCGAGCGAAGCTCGTGGCTCACGTCGCTGGCGAAGCGGGCGTCGCGCTCGAGGCGGTCCACCAGGCGCGACACCATGGTGTTGAACGACTCCGTGAGCTGCTGGATCTCCCGGTCCGGTCGGGACAGGTCCAGGCGCGTCGTCAGGTCGCCCCCGGCGATGGCTGCGGCCGCCGAGGACACCCGCTCGAGGGGCCGCACCGTCCGCCGGGCGACCCACAGTCCGCCCGCGAGGCCCACGAACATCGTCACCAGAGCGCCGATGCCCAGGACGGTCACCAGGCGGCGCAACGTGTCGTTGAGGCTCCCGAGGTGGAAGACCTCGAATACCTGGGTCTCCACGGCCGGGATCGGCACGCCCACGATGAAGATGAGCCGCCCGTTGCGCCGCAGTGTCTGCTGGACGACGTGGCCCTGGTCGACCATGGTGATGATGGTGTTCGTGACGTCGGTCGTCGCGGCGCCGTGGCTCTTGGAGAGCCACTGGTGGTGGGTGTGCACGAGCACGCTCGAATCGGTCGCCTGCTCGATCGCGTTGAGCTGGTTGGCCAGGTCCGGGGGAGAGGTGTACAGCGTGCTGCGGATGAGCGCGGCGTTGACGAAGCTCTGGCGCAGGTCGGTCTGCTGCTGGTTGCTGACCAGGACTCGCTCGAAGGCCAGGTAGGTCACGATCGCGAACAGCGAGCTGAGCAGGAGCGTCCCCACCGCGAAGGTGGCCAGGAGGCGAAGGCGCAGGCTTCGCCGACGCATCAGCGCACCAGCTTGTACCCCGATCCCCGCACCGTCACCAGGTAGGCCGGGTTGGAGGGATCGGGCTCGATCTTGGTGCGCAGGCGCCGGATGTGCACGTCGACGAGGCGGCTGTCGCCGAAGTAGTCGTAGCCCCAGACGCGCTCGAGGAGATCCTCGCGACTCAGGACGCGACCGTCGGCGCGCGCCAGGTCGACCAGCAGGCGGAACTCCGTGGCGGTCAGGTGGAGCTCGGCGCCGTCGTTGTCGCGCACGACGCCCTCGTCGGGCAGGACCTGCAGATCGCCCAGGCGGAACGCGCCGATGGTGCGGTCGCTACGGCGGCGCAGGTGGGCGCGCACGCGAGCCAGCAGCTCCTCGGGGATGAAGGGCTTCGTGACGTAGTCGTCGGCCCCCGACTCGAGACCCCGGATCACGTCGGCCGTGTCGTCGCGCGCCGAGACGATCACGATGGGCACGTCGCTGAGGTCGCGCAGGCGCTGGCAGGTCTCGAACCCGGTCATGCCCGGCAGCATGACGTCCACGACGGCGAGGTCGGCGGCTGCGGCGGCGAACAGGGACAAGCCGTCCTCGCCCGTGGCCGCGTCGTCCACAGCGAAGTCGGCGCCCTCGAACATCAGCCGCAGGGCGGCGCGGATGTGATCGTCGTCTTCCACGAGCAAGATGCGCGACACGGCTCTCCTTGACCGCCCTCACACTACCGAGAGCGCCTCGCGCGCCGGGGGCGGAAGTAGCCTGGAGGGCGTGGACGGGGCCGGAAACGCGCCGGCCGAGGGCTGGGCGCTCGAGGATTTCGAGGCCTGGATGACCGCTCGGGACCTGGCCGTGGCGACGCGGCGCGCGTACCGGCGTGACCTGGAGTCCTTCATTGCGGGGGCGGGCGTGCCCGGACCCGAGACCGTCTCGGCGCGGATCCTGCGCGCCCACCTGGTGCGCCTGACCGAGGCGGGGCGCCAGCGGGCCACCGTTGCGCGACATCGTGCCGCGCTGCGCGCCTACTTCGCGTGGCTCACCGAGCGCGGTGTCCTGCCCGCGGATCCGGCGAGCCGCCTGCAGGCGCCTCGCCCGCCGGTGCGCCTGCCCACGCTGGTCGCCCGCGAGCAGCTGGCGGCGCTGCTCGACGAGGACTGGGGCGACGACGAGTGGGCGCTGCTCGACCGAGCCGTCTGCGAGGTCCTCTACGGCTCGGGGCTGCGCGTCAGCGAGCTGTGCGACCTGGATCGCTCCAGCGTCGAGTGGTCGCGGGGCACGCTGCGGGTGCGCGGCAAGGGTCGCAAGGAGCGGGTGGTGCCGCTGCACCGGCGGGGTCTGGACGCGATCCGCATGTGGCTCGAGGAGGCCCGCGACGACGTGGCCAGCGCCGACGCACCGGTCGAGGCGCTGTTCATCAACCGGCGGGGAAACCGCCTCGGCCCGCGCGACGTGCGCCGCATCCTGGACCGGCGTGCCGCCCACGTCCACGTGCATCCCCACGCGCTGCGCCACACCTACGCGACGCACCTGCTCGAGGGTGGTGCCGACTTACGACACGTCCAGGAGCTGCTCGGGCACGCCAGCCTGGCCACGACCCAGCTCTACACGCACGTGACCAAGTCGCGGCTCCAGTCGATCCATCACCAGACGCACCCGCGGGGCTAGTTCGACTAGCATGGTCGGGCCCTCCCACCGTGGGCGGGTCATCAGACGAGGCCGAGGGGTATCGGACGGTCGCCGCTCGCGGCGCTCCCCGAGGTCAGCAACCGGACGAAAGGAATAGGCGTGGCACTGGTCACCCTGCAGGAGCTGCTGGACTCGGGGGTGCACTTCGGGCACCAGACGCGGCGTTGGAACCCCAAGATGCGCCGCTTCATCCTGGGCGAGCGAAACGGGATCTACCTGATCGACCTGCGCAAGACGCTCGCGGGGATCGAGGCCAGCTACGGCTTCATCCGCGAGTTGGTCTCCCAGGGCGGCACGGTCCTGTTCGTGGGGACCAAGAAGCAGACGCAGGGGCCCGTCGCCGACTACGCGCAGGCCTGCGGCATGCCCTTCGTCAACCAGCGGTGGCTGGGTGGCATGCTGACGAACTTCGCCACGGTCCACGGCCGCGTGCGGCGTATGAGCGAGTTGCGGACGATGCAGCGCGCGGGCGACTTCGAGGGCATGCCCAAGCGCGAGGCGCTGCGCCACGCTCGAGAGCTCGAGAAGCTCGATCGCAACCTGGGGGGCATCGCGGCACTGGATCGCGTCCCCGACGCGATCTTCGTGATCGACACCAAGAAGGAGCACATCGCGGTGACCGAGGCGCGCAAGCTCGGCGTGCCGGTCGTTGCGGTGGTGGACACCAACTGCGACCCCGACCTGGTCGACTACGTGATTCCGGGCAACGACGACGCGATTCGCGCGGGCGCCCTGATGGCGCGCTTGATCGCTGAGGCCGTCGTGGAGGGCCGCTTCATCCGTCAGAACCGCACCGCGGCGACGCGCGCCGCCCAGGCCGCGGCGGCCGAGAGTCCCGCGCCGGCCGCTCCCGCGCCGGCCGAGAGTCCCGCGCCGGCCGCTCCCGCGGCGGACGAGATGATCGCGACGCCCCCGGCGCACGACGTCGTCACGCCCGAGGCCGACGCGGCTCCGGCCGACGTGCTGGGGACCGCGCCCGCGTCCGAGGGCGACGTCGCGGCAGCCCCGGAGGATGCAGTCCAGATCCCCGCGCCGGCGACGGACCTCGACTAGCTCGTACGTTCACCCGAGAAGGAGAGACAGGTGGCAATCACCGCCAAGGATGTGCAAGCTCTGCGCCAGGCCACGGGCGTGGGCATGATGGACGCGAAGCGGGCCCTCGAGGCCAGCGACGGCGACTTCGAGGCGGCGACGCAGTGGCTGCGGGTGCAGGGACTGGCCTCGGCCGCCAAGCGAGCGGACCGCGAGGCTGGCGAGGGCGCGGTCGCGGCTGTGCGCGACGGCGACGCGGCGGCGATCGTCGAGCTGCGCTGCGAGACGGACTTCGTGGCCAAGTCGGACGCCTTCGTCGCCCTGGTTGACGAGATGGCCGCGCGCGTGGCCGCCGACGGCGAGGGCGCGCTGGACGATTTTCGCGAGCGGCTCGAGCAGATGCTCACGACTCTCAAGGAGAACATCTCGGTGGGTCGCGTCGTGCGCCTGGTCGCTGGCCCGGGCGAGGTGATCGACACCTACCTGCACCAGCAGGCGGGTCGTGGCGTCAACGCGGTGGCGGTCGTGGTGGATGGAGCGACGCCCGAGTTGGTCCACGAGCTGGCTGTCCACATCGCCTTCGCTCGGCCCCAGTACGTGACGCGCGACGAGGTCCCGGCGACCGAGGTCGACGCCGAGCGCGCGACGGTCGAGGAGATCTCGCGCCACGAGGGCAAGCCGGAGGCCGCGCTGCCCAAGATCATCGAAGGTCGCCTGAACGCCTGGTTCAAGGATCGGGTGCTGGTCGAGCAGCCCTACGTCCGCGACGACAAGCAAACCGTCTCGCAGTTCCTTCAGGGCGCGACGGTGCGGACGTTCGCGCAGGTGGTCGTCGGGTCGTGAGCGTGAGACGCCTCGTGCTCAAGATGTCGGGCGAGGCGTTGGCCTCCTCGGCGAGTGACGAGACGATCGACGCCACGACGGTGGACTTCCTCGCGCGCGAGATCGCGGCCGCCATGGACCGGGGGGGCCTGGAACTGGCGGTGGTGGTGGGCGGGGGCAACATCTGGCGGGGCGCCACGGGCGCCATGGCGGGGATGAACCGAGCCAACTCGGACCTGATGGGGATGCTCGGGACCGTGATCAACGCCCTAGCTCTTCAGGACGCCATCGAGAGCCACGGGCGCCCCACGCGCGTCATGTCGGCGATCGGCATGGACCAGGTCGCCGAGCCCTACATCCGGCGACGCGCGGTACGCCACCTGGAGAAGGGGCGCGTCGTGATCTTCGCTGCCGGCATGGGCAACCCCTACTTCACCACCGACACCCCCGCGGCCCAGCGCGCCGCCGAGGTCGAGGCGGACCTCGTGCTCAAGGGGACGCACGGCGGCGTCGACGGCGTCTACGACCGCGACCCGCGCCAGTTCCCCGAGGCCCAGCGCTTCACCGAGATCTCCTTCGACGAGGTGATCGCGCGCAACCTGCGCGTGATGGACCTGACCGCCATCACCTTCTGCAAGGACAACAACTTGCCCATTCGCGTGTTCGACCTGATGAAGCCGGGTAACCTCGGTCACGTGCTTGACGGTGACCCGATCGGTACGCTGGTGAGGTGATGGACGCGGAGATGGCCGACCTCGTCATCGAGGAGGCCCGCGAGAAGATGGCGCACGCCATCGATCACGTGCGCACCGAGTTCGCCGGCGTGCGTTCCGGTCGCGCGTCCTCGGCCCTGGTCGAGAACCTGACCGTCGACTACTACGGGTCACCCACACCGCTCAAGCAGTTGGCCGGGTTTTCGATCCCCGAGCCGCGACTGCTCGTCGTGTCGCCCTTCGACAAGGGAGCCATGCACGCGATCGAGAAGGCGATCCGCGACTCGGATCTGGGGCTCAACCCGTCCTCGGACGGCCAGGTCATCCGCCTGGCGTTCCCGGCTCTCACCGAGGAGCGTCGGCGCGAGTTCGTCAAGGTGGTGCGCGGTCGGGCCGAGGAGGGGCGCGTGGCCGTTCGTGCGGTCCGGCGCCACGCGCGCCAGGAGCTCGACACCATGGAGAAGGACGGCCTGCCCAAGGACGAGACCGAGCGCCTCGAGAAGGTCCTGGACAAGATGACCCACGACGAGGTCACCCGCATCGACGAGCTGCTCGAGCACAAGGAGCAGGAGCTGCTTGAGGTCTGACGAGGATCCGCGCGAGGACGAGCCCACGGCTCGCCACCCGGTAGTCAGCCCGACGGACCCGCGGGTCAGCGTCAGCGGCGCCGAGATCGCCTCCGAGATGGCCGACACGGCCGCCGACACGACGCTGCCGCACTGGACGGAGGCTCCGACGGGTCAGGTGCCCATCGTGGTCGCGGGCGAAGTCTCCGACGACCCGTGGGCCGCCGTTCCGGCGCCCGCGTGGCGTGAGGGCGAGGCCGACTGGGTCGCCCACGAGGAGCAGTTCGACGCGTCGATGCTGGCGGGTGTCGCGCGCGAAGACGACACCCGGCCCTGGGAGTTCGCCGAAGCGCCCGAGGAGGTCTCCGAGGAGCAGATCCTGGACGAGGCACCGCGTCCCGAGCCCGAATCCGAGCCCGCGCCCGTCGCGCGCACCCGCCGAGCGCCGCACGGCGACCTGCTGGCGGGCCGCGCGGCCCGCCCGCCTGCCCGCAGCGTCTCGCTGGCCACGGCGACGGGGCTGGGCATGGCGGTCGTCGTCGTTGCCGCCTTCCTGGCCGGGCCGCTGGTCGTGATGGCGCTGATCGTGGTCGCGATGGTCGGCTCGGCGGGCGAGGCCCTGGCGGGATTCCGCCGGGCGGGGGCCCACCCGGCGACGATCCTGGCCCTGGTCGCGGTCGCCGTGGTCGACGTCGCCGTCTACAACAAGGGCCTCCCGGCCACAGCGGCGGTGACGGTCCTGGTGCTCGTCTTCGGCTTCGTGTGGTACGCCAGCGCCTATCGCCTCCTCGACGTGCTCGACGGCTTGGGCGCGACGGTGTTCGTCTTCGCCTGGGTCGGCGTGCTGGGCGCCTACGCCGCGGCCCTCATAGCGCCGCGCTACTCGCCCGACCGTCACGGGTTGGCCTTCCTGTTCGGCGCGATCGTGCTGACCGTCGCCAACGACACCGGCGCGCTCTTCATCGGCCGCTGGCTGGGGCGGCGACCCCTGAGCAAGGCGCTGTCGCCTAACAAGACGATCGAGGGACTCCTCGGCGGCGCGGTGGTGACGCTGATCCTGGCCCTGGTCGTCAGCCGGATGCACCCGTGGACGACGTCGCTGGCCCTCGAGGCCGGCGTTGCCGTGGCGATCGTGTCGCCCCTGGGCGATCTGTTCGAGTCCATGGTCAAGCGGACGCTGGGCGTCAAGGACCTGGGCCGCATCCTCCCGGGGCACGGCGGCCTGATCGATCGCATCGACGGGCTGCTCTTCGTGCTGCCCGCGGTCTTCTACCTGGTCCACGCGGTCCACCCCGTCTAGACATGTCGCCTCGTGTCGCGCTCCTTGGGGCGACGGGCTCCATTGGCCGACAGACGCTCGACGTGCTGCGGCGCCACCGCGACGAGTTCGACGTGGTCGCGCTGGCGGCGGGACGACGCGTCGAGGAGCTGGCGGCTAGCGCCCGTGAGTTCTCGGTGGCGCGCCTGGGCGTGGCGCGGACTGAGGACCGAGAGCGCCTCCGCGCCCTGGTCGGCGACGGCCCGGAGATCGTCGCGGGGCCCGAGGGTCTCGCCGCACTCGCTCGGGAGGCCGACATCGTGGTCAACGCCGTGGTGGGGTTCGCGGGCCTCCCGGTGACGCTGGCCGCGCTCGGCGCCGGGCGGCGCCTGGCGCTGGCCAACAAGGAGTCCTTCATCGCGGCGGCGCCGCTGGTCGAGCGCGTACGGGCGACCCCCGGGGCCGAGGTGATCCCGCTGGACTCGGAGCACTGCGCCATCCACCAGTGCCTCGCGGGCTCGACCGCGCCGGGCCATCCCGATGTTCGGTTCTTGTGGCTCACGGCCTCGGGCGGTCCCTTTCGCGGCTGGTCGCCCCAGCAGCTGGTCGGAGTGACGCGCGAGGACGCGCTGCGCCACCCGACGTGGTCGATGGGTCCCAAGATCACGATCGACTCATCGACCCTGATGAACAAGGGCCTGGAGGTGCTCGAGGCGTCAGGGCTCTTCGGCGTGGACGTCGACCGGATCCGCGTGGTCGTCCACCCCGAGTCGATCGTCCACTCGCTCGTGGAGTACGTCGACGGGTCGGTCCTCGCCCAGCTGGCCCGACCCGATATGCGACTGCCGATCGCCTACGGCCTGGGCTTCCCCGCCCGTCTGGACGACCGGTGGGGCGCGATGGACCTGGCCGAGCGGATGTCGCTGAGCTTCGAGCCGCCCGACGCCACGGCGTTCCCGGCCATCGGGCTGGCCTACGCGGCCGCCCGCGCGGGCGCGGCCGCCCCGGCGTGGCTGTCGGCGGCCAACGAGGTGGCCGTCGCGGCGTTCCTCGAGGGCCGGATCCGCTGGGTGGACATCGTGGCCGTGGTCGCGACGGTGATGGACCAGTTCGTCGACGGGCCCATGACCGAGGTGGTCGACGTCGTTCGCCACGACGCCGCCGCGCGCGAGCGCGCGGCGGCGGCCATTACCGTGCACTCGTGAGCGCACGGGCGTCTCTGGCGCGATTCGGTGCGGGCGTCGCCGCGGTCGTCGCGCTGCTCGCGTGGGTCGGGGGGTGGGCGCTGCCCATCGTCATCGTCGCGCTGGTGGTCATGGTGGTCGGACACGAGTTCGGGCACTTCATCACCGCCAAGCGCGCGGGGCTCGCGGTGACCGACTTCTTCGTGGGCTTCGGGCCGGTCGTCTGGTCCACCACGATCGGGGAGACGCGCTACGGCCTCCGGCTGCTGCCGCTGGGCGGGTACGTGAAGATCCCCGGGATGACCTGGAACGACGACATCCCCGCCGAGCTCGAGCCGCGGACCTACCGGGCCGCCAGCTACCCGCGCAAGGTGCTGTTCGCCTCGGCGGGCTCGCTGATGCACGGGGTGATGGCGGTGGTCCTGGCGTGGGCGTCCCTGTCCCTGGTCGGGCTGCCTTCGGCGAGCCACGTGGCGGTCGGCTCGTTCACCGCGTGGGACGGCCACGCGCGCAACGCGGCGCAGGCGGCCGGGCTGCGCGTGGGCGACCGGATCGTCGCGGTCGACGGGCACGCCGTGCGCGACGCCCAGACCATCGTGAACTGGGTCCACGACCACGCGGGACGCCCCCTGCGCCTGGAGGTGCAGAGGGGCTTGGTGACCAGGACGCTCGTCGCCACGCCCGTCAACGGCCAGGACCTGCGCGTGGGGGGCACGCGGCTGGACACGGGCTCGGCGCCCGTGGGCTACATCGGGGTGAGCCTGGTGAACCAGGTGGTGCGCGAGCCCTGGTACCAGGCCATCCCGTCCTCCTTCGCCCGCGTGGGCCAGGTCGTGGCCCTGTCGGTACACGGGCTCATCCACGTCTTCTCGCCCGGCGAGTTCGTCAGCCTCTACCACCAGGTCACGAACTCGGCGCTGGCCAGCCGGCCTAGCGTCCAGCTGACGCGCCCCCAGTCGATCGTGGGGGTGGTGCGGCTCGCGGTGCAGAGCACCACGCTGGGCGCGGGCGTCCTGCTCGAGGTGTTGATGGCGGTCAACGTGTTCGTGGGGCTGATGAACCTGCTGCCGATGCTGCCCCTCGACGGCGGGTACGTCGCGGTCGCCACCTACGAGCGGCTGCGGAGCCGCCGGGGACGGCCCTACCGCGCGGATCTGAATCGCCTGACGCCCGTCGTCTACGCCTTCGTCGTAGTGCTGCTGGCGCTGTTCGCCAGCACCCTGTACCTGGACATCGCCCACCCGATCGCCAACCCCTTCTAGCGCCGGATCGTTCCCGCCCGGTCGCGGCAGAATGGGAGTATGGAGATCTCCTCGGCCCTTCTCGTCCCGCGGCGCGTGACGCGCCAGATCGCCGTGGGGTCGGTGCTGGTGGGGGGCGGCGCCCCCGTGTCGGTCCAGTCGATGACCACGACCAAGACCGCCGACGTCGAGGCGACCCTCGAGCAGATCTACGCGCTGGCGGCCGCTGGGGCCGACATCGTGCGCTGCACCTGCAACGAGCGCGCCGCCGCCGAGGGCCTGGCGCAGATCGTGCCGCGCTCGCCCGTCCCGATCGTGGCCGACATCCACTTCCACGTCGAGATGGCGCTCGCGGCGCTCGAGGCGGGAGTACACGGGCTTCGCCTGAACCCGGGCAACCTGCGCAAGCCCGCCGAGATCAAGCTGGTCGCGAGCGAGGCGAAGGACCGGGGCGTGCCCATCCGCATCGGCGTCAACGCCGGAAGCCTGCACCCGGACCTCGACGCGCGCTTCGGCGGCGCCACGCCCGAGGCGCTGGTCGAGTCGGCGCGCCAGGAGCTGGCCTACTTCGAGGAGGTCGACTTCCACGACGTCAAGATCTCGGTCAAGGCGTCGTCGGTCGCCACGATGATCGCGGCCTACCGGCTCGCCTCGGAGACCTTCGACCACCCGCTGCACCTCGGGGTCACCGAAGCGGGTCCGCCCCCGGGCGGGCTGATCAAGGGGACCGTCGGCATCGGGACGCTGCTGGCCGAGGGGATCGGCGACACGATTCGCTACTCGCTGACCGCGGACCCCGTGGAGGAGGCTCGCGCGGGCCGCCAGCTGCTCGAGGCGCTCGGCCTGCGGGAGCGACGCGGCCTGGACCTGATCGCGTGCCCGAGCTGCGGGCGCGCCGAGGTGGACGTCATCGGCGTGGCGCGCGCGGCGCAGGAGGCACTGGACGCCTTGAGCGTGCCGCTGCAGGTCGCGGTGATGGGGTGCGTGGTCAACGGTCCCGGGGAGGCGCGCCACGCGGACCTGGGGATCGCCGCGGGACGGCACCGCGGCCACCTGTTCATCAAGGGCCAGATCGTGCGGGTGGTCCCCGAGGACGAGATGGTGGCGGCACTCGTCGACGAGGCCCAGCGGATCGCGGCCGAGGGCGTCGAGGCCCGGCTCGCGGCCGCGGACGCTTCGGCTCCCGCCGAGGCCGCAGCCGATCGGGCGGGTCTGCTCGAGGACCGGGGGCTCGACGTGAACCGCACCGGCGAGCGAATCGCGAAGATCCGCGGGCGGACGGGAGATCCCCGGGACTGATCCGGTCGGCCCGGTAGGCTGTCGCCACCGCGAGCGAAGGAGAAGCGTGGCGACGAGTGCCCTCACGGCTCAGGGCGAGGACTTCCCCCGCTGGTACCAGGACGTGGTCGCCAAGGCGGAGATGGCCGAGAACGGCCCCGTCCGGGGCACGATGGTCATCCGGCCCTACGGCTACGCGCTCTGGGAGCGGGTGCAGGCCGAGCTGGACCGACGCATCAAGGCGACTGGGGCGCGCAACGCGTACTTCCCCCTGTTCATCCCCGAGAGCTACTTCGCGCGCGAGGCCGAGCACGTCGAGGGCTTCAGCCCGGAGCTGGCGGTGGTGACCCACGCCGGAGGCGAAGACCTCGCCGAGCCCGTGATCGTGCGCCCGACCTCCGAGACGGTGGTCGGCGAGTACATGGCCAAATGGATTCAGAGCCACCGCGACCTACCCCTGCTGCTGAACCAGTGGGCCAACGTGGTGCGCTGGGAGCTGCGACCCCGCCTGTTCCTGCGGTCCTCGGAGTTCCTGTGGCAGGAGGGTCACACGGCGCACGCCACGGCGGCCGACGCCGCGGCGTTCGCGGCCAGGATCCACCGCGACGTCTATCGCGACTTCCTGGTCGAGGTCATGGCCGTGCCGGTCTTCGAGGGGCTCAAGTCGCCTCGCGAGCGCTTCGCTGGGGCGATCAACTCGCTGACCTGCGAGGGGATGATGCGCGACGGCAAGGCGCTGCAGATGAGCACCAGCCACGAGCTCGGGCAGAACTTCGCCCGGGCGTTCAACGTCGCCTTCCAGGACGAGGGGGGGCAGTCCTCGTGGTGCCACACGACCTCGTGGGGGGCGTCGACGCGACTGATCGGCGGGCTCATCATGGCCCACGGCGACGACCGCGGGCTGGTGGTCCCGCCGCGCCTGGCCCCCGTCGCGGTGGTGGTGCTCGCGGTGCGTGACGAGGAGGCGGTCGAGGCCGCGTGCGCCGAGGTGACCGCCGAGCTGGAGGCGGCCGGCGTGGCGGTCGAGCGAGACCGCGCTCGGGGCTCCTTCGGGCGCCGCGTCACCGACTGGGAGATCAAGGGGGTGCCCGTGCGCGTCGAGATCGGGCCGCGCGACCTGTCTGAGGGCGTCGTCACGCTCGTGCGGCGCGACGACGGCGCGCGCCGCACCGTGGCGCGCGGGGAGCTGGCCGCGTCGGTGCGCGCGCTGCTCGACGAGGTTCAGGCGTCGCTCTACGCGAGCGCCCGGGCCCGTCGCGACGCCGCGACCCGCGACGTGGCGACCCTCGCCGAGGCGGTGGAGGCGGCCCAGGAGGGCTTCGCCCGCGTGGGGTGGGACCTGGTGGCCGCCGGGGGCGAGGACGAGCTCAACCGCCACGCGGTCTCGGTGCGCTGCGTGCAGCGTGCCGACGGGTCCCTGCCAGCGTCGCTGGACGAATCCGACCTGGTCGCGGTGGTTGCCAAGGCCTATTGAGCCGTGCGCGCACGGTGCGCGGCTGCTATACTTTCGCGGACAGTCCGCAATGGACGTATGGACTCGTTGACGCGGGCCTTGGGCCCGCGTTTTTTGTTGCCGGTAGAGGAGGTCACATGGAGTGGGAGGAGCCCCTGCGGGCGGTCCTCGCCGCCGTCGGCCTGAGCCTCTACGACGTCGAGTTCACTGCGGGGACGCTGCAGGTGACCGTTCAGCGCGAGGGTGGCGTCGACGTCGACACCCTGGCCGAGGCCAGCCGGGCGATCTCGCGCTGGCTCGACGACCAGGACCCCATCGAGGGTCACTACACGCTCGACGTGGCGAGCCCCGGGCTCGAGCGGCGCCTGCGCACGCCCGGGCACTTCGCCAGCGCCATCGGCGAGGTCGTCACACTGCGCGAGCGCCGCGCCGACGCGCCCACGCGTCGTCTGGAGGGCCCGCTGCGCGCGGCCAGCGACGAGACGATCACCCTCGAGGACCCCGAGGCGGGCACCGTGACCGTGGCGCTCGACCAGATCGAGCGCGCGCGAACGGTCTTTCACTGGGGCGACGCCCCGCATCCCAAGGCTGCAGGCTCGAGCAAGAAAGGCACCTGATGGCGAACTTCGAATTCCTCGAGGCCCTGGGACAGATCGCGCGGGACCAGAACATCGACGAGGGAGAGCTCCTCGTGGCTCTGGCCAACGCGCTGCTGGCGGCCTACAAGCGCCGCCCGGACTCGGCCGAGGACGCGGAGGTCGAGATCAACCCCGAGACCGGCGAGATCAAGGTGTGGGGCCTCGAGCTGAACAGCGAGGGCGAGGTCGTGCGCGAGTGGGACGCCACGCCCGACGACTTCGGGCGGATCGCGGCCCAGACGGCCAAGCAGGTCCTCCTGCAGCTCATCCGCGACATCCAGCGCCGCCAGATGTACGAGGAGTTCGCCAACCGCGAGGGCGACATCGTCTCGGGGACCGTCCAGCAGGTCGACAACCGCTACACGCTGCTCGACCTGGGACGCGTCGAGGCGCTGCTGCCCCAGGCCGAGCAGATCGCCTTCGAGCGCTACGAGCACGGCGCGCGGCTCAAGGTCTACATCGTCGAGGTGCGCAAGACCAGCAAGGGGCCCCAGATCGTGGTCAGCCGCACGCACCCGGCGCTGGTGGCCAAGCTCTTCGAGATCGAGGTGCCCGAGATCGCCAACGGCGTCGTCGAAATCAAGGCGATCGCACGCGAACCCGGCCACCGCACCAAGATCGCGGTGGCCTCCAACGACTCGATGGTCGACCCGGTCGGGGCGTGCGTGGGCGCGCGGGGCTCGCGAGTGCGCAACGTGACCAACGAGCTGCGCAGCGAGCGCATCGACGTCGTGCCCTTCAGCGAGGACACCATCAGCTTCATCCAGGCGGCGCTCGCCCCAGCGCGCGTGCGCGAGGTCCATCTCGACGACGTCGAGGGCGTGGCGACGGTCATCGTCCACGACCAGCAGCTGTCGCTGGCGATCGGCAAGGAGGGGCAGAACGCCCGTCTGGCCGCCCGCCTCACGGGGTGGCGCATCGACATCCGCTCGGAGAACGAGGACGTCGAGGAGGTCGTCGACGAGGTGTGGACCGAAGGCGACGTCGTGGTGGACGAGACGGTGCACGAGGTCCCGGTGGTGACGGGCGAGCACGCGGAGGTCCCGAAGGCCGAGGGGGAGGCATAGCACCGCTGCGCACCTGCGTCGTGTGCCGCCGGACGCGCGAGGATGCGCTCTTGCGTCGCGCGGGGAGGGCGCCAGACGGCTCGTGGTACCTGGGTCGGGGACCCGGGCGTGGTGTGTGGTGGTGCGCGCAGGGCAACTGCGGCGAGCGCCTCGGATGGCGCGCGCTGGCACGAGCGCTTCGTGTGCCGTTGGGCCCCGAGGACGAGGTCGCCCTGCGCGACCAAGTTCACGAGGCGGTTGTGGAAGAATAGGTGTTCGTGCGCTTGGCGCACGCGGCGTAAGGGAACGTGTTGTCGTTGAAGAAGATTCGGGTCCACGAGCTCTCCAAGGAGCTGGGCATGTCCAGCAAGGAGCTGCTCGCGCTCGCGCAGAAGCTGGGCATCGGCGTGTCGAGCCCCTCGGCGTCCATCGAGGACGCCCAGGCGGACCGCATCCGCCGGCGGGCCGACGCTGAGGGGCTGCGCCGCGACACGCACGAGCCCGCTGCTCCGACCGCGCCCGCCCCGCCGCCGCCGCCCGCCCCGCCCGCCCCGCCTGCTCGGCCCGACGTCGCGGCCCCGTCGCCACCGCGACCGGCCCCGAGGACCCCGCCGCCGCCCTCGGCCGAGGCGGCTCCCGCGCCCGCTGCTCCGACCGCGCCCGCCCCGCCGCCGAGCGAGGCACCTCGTGGCGTCCGCAGCCGCAGCGCCCCGCCCCGCCCCGCCCCGGCGCGCACGCCGCTGCCCGACGGGCCCACGACGATCCGCCCCACGCAGCGCCCGGCCTCGGGCGACGGCACGCCGGCCTCGCCGGCGCACCCGCCGCTCTCGCCGAGCGGTCGCCCCATCCCGCCGCCTCCCCGACGCCCCCTGAGCGCCTCGGGTCGGCCCATCCCGCCGCCGCCGGGTGCGCGTCGTCCCGTGCCGGGCGCCGGGCGCGGGCCTGCGGGAGCACCCCGTCCGACGTCGCGTCCCGCGACGCCCGGGCGCACCGGTGCGCCGCGATCCGCGTCGGGCTTCGCCGCGGGCGCTCGCCCGGGCCTGCCCGGCGCGGGGCGCCCCCCAGCGCGCGGGGGTGGGGGCCCTCGCGGCTCCCAGCGCAAGGTCACCCGACGCCGTCGGCGCAGCGTCGAGGAGCTCGAGCCGACCCAGATGACCACCTGGCAGCCGAGTACGGCGCCGGTGCCCGAGGGCGAGGTCATCATCGAGCGGGGCTCGACGGCCAAGGACCTGGGTCCCAAGCTGAATCGCTCCGCGGCCGACGTGATCCGCTTCCTCTTCCTCCAGGGTGAGATCGTCACCGCCGTGCAGACCCTCAGCGACGACATGATCGAGCTGTACGCGGCCGAGGTCGGCGCGGCGGTGCGCCTGGTGGACCCGGGCGAGGAGCAGGAGGCGGCGCTGCTCGCGAAGTTCTTCGACGAGGACGATCTCGACGAGGAGTTCCCGGCGGAGCCGCGATCCCCGGTCGTGACTGTGATGGGGCACGTCGACCACGGCAAGACCAAGCTGCTCGACCGCATCCGCAACGCCAACGTGGTGGCCGGCGAGGCCGGGGGCATCACCCAGCACATCGGGGCCTACACGGTCGAGTGGCATGGTCGCTCGATCTCCTTCATCGACACGCCGGGCCACGAGGCCTTTACGGCCATGCGGGCGCGTGGTGCCGAGGTCACCGACATTGTCATTCTCGTGGTCGCGGCGGACGACGGCGTCATGCCTCAGACCGTCGAGGCCATCGACCACGCGCGGGCGGCGGGGGTCCCGATCATCGTGGCCATCAACAAGATTGACAAGGCTGATGCCAACCCGGACCGGGTGCTCCAGCAGCTGAGCGAGCGTGGCCTGGTGCCCGAGCGCTGGGGTGGGGACACCATCACCGTGGAGATCTCGGCGCTCCAGGGGCTGGGCATCGACGACCTTCTCGAGCAGGTGCTGCTGGTGGCCGAGATGAGCGAACTGCGCGCGCGCGCCCAGGGGCGGGCGGTGGGCGTCGTGCTCGAGGCCATCCTCGAGGTGGGCCGGGGCCCGGTGGCCACGGTCATGGTCCAGAAGGGTCGGCTCGAGGTCGGAGACCCCGTGGTGGCTGGTGCCGCCTGGGGCCGCGTCAAGGCACTGGTGAGCGACCGCGGTGTGCAGGTGAAGTGGGCGGGACCCTCGACGCCGGTGCAGGTCCTCGGATTCTCCGAGCCCCCGATGGCCGGCGACGAGGTTCGCGTCACTCGCGACCTGGGGCAAGCGCGCGAGCTCGGCGACGCCCGGGCCCAGCGCGTCCGGCTCGTGGGTCACCAGCCCGTCGTGGCGGCGACCGGCACCCGTCTCGAAGACCTCTTCGAGCAGATCCAGCGCGGCGAGACGGCCACCCTCAACATTGTGCTCAAGGCCGACGTCCAGGGCTCACTCGAGGCGTGCACCGAGTCGCTGCGCAAGCTCGAGCGCGACGAGGTGCGTCTGGTCATCGTGCACCGTGGCGTGGGCGGAATCACCGAGAACGACGTCCAGTTGGCCCGGGCCTCGGGGGCGACGATCATCGGCTTCAACGTCCGACCCGATCGACGCAGCCGCGAGCTGGCCGAGTCCGAGGGTGTCGCGATCCGCACCTACGAGGTGATCTACAAGCTGATCGAGGAGCTCGAGGCCGCGATGCTCGGTCTGCTCACGCCGGTGTACGAGGAGGTCGTCACCGGCGAGGCCGAGGTTCGCGAGATCTTCCGCGTGCCGCGCATCGGGGCGATCGCCGGGTGCTTCGTGCGCTCGGGGGTCATCACCCGCGGGTCGCGCGTGCGCTTCCTACGCGAGGGAGTCGTGATCTGGAAGGGAAGCATCTCGTCGCTGCGCCGTTTCAAGGACGACGCGCGCGAGGTCGCGGCGGGGTACGAGTGCGGCGTGGGCCTGTCGGACTACCAGGACCTCAAGGATGGCGACATCATCGAGACCTACGAGGAGCGCGAGATCCCGCGCTCGGCCTAGCCGATGCCCGCCGATCGCCATCACGGATACCCGCGCGTGGCTCGCGTCAACCAGATCCTGCGCGAGATCATCTCCGAAGAGCTGGTGCGCTGGGCCGACGAGGACTCCCGCCTCGGAATCCTGACGGTCACGGGAGTCGAGACGTCTCCCGACCTGCGCCAGGCGACCGTGTTCTTCGATTCGCTGCCGCCCGCGGCGGCCGCCACCCTCGAGGAGGGCCGGATCGCGCTCCAGGCGGTCGTGAACGAGCAGACCCGTCTCAAGCGCACCCCGCGCCTGAGCTTTCGGGCCGATCCCGCGGTCGCAGCCGGAGAGGCCATCGAGCGCATCTTGCGCCAGCACCGTGACTAGCGGCTCCCTGCTCATCGACAAGGGTGCCGGGATGACCAGTCACGACGTCGTGGCGCGCGTGCGGCGCATCCTGGGCGAGCGGCGCGTCGGCCACGCCGGCACCTTGGACCCGATGGCCACCGGGCTGCTGGTCCTGGGCGTGGGGAGCGCGACGCGGCTGCTGCGCTTCGCGCAGGCCACCAGCAAGGTCTACCGCGGCACCCTGCGCCTGGGCGAGGCGACCGACTCGCTGGACGCGACCGGGACAGTGACCGAGCGTCGACCCGTCCCGCGTCTCGACGCGCAGAGCGTGGATGCGGCGGCTGCCTCGATGGTGGGGGAGCAGGAGCAGGTGCCCCCGATGGTCTCGGCGCGTCACGTGGGCGGGCAGCGGCTCCACGCCCTGGCGCGCGCAGGCCTCGTCGTCGATCGTCCCGCGCGACCCATCACCGTGGAGCGCTTCGACGTGTACCCGGGCGAAGGACCCGACGAGTGGGACTTCACCGTCGCGTGCTCGACGGGCACCTACGTGCGCGTGCTGGCCAGCGACCTGGCCGAGCGCCTCGGGACCGTGGGGCACCTGACGGCCCTGCGGCGCGTGGCGAGCGGTCGCTGGCGCGTCGAGGAGGCGTGCGACCTCGACGAGCTCGCGACGCGCGCGGCGGCGGGTGAGTCGGTGCTGCGCCCCGCGCGCGATCTGGTCACCGGTCTCGCGACGCTCTCGCTGACGCCCGAGGAGTGCCAGCGGGTCGTCACCGGTCGGCGCGTCGAGGGCCCCGGGGAGCCCGGAGACCGCGCCGCCCTCGACCGCGACGGCGCGCTGGTGGCCGTCGTGTCCTGGCGCGACGGGGCGTGGTGGCCCACCGTCGTCCTGGCCGAACGCGGCTGAACGATAGGTTGTCGGCCGTGATCGTGTGGCGCGACGACGACGAGCGGGAGCTGGCGCCGGGCCCCAGCACCGTGGCGATCGGCGTGTTCGACGGCCTGCATCGCGGTCACCAGGCGGTGCTCGCGCGGGCCGCTGACCTGGCGGCCGCGCACCGGGCGCGACGCGCCGTCGTCACCTTCGATCCCCACCCCGCGCGCACGCTGCGCCCCGATCGCGCGCCCGGGATGATTCAGACGCTCGAGCAGCGACTGGAGGGGCTCGAGCGCCTCGGCGTCGAGATCGTGCGCGTGGTGCGCTTTGACCAGACCCTGGCGGCCGAGACGGCGGACTCGTTCGTGGCCCGCGTCCTCGTGGCGCAGCTGTCCGCGTGCGACGTGGTGGTCGGTGAGGACTTCCGCTTCGGACACGATCGTGCGGGCTCGGTCGCGAGCCTGCGGGCCGCGGGCCCCGGCCTGGGGTTCGCGGTGACGGCCGTCCCGCCCCTGGGCGACGGGTCGCGCTGGTCTTCGACCGCGGTGCGCGCCGCCATCTCGGCGGGTGACGTCGGGCGCGCCGCCGCCGTGCTCGGGCACCCGCCCGTCTGGCGGGCCCCCGTGGTGAGCGGGGATCGTCGGGGCCGCGAGCTGGGGTTCCCGACGGCGAATCTCGACCTGCCCGGCGAGATCGTTCGCCCGCCCGCGGGCGTCTACGCCGGACTGGCCCGGCTGCCCGACGGGTCGACGGCCGCCGCGGCGGTGTCGCTCGGACGCCGGCCCCAGTTCTACGTCGACGGACCCGAGCTGGTCGAGGTGCACCTGGTCGACCGTGACGTCGACCTGTACGGCGCGAGCCTGGAGGTGGCCCTCCTCGAGCACCTTCGAGGCCAGCAACGCTTCGCGAGCGTCGACGACCTTCTCGAGCAGATGCGCCACGACGTGCTGGCCAGCCGACGCATCGCGGGGGCGGTCGCCCGCGAGACGGCGGGGCTGCTAGGCTGGGACCTCGGTCAGCGACGCTGATCGTGCGGGTCGCCGAGGCGGTCCGCATCGGGACCCCCGACTCACAAGGCAACGACGTTATGGCTGACAAGCAGCAGATCATCACGGACTATCGAGTCCACACGACCGACACGGGCTCGCCCGAGGTGCAAGTGGCGCTCTTGACCGACCGGATCGCGCACTTGACCGAGCACCTGAAGGTCCACCGCGGTGATCACCACACGCGGCGAGGCCTGATGAAGCTCATCGGCCAGCGGCGTCGACTGCTCGACTACGTGCAACGCAGCGACGTCGAGCGGTATCGCGCACTGATCGGTCGTCTCGGGATTCGTCGCTAGCCGAAGCCGGCATCGTGCCGGCGACTGGCGCCTCCGAGCCCTCGGAGGCCAGTGGAGGGCCGTCGGGTTCCGACGACCGCCCACTGGGATCCGAGCGGGGCGCTGGCTACCTAAGGAGAACCCATGACTGACGCGATTCGCGTTTCCCGCCCGCTTCCGGGGCTGGACAAGACCCTGTCCCTGGAGGCCGGACGACTGGCCCAGCTGACCGACGGAGCGGTGCTCGCCCGCCTGGGCGACACCGTCGTCCTGGCGACGGTGACGGCCTCGCGCTCGGTGCGCGAGGGCATCGACTTCTTCCCGCTGACCGTGGACATCGAGGAGCGGGCCTACGCTGCCGGGAAGATCCCCGGCGCCTTCTTCCGCCGCGAGGGCAAGCTCTCGGACCAGGCCATCCTGATCTGCCGGCTGATCGACCGGCCCCTGCGGCCCTCCTTCCCCAAGGGCTTCCGCAACGAGATCCAGGTCGTGGGCACCGTGTTCTCGGCCGACCAGGAGAACCCGCACGACATCCTGGCGATCAACGCGGCGTCGGCGGCCCTGATGATCTCGGGCATCCCCTTCGACGGCCCGATCGGCGCGGTGCGCATGGCCTACAGCGCCGAGGGCGTCTGGCGAGCGCACCCGACCTTCGCCGAGGGCGACGAGTCGCTCTTCGAGCTGGTGGTGGCGGGGCGGGCGCTCGGCGAGGGGCCCGACAGCGAGATCGCCATCATGATGGTCGAGGCCGGCGGCACGGAGGGATCCTTCGAGCGCTACGCCGCGGGGGCGCCCAAGGTCGACGAGGAGGCCCTGGCGGAGGGTCTCGAGCAGGCCAAGACGTGGATCCGCGAGTCCGTCGAGCTCCAGCGCGAGCTGGTGAAGTCGGTCGTGGCCGCGCGGGGGCCCATCACCCCCCTGGCCTACGAGACCTTCGTCGACTACGGCGACGACGTGCTCGCGCGCGTCGAGGAAGTCGGCCGGGCCGGCATCGACGCGGCCAACCGCCTGACCGACAAGCAGGCCCGCGCGGCCGCGCTCGACGAGGCGACCGCGGCGATCCAAGCCGAGCTGGCCGAGGAGCTCGCCGGTCGCGCCGGCGAGATCAAGGCGGCGGTGCGCTCCTTGACCAAGCGCCTCGTGCGCGAGCGGATCGTCAACGAGGGCCAGCGCATCGACGGCCGCGGCCTCGAGGACATCCGTCCGCTCTCGGCTGAGGTGGACCTGTTCCCGATGACCCACGGCTCGGCGCTCTTCCAGCGCGGCGAGACCCAGGTGGTGAACGTGACGACGCTCGGGATGCCGCGCATGCGCCAGCAGCTCGACACGATCACGCCCGACGAGTGGCGCCGCTACATGCACCACTACAACTTCCCGCCCTACTCGACGGGCGAGACCGGGCGCATCGGTGCGCCCAAGCGCCGCGAGATCGGCCACGGCATGCTCGCCGAGCGAGCGATCCTGCCCGTGCTGCCCAGCGAGTCGGAGTTCACCTACGCGATGCGCGTGGTCTCGGACGTCATGCAGTCCAACGGCTCGACCTCGATGGCCTCGGTGTGCGGCTCGACGCTGTCGCTGATGGCCGCGGGCGTTCCCATCAAGGCACCGATCGCGGGCATCGCGATGGGTCTGGTCCACGAGGGCGACCGCTACGTCACGCTCACCGACATCCTGGGCGCGGAGGACGCCTTTGGCGACATGGACTTCAAGGTGGCGGGCTCGGCGGACGCGGTGACCGCGCTGCAGCTGGACACCAAGATCGACGGACTGCCCGCCGACGTCCTCAAGAGCGCGCTGCACCAGGCCAAGAAGGCGCGTCTGGCGATCCTGGCCGTGCTGGAGGCTGCGATCCCCGCGCCGCGCGAGTCGGTGGCGGACGTCGCTCCCAAGATCGTGAGCTTCGAGATCCCCATCGACAAGATCGGCGAGGTCATCGGGCCCAAGGGCAAGGTCATCAACACGCTCCAGCAGGAGACCGGGGCCGACATCGCCGTCGACGACGACGGCGTCGTGGGCACCGTGACGATCGGGGCCAAGGACGGCCGGGCGGTCGACGAGGCGCGCCGGCGCATCGAGATGATCCTGGACCCACCCACGGCCGAGGTGGGCGCCGTCTACCAGGGGCGCGTGGTCAACATCGCCAAGTTCGGCGCGTTCATCAACCTGCTGCCGGGTCGTGACGGCCTCTTGCATATCTCCAAGATGGCGCCGCTCAACGGTGGCAAGCGGATCGGCCAGGTCGAGGACGTCCTCGAGCTGGGCCAGACCCTCGACGTGCGGGTCGACGACATCGACCCACAGGGCAAGGTGTCTCTCTCGCTCGTGGGCGACTTCGTCGAGACCGCGGGTGCTCCCGAAGCCCCCACGTCGCGCCCCACGACGGCCACGTCGTCCTTCGAGGACGCGTTCGAGGCCGAACTGGCTGGCGAGATCGGCGAGCTCGGCCCGCGCGAGTCGCGCAGTGACGACGGCGGACGCAGCCGGCGGGGAGGGTCGTCGCGCGGACGTCGCCGCTAGCCACTCGCGCGGCGCGGTGATGGACACTCCGAGTGCGGTGTGGTGGCGTCGGCCCCGGCGGGCCGACGCCATCGCACTGGCGCTGCTGGTGGCGGTCCCGCTCGTCGTCTTCGTGGTCCCCACGCTGGCGGGCCACCCGCCCATCGCCTGGGACAACCTGCTCCAGAACTACCCGCTGCGCGTGCTCACCGGCGAGATGCTGCGCGGCGGGCACCTGCCGCTGCTCAACCCCCTGGCCGACAGCGGCACGCCGCTGCTCGGCGGGATGAATGCCGGCTCGTTCTACCCCCTCACCCTCCTGTTCGTCGTCCCGGCCCCTCTGGCGGTGTGGGCGCTGACGCTGGTCGTCGTCTACGCCGGGGCGAGCGTGGGCCTGTTCGCACTGCTGCGCTGGCACGGCGTGTCGACCTGGTCGGCCGCGGTGCCGGCGCTCCTGTACGCCTTCACCGGGGCAATGAACGGCCAGATGGTCCACCTCGGCGTGGTCGAGGGCTACGCGCTGCTGCCCTGGTACGCCCTGGTGCTGAGCGCCCTGGCGCGCACGATGCACCGACCGGGATTGTCGGTGCGCACCGCGGCGCCGGGGGTGCTCGGCATCGCCGTGCTCTGGGCCCTCACGACGCTGTCGGGCGAGCCGCGGGCCATCGCCGAGATGGAGCTGCTCGGCAGCGTCCTCATCGTGGTGTTCGCCCTGAGCCGCCATGGCGGAGCCGTGCCGTGGCGACAGCGCGCGGGCTACGTCGTGGCGAACGCGGTGGGCATCGTGGGGGGCACCCTGATCGGCTTGGCGCAGCTCCTGCCCGGATGGGCGGTCATCGGCCAGTCCCAGCGCACGCATCTGAGCTACCAGTTCTTCGGCACGGGATCGCTGGTCGTGCGCTGGAGCATCCTGTGGCTGCTGCCCGACGTGATGGGCGGCAACGGGATGCTCCACCAGCCCATCTACTTCGCCAACTACAACCTGCCCGAGGTCACCGGGTACGTGAGTCTCGCGGCCTGGGGCGCGGCGCTGGCCTTCGTGGTGCGCCGCCGCCGCGGCGGCTGGCGGAGCGCGGAGCGGCCCTTCGTGCCCTACCTGGTCGTGGGGGTCATCGGCGCGCTCGCGACGTGGGGGAACTTCACCCCCGCGGGCCGACTGTTCTGGCAGCTGCCGCTCTTCGGCTCGACGCGCCTGCAGAGCCGCAACGTGATCCTGCTCGACCTGGCCCTGCTGGTTCTGCTGGGCTGGTGGCTCGACCACCTGGGCGACGAGCCCGTCGCGCGAGCGCGACGCTGGCTCGCTCGCGCGGTCCCGCTGCTGCCAGCGCTGCTGGCGGCTGCCGGCTCGGTGGTCATGCTCGCTGACGGGCGCGCCCTGGAGCGAGGGCTCGGCGTCGGAGTCGCGGCGTCCTCGCGCGGCAGTCTCCTGACGCTCACGGCCATCGCCGACCTGGTCGTGGCGCTCGGGTACGTCGTCGTGCTGGCGCGGCGGGGGAGATCGGCCGCCTGGCGCCGCGCCCTAATCGCCGTCGTCGCGCTCGACGCGGGAGTCTTCGCACTCTTCACCACGACGGGACTCGCCTCGGGCCACGTTCCGGTGATGCCCCGTCGCGCCCACGCGGTCGCGCGACTGGGCGCCGAGGGTCGCTTCGCGCTGGTGGACCCGACCGGCGGCCACGGCGACCTCTACGACAGCTTGGGGCTGCCCAACGTCAACGTGTTTACGGGCCTGCCCTCGGTGCAGGGCTACGGGTCCCTCATCGACTCGCTCTACGGCCGCGTCACCGACGTGCACCCCCTCTTCTCGCTGGACGCGTGCCAGCTGGCGCGAGGGACGTTCCGCCAGCTGCGCCTGGCGACCGTCGCGGTCGCGGCCGACCAGCTGGCGACGCCGCTCACCCTGGGGTCCGGGGCCCCGCTGCGCTGCGTGCGGCCTGGCACCGTGCATCACGCGGAGTTCGCCTTCGGCCAGATGCTGCCCGTGCGCTCGGTGACGCTGGCCAGTGTCGCCGCGCGCACCGTCTCGCGGGGGATTCTCACGGTCCAGCTCCTGGACGCGCGGGGCCGGCCCTTCGGCCCCGTCCACCAGCTGACCGGTGGCGCGAGTGTGATCGTCGACTTCGCGTCGCTGCACCGGGACGCGGCCGGCTTCACGGTCACCGCGCCCGAGGGCGCGCGCATCGACACCGCCATCGTCGTCACGCGCGGTGCCCACGCCACCTCGCTGCGTCTCGAGACGCCCTTCCAGGAGGCCCTGGCCGGACCGCAGTGGCACCTCGCGCTCACCGAGGGGACGGTGGCCTACTTCCGCGCGCGCAGCGTGCGGCCGCCGGCGTGGCTGGCGCGCGCGCCGCGCGGGAGCCGCGTGCTCTCGGCCACCGACACCTCGTGGGGCGAGACCCTGGTGCGCGTGGACGCGACGGGCCCGGTGATCCTGAAGCGCTCGATGACGTGGATCCCGGGATGGCGGGCGTCGGCGACCAGCCTGACCGGCACGCGTGCCGTCACGCTCCACGTCGTGCGCTCGGGTCTGATCCAACAGGTGACGTTGCCGGCGGGCCGCTGGGAGGTCCGCTTCACCTACCACGCGCCGCACCTGGTGGCCGGGCTGGTCGGGTCAGCACTCGGTGTCGTGGCGTGGATCGGGGGACTCCTTTGGTGGCGCCGGGGGCGCCGCGTGCCCGGTAGGGTACGGGCGTGATCCGCGTCGCCGTCGTGGGGGGCTCGGGGCGCATGGGCCAGACCATGGCGGCCGGCCTGTCCGCCCTCGACGACGTGAGCGTCGTGGCGCTGGTGGACCACCACCCACCCGCCGCGAGCTTCGGCGCGCGCGCCTGCGCGGCCCTGGCGGACCTGGACCCGGCGTCGCTGGACGTGGTGGTGGACTTCTCGAGCCCCGCGGGGGTGCGCGACTCCGCCGCGTGGTGCGCGCACACCGGGCGCGCACTGGTCGTGGGAGCGACGGGCCTCGGGGACGAGGAGCGCGCCGCCCTCGCGCGGGCCGCCGCCGTGGCCCCGGTCGTCGTAGTGCCGAACTTCTCGGTGGGTGCGGTCCTGGTCGAGCGCTTCGCCGCCGCCGCGGCCCCGTTCTTCGATCGTGTCGAGGTGATCGAGCTGCACCACGACCGCAAGGTCGACGCCCCCTCGGGGACGGCGATCGCCGCCGCGCGGGCGGTGGCTGCCGCGCGCGAGCGGGCGGGCCGCGTGACTCCGCCCGATCCCACCGAGCGGGCCACCGTGCCCGGGGCGCGCGGAGCGCTCGTCGCGGGGGTGCCGGTCCACGCGGTGCGGCTCCCGGGGCTGGTCGCGCACCAGGAGGTGCTGCTCGGCGCGGCGGGCGAGGGACTGACGCTGCGTCACGACACCTACGACCGTGCGAGTTTCGTGGCCGGCGTGGCCCTGGTGCTGCGGCACCTGCCCGCGGCGGGGCTGGTCGACGGGCTGGGAGCCTTCCTCCAAGTCGGCGACTCGCCCGACCCCTGGTAGGTTCGGGACGTGACGGAGCCGCGATTCGGTCGGGTCATCACCGCGATGGTGACGCCCTTCGACGAGGCGGGCGCCGTGGACCTGGCGGGCGCGGTGGCCCTGGCGCGCTTCCTCGTGGACGAGGGCTCCGACGGCCTCGTGGTGGCCGGCTCCACCGGCGAGGGGACGTCCCTATCCGACGAGGAGAAGCTCGACCTGTTCGCGGCGGTCGCCGCGGCCGTGCGCGTGCCGGTCCTGGCGGGCACGACCTCGTCGGACACCGCGCGCTCGATCGCCCTGACGAAGCGGGCCAGCCAGACGGGGGTGTCGGGGATCCTGGCGACGACGCCCGCCTACGCGCGGCCGTCCCAGCACGGGCTCGAGGAGCACCTGGGGTCGGTCGCCGACGCCACGGCGCTGCCCGTGATGCTCTACGACATCCCCTCGCGCACGGGGCGCAAGATCGCCGCGACCACCGCAATCGCGTTGGCGCGCAGTCGCGCCAACGTGGTGGCGCTCAAGGACGCGTCGGGCGACCTCGTGGGCGCCGCCCACGTGGCCGCCGAGCTGCGCGGCCGGCTCGACCTCTACAGCGGTGACGACAGCCTCGTGCTGCCGTTCCTGGCCATCGGCGGTGTCGGCGTGGTGTCGGTGGCGGGCCACTGGGCCGGCCCCGAGTTCGCGGCCATGGTGCGTGCCGCGGAGGCCGGCGACTGGACGCGCGCGCGCGAGCTCAACGCGCGGCTGGCCCCCAGCTGCGCCTTCGAGTCCACCGAGCTCGCTCCCAACCCGATCCCGGCCAAGGCCGCGATGCGCTACCTCGGACTGGCCGTGGGCCAGTGCCGGTGGCCGCTGGGACCCGCCGACGAGTCGGTCGACCACGAGGCCGCCCGCGTCGTCGCCGAGCTGCGGGCGGCCCGTGGCTAGACGCCCCGTCCGGGTCACGTTCCTCGGGGGCCTGGGGGAGATCGGGCGCAACTGCCTGGCCCTGGAGCAAGACGGGCGCATCGTCGTGGTCGACGCCGGCCTGATGTTCCCCGAGCCCACGATGTACGGGGTCGACCTGATCCTGCCGGACTTCCGCTGGCTCATCGAGCGGCGCGACCGGGTCGACGGGATCGTGCTGACCCACGGGCACGAGGACCACACCGGCGCGCTGCGCTACCTGCTGGCCGACGTCCGGGTGCCGATCTACGGCTCGGCCATGACACTCGGCCTGGCGCGCCACCGGCTCACCGAGGCCCAGATGTCGGGCCAGGTGTCCTTCGTCGAGGTGGCCGACGGGGAGCGGCGCCGGATCGGACCCTTCGAGGTGGAGTTCATCCCGGTGACCCACTCGGTGCCGGGAGCCCACGCGCTGGCGTTCCGCACCGAGGCGGGAGTCATCGTGCACTCGGGCGACTTCAAGCTGGACTCGACGCCCATCGACCAGCGCCGCACCGACGTCAAGCGCCTGGCCGCGCTGGGCTCCGAGGGCGTGGCCCTGCTGCTCGCCGACTCGACGAACGCCGAGGAGCCTGGCTTCGTGGCCTCCGAGCGCACCGTCGGCGTGACCCTGCGCCGGCTGTTCCTGGAGCGTCCCGACCGGCGCCTGGTGGTCGCCTGCTTCGCCAGCCACCTCCACCGCGTCCAGCAGGTCATCGACGTCGCGCGCGAACAGGGGCGTCGCGTGGCCCTCATGGGACGGTCCATGGAGGCGAACGTCAAGCTGGCGCGCCGGCTGCACCAGCTGCGCGCGGACGCGGGCGACTTCATCGACCTCGCGCTGGTCGACGACATCGAGCCCGGCAAGGTGTGCGTGATCTGCACGGGCAGCCAGGGCGAGCCCATGGCCGCCCTGACCAAGCTGTCGCGCGGGGACGGGCGCGTGATGCAGTTGACCGATCACGACACGGTGGTCCTGAGCTCGCATCCGATCCCGGGCAACGAGTGGTCGGTCGGACGCGTCATCGACGACCTGCATCGCCTGGGCGCCGAGGTCATCGACTCGAGCAAGGAGCCGGTCCACGCGTCGGGACACGCCCGCCAAGGCGAGCTGCGGTGGCTCCACCAGCTCCTCGCGCCGCGCAACTTCATCCCGGTGCACGGCGAGTACCGGCACCTCGTGCATCACGCCGCGCTGGCGCGCTCGATGGGACTGGGACCCAAGCACGTGCTCATCTGCGAGGATGGGGACCAGATCGAGGTGGGCGTGGACCTGCACCGCTCGGGCCGCGTGCCCGCGGGCCTCCACTACATCGATGGCTCGGCGGGCGACCTTGACGAGCGGCCGCTCGAGGAGCGCCGCATGCTCGCCGAGTTCGGCGTGGTGATGGTGACCGCGGCGATCGACCCCGAGGCGCGCGAGCTCGCCCAGCCGGTGCGCGCGAGCGCGCGCGGGTGGTTCAACGGCGAGTCCGACCGCGAGATCCTGGCCGCGATCGTCGAGGCCGTGCGCGGGGCGCTGGGCGAGGCGCTGGCGTCGGGCGACGTGGACGAGGAGTCGCTCACGCGCGTCGCCCAGCGGGCGACCGGTCGGCTCCTCGGCCAGCGGTTCCGGCGCCAGCCCGTGGTGCTGGCCTCGGTCGCCGTGCTCTAGTCCCGCTCGGGCTCCCCGTGGTCGGCGTTGTGGCGGCCCGCGCGCCAGTACGACTTGTGGCTGATGTCCTCCTCGGAGACGCCCCGCGCCCCCAAGGCGGCGCGCAGCGCGCGTACGACGCCGCTCTCGGCCAGGACGTAGGCGTGGCCGTGCCCGGCGGGCAGCTCCACGGCGGCGAGCCCGCTGAGCAGGCCTGTCGCATCGTGGGGAGCGCGATCGCGGCGATCCACGAAGAGCCCCGTGACGCCGAGGCCCTCGGCGAAGCTGGCCGTGAGGGCGTCGGCGTCCTGGGCAATCTCCAGGACGAACACCGCCCGCCCGGGGGGCTCGATCGCCTCGGCCATCCGGTAGGACGCGGCCATGGCGCTGAGGTCGCCGACGAACAGGTGCCAGTCAACGTCCGGAGCGATCCCGATCTTCCCCCGCGGCCCGACGACGTCGACGCGCTGGCCCACGGCTGCGTCGCGGGCCCACCGCGCCCCGGGTCCGTCGTGGTCGACGGTGACCCACAGGCCGAAGCGATGGGTGTCGGGATCGGCCCAGCGCACGCTGTAGCGGCGGCGCACCCAGCGCGAGCCGTCGGCCACGCGCACCATGACGTCACGGCCGGGCTCGCCCACCAGGCGCGGGTCGCCGTGCAGCGCGATCTCGCGCAGCGACGGGCTCAGCTCGCGGACGCCCACGACCGTGCAGGCGTCGCTGCGCACCCCCAAGCGGGTCGCGAGGTCGGCGGTCGAGCGGTGCGCGGGGGGCATCCGGCCAGCCTACGAGGTGGCACGAGAGGCGCACCGGTGCTCGGTAGGTTGGGAAGGTGACGGGATCTCGACACGCGCGTGCGCGCTCGACACGCCGATCGCCGCGCCCGCCCGCGTCGCGCTGGACGCGCCACCGTCGCGACGTCGCGACGGTCGTGGTGGCCCTCGTCGCGGTCCTGGTGGCGCTGGCCGAGATCGGGGCACTCGGCCCCGTGGGCCGCGTCCTCAACGATGGCGCCGGGCTGCTGCTCGGCGTCGGGCGGTTCGTCGTGCCCGTGGCGCTGGGCGCCGTGGTCGTCCTGGCGCTGGCCCCCGCGCTCGAGCTCGACGTGGTGCGGGTGACCTGGGGCGTCCTGCTGGGGCTGGTGGGCGTCAGCGGGCTGGGCGACCTGGCCGGGGGCCGTCCGGGCTGGCTCGCGGGCAGTCGGGCCCTGGACCGAGCCGGGGGCTGGCTGGGCGTGATCGTGGGCGGGGGGCTCTCGCGGGCGATCGGCTGGATCGGGTCGGTCGCGGTCCTGGTGGCGGTGGTGATCGTCGCGGTGATGCTGACGACGGGGATCTCGCTGTCGCGCCTGGCTCACGGGCTGCGACGGGCGGCGGTCGGCCTCGGGCGCGCTCTGGCGCGCTTCGGCTCGGTGCGCCTGCCGCGTCCGGCGAGCGCCCCGCCGACGGTGCCGGCCCCCTCGGCCACCCGTCGCGCCCCCCCGGACGAGGAGCCCCCCTGGGACGAGGAGATCGTGCCCGTGGCCGCCGACGAGCCCCCCGGGCCCGCACCGGCCGAGAGCGACGCGCCCGACGCCGCCGCGCCCGAGGATGTGGCACCCGAGCCGGCGCCCTCGCCGGCTCCCGGATGGAGCCCGGGTCCCGTGGCCGCGACAGCGACCGCCTGGCAGCTGCCCCCGCGCACGCTGCTCGGGCGCACGCGCGAGCAGCGCACGGATCGGGCGGGCGTCGAGCGTGCCGGAGCCGACCTCGTCGAGGCGCTGGCCGCCCACGGCGTCGAGACCACCCTGGTGGGTTTCACGGTCGGGCCGACGGTCACCCGCTTCGAGCTCGAGCTCGGGCCGGGCGTGAAGGTGTCGCGGGTGACCTCGCTCAACCGCGACATCGCGTACGCCATGGCCACTCCCGACGTCCGGATCCTGGCGCCGATCCCGGGCCGCTCGGCCATCGGCGTCGAGGTCCCCAACCGCACGCGGGCCCTGGTCGCCCTCGGGGACCTGATCGCCACCGACGAGGCCCAGCGGGCGTCCCATCCCCTCGACGTGCCCATCGGCCGGGACATCGCCGGGCAGACGGTGGTGGTGAACCTGGCCGCGATGCCTCACGTGCTCATCTCGGGCGCGACCGGGGCGGGCAAGAGTTCGTGCATCAACGCGCTGGTGACCTCGCTGGTGATGCGGGCCACGCCCGAGCAGGTCCGCCTCGTGCTCATCGACCCCAAGCGCGTGGAGATGAGCCACTACCAGGACCTGCCGCACCTCATCGCACCGGTCGTGGTGGACCCCAAGAAGGCCGCGGGGGCCCTGGGCTGGGCCGTGCGCGAGATGGAGCGTCGCTACGACGTTCTGGCTGACGCGGGGGTCCGGGACATCGCCGGGTACCACGAGCTGCTGGCGCGCGGGGCCCTGCGCGTCGAGCCCACGACCGCCGAGCTGGTCGCGGGCGCCACCGGATGGGGCGACGCGCCGGAGCACCCGCGCGCCCCCGAGGGCCTGCCCTTCATCGTGGTCGTCGTCGACGAGCTGAACGACCTGATGATGGTGGCGGCTCGCGATGTCGAGGAGTCGGTCGTGCGCATCGCGCAGATGGCGCGCGCGGTCGGCATTCACTTGGTGCTGGCGACCCAGCGTCCCAGCGTGGACGTCATCACCGGCGTGATCAAGGCCAACATCCCCAGCCGGATGGCCTTCGCCGTGTCGTCGCTCGCCGACAGCCGGGTCATCCTGGACCAGGCCGGGGCCGAGCGACTGATCGGCAAGGGCGACATGCTGCTGGTCACCGCGAGCTCGAGCGTGGCGCGGCGGATCCAGTCGCCCTGGGTGTCGGAGTCCGAGGTGCAGCGCGTCGTCGCCTTCTGGCGCGCCCAGGGCGGGCGCGCCGAGAGCGTGGTGGTCTTCGAGGGCGGCGCCGAGGCGGGGGCCGGCGCGGCCGGCGACGACGATGACGAGCTGGTGCGCCAGGCGCGCGATCTGGTCCTGCGCACGCAGTCGGGCTCGACCTCGATGCTCCAGCGCAAGCTGCGCGTGGGATTCGCGCGCGCGGGTCGTCTCATGGATCAGCTCGAGATCGAGGGCGTGGTCGCCGCCGGCGACGGCTCGAAGGCCCGCCGAGTTCTCCGGACCTTCGAGGAGTACTACGGGTTGCCTGATCGCTGAGTCGCCGCGGGCGGCACCGGCGCCGGCCTACGCTGCCTAGGTGCTCGCACGCGTGCCCGCTAGCTCGGCCAACCTCGGCCCCGGATTCGACGCCGTCGCCCTGGCCCTGGCGCTGTACGTCGAGGTGGAGGTGACCCCGGCGCCTCGGCTGTCGCTGGCCACGACGGGCGAGGGTGCCGGCCTGTTCGACGCCGAGGCGCACCTGGCGGCGCGCGTCGTGCGCGAGGTTCTCGGCCACGACCGGGTGGCCGTGCGCGTCCACTCGGAGATCCCGCTGTCGCGGGGGCTGGGCTCCTCGGCGGCCCTGGCCCTGGCCGCGGCCGCTGCGGCGGGTGCGCCGGACCCGCTGGGCGTGGCCGTCGCCGTGGACGGGCACGTGGAGAACGCGGCGGCGTCCTGGCGCGGCGGGCTGGTGGCCGCCCGGCCGGGGCCCGCGGGCGTCGACGTGGTCGATCTGGACCTCGACGACCAGTGGCGCTTCGTGGTCGTCATCCCCACGACCGAGCTCGCCACCGCGCGGGCGCGCGGAGCGCTTCCCGCCCAGGTCGACCGGGCGGACGCGGTGGCCAATCTGGCGGCCCTGGCCTTCCTGCTTGCGGGCTTGGGCGACGTGCAGCGCTGGCGACCCGGCGCGATGGACGACCGGCTGCACCAGCCCTACCGAGCGGCGCTCTTCCCCGACGCCGACCGGATCCTGGCGATCCTGCGCGCGGCGGGCGCCCGCGGCGCGTGCTGGTCGGGCGCGGGCACCACGATGCTCGGCCTGGCCGCGGCACCCGACGCGCCGGGCGTGGCCGCGGCGGCGACTCGCGAGCTCGTGCGCGCCGGGATCGAGGCGCGCGTCGAGATGCTCCGTGCGGACCGGGCGGGCCTGGTCGTGCGGTGAGCTCCCCACGACGCCAGACGCTGGCGGGCGTGGGCTTCATCCTGTCGGGCGCGGCGCTGATCCAGTGGTCCGCGACGCTGGCGATCCCGGCGTTCGCGATCCTGGGTCCGGCGGCGGCCAGCGGCTGGCGCTTCCTGATCGGCGCCCCGATCCTGCTCGTGCTGGCGCGCCCGCGTCCGTGGCGCTGGTCGCGGCGCCAGGTGGTGGCGACCCTGGCCCTCGGCGCGTCCACCGCGGCGATGAACCTGTGCTTCTACCAGGCGATCGAGCGCATCAGCCTGGGCAGTGCCGTCGCAATCGAGTATCTCGGGCCCTTCGTGGTCGCGGCCGTGGGCCGGCGCACGTGGCGCCACCTGGTCCTCGTCGTGCTGGCGGGCGTCGGCGTGTACGCGCTGGCCCGTCCCGGCGGCGGCATCACCTTGGCCGGGGCGCTGTTCGCCGTGGGCTCGGGGACGTTCTGGGCGGCCTACGCCTTCGCGTCGCACCGGGTGGGAGGCGAGACCGAGGGCTTCGGGGGCCTGGCCGTGGCGATGGGCGTGTCCGCGGTGCTGACGACCCCCTTCGCACTGCCCGCGGCGCACGCGCTCTTCGCACACCCCGGGGCCCTCGAGCGCATGGTCGCGGTCGGCGTGCTCGCGATCGTGATGGGCTTCGGCGCCGAACTCGAGGCCCTGCGCCGGATCCGCCCGAGCGTGGTGAGCGTGCTGCTGGCCCTGGACCCGGCCGTCGCGTTCCTGCTCGGATGGCTCGTCCTGGGCCAGCGCGTCGACGGCCTGGACCTGCTGGGCCTGGCCCTGGTCGTGGGGGCGGGTGTGGGCGTGACCGTCGACGTCGCCCGAGAGCCGGCGGGAGGGCTCACTAGGCTGGAGGGGTGAGCGCGCCGCGGACCTTCGCGATCAGGACCTTCGGGTGCCAGATGAACGAGCACGACTCCGAGCGCCTGGCGGGGCGGCTGGCCGCCGAGGGCCTGGTGCCCGCCCGCGACGCGGCGAGCGCCGACGTGGTGGTCCTCAACACCTGCACCATCCGCGAGAACGCGGACCTCAAGCTCTTCAGCGCCCTCGGGCACTTGAAGGCCCGCAAGGCCCAGAACCCCGACCTGCAGATCGTCGTGGGGGGCTGCCTGGCCCAACACGAGCGCGAGCGCATCCGCGAGCGCGCCGCGTGGGTTGACGTGGTCGTGGGCACGCACAACCTCCTGGAGGCCCCGGCGCTGCTGGAGCGTGCGCGTCTCGAGGGCCCGCTCGTCTCGATCGTCGAGGCGCCCGATCCCGCTGCGGCGCGCGACCAGGTGCCGGCCCTGGCGGCGGTGCGCGACGTGCCGTGGGCCGCGTGGATGACCATCCAGACGGGCTGTGACAACTCGTGCAGCTACTGCATCGTGCCCGACGTCCGCGGCCGCGAGATCAGCCGGCCGCTCGAGGACCTGGTGGCCGAGGCCGAGGTGCTGGCGGGACGCGGCGTGACCGAGATCACGCTGCTGGGCCAGAACGTCAACTCCTACGGCCGGGACCTGACCCGGCGCGGGACGCTGTTCGGGCCCCTGCTGCGCGCCGTGGGTGCGGTCGAGGGGATCGAGCGGATCCGCTTCACCAGCCCGCACCCCAAGGACCTGCGCCCCGACATCGTGGCCGCCATGGCCGAGACGCCGGCCGTCTGCCCCCAGCTCCACCTGCCCCTGCAGTCGGGCTCCGACGCCGTGCTGCGGGCCATGCGCCGGGGGTACCGCGCGCAGCGGTACCTCGAGCGCCTGGCCGTGGCCCGCGCCGGGATCCCCGACCTGGCGGTGACGACCGACCTCATCGTGGGCTACCCGGGCGAGACCGACGCGGACTTCGACGCCACGCTCGCGGTGGTCGCCGAGGCGCACTACGACGGCGCGTACACGTTCGTGTTCTCCCCGCGTGCCGGGACGCGCGCGGCGGCTCTGGTCGACCAGTTCGTGCCGGCCCCGGTGGTCCACGAGCGTTTCGAGCGCCTCAAGGAGGTCGTCGACCGCTCGGCGCTGGCGCGTCACGCAGCGCGCGTGGGCCGGCTCGAAGAGGTGCTCCTCGAGGGACCCGGCAAGCGCCCCGACCAGGTGAGCGGGCGCACGCGCCAAGGCAAGCTCGTGCACGTTCCCGCCTCCGAGGAGCTGACGGGGGGCACGCTCGCCGAGGTGCGCATCGATCGCGCCGCGCCGTACTACCTGACCGGGACGGTGACGCGCGTGCTGCGCGGGCCGCGGCACCGGCGCCGGATCGCTCTGTCGGTGTCGTGAGCGGCCGCGTCGCCGTCGCCATCGTCGGGCCGACCGCGTCGGGCAAGTCGGCGCTGGCCCACGCGTTCGCGATGGCCGACCCGCGCTGCGAGATCCTGGCGGCCGACGCCATGACCGTCTATCGGGAGATGGACCTGGCGACCGCCAAGCCCAGCCCGGCGCAGCGCGCGGCCGTGCGCTACCACCTGATCGACCTCCTCGACCCGCACGAGACGTCGACCGTGGCCGAGTGGCTCGCTGCGGCACGGTCGGCGGCCGCCGAGGTGTGGGGCCGGGCCGGGGTGGTCCTGGTCGTGGGCGGGACGGGCCTGTACGTGCGCGCGCTGGTCGACGGTCTGACGATCCCGGGGCAGTATCCGGCCGTGCGCGCCGCGCTCGAGGAGCGCCGGGACACCGGCGAGGACCTGCACGCGCTGCTCGCCGACGTCGACCCGGTCGCCGCGGCGCGCATCGAGCCCACCAACGCGCGCCGGGTGCTCCGGGCCCTCGAGGTGACGCTCGGTGCGCGGCGCCCGTTCTCCTC
>JAKANY010000014.1 GCA_021823525.1 Actinomycetes bacterium
TCCGAGACGCCGAGGTCAGCGGCGATCTTCGAGATCGGCTTCTCCTTCAACCTCGCGAGCTCGACGGCTCGACGTCGGAACTCCGGTGGATGGGCCCTTGCCATTTGGACTCCTCTCTGAGCGGGGGTCCCCGCACAAGATAGGTGTCCGAGTTAGCGGGTCAGGCTCCGATTCCCCTACACGCCGCGTGAGTGCGTCAAGATCTTCGGGCTTGCGTGCTATACGCCATCCGTGTTCCACACCGCGTACCAGGTGCCCTGGACGGTCAATGGTCAACTCGCGGGCACTGGGACGCAGGTCGCGATCATCGACGCGTACGGAAGCCCCACGGTCCAACAGGACCTCAACATGTACGACACGACGTTCGGCCTTCCCGCGACGACGGTCAATGTCCTCTACCCCGAGGGGAAGGTTCCTTACAGCCCTATCGCCGAGGGGAGCCTGCAAGCCAACTGGGCTGAAGAGACGAGTCTCGATGTCCAGACGGTGCACGACCTGGCGCCCGGGGCCACGATCAATCTCGTCGTGGCGAACTCACCCAGTGGCAACGACATCAATAACGCAATCCAGTACGCGGTGAGCAATCACCTCGGCAACGTGATTTCCATGAGCTTCGGCGCTCCCGAGGCCGCGATCGCTGGCGGCGGCAACAATCTCCAGGTTCAGCAGGCTGACAGCATCTTCCAACAGGCGTCGTCCAAGGGAATCAGTCTGTTCGCATCCTCGGGCGACAGCGGTGCAGGCAATGGCTACACGTACCCGAACGCGCTCTTTCCCGCGTCTGATCCTCAGGTCGTGGCGACGGGCGGCACCAACCTCTTCGTGTCTGGCGGTAACACCTGGCAGTCCGAGACGACGTGGAACGATACCTACCCCGCGACATGTCCCTTCGGCTGCACATATGGACCATTCGGCGCCACGGGTGGGGCGCCCAGTGCGATCTTCACAGCGCCAAAGTGGCAGAGTGGGGAGATGCGGACGACCTCGGACGTCGCATTCAATGCGTCGGTCTACACCGGGACGATGATCTATCTAGGCTTCCTGGGCAGTTCGCAGAACGGGTTCTACTTCTTCGGCGGAACGAGCGAGTCAGCACCAAGCTGGGCGGCGATCACCGCTGACCTGGTGGGCGCGCGAGGCGCGAACTTCGGTCAGTTCGCCCCCGTGCTCTATCGTCTGGCGTCGAACCCGAAGACGTACGCGCAGGATTTCCACGACATCACGGTGGGCAATAACGCGATCGCTGACGGGGTTCCTGGCTTCACCGCGTCGCCAGGCTTTAACGCGGGCACGGGTTACGACCTCCCGACGGGGCTGGGCTCACCGATCGTGTCGGGACTCTTGGCGAGCCTCGCGCCGTTGGCCAAGTTGGGCTACCAAGCTCCGTGAGGCCAGCGGTGCGCACGTCGCGCGGGGACCTTGGGCCCTAGCCGGTGTCGCACCATGCCACTAGGACGGAAGCATGGGAGCGACGCAGATAGGGCGTACACGTCTGAGACGTGGTGCGCGCTCCCAAGGTGACCTGTGGTGGCGCTGAGTTCTCCGGCCCTCGAGCGACGTCTGCAGCGCTACACGACTGCGCCCCACCTCGTGTTCTGGGAGACGACCAAGGCTTGCTCGCTCGCGTGTCGACACTGCCGCGCGTCCGCCCAGACCGGCCCCCTTCCGGGAGAGCTCACCACGGGCGAGGGCCTCGACCTGATCGACCAGGTGGCCGACCTGGGCGGCTCGCCCATCCTGGTTCTCACGGGAGGGGACTGTTTCGAGCGGCCGGACCTCGACGAGCTGATCGCGCACGCTCGGGACCGCTCGCTGCACGTCGGGCTCTCGCCGTCGGTGACGCCGCTGCTGACTCCCGAGCGGATGGCCCGGATCTACGACTTGGGCGTGCGCAGCGTCTCGATCTCGCTCGACGGGGCGGATCCGGCCACGCACGACGGGATCCGTGGCATCCGCGGCCTTTTCGAACGTACGGTCGCGGTCCTGCCGGCGCTGCGCGCGATGGGGTTTCGCGTCCAGGTCAACACCACGGTCATGGCGGGCAACGTGCTGGAGCTAGCCGATGTCGCGGGACTGCTCCGTCGGCTCGGCGTCACCATCTGGGAGGTCTTCTTTCTCGTGGGCGTGGGGCGGGGCGTCGACCTCGATGAGGTGGCACCCACGCAGGCCGAAGACGTGTGCCACTTCCTCGTCGACGTGACCGCCTACGGTCTCACCGTGCGCACCGTCGAGGCACCCTTCTTTCGACGCGTGCAAGCCGCACGTCGCGCCCAGGGCGGGCCCCCGCGCCCGGACGAGGTCGGACCGCTCTACCGGTCGCTCCGCGAGCGGCTCGACCAGTTGGAGTTGACGCCGTCGAAGCCTACGGCGAGCCACTCCCTGGCGACCGGGGACGGACGCGGCATCGTGTTCGTCGGTCACGACGGCGCGGTGCTGGCGTCGGGCTTCCTCCCGGTGGCTCTCGGCAACGTGCGGGAGCGTCCACTCGGCGAGATCTACGCGACCAGCCCGGTGCTCGTCGACATCCGCGAAGGACTGCTCGGTGGAGCGTGCGGCCACTGCGAGGCCGCGCGCCTGTGCGGGGGCTCGCGCGCCCGCGCCTTCGCGCGCTCCGGCGACCTGCTGGCCGAGGATCCGGCGTGCGTGCTCGCCGAGGGGGTCGTGTCAGACTGACCTCATGACCGTGCGCGCCTGGGATGCTGTACGGGGCGCGTTCGGGTGGGTCCTGGCCGGCGTTGTCGCGCTGGGCATCGCCGCGTTGCTCCCGCACGAGGCGTTTCGCGGCGCAATCGCCCAGGACTGGTCCCCGTTCGCTCTCGTGGCCGGCCTGCTGCTGGTGGGCCTCGCGGCTGACGACGACGGGCTGTTCTCGTGGGTCGGTGGGCACCTCGCGGGCGTGTCCTCCGCGGGCTGGCCCGTCCTGCTGCTCGGCTCGGTGGTGGTGATCATCGTGACCGCGCTCTTGAACCTCGATACGGCCGTCGCGTTCCTCACGCCCGTGATGCTCCACGTCGCCCGTCGTCGAGGCGCGGTGGGCGGTGGCTGGCTGTACGGCCCGCTGCTCCTGGCCAATGCGGGATCGCTGTGGCTTCCCGGATCCAACCTCACCAACCTCCTGGTCATGGGTCAGCTGCACCTCACCGGCGCCCAGTACGTGGCGCGCATGGGGGGTCCGGCGCTGGGGGCCACGGTCGTGGCGATCGGTGCGGTCATGGTCCGCGGTCGGCGCGACCTGGGCTCGGGTCGCCCGAACGCCGAGCCGGTGGCCCTGCGCCTCGGCGCGGGATCGCTCGCCGTCCTGGGGGCCACGACGACGATGCTCGTGACCTCGTCGCCCGCCCTGATCGTGCTGGCCATCGGACTCGCGGTCGCCGCCTGGCGCGTCGTGCGCGGGTGGGACAGCGTGTCGCGCGTCGTGGGCGCCCTCGAGCCCGCGCCGCTGCTCGGCCTGTTCGGCGTGGCGGTGCTGGCGGGCGCGGTCGGCCGCGTGTGGAGCGGGCCAGCCCAGCTCCTGGCGCACGCGGGCGGGCCGCCGACCGCGGCGCTAGGTGCCGGTGCGGCCGTCCTGATCAACAACCTGCCGGCTGCGTCCCTGCTGGCGTCTCACGTGCCGGCGCATCCCCTGGCACTGCTCCTGGGTCTCAACCTCGGCCCGAACCTGGCACCGACGGGGTCGCTGGCGTGGCTCCTGTGGCGCCGAACCGCGCGGGCGGCGGGGGCCGCACCCTCGATGCGCGCCGCGGTCGGCTGGGGCGTGCCGGTCGCCGTGGCGACGTTGGTCGTGGCCACCCTCTGGCTGGAGCTGGCCGGGCTCCACTGACGAGTGTCGTGCGCGCGCAACCCTTGAGTAACGTCGGTTCGAGGCGTCGCGACCGACACGGGCGCGGGGGCCCGGCGGCCGCGCGGCGCGGTCGCACCGAGGGCCGTGAGGAGGACCCGACAGTGGCGAGCAACCGACAGATCATCCTGGCTCACCGACCCACGGGTCCCCTGGACCCGACGTGCACCGAGGTGCGCGAAGAGCCGGTGCCCATGTGCGGCCCGGGCGAGGCCCTCGTCCGCGTGGGTCTGCTCTCGATCGACCCCACCATCCGCACCTGGATGAACGACGTGCGCGGCTACCTGCCGCCCCTGGCGCTGGGTGACGTGGTGCGCTCGACGGGCGCGGGCGTCGTCGTCGAGAGCCAGAACCCGCACTACGCCGTCGGCGATGTCGTGAGTGGCATGACTGGCTGGCAGCAGTGGGCGATTGCCGACGACCGGCATCGCTACAGCGTCTTGTCGCCCTCGTGGGGCGTCGACCTGCCCACCGCCATGAACGTCTTGGGGGTGACCGGGCTGACGGCCTACTTCGGGCTCATTGAGGTGGGAGGAGTGCGCGCCGGGGACGTGGTCGTCGTCTCGGGCGCGGCGGGGGCCACGGGCTCGCTCGTGGGCCAGCTGGCCCGAGCTCGGGGGGCCGCGCGCGTGATCGGGATCGCGGGCGGGCCCGAGAAGTGCGCGCGCGTCGTGGACGAGTACGGCTTCGACGAGTGCCTCGACTACCGCGAGGAAGGTCTGACTGCGCGCCTGCAGCGAAGCTGTCCCGAGGGCATCAACCTCTTCTTCGACAACGTGGGTGGTGACACTCTCGATGCCGCCCTCGCGACTCTGGCGCGGCGCGCGCGCGTCGTCCTGTGCGGGGCGATCTCCCAGTACGACCAGGCGGGGCGTCCCCGGGGAGTCGCCAACACGAGCGCGCTGATCGTGCAGCGAGCGTCCATGACGGGATTCCTCGTCCTGGACTACCTGGATCGCGCCGCCGAGGCTCAGGCGGAGATCCTCGGGCTGCTGCGCGAAGGGTCGGTGGTGCACCACGAGCACCTCGTCCTCGGACTGGAGAGCGCCCCTGAGGCTCTGCACCTGGTCCTGACGGGCGGCAACCGGGGCAAGACGCTCGTCGTCGTCGACCCCACGGTCACCCTTGGCTGAACCCACGGATCGCGGTCGGCGGCCCCGCGTCTTCGTCTCGGCGCTGTTCTTCGTCGCCCTGGCGTCGAGCTTCGCCCAGTTCGGCCTGGTCACCTCCCTGAGTGACGTCGCGCGCCACTTCGGCGCCGTGGTAGCGGGAGCACGCAGTTTCCGCTCGCAGGTGGGCCTGTCGGGAACGCAGGTCGGGTTAGGGCTGGGGCTCGTTCGGCTGGCGACGCTGGGCGCTCTGCCCATCACGGCGTGGGCTGATCGGCGGGGCCGCCGGCCCCTGATGAACGCATCGCTGATCGCTGGTCTGGTGCTCACGGGGCTGGCGGCGGGTAGCCCGGGCTACTGGTGGTTCGTCGCGATCTTCGCGGCGGCGCGGCCGCTGCTGTCGACCGCCTCGGCGCTGACCCAGGTGCTGACCGTCGAACTCTCGACGACGTCCTCACGCGTGACCCACCTGGCGGTGCTCGCGGCGGGCGCCGGCATCGGCGCGGGCCTGTCGGCGCTGATCCACGGAGTCGTGCGCGGTCCCCAGGCCTTCCGCTGGCTCTTCGCGCTCGCGCTCGTGCCCGCGCTGGCGGCCCCGTGGGTGGTCCGGCGCGTCGCCGAGCCCGCAGCGTCCGCGCACGAGACGCGAACTCGACTGGGCACCGTGCCGCCGCCCCTGCGTCCCCGGCTGTACATCGTGCTCGCGTTGACGTTTGCGGCGGCGTGGGTGACGGGACCGGCCAACGGCTACGCCTTCGTCTACGGCGAAGGCGTCTTGCACCTGAGCGCGGGGGTCGTGGCCACGATCGTGACCTCGAGCGGGGCCGCCGGGCTGGCGGGCCTCGTGCTCGGCCGCCGCTGGGCGCAGACCCGCGGACGGCGGGTGACCGTCGGCCTGGGCGTGGGCGCGCTCACGCTCGCCGCGTGCCTGACCTACGCCGGGGGGCGCGTCGTGTTCGCCGTGGGCTACTTCCTGGGCATCGGTGCCGCGGGGGTGGTCACGCCCGCGGCCAACGCACTGGGAACGGAGATCTTCCCCCGTCGCTACCGCGCCACCGCGGTCGGCTGGGCGGTGGTGGCGGCCGTCGTGGGCGCGTCGGCGGGCCTGGTCCTATTCGGCTCGCTGGCCGACGTGAACGTCGGCACCGGGATGTCGGTGCTGCGCCTTCCCGCCCTGGTCACGTTCCTGCCCATGCTGCCGGTGCTGGCGCTGCTGCGCCGACTCCCCGAGCCGCGTGGCGTCGACCTCGAGGAGATCGACGCCGGCGGTCTCTAGTCGAGGTCGAGGTCGACCACGAGGGCCCGGTGATCGCTGCCGCCGTCGCTCGCGCCGCCGTCGACCGCGACCCAGGGTCCCCGTGCCAGCACGTGATCGATCTGGGAGTGCGGGTGGCGCGCGGGCCACGTACGTGCGCGCACGACGGGCCGGAACCCGGGAAAGAAGGCGCCCAACGGCGGCCACCAGGAGTTGAAGTCTCCCGCGATCAGGACGGGTCGCTGGTCGGCCAGCCTCGAGGCCTCGTGGTGCACGTGGCGGAACTGGCGGAAGGATCCGTGGGTCAGGTGGGCGAAGTGGACGCCGAGCAGCGTGAAGGGCCGTCCCCCGGGGCTGCGCAGGTCGGCACGGATCACGGCTCGGCGGACGCGCTCGCGCGGCTGGCGCTCGAGGGGCTCGGCCGTCACGGCGTCGATCCCCAGGCGCGTGAGCACGGCCAGTCCCCAGGTCCCGTCCTCGACGCGGGCTCGCTGGCGACGGGCGACCTGCGCACGGCTCAGCGAGCGGTGCTCGGTGAAGAAGAGCCCGTACTCGCCCGTCACGTGCGCCCACGGTGGCTGCCAGGTGCGACCCCCGCGGGCGCCTGTCGCGCGCTCGGCCTGCGCGAGGGGGACGAAGAGGCCGGTCATCGCCAGGGCGTCGCTCAAGGCGCGGAACTGGTCCTCGCCGCGGGGCGAGCGCCACATCTCGGGGCAGACGAGGACGTCGGCTCCTAGGGCGGCGGCGTGCTCGACGACCCGTGTTCGGCGACCCCAGCCGTCCACCCCCGCGTGGAGGTTGAACGTGGCCACCCGCACCCCGGGCAGTCTAGGACCGGGCCTCGCGACGGCGTGTGGCAGGCTCTAGGACGTGGATGCAGTCCAGGTGACTTTCGGTCACCGTCTCTGGTGGGTTGACGCCTTCGTCGGCGAGGCCGCGCGTGGGAATCCGGCGGTGGTCGTGCTCCTGGAGCGACCCGTCGGCGACGAGGAGCTCCAGCAGATCGCGTACGAGATGGGCGTCTCGGAGACCGCGTTTCTCCGTCGGCTGGGGGAGGGCTGGTCGCTGCGCTGGTTCACTCCCACCGTCGAGGTCGACCTGTGCGGGCACGCGACCCTGGCCTCGCTCCACGTCCTGCTGACCGAGCTGGGCACGGCGGGGTCCGAGGCCTACTTCCAGACCCGCTCGGGACTGCTCTCGGGACGGCGCTCGCGCGACGGCACGCTGGGCATCGACCTCCCGCGCGCCTACCTCGAGCCCGTGGACGCGTCGGTGCTCAACGGCACGCTGGGTGAGGTCGAGGACGTCTACCAAGCGGGCGCGCAGAACCTGCTGGCCATCGTGAAGGACTACGACACGCTGTGCGGGCTGGCGGCCGACCCGGTCGGCCTCTTCCTCGCCCCAGGCTCCCTGATCATCGCGGCGTGCGTCGGCGCGCCCGATGCCGACGTCGCGATCCGCGTCTTCGCACCGCGCCTGGGCGTGGCCGAGGATCCCGTCACCGGCTCGGCGATGTGCGCGGTCGCCCCGTGGTGGGCCGAGCGCTCGGGATCCCCCACGATCGTGGTGCGCCAGGCGTCGGCGCGCGGCGGGCTCATGTACGCGCGGCTCTTCGAGCGCCACGTCGAGGTGGCGGGGTACGCGCGCACCTTCCTGAGCGGCGAGGTCCGCGGGTGAGCCTCCTCGGCCCCGGGCCCCACACGCGCGTGCGCCGCATGCCCGAGAAGGCCCGCTACGACCGCGACAGCGTGTTCGAGGTGCTCGACGGCGCCCCGTTCGCGCACGTGACGGCTGTGGTGGAGGGTGTGGCCGTCGCGCTGCCGACGCTCATCGTGCGCGATGACGAGACGATCTACGTCCACGGGAGCCGCTCGAACGCCGTCATGCGCGCCGCCGCGGAGGCAGGCCGTACCCTGGTCACCGCCACAATCCTCGACGGTCTGCGCCTGGCGCGTAGCGGCTTCGAGTCCTCCATCGCGTATCGATCGGTGACCGTCGTGGGGTCGGCTGCCTTCGTCGAGGACGAGGCCGTCCGCCGGGCTTTGCTCGAGCGGTTCGTGGACGCCGTCGTGCCGGGCCGCTCGCGAGAGGTCCGGCCCACCCGCGACGACGAGGTCCGCCGGACCGCGGTGCTGGCGGTGGCGATCGAGGAGGCGGCCGTCAAGGTCTCGTCGGGCCCGACCGACGACGACGAGGCGGATCGCCGGCTCCCCATCTGGGCGGGCCTGGTGCCCGTGGTGGCGACTTACGGCACCCCGGTGCCCTTCGAGGACGGAGGCGACGCGACGCTCCCGCTCCCCGCGTCCGTGCGCCGACTGCTGGGCCGCCCCTAGTGGACGTGAGGGCGCTGCGCGATGCCCTCGGCCGCTACCGACCCCTTGACGCGCGTGAGGCGATCAGTCGCGCCGCGCTGCTCGACCGGCTCTCGTGGCCGAGCGACCCGTTCGACCAGGAGGTCGGGACATCCCACGTCACGGCCAGCGCGCTGGTGGTCTCGACGCGCGGCGTGATCCTGCATCGTCATCGGCTCCTGGGTCGATGGCTCCTGCCGGGAGGTCACGTCGACCCCGGCGAGTCGATCGACGTCGCGGTGCGTCGGGAGGTCCTCGAGGAGACCGGCCTCGAGGGCCGCCATCGCCATCCGCCGCGGATCGTCCACCTCGACGTGCACCACGGGCCGCGGGGACACGTGCACCTGGACGTGACCTTCCTCCTGGCGGCGCCGCCGGACGACCCGCACCCGGCGCCCGGCGAGAGCCCGGAGGTCGCCTGGTACGACGTGGCGGCGGCCGTGGAGCGTGCCGAGCCGCGTCTGCGCGCCGTGATCGCGCGAGTCACGGCCCCGGTGTCGCGCGGCGACGTGTCAGACTTCGGGCATGTCTGATCTGGACGTCGTCCACGACCTCGTCGAGGCCGACCGGTGGCTCGACCGCGTGCGCCAGCAGCGCGACCACCTGTCGGAGCAGGAGGAGCTCGATCGCCTCGAGGAGAGCCTGCGCGCGCGTGTCGCCGAGGTGCGCGCCGCCGAAGAAGAAGTCGCCCGCACGCGCCAGGAGTACGACGAGCAGGCCGCCGCCGCCGAACGTCTGCGCCAACGCCACCGCGATCTCGAGCGCGCCCTGCGCGAGTCGACGGGTGCGCGGGCGCTGCCGGCGATCGAGGCCGAGGCGCGATCGGTGGCGAGCCAGTGCGACGAGGCCGACGAGCGGGCGCTCGACCTGCTCGCGGCGCTCGAGGACCAGGAGGGCGAGGCGCTGCGCCTACGCCACGAAATCCAGCCCGACCTGGACCGTCGCCTCGAGCTACGCGAGGCCATCACCGCGCTGCGCTGGTCCCTGGGCGAGGAGCTCGAGCGCCTGGGCGCTGAGCGCGAGCAGCTGGTGGGCCAGCTGAGTTCCGATCTTGGCACGCGCTACGAGCGAGCGCGAGCGCGCGCGGGCGTCGCGGGCGGGGCCTTCGTGGTGGATGGGCGCTGCGACGGCTGTCGGCTGGCGCTGAGCCCCCTGGACGCCGACCGGTTCCGCCGTCGCGCCGACGGAGACGTGCTCGAATGCCCGTCGTGCGGCCGACTCCTCGTCCCGTGATCTTCCTCATTCGCCACGGCCAGACGACGACGAACGCCGCGGGCCTGCTCGTCGGGCGATCCGACCCACCCCTCACGGATCGCGGACGTCAGCAGGCGGCGGATCTTCGGCCGTGGCTGGCTGGCGTCGCCGAGGTGTGGTCGTCGCCGCTGGCGCGCGCGCGAGAGACCGCGGCGCTGGCGGTCCCGCACCTGGACTCGCAGGTCTGTGACGCGTTCATCGAGGTTGACTACGGCGAGCTCGAGGGGCAGCCTCTGCGCGTCGTGAGCGCGGACCAGTGGCGCCGATTCGAGGCCGACCACGACGTGGCGATCGGGGGTGGGGAGTCGCTCGCGTCGGTCGATCAGCGCGTGCACGCCCAACTCGACGACCTGCTCGCCGACGGCGAGTCGCTGCTCCACCGCAACGACCGTCACCTGGCGATCGTCTCCCACGTCTCGCCGATCAAGTCGGCGGCGATGTGGGCCCTCGGCGTCCCCGGTGGCGCCGTGTGGCGCACCCGGCTGGACAACGGCTCGCTGACGGTCATCGGGATGCGCCAGCGGGTTCCCGCCCTGGTGCGCTTCAACGCCGTTCCCGGTGGGGGCGGTGGCCTCTGAGGCTCGGCGGAGCCCGCCCGGTGCGCACATGAGGCACACGGGCGGGCGTTCCACCGGCTTGGCCCCCCCAGCCAATGCGATGACGTTAGCCCACCCGACTCGCTGCCGTGAGAGCGCGCCGCATCGGCGCAAGTGTTGTGCACGAGTTCACGAGGAGGAGCGTGAACGAGAGGGAGCTGGGAGCGTCCCTGCGCGTGGCCGAGCAGGGACTGGGATGCGTGGGGATGAGCGACGTCTAGGGTCCGGGTGACGACGACGCGTCGATCGCCACCCTCCACGAGGCGCTCGGCCTGGGAGTGACGATGCTCGACACGGCGGACGTGTATGGGCCGTTCGCCAACGCGACCCTGGCGGCGCGCCATCGCGGGTCGGCGCGACGAGGTCGTCGTGGCGACCAAGTTCGGCAACGCGTGCGCACCCGACGGGCGGTTCCTCGGGATCAACGGGCGGTCCGACTGCGTTCGCGCCGCCTGCGACGCGTCGCTCGCGCGGCTGGGCATCGATCACATCGACCTCTACTCCCAGCACCGCGTGGATCCCTCGAGGCCCGTCGAGGAGACCTGAGGCGTGATGGCCGATCTGGTCGCGTGGGGCGAGGTGCGCCATCTGGGCATCTCGGAAGCCTCGGCCGCCACGATCGAGCGCGCACGCCGTGCACCCCGTCGCGGCGATGCAGTTCGCGTACACCCTCTGGAGCCGCGAGCCCGAGGATGGGCTACTCGACACCTGCCGGCGCCTAGGCATCGGCTTCGTCGCCTACCGCCCGCTGGATCGCGGCTTCCTGACCAGCGGGCCCGTGGCGCACGGCGAGCTGCCCGAGCCCGACTACCGTCGCGACAGCCCGCCGTTCGTGGGCACGGCGGCGCAGGGCCACCGGGAGCGGGTCGACCGGCTGGCTCCGATCGCCGCGGCCCCGGGGACTAAGCGACGGCGCTGGCTAAGCGAGACCGTGGCCGCGAGCGACCTCGCGCCGTCGCCGGCGGTCCTGGCCGACCTCGAGGCCGCCATCGCGCGCGGCAGCGTCGCCGGGGACCGCTACCCCGAGCGCGGCATGCGCAGTGTCACCCTCGGGGCACGCGCCCGGCGTCGAGCTCGACCACGGCGTCGGCCCAGGCGATCACCAGGGGGTCGTGGGTCGCCACCACGATGATCGCGCCCGCGCGCTCGAGCAACGCGAGAAGCGCCGCGGTGTCCGACGCGCCGAGACCCGCCGTCGGCTCGTCGAGCAGGACGACGTCGGGCGAGATCGCCAGGGCGCGCACGACCGCGACCCGCGCCTCCTCGCCGCGCGACAGGCCCTCCCATCGCCGGTCCGCATCCGCCACGATGCCCACGGCGGCGAGGTCCTCGAGGTAGGGACGCGTCAGCGTGCGCCCGAGCGCCACGACGTCAGCCGCCCGGCCACGCATCAGGCCGGGCTCGCTCGGGACGTAGGCGACGTGGCGACGCAGCTCCTCCTCGCCGATGCTGGTGAGCTCCTGGTCGCCGATGAGGATCGAACCTCCCTGCGTGTCGTCGAGCCCGGCGATCGCCCGCAGCAGCCACGACTTCCCGGTTCCCGAGGTCCCCGTCACCGCGACGCGCCCGCGCGGTGCGACGCGCACGTTGAGTCCCTCGACGAGCGTTCGCGTCCCGTCGCGCAGCACGAGTCCGCGCAGCTCCAGCGACACCGCAACGGGCCAAGGCGCGGTGGCCGGGGGGGGAGTCTGCGCGAGCTCGTCGAGGCGCTCGGTCGCTGCGGTCACGGCGATGGCGGTGTCCAGGGCGCCACTGGTGGTGGTGAGCACCTCGATAGCCGCCACGATGACCAGGGCTGCGCTCACCAGCCACACGGGTGCCGACACGGGTCGGGCGGCGCCCAGCCAGAGCGCCGCCACCAGGGAGGCCGCGGGGATCGCCAGGCTCACGCGCCGCCGTTCCCGCTCGAAGGCGCGCTCGGCCTCGCCGAGCGCGCGCCGTGCGACATCGAGACGCTCGGCCACGTAGTCGTCGCGACCCAGCAGCGCGATCTCCGGTGCGGTGCCCGAGAGCTCGACCAGCAGTGCTTGGTAGGTCGCGCGGCGCTGGCGCCGCTCGCGGTCGCGCGCTACCAGGGGCGCGACGCGCCGGCGCATCAGCACGATCGCCGCCCCGTGAGTGATCAGCAGCCCCGCCGCGACGGCGAGCCAGCCCGGGCGCGGAGCGAGGGCTCCGACGGCGACGTCGGCGATCAGGAGGGTGGCCAGCGCGCTCGCGGCGGGAACGACGCCGCGCACCCAGAGGTCCTGGAGTTCCTCGGTGTCCTGGAGCGAGCGGCCCAGGACGTCGCCGCGCGCGTAGTGGCTCCACGTGCGGTAGGACCAGTGACCGACCGTCCCCATCAGCCACCGCCGCCAGCGCGTGACCGCGATGAAGCCCAGCCGGTGGGTCGTCATCCGCTCGACGTAGCGGATGGGCGACCGGAAGAACGCGAAGACCTCGATGACCACGAGCAGCACGGCGACGGCTCGCAGCCCCGGTCGGCCGGCGCTGACCACGAGGAGGCCGGCCGCCCCGATGAGCAGGCCCAGCGAGGTCAGACCGGCGACGGTGGCCGCGCCCAGGGCGCGGCCCAGTGCACCCGCGGCGACCGAGGACCTCCGCACCCACCGGCGTAGCTGGTCGAGGTCTCCGGGCCTCTCGCGGCCCCGGTGGGTCACGTCGGCACCTCGATGCGCTGAGAGGGCGGCACCACCGGCGCGCTGGCGGTGGCCTCGATGACGGCCAGGTCGGGGCGGACGGCGATCACGTTCGCGACGCGGCGCCGGGAGTCCTCGTCGAGCACCCCGCCGATGTCGTCCAGGACGAGCAGGCGGGGACTCGCCATCAGAGCCCGGGCCAGGACGACGCGCACGCGCTCGCCCGTGCTCAGCCCGCTCCCGTCGGCCAGGAGCGCACGGTCGAGGTCGTCGAAGCGCGGGCCCGCCAGGCCGAGCTGGTCGAGCAGCTCGCGCACCTCGTCGGGGGGTACGGGGCGGCCGAGCGTGACGTTGTCGCGCAGCGTGGCGGTGAGCAGGCCGCTCGTGGGCGCCACGAATCCCACAGCGCCGGGGGCGATCGCCGCGGTGCCGCCAGCCGCGGGCCGCCAGCCGAGGAGGGTGTGCAGGAGGGATGTCTTGCCTGCGCCCGACGGACCGCTGAGCAGCAGATGGTCCCCGGGCGCCACCCGGAACGAGACGGCCCAGGGCGCCGAGCGGCTGACGAGGCGGTCGGCCCGCGCGATCGCCGCGATCCCGTGCGACGCGGTGGCCGTAGCGGGGACCTCCAGCACGAGGCGGGCGGCGTCGGCGGCCTCGCGTCGATGGAACGCCACGCCGTAGCGGCGGATGGCGCCGAACACGTCAGCCGTGGCCAGCACCGCGATCATCGCGCGCACGAGGGAGAGGCGTCCCCCGAGCAGGTCGAAACCCACCACCATCGCCACCAGCCCGACCGAGACCCCGCTGACGAACTCGGTGACGAGCGACGACTCGAGCGCGACGCGTAGCGCGCGCTCGGCCGCGCGGTGCTCGTGGTCGCTGAGCGCGCCGATCTCGGCGACGGCGAAGTCCACCGCTCCCAGTGCCCGTAGCTCGGGCGCGTGCACCAGCAGCTCGAGCTGTCGGCGCTCCAGCAGGCCTCGACGCCGTGTGAACTCCGCGACGAGGGCGGCACTGCGATGTCCGGCCCGCCGGTAGAGGGGAACGGCCAGACCGATGAGAGCCAGGACGATCGCGACGCTCGGCCAACCGGCCGCGGCGCCCACGAGCACGAGGCCCAGTGCCGAGGCCTGTGCCGCGGCGCTGAGCGCCTCGAGGCCCGGTCCCTCGGCGGCGTTCTCGGCGGCCTGGAGAAGGTCGCCCCGGCCTCGCTCGCCCTCGGCGCGAGGCACCCGCAGGTGCTGGGCGAAGCCCTGGCGCCAGCGATCGCGCACGCGCCACGCCGCCGTGCCCGACCAGCGCTGCAGCATCGTCGCGTTCAGGGCGTGGAGCACGATCACGAGGATCAGCTCCGCGGTCGCGCGCCCGGGCTGTCGGGCGACGGCCGAAGCGATCAGGCCCGCCGTGGCTACCGATGCGGCCAGACTGAGCGCCGTGGAGGCCGATCCGACGAGTCGCGGGCCGGGCCGCGCCGGCCTCACGACCGCGGATTCGGTCACGAGATCAATGCTAACGATCTGTTCCCATCGGTTCGTCGCGGTGCGGCAGGGTGCGGGCGTCCGCGTTGAGCCACTGGCGCAGCGCGCGCGTGGCGCGGCAGTCATCCTCGTTGTACTCCAGGAGCCGCTGGCGAGCCCGTCCGGCCTCGTCGCCCTCACCGCGAGCGACCTCGAACCACGCCATCGAGGCCTCGCCGCTCGGGGAGGGGTCACGCCAGCGGAAACCCGCCATCGTGGCGAGGACCTTCAGGCCCGTGGGACCCTCGGTCTGGATCGCCGCCTTGGCTCGCGCGTGCACGTCGATCCACACGGCGGGTCGCGCCCGGCGGAACTCGGCGAGCTCGTCCGTGGCGGGTGCCCCTTCGGGGTCGGCGGCCAGGGCGCGGTTCATCGCCGTGTCCTCAGCGAACGCCCAGAAGCAGTAGGCGCGCCAGGTATGCCCCGAGGCCTCGGTGCGCTGGCGCAGGTCGCGTAGCCATCGCCAGAAGTCGACGAACAGGGTTCCCTCCGATGCGTCGGTGGGCGTGCGCCAGTCCACGAACGACCGGTAGCCCTCCGCGACGCCGACGACGCCGGGCGCGCACGTCACCAGGGCGCCCCACAGGTACGTGCGGTTGTCGTAGCTCTCCATGTCGACGTCGACCTCGACGTCGGCCGTCGGGCACCCCACCTCGTTCGGGGGGACGGTGCGCAGGGGCCCGCGTTCGTGCGCGCGCGCCCGGTAGATCAGCGCGTCGAGGTTCTCGATCACCCGCCCCAACTGCGCCTCGACCGTCCCGAGTGGCGCGTCGCGGACCCGCGCCGGATCCAGGCGCGCGAGCCGGTACCGCGTGTCGACGGCGAACTCACGGAGGGCCGCCTGCTGGTCGAGGGTGGTGAAGCGCGTCAGCGACACGTCATCACGGGCTTCGAGCTGCTCCTGGCACGCCGGGGCGTACTCGCATTCGAGGCACTCGCGGTGCCACGCGGGCGCGGTGGGGAACGGTCCTCCCTCGACGCGCCAGCGCTCGTGGGCGCGCACCACCGCGACGCGCTCCTCGTAGTGACGCTCGTACGCGTGGCGATTGAACCGGGGGTACGCGCTGGAGGCCAGGTCCAGCCACCAGATGCGGGCGTTGCGGTCCACGACGCCGCCGCGCCACTGGTCGTCGGCCCGATCAAGGGACGCGAGGACGTGGAGGGCGTGCACGACCGCCAGGCCCGTTCGCAGCGTCGAGGCGGTCGAGCGCACGCCGACCCCGTCGACGTACGTGGCGCACTGGGGCCAGGGCTGATCCAGGTCGCTGGCGGGGGTGCGACGGGTGGCGGCCGGCTCGACGAGCTCGCCGTGTCGGATGACGATCGGGCTGTAGGTCCACGTCGCGCCGCGGCGCCCGACGCGGGCGAGGGCGTGCACGCGGGCTCGCCGCAGCGCAGCGTCGTCACCGGGCAGGTGCGGTGCCAGGATCAGCGTCACCCCGGCCGCCAGGGCCTCGCGCGTGCTCGCGACCGTGTCGGTGGTGACGGCGTCGGGGTGCTGGGTGGCGAGCTGCACTAGGACGGAGCGCCGGAAGCGCTCGGCCGCCGAGCGACGTCGCAGGATCTCGGGGGCGAGCGCGGGACGCACGTAGGCGAACGGCTCGCCGCGGCTCAGCGCGATCCGGTGGACGCAGGCTGCCAACTCCTCACCGCGGAGGTATTCGACCACGGCGGAAGCCTAGGGGGGCCGCGCGACGGTGGATGGTGAGGCGGCGTGTAAGCGGGGTTCTGTCCCCCTCTCGCGAGGGGTGGCGGCCATCCATCTCAGCGATCTACCTCGGGAGGGTCCCGAGGGACCAACGGGCGTCTCCCGACTTCGATCTTGCTCCGGGTGGGGTTTACCGAGCCGCCCCGGTCACCCGGGGCGCTGGTGCGCTCTTACCGCACCGTTTCACCCTTGCCGCCGGAGCTCTTGGCCCCGGAGGCGGTCTGTTCTCTGTGGCACTCTCCTGCACGTCACCGCGACTCGCCTTTCGCGAGCACCCTGCCCGAGGAGCCCCGACTTTCCTCACCGGTCTCCCGGCGCGGCCGCCCGGCCACCTCACCATCCGCCCTCCAGTCTGGCAGGTGCGCTGACCGGCAACAAGGCCGCTGCGACCGCGTGGTGGCGATAGCCTCGCCACGTGACCCGCCCCGACGAGCCGTCGCGCGACGTCCTGGAGGTGGGCGACCTGTATCGGCAGGTCACCGAGACGCTGGAGGCGTCCTTCGGCCGTCGGCGCGCCCTATGGGTCCGGGGCGAGATCCAGAAGGTCTACGAGAAGTCGCACCTCTACCTCGACGTGGCGGACGCGGGACCGGCGCCCGACGCGCGACGACCGGTCCTCTTCGCCCACGTCTGGCTCTCGCAATGGGGTCCTCTGAAGCGACGCCTGTCCGAGGAGGGCGTCACCTTGCGCGAGGGGGCAGTCGTCAACCTCTTGGGCTACGTCGACCTCTACCCGCCAACGGGTCGCTTGGGGTTCACGGTGCTCGACGTCGATGTCGCGAGCCTGCTGGGTGACGCCGCGCGCCGGCGCCTCGAGCTGGTCGCTCGCCTGCGCGGCGAGGGGCTGCTCGAGGCGAATGGTCTGCGCCCGCTGCGGGCGGTCCCCCTGCGCGTGGGGCTGGTGGCCAGCCCCCCCACCGAGGGCTTTCGCGACTTCACCGGTCAGCTCCAGCGCTCGGGCTACGCCTTCCAGGTCGTCGTGGCCGCGTCAGCCGTCCAGGGTGAGGGGGCTCCCGAGCAGTTGGTGGCCGCCATCGCGCGCGTGGCCGCCGCAGACGTCGACCTGATCTGCCTGGTGCGCGGAGGCGGCTCGCGCCAGGATCTCACCACCTTCGACGACGAGCGGCTCGCGCGCGCCATCGCGACGTGCCCGATACCCGTGTGGACCGGCATCGGCCACACCGGCGACGAGTCCGTGGCGGACCTGGTCGCCGCGGCGCACGCGATCACGCCCACGCGCCTCGGCGAGGACGTCGTGCTGCGCGTCGACCAATGGCGCGCGCAGCACGTGGTGGTCCCGGCCGCGCAGGTTCTGGGAGCGGTGCGGGCAGTCGTGGAGGAGGCGCAGAGCTACGTGGGTGAGCGTCGACGCACGACCGTGCTGGCCGTGCGGGATCGACTGCGCGCTGAGGGCCGGCACTTGGCGACGTCGCGGCGTCGCCTGCTCGTGGGTGCGCGACACCGGGTCGAATCGGCGAAGGCGCGCGTGGCGGCCACGCGCCTGCTCCTCGGCGCGTACGACCCGCGCCGGCGTCTGGCGCAGGGCTGGGCGATCGTGTTGCGTACCGATGGCTCGATCGTGCGACGGCGTGCGGACGTGGCCGTCGACGACGTGCTCGAGGTTCGCGTGGCTGATGGCTCCATTAGCGTGCGGGTGATCGAGGGAGGAGCGACGTGACGGTTGGTGGGTGGGACGAGGCGTCCGCGGAGCTCGACGCGATCGTGGCGTCCTTCGACGAGGGCGAGGTGTCGGTCGACGACCTGGTCGCGCGCCTCGCGCGTGCGACCGAGATCATTGAGGCCCTCGAGGAGCGCCTGCGCGCGACGATGGCGACGGTCGAGGAGCTGGCGCCGCGACTGAGCGCCATCGGCGACGATGGCGCCTGATCGCCTGCTCTTCCGCCAGCTGCTCGCGGGACGCGACTTCGCCATCGACGACGCGATGGCGCGCTCGATGGCCAACTACAGCTACCTGATCGCGGACCGCGAGACCGGCGAGGCCCTCGTCGTCGATCCGGCGTACCGCCCCCTGGAGATCCTCGAGCTCGCGGGTCGCGAGGGCCTCCGCGTCGTGGGCGTCGTGGCCACGCACTACCACCCGGATCACATCGGCGGGTCGCTCGCGGGCCGGTCCATCGCGGGGATCGTCGAGCTGCTGGGCGCCGGGGCGGTGCCGGTGCACGCGCAGGAGGCCGAGGTGTCGTGGATCGTCGCCTCGACGGGGGTCGGTGCGAGCGATGTGGTGGCGCATCAGCCCGGCGAGCGCATCAGCGTGGGGGCGCTGGAGGTGACGCTGATCCATGCGCCGGGACACTCCGAGGGCAGCCAGTGCCTCCTGGTGGAAGACCGCCTCCTCACGGGCGACGTACTCTTCCTCGCGGGGTGCGGACGCACCGATCTCCCCGGCTCGGATCCCGCCCAGATGTACGAGACGCTGACGCGGCGCCTGGCGGCGGTCCCGGCCTCGACCTGGGTGTACGCGGGCCACGCCTACGATGCCGCAGCGACCGACACCTGGGCGCACGTTCGTGAGACCAATCCCGTGCTGGCGCCGACCACGCCCGCGCAGTGGCTGGCGGCCTTCGCGTGAGCGAGCCCCTGGGTCCTCACGACTCGGTCGTCGTCGTAGGAGCAGGGCTGGCGGGCTGGCGCCTGGCCGCGACTCTGCGTCACCGGGGATTCGCGGGTCCGATCACCCTCGTGGGCGAGGAGTCCGCGCGCCCCTACGATCGCCCGCCCCTCACCAAGCAGGTCCTCGCCGGCTCGCTCGCGCTCGAGGAGCTCGCGCTCGAGCGCGAGGTCGACCCGTCGCTGACCTGGCGGCTGGGCGTGCGGGCGCGAGCCCTCGACGTCGACGCGCGTCGGGTGATCCTCGCCGACGGCGACACGGTGACCGGTACGCGGGTCGTCGTGGCGACCGGCGTGCGGGCGCGCCACCTGGACGTCAGCGCCGACGACCGCCTGCACTACGTGCGGCGCCTCGAGGATGTCACTCGTCTCGAGTCCGACCTCGCGGGCCGAGCGCCGTCGAGCCCCGTGGCGGTGATCGGCGGCGGCTTCATCGGCGCGGAGGTGGCCACCTCTCTGGCGCATCGGGGCTTCCGGCCCATCGTGCTGGAGGCGATGGACCGGCCCCTGCTCAACGTCCTGGGTCCCGACGTCGCGGGCTGGCTCGCGGAGCTGCCCGCGCTCGCGGGCATCGAGTTGCGTACCGGGTGCGCGGTGGCCGGCGTCACGACTGACGGTGACGACGTAGTGATCTCCCTCGTGGGTGGCGCGACGGTGCGCGCGCCGGTGGTCGTGGCCGGGATCGGCGCGCTGCCCAACACCGAGTGGCTGGAGGGCTCCGGTCTCGCGCTCGACAATGGCGTCGTCGTCGACGAGGACTACAGTGCGGCGCCGGGCGTGGCGGCCATCGGCGACGTCGCCCGGTTCCCGTGGGCCGGACCCGCCGGGGTGGAGCGGGCGCGCATCGAGCATTGGCAGGTGGCCAACGACCACGCGATGGAGCTGGCACGCCGGTGGACCGCTCCGGCCGAGCCGCACCACCCCCTGGTGCCGTATTTCTGGTCGGACCAGTACGGGGCGAAGATCCAGGTCCTGGGTCATCCTCGACCAACCGACGTGGTGCAGGTGGTGGCGGGAGATCCTCGCGACGCGCGCTTTGTCGCCCTCTACAGCCGTGACGAGGTGGTCACAGGGGTCGTGGCCCTCCGCAGTCCCCGTGCCCTGGCCCTGGCGCGGCCGATCCTGCTGGCTCCCACGACACTTGGCGACGCGCTCGCGCGCGCGCCCTGGGAACGCTGAGCGCGCTAGAAGTCGATCTCGCTGAGCTCGGGGATGGTGCGGCGCACATGGGAGATCGCCCAGCGCCAGGACTCTCGCTGCGTGGCGCGGGCGCTGGCCTCGAGGCGCGGCTCGACGCGCCGCGCCGGTCGCCACAGGCCCGCCACGGTGCTCAGATCCAGCGCGCCGATCCCGACGAGGGCGAGCAGTCCGATGCCGCGCGTCGTGGCCTCCCTCTCCGAGGAGACCTCGACGGGAGTGCCGAGGGCGTCCGCCAGGCACTGGACGAAGAGGCCGTTGGCGCTCATGCCGCCATCGATGCGCACCGACGCGATCGGGCGGCCCGTCTGGGCCTCGGCGGCCTCCACGAGGTCGGCGCCGCGGTGCGCGACGCCCTCCAGGGCCGCGCGGGCGAGGTGCGCACGCGTCGTCGCCTGGCTCAGACCGAAGAAAGCGCTGCGGGCGCCGAAGTCCCAGTGCGGGGTGCCCAGTCCGAGGTCCGCCGGCACGAAGACGACGCCGCCGGACGAGGGTGCCGACGCGGCGAGGCCCTCGAGGTCGTCGATCGACGAGAACAGGCCGAGCCCGTCGCGCAGCGCCTCGAGAGCCGCGCCCGCGCTCAGCACGATGCCCTCGAGTCCCCACGTCGCGCGACCCTCCTGGCTGCGTACGACGACCGGAAAGCAGCCCGACGGATAGCGCACCATCTCGGTCGGCGGAGCGATCCCCCCTACCAGGTTCAGCATGGCCCCCGTGCCGAAGGTGATCTTGGTGCCCTCGTCGACGATCGACTGGCCGAGGAGCGAGGCGGGCTGATCGCCGAGTAGCGCCGTGATGGGTAGGTCGTCGAGCGCGGTGGCGGTCCCGACAGCGCCGACGCTGTCGACGATGGCGGCGAGCCCGACCCCCTGAAGACCCACCAGACGCGCGACGTCGGGGTCCCAGTCGAAGTCTGGCGGGGACACCAGCCCGGTCAGCGCAGCGTTGGAACGGTCGGTCACGAACGTGCGCCCCTCGGTCAGGCGCCACGCGATCCAGGTGTCGATCGTCGCCATCGCAAGGCGATCGGGCTCGCGTCCCGACGCCTGGACGAGGTAGGCCGCCTTCGTTGCCGACTGGTTCGGCGCGAGGCGCAGCCCGGCGCCTTGGAGGCTCAAGCAGGCCAGGACGGTGCGCAGGTCCTGCCAGCTCAGTGCCGGCCCGATCGGCGTCCCGCGCACGCGGTCGAACACGACGGTCGTGGCCCTCTGGTTCGTGATGCCGAGAGCCTGGGCCGGGCCACCGTCACGCAGGGTCTGGCGGCCGAGCGCGATGACCGTGGCGACGATCTCGTCGGCGTCGAGCTCGACCTCGCCGGGGTTCGGTCGGTTGACCTCGAGGCGGCGCTGGCGGACGTGGGTGACGCGTCCCTGGGTGTCGACCAGGGCGGTGCGCACCGAGGTCGAGCCCACGTCGATCGCCAGGGCGCGCGGTGGGCTGGTGGTCACCACGGGATCCCCGCAGCGGCGAACTCGTGCTCGGCGTGGGCGCGGTAGTTCGCGACCTCGCTCGCGACGTCGGCCGCGTCCCACCCCAGCTCGGGGGCGACCAGGCGCGCGAGGTCGGCCGCCGCCGCGGCGGTGGCCCGGGCGTCGTGCAAGTGGGCGCGCGTGCGACGGGCCAGGAGGTCCTCGAGGGTGAGTGCCATCTCGGCGCGCACGCCGTGGATCAGCTCGGCCCGGCAGTAGTCCTGCCCGGGCACGATCGGCTCGGCGAGCGTCGCGTCACGCGCGATCAGGGAAGTGATGGCGGGCGTCTCGTCGCCGTAGCGACGCGCCAGGCGCTCCTCGAGCGGCGTGGCCGCGACGAAGGCACCGGCACCGTGCAAGCGCAGTGACGCCGTGCGGCACGGTCGCGCGCCCAGGTAGCGGCCCAGCACGTCGACGGCGTCCTGGCCCATCTGGCGGTAGGTGGTCCACTTGCCCCCGGTGACGTGGACCACCCCGGAGCCGTCGTCGAGGACCTGGTGGCGACGGGAGAGATCCGTCGTGCGCACGGACGCGGACCGGCCGCGGGGCGCCAGCAGGGGGCGTAGACCCGCCCACAGCCCCGAGACATCGGCGACGTCGAGCGGGCTGGCGGCCCAGCGGTTGACGGTCTCCAGGAGGTACGCGATGTCCGGGGGGTCGCAGGGCGGGTCGTCGAGCGCCCCGGCGTAGGGCGTATCCGTCGTGCCGAAGTACACGTAGGGGGCGTCCTCGAAGGGGATGGCGAAGACAAGCCGTCCCCCCGGCGCGTCGAGCACCGCCGCCGTGGTGATGTCGAGTCGCTCCCGGGGGACGACCAGGTGCACGCCCTTGGCCGGCGTGATCGCGGGAGCCGCCCGCGGGTCGCCCAGGGCACGCACCTGGTCGGACCACACGCCCGCCGCGTTCAGCACCGTCGTCGTCGTGATCGCGAAGTCGACTCCGGTGCGCTGGTCGCGCGCGCTGACCGCGACGACGCGACCCGTGGCGTCCCGCTCGATCGCGGTCGCCGCGACGTAGTTGGCCACGTCGGCGCCGAAGTCGAGCGCTGCGGTGCGGGCCGCCGTCAGGGCGACGCGCGTGTCGTCGCCGCGCGCATCGAGGTACGCGAAACCCCCGCCGAGGCGCTCGCGCGCGATCGCCGGCAGCTCGCGGTGCAGCTCATCGGCCGAGAGGCGGTGGTGCCGCTGCCCGATGCGCCATCCTCCCGAGAGGTCGTAGGCCCACAGCGCGGCGCCGTAGCCGAGGCGGCGGGCGTGGTCGACCGGGGACGAGCGTCCCGCCACGGGCAGGAGGAATCGCAGGGGGCGCACCAGGTGCGGAGCGTTGTCGAGCAGCCGCTGGCGCTCGCGGAGGTTCTCGGAGACGAGGCGGAACTCGCGCTGCTGGAGGTAGCGCAGCCCGCCGTGGACCATCTTGGAGGACTTGGCGGTCGTCCCGGCACCCAGGTCGCGCGCGTCGATGAGGGCCACGCGGTAGCCACGCGATGCCGCATCGAGCGCAGCGCCCGCTCCCGTCATGCCCGCGCCGATGACCACCACGTCATAGCGGTTCGACTGCATCGAGGCCAACGCGGCGCCGCGGTCGAAGGCCTGCACGCCTCCATGGTGGCACACGCGCTCGGGATACCGTGGGGACATGGAATTCTCTCTCCCCGACGAGCTACAGGCCCTCCAGCAGACAGTCCGCCACCTGGCTCAGGACAAGATCCGACCCCGCGCGCGCGAGATCGACCTGACGGGTGACTATCCCCAGGACATCTTCGACGAGTTCCGTCGTGCCGACCTGCTCGGCCTGTGCATCCCCTCCGAGTACGGCGGATCGGGCGCGGGTATCACGGGCCTCACGATCGCGATCGAGGAGGTCACCAAGTACTCCAACGTTCTGGGCCTCATGCTCTTGCTCACGCGGCTCCCGACGGGACCGATCATGATCGCGGGCACCGAGGAGCAGAAGCAGCGCTACCTGCCGGGCATCGCGTCGGGTGCGACGCGTGCATCGTTCTGTCTGTCCGAGCCGGGTGCCGGCAGTGACGTGGTGGGCATGCAGACACGCGCCACGCCCGACCCCGACGTTGAGGGCGGCTACATCCTCAACGGCACCAAGTCGTGGATCTCCGGGGGCATGCAGGCCGACTGGTTCACCGTGTTCGCCAAGACCGGCGATCCCTCCTCGCGTCACCATCGCGACATCGGCGGGTTCATCGTGGACGCCTCGACGCCGGGTGTCTCGCGGCCCCGGACCGACCACAAGATGGGGGTCAAGGGCATTGATACGGCCGAGATCGTCTTCGAGGACGTGCACGTGGGCCCCGAGGGAGTGATCGGGGGTGGCTTCATGCTGGCGATGCAGTCGCTCAACGCGATGCGTCCCATCGTGGCCGCGCGCGCGATCGGTCTGGCCGAGGGGGCGCTGATGTACGCGACCGAGTACGTCAAGGGGCGGGCCGCGTTCAACCAGACGATCGCCGACTTCCAGGGGATCCAGTGGGAGATCGCCAAGTGCGCGACCGAGATCGAGGCCGCCCGGCTGCTCACCTACCGCGCCGCGTGGCTCGCCGACCAGGGGAAGTACGCGCGCGAGCACGTCCCGTTCCTCTCCATGGCCAAGTACTACGCCTCGGAGGTGGCGGTTCGCGCCTCGGGCCTGGCCGTGCAGCTGCTGGGGGCTGCGGGGTACATGGAGGACCACCCCACCGAGCAGTACTACCGCGACGCGCGCCAGCTCACGATCGTCGAGGGGACCTCGCAGGTGCAGCTGGGTCTGATCGCCAAGGGCGTCTTGGCGCACGATCTGTGGTGGGACTAGACACCGAGCCGTCAGGGCCCCTGCGGGGCCTGCGGGTGGTCGAGCTCGCGGGGATCGGCCCCGGTCCCTTCGCGGGGATGATGCTGGGCGATCTGGGAGCCGACGTCCTGCGCATCGAGCGCGGCGCGGTCGATGCCAAGGACACCGAGACGTGGGATCTGCTCGCCCGGTCGCGCCCGTCGGTGGCCGTCGACCTCAAGAGCGCCGCCGGTCGCGAGCTGGTCCTGCTCCTGTGCGAGCGCGCGGATGTGCTGATCGAGGGATTCCGGCCCGGGGTCGCCGAGCGGCTGGGTCTGGGCCCCGAGGACGTGCGCGCGCGCAACGAGCGCCTCGTCTACGGACGGATCACCGGATGGGGTCAGCACGGGACCCTCGCGAATCGCGCGGGCCACGACATCAACTACATCGCGATGTCCGGCGCGCTGTGGCCCATTGGCCCCGCGGGAGGGGACCCCGTGCTCCCGCTGAACCTGGTCGGGGACTTCGGAGGTGGGGCACTCTTCCTCGTGGCGGGGGTCCTGGCGGCTCTGTTCGAGCGCCAGTCAAGTGGACGGGGACAGGTCGTGGACGCCGCCATGGTTGACGGCTCGGCGTCACTGACGACGATGACCCACGCGCTGCTCAACCTGGGCTACTGGGTCGAGGAGCGCGGCGCCAACCTGCTCGACGGCGGCGCACCCTTCTACGCCGTCTACCGCACCCGCGACGACCGCCACGTGGCGGTCGGCGCTCTGGAGCCCCAGTTCTACGTCGAGCTGCTCGAGGGGCTCGGGCTGGCCGACGCGGACCTGCCCGCGCAGATGGATCGCGAGCGCTGGCCCGAACTTCGTGAGCGATTCGCCGACGTCTTCCTGACGCGCACGCGCGACGAGTGGGAGGAGCAGTTCCGCGACCGCGACGCGTGCGTGTCGCCCGTCCTCAGTCCCCGGGAGGCGGCGGTCCATCCGATCAACGTCGAGCGACAGGTCTTTCGCGCCGACGGACCCCTCGGTCCCTACCAGCCCAATCCGGCGCCGCGCTTCGCGCGCACGCCCGGCGCGATCGGGCGTGCCCCGGGATTGGCGGGCTCGGGCACGCGGGCGGGCCTGCGTGGCTGGGGCGTGAGCGACGACGACGTCGAGGCGTTCCGACGCGCCGGGGCCTTCGGTCCCGTCTAGAAGTTCACGATCGGGCAGGTGAGCGTTCGCGTGATGCCGGGAACCTTCTGGATGGCGCCGACGATGAAACGCCCGAGGTCGTCGACGTTCTCGGCCTCGCAGCGCACGATGACGTCGTAGGGGCCGGTCACCTCAAACGACTCGAGGACGCCGGGCACCGCGCGGGTGGCCTGCACGACGCGCTCGCTCGAGCCGATCTCCGATTGAATCAGGATGTACGCCTGTACCGCCATAAGGGGGCCCTTCTCTTGGAGTTGGACCATTCTGCCAACTTCCCCATCGGCTTCGCTACTCGCGATCGCCGCCGATGTGCCACTGGTGGCACAGGGCGCACCGATAGGCGTTCAACTCCGAGCCCTCGAGGGTCCAGGCGAGCTGTGCCGCCGACCGAGCCTCGGCCATCGTCGGGTAGGCCTTCTTGGGCCGTCCCAGGGACGTGACGTGCCCGGCGCGACGACCTGGGGCGGGCGGCTGGCGACGGTGCGACCTCACCGCGCCGACCTTAGCCACCGGCCCGTGGCGGCGCCTCGTCGGTAGAGTACTCCCGTGAGTGCGACTGAGTTGCAGCGGCCCGTCGTCTCCTCGATCGAGGACGAGGGGGACCACGAGCGCTTCACGCACATCGTGCTCGAGGGCTTCACGAAGGACGATGGAGACTTCCTCCCCACGGGCAACTCCGTCGTCGACGCCATGGTCAACGGGACGCCGGTGCGGGCCCTGTGCGGCAAGGTCTGGGTCCCCGGACGGGATCCGGCGCGCTATCCGCTGTGTCCGACCTGTGTCGAGGTCGCCCAGGGCATGGGCTGGACGCCGCCGAGCGCGTGAGCGCGGCGTCGCTGTGGCCCACGTCCTGTTCGTTCGCCACCACGTGGAGGACCAGCCGGGCCTGATCGGTCGTGCACTGGTGTCGCTGGGGCACACCCTCGACGTGGTGCTCGTCGATGAGCGCGCGGTTGTGCCGTCCCTGGCCGGTGCCGACGCCCTCGTGATCCTGGGCTCGTCGGAGTCCGTGTACGACGCGGGTACCCGCGAGCGCTGGCTCGACCGCGAGTTCGACCTGGTCGTCGAGGCCGATCGCCGCGGGCTGCCTATCCTGGGCATCTGCTTCGGCGCCCAGGTGCTGTGCCAGCTCGCCGGGGGTCACGTCTCGCGAGCCGCGCAGTCCGAACTGGGCTGGATGACGGTCGATCCCGCGCCCGGCTCGCCCATCGAGCCCGGACCCTGGTTCGCGTACCACGACGATGCGTGCCGCCTGCCAGCTCAGGCGGAGGTGCTCGCAACGTCGCCGCGGGCGGTCCAGGCCTTCCGGGTCGGTCGCCACCTGGGTGTCCAGTTCCACCCCGAGGTGGACGCCGCTCAACTGCGCGCGTGGTTCGCGGCCGACAGCTCGGCGGGACGCGCCAGCGCGCGCGCGGCGGCGTTCGTCGAGCAGGCCCTCGGCCACGAGACGTCCGCCTTCGAGCGCGCGACGCGCCTGGTGCACCACTTCTGGGAGGGCGCGGCCCGCGACGCCGGCAACGCCCTGCGGCGACCGTGACGCGCTCCACGTCAACCCAGCGCGCCGTCGTGCGCATCGAGCGCCCCGCGTCTGGTGGCGGGGTCGCGCACCTGGAGGATGGCTGCGTCGTCTTCGTGCGCGACGCCCTTCCCGGCGAGCTCGTCGAGGTCGAGATCGTCCAGCGCACCGCGAAGCTGGCGCGCGCCCGAGCGCGTGACGTGCTCGAGGCCCACGGCCAGCGCGTCGAGCCCCCCTGTCCCTACGCGCGTGCCGGGACGTGCGGAGGTTGCGACCTGCAGCACGCGAGCACCGACCTCCAGGGAGCCTGGAAGTCGCAGGTCGCCAGCGAGCAGATTCGCCGCATCGCCGGACTCCCGGTGGATGGTGCGATGACCGAGCCCGCGACGCCTGCGCGGGGGAGCCGGACGCGACTGCGCTGCGCGGTCGACGGTGACGGGCGGTTGGCCCTGCGCGGCTGGCGGTCGCATCGGCTCGTGCCCCTGGAGTCGTGCTGGCTCCTCGATGAGCGCGCGGGAGCGGCCTTCGACGTGCGGTGGTCGGGTGCGCGCGAGGTCGAGCTGCGCGCCATCGGCGACGAGCCGCCCTTCGCGGTGGTGTGGCCGGCCGACGGCGGCGCGCCGTGGACGGCCGACGTATCGGGTAAGCGTGTGGAGCCCAGCCGCGTCGCGCACGTCGGCGTGGGCGGCATCGACTTCCGCGTGTCGGCGACATCGTTCTGGCAGGCGCACGTCGCGGCGCCGGTGATGCTGAGCGAACGCGTCGCCCGTCTCAGCGGCGTCGACGCCGGGGACCGTGTCGTCGACCTGTTCAGCGGGGTGGGACTCTTCGCCGCCCCGCTGGCCGATCTGGCGGGACCGGATGGTCGGGTCATCGCGGTGGAGAGCTCCGCCGGCGCCGTCGATGACGCGCGTCACAACCTCGGTGCCCGACCCCAGGCGCGCGTACGCCTGGGCGCGGTCGACGCCGCACGCGTCACAGACACCGTGCGCGAGGATGACGTCGTCGTCGTCGATCCGCCACGGGCCGGGCTGGGGCGGCGCGTCGCTGCGGCGCTGGCGTATCGTCGGCCACGGCGGGTGGTCTACGTTTCCTGCGACACGGCCACCTTCGCGCGAGATCTTAGAGAGTTCTTAGTGGCGGGATTTGGCCTGGATTCCCTCGAGATCCTCGATCTGTTCCCCATGACCGAGCACGTCGAGCTCGTGGCGCTCCTTGACAGGGCGGGGTCCACGGTGGATAGTGCAGATGAGGGACGTGTGTAGCCCTTACTGGGGGTTCCTGATGCTGAGTAAGTTGGATCACCACCACCGGCAGACTCTCGACAAGCTGTTCGCACACCCGCTGAAGCGAAACATCCAATGGCGTGATGTGGCGTGTCTGCTCGACCGCATCGGTGTCGTCCACGAGACGCACCGCGGCAACTGGGCGGTCACGGTCGGCGGCGACACCATCTCCTTCGGACCGACGCGCACGCGCGACCTCACCGAGGAGCAGGTGATCAAGGTGAGGAACTTCCTGCGTCAGGTCGGTGTCGTGCCACAGCCCGTCGCCGCAGCGTGAGCCCCGGCGCGACGGCGCCGCCCGAGGGCCCGACGAGCGCCGCGATCGTCATCGAGGAGCGTCTCGTGACGCGCTGGCTCGTAGGCGTCCTCGCACTGGCTTGCGCGACGATCCCGCTGGGCGGGCGCATCCTCCGACGATCTCGCTGGCGCCAGGGGCTGGCCCTGGGAGTCCTCGCGGCGGCGGCGGCGCTGCTGATGCGCGTCGTGGTTCGCGTCGTGGAGGGCCCCGAGGGTCGGGCGCTGGAGATCGTTTACGGCAACGGCATCATTCGCCAGTCGATCGCGGCGTCGGAGATGGAGCGTGTGGATACGGTCAGCGTCGCCCCGTGGCGCTGGGGCGGGTGGGGCTATCGCGGGAGCATGCGCCTGCTGGGCCGTGCGGCCCTCGTCACGCGCGGCGGTCCCGCGCTGCGTGTGACCCTGCGCAATGGCCGTCGGTTTGAGGTGACCGTCGACGAGCCGGACGCTTTCGTCGAGGCGCTGCGCGCGGCGTAGGCAGTCAGCGCAACGTCTCGGGACCGAGGTCCTCGAGTGAGCGGCAGCCCGTGAGGGCCATCGTGACGAGGAGCTCATCGCGCAGTCCGGCGAGCAGCGCGGCGACGCCGGAGGACCCGCTGGCCGCCACGGCGTAGACCCAGGGCCGACCGATCAGGCAGGCGCGCGCACCCAGGGCGAGGGCCTTGGCCACGTCCTGGCCAGAGCGAATGCCTCCGTCGAGATAGATCTCGCCTCGCCCGCCCGCCGCATCGACGATCGCCGGAAGCGAGCGGATGGTCGAGGGCGCGCCGTCGAGCTGACGTCCCCCATGGTTCGACACGACGACGGCATCGGCGCCGCGTTCGAGCGCGCGCACGGCGTCGTCGGGCTCGAGCACGCCCTTGACGACGAGCGATCCCGGCCAGCGCCCACGGATCCACTCGAGATCGTCCCAGGTCACTGACGGGTCGAACTGGCTAGCGATCCAGCGCTGGAAGTCGGTTGGCATCCTCGCGTCGGGCACGGCGCCCTCGAGGTTGCCGAAAACCAGGGGGCGCCCGCGACGCGCGACGTCCAGGGCCCATCGGGGGTGCAGCGCGAAGTCCATCGCACGGCGCGCGCGGCCCCAGGGCCCCAGCAGAGCATCGACGCCGTTGCGGACGTCGCGGTAGCGGCGACCCACGACGGCGAGATCCACCGTGAGCACGAGGGTGGGGCAGCGCGCGTCCGCGGCGCGATCGATGAGTTCAGCCGCGAAGCCGCGGTCGCGCATCACGTAGAGCTGGAACCACGGGGCGGTGGATGCAGCGCTGACCTCGTCGAGCGAGCAGATCGACAGCGTCGACTCGACGAAGGGCACGCCTTGCTGGTGGGCCGCCGTAGCGGCCTGGACCTCGGCCCGTCGGGCCATCATGCCCGCGAAGCCCACCGGGGCGAGGATGACGGGCTGGGCGACGGCCTGTCCAAGGATGGTGGTGGCCGAGGAGCGGTCGGTGACGTCGCGCAGGACACGCTGGCGGAACTCGATGGCGTCCAGGTCCCGGCGATTGGCGCGCATCGTCGCCTCGGTGAGGGCGCCGCCGTCGACGTAGTCGAAGAGCTGGCGCGGCAGGCGACGACGCGCCCGACGCCGGTAGTCATCGGCGCCGGCGGGAACCAGGTTCAGCGAGCGCTCGGGGCGCGTCACGACGCCACCCGCGACAGCGCCGCGCGCGCGAGGATCGCCGCGAGGTCCTCTGGGCTGGTGGCGATCGCGTCGGTGCCCGCCTCGCGCAGCTCGTGGAGGGAGCCGTATCCCCAGGTGACGCCCACGGCCACGAGTCCGCAGGCGTGAGCGGCGGCCACGTCGAAGCGGCGATCGCCCACGAGCACGGCGGCCCGCGCGGGCGCCAGGTCGGCGCAGGCCCGGCGGACGATGTCGGACTTGGGACCGAGCGCCCCGTCGACGGGCGCTCCCTCGATGACGGCGAAGTGCTGGTCGAGGCGGTGCGCGGCGAGGATCGCGCGAGCGAAGTCGACGCGCTTGGCCGTGGCCACGGCGAGGGTCCGGCCCTCGGAACGCAGCCGGGCGAGGAGTGCGGGGATCCCGGGATAGGGAGCGCAGCGCTCGACTCCGATGTCGGCGTAGTGGCGGCGGTACCGGGCGACGATCGCGGGTAACTCGTCCTCGCGGTAGCCGAGGCTGCGGAACGACTCGTTCAGCGGCGGACCGATCAGCGCGGTGAGCTCGGCGTGGCGCGCGGCGTGACCGGTGTCCGCGAGTGTTCTCGAGAAGGCTTCGAGGATTCCGGGTGCCGAGTCGACCAGGGCGCCGTCGAGGTCGAAGACGACCGCGCGCGAAGAGCCGCCAGCGGCTGAGGACACCACGCGAGCAGGCTATCGCGGTGATCGGGAAGTTGGAGATGAGGGCACTTGTCCGGGAGTTGTTGAGGCCCTAGCATCTCCGCCAGGGGTCACCATGGCGGTACTGGGGGTGTCGGCGGAGGTCACGTCGACGCAGAGACGTCCAATCGAGATCGTGCCGCGTCGCGGGCTGCCCGTGGTCGCAGCGGTCTTGGTCTTCATCGTCATCGCCATCGCGACGAACTCGCTATGGATGCTGATGTTCTCCCACGTCGTGGGCGGCGCGATGTGGACGGCCCTCGACCTCTTCCTCGGGCTGGTGCTCGGACCGATCATGGGCCGGCTCTCGCCGCCGTCGCGTGCGGAGTTCGCGGCGCGTCTGATGCCCAAGATGGTCCTCATCATGCCCACGGTCGTGGCCATGAACCTGGCCGCCGGGTTCCAGATGGCGCTCCGCCTCGGCTTCCTGAGCCCCACCAGCCCCAACCATCCCTGGCTCGTGGCGTCGATGATCGTGGTGGGCGTCATGGCGGTCATCGCCCTCGGCGTGCTCGAGCCGGCCAACATCGCGGTGCTGGTCGAGATGAACAAGCCCGTGCCGTCGCCCGAGCGCATCGGCACGCTGATGAAGCGGTTCATCGCGACCGCGGGCGTCACGGGCGTGATGCAGATCGCCACCCTGATCATCATGACGCGGGTGGCCTCGCGGTGAGCGCCGACGTCTCGGTGCGCACGGCGCCGGCGGCCTGGGTCGCGACCGGGGCACTGCTGTGCGCCGTGACCGGTGGCGTGATCATGGCGTCGTACGCGCCGCGTCGACCTCCGCTCGCTGCTCCGCTGGTGCTCGCCCTGGTCGGTTTGGCGGCTCTCGCGGGAGCGTACGGCTGGCTGGCGCGTACCCGGGGCTTCGCGTGGTCCTCGTACGTCCGTGTGTTTCGCTGGGCGCTCCTGGCGTACGTCATCGCGTCGGCCCTGATCGAGTTCGCCTTCGTGCGCGACCACACCCGAGGCGCACCGCTGTTCGTGGTCAGTCTGCTCCTGGTCGACTTCGCCCTATCGGTGCCGATGACGATCGCGACGACGGTGGCGAGCTTCGCCGACTGAGACGTCCTAGCCGAACACTCGCCACGCGGTGTAGGCGGCGCCCGCTGCGATGAGGAGCCACCCGAACGCCCGCTCGACCAGCGAACCGCTCAGGTCCTTGGTCCAACGAGCACCGAGGTAGCTGGCGGGAACCAGTCCGATGCCGAAGGCGGCCGCCACCGCCCAGTCGATGTGCCCGAGACTCCAGTGCATCACCAGGGTCGGCAGCGACAGCACGGCCACGACGGCGAGTGAGGTGGCGATGGCCTCATGCATATCGAGTCCGAACAGCTCCAGGTAGACGGGCACGAGCAGGAAGCCGCCGCCGTTGGCCAGGAGTCCCGTGAACAGGCCGATGGCCAGACCCGCCGCGATCAGTTCGGCACGATGGTGCTGGCGGGCTCGCCCGCGGCGGGCGGCTGACACGCTCGGCGGACGAAGCACGCGGACCCCGATGGCGACAAGCACCAGTCCGGAGATCAGGAGGAGCACGCGTCCTCCCACGACGTGGGACAGCAGGGCTCCTCCCACCACCCCCGGCGTACCGCCCACGATCGTCCACGTTGCGGCGCTCCCGCGCGTGGCGTGCGATCCCCGGTAGGCGAGCAGCGCCGTCAGGGCCGCCGGAATCGTTGCGGGTAGGGGAGAGGCGACCGCCGCGAGCGCGTGGACGCCGATGACCGATAACGCCGGTGTCGCCAGTGACGATCCCCCGACGCCGAAAGTGCCCATGAGCACGCCGACGACCAGTCCGACCACGAGTGTCGACCAATGCACCTTCGTAGTCTCGTCGTGGTCGATCGTGCCGCGGCGGATGACCGTAACGGGGCAGTGCGCTACGGCGGGAGGACGGGGGGCGGCCGGCGCCCGGCGTGTCGTGGGGCCGACTTCTCCGGGCCGACGCTCGCCAGGTGCGCCCCCAGTGCGGTGGACGCTTCGGCGACGCGGTGCGCGAGGATCAGATCGATCACACGGATGTGCTCGCGGCATCGATCAATGGCCCGATCACGCGGGAGCGTCTGCTGGTACTCGATGAGGCGGCGGAGGCGGTTGACGCGCTCCAGGCTCTCGATGAAGAAGTCGTTGTGGGAGCCGCGCACGATCACCTCGTGCAGGTGGCTGTTGATCTCGAAGAGGGCCGCATCCGACGTGCGACGGGCGTCGCCGTCGATCAGGCGCTGCTGGTGGGCGCGACAGCGCTCCAGCTCGGCCACGTCGGCCCGATAGCCGGGCTCGCGCAAGGCGGCGGGCTCGAGGGCGAGTCGAAAGCGATAACTCTGGGCGTAGGACGCCAACGTCGTGAGGACCGGGCGGAACTCCCAGCCGTAGCCGGGACGCCGGTCCATCCAGCCCTCGCGCTGCGCGCGCTCGAGCAGGGAGCGCAGGTCGCGTGAGCTGAGCCCAAAGCGTTCGCGCAGCGTGGCCTCCGACACGCGGTCGGGCAGCCGGCCCTCAAGGCGCTCGCGGGCGAACTCCTCGTAGAGGCGCTCGGACTCCAGGGGGCGTGCCAGTACCCGGGCTAGCGTCTGGGCGTCAGCTGCTACGCGCGCTCGGCCTCGAGGCGATCGCTCCACCAGGCCCTGCTCTTCGAGGCGCACCAGTGCGGCGCGCACCGGGGTGCGCGACACGCGAAAGCGCACCGCGAGCTCCCGCTCGGCCAGCACCGCGTGAGGCGGCAGATCGCCACGGGCGATGGCGTGTGCGAGGGCCGAAGCGACCGAGGCGACGAGGGCGCTGCGGCCCGGACGTGCGCCTCCAGCGACGTCAGGCGCCCTGTCGCCCGAGGTGGGGGGCTCAGTGTTCAGAAGGCCAGCCACGCGCGGACGCTGTGCTCGACCTCGGGGGTTTCGACGAGCAGGGGGAGGAGGCGGGCGCGCCATGGTGCAAATGCCTCCGAGTCATACCACGAACCCGATCCCGATGGCCCGCGCCACCGGGTGACGACGACGTAGCGGTGGGGTTGCGTGAGGCTCTCGCGGAGCTCGACGGACAAGACGCGCGTCATTCGCTGCAGGTCAGCCCGGGCGCTCTCAAGCACCGCGCGGAGGTCGTCGTCGCGCCCGGGCACGACGACGAAGGTCGTCGTCTCTTCGATCAACGGACCGGAGAGTGAGGAGGTTCCCAGCTCCTCGTCGATGCGCGAGGTCGGCGCGCCGTCGGCTGGTATACGGGTCGCATCGGTCGCTCCATAGATCCACAGGATCGTGAGTGGCGACGTCGATGACGGGTTGGCGACGCGGTGGGGGACGTGGGCGGGGACGAAGGTGGTGTCGTGCGCGGTGAGCGCGTGCTCGTCGCTGTCGATCTGCGCCACGGCGTCTCCGTCGAGGATCACGACCGACTCTGGGCAGTTGTGCCGATGGAGGGCGATCGCCCCCTTCGGCGGGATGGTCGTGAGGCCGCTGAGGAATCCTCCCGCGCCGATTTCGCTGGTTACCAGAGGGATGGTGTGCACGCCTCCCGCGCGCGCCACTGGCGTCAACCGGCCGGGACGCATGATGGTCGCCGCCTGGCCAGCCGTCGACGTGGGGAGAGAGATGGTCATCTTGTCTCCTGCTTCGGTGTCAATATCCGCGTTCCTCGGAGGGGTGCTTCCCCGCGGCGCGCACGAGGGCGTCGGCTACCGCGGCGCCGAAGGCGCGCGTGCCGAGCGAGCCTCCGAGGTCCCGCGTGCGCAATGCCGGATCGGCGAGCGTGGACTCGATAGCTGCTTCGACGGCCGCTGAAAGCGTCAGGAGGTCGGCGCGCGCATCGCGCCGGGCGAGCCACGCCAGCATCATGGCGGCCGACAGGATCAGAGACGTCGGATTCGCCTGGTCCCGTCCTGCGATGTCGGGGGCGGAGCCGTGCTGGGCCTGGGCGACGACGTGCCGGTCGGAGACGTTCAGGGAGGGGCCGAGTCCGAGGCTTCCGCTCAGCTCGGACGCCTCGTCGGACAGGATGTCGCCAAACATGTTGGTGGTCACCAGGACATCAAACTGTTCGGGACGACGGACCAGGTGTGCTGCTGCGGCGTCGACGATCAGTTCGTGCAGCTCAACGTCAGGGTGTTGCGCGGCGACTGCACGCACCTCGCGTAAGAACAGTCCGTCACTCAAGTGCAGGACGTTGGCTTTGTGGACGGCCGTTACGCGGCAGCGTCTCTCGGTGGCCAGCTGGAAGGCAACCTCCGCGATCCGGCGCGAGCCACGCGAGGTGATCTTGCGGATCGCGAAGGCGCTCTCGGGGTCGGGCATGAACTCGCCCGACCCCGCCCACATGTTGCGGTCGGCGTAGAAGCCTTCGGTGTTCTCGCGCACGATCACCAGATCCATGTCGTGGCAGACAGCCGGCAAGCCCGGCCGCGACCGGCACGGCCGGATGTTGGCGTAGAGGTCGAGGCGCGTGCGCAACTCGGCCGACGGGTTCAGTCCGCCATCCGCCTTGGGAGGGTAGTCGTAGTGCGACACCGGCCCGAGGATGACGCCGTCGACCTGGGTCGCCTCCTCGACAATGCTGCTGGAGAGCGTCGTCCCGTGTCTCGCCAGGCTGTCGAGGCCGATCTCGCGCTCCACGAAGTCGAACTCGACACCGTGGAGGCGTTGCGCGACCCGAAGAACGTCCAGGGTCACTCCCATGATCTCGGGACCGATCCCGTCGCCGGGCAGTACCTGGATCTTCACCTTCGCCCCGAACCTCCGCCACGATCGCGCACCCTCGACGCCCGGCCGGGGCGCACGCTGCGATGCTATGCATCTACGTGGTCTTTAGCAACCGAGAAATACCAGTTTCGAGAGCCGGCACGGCGATGCAGGCCCACGTACTCTCGGGCGAGCACTCCGGAGGGGACCGCGAACCGTCGCAGCGTCGGGGAACGTCGATCGGCTCGCGGAGCCGGTGGGGTGCAACCCTGGCGACATTCGGGCGGGCGGCCTCCGCGAGCCCGTGCAACACCTGGTTGGTCGTTCGGACCCACGGTAGGGTCAGGAGGGCAAGTCCCCTTACCCGGTTCCGCCTGTGCGACGAAGGCGCTGCATGGAGTCCCCTGAAGGAACTCGTCATGCCTCCCAACCTCCCTCACGGCGCGGTCGGCGACCACGATGTGAGTGGCAATGCTGACAGGGGGAGGGCTGACTTCGTTGCTCGGCGAGCCCGGCTACGGCAGGCGCTCGTCACTCGACTCGGAAGTCTGTCCCTCGCAGTCGTCATTCTGGGAGGGCTCTTCGCTTTGATGACCGCCGGGGGCGACGGGAATCCGAGCGCCGTGGGGACCTCCTCGCACATCGGCGGCGCGATCACGGTGGCACTGGGTGCCCTGGCTCTGGGCGTCGCTGCGGCTCTCGCCATGGTGGACGTCTATCTACTGCGGATGGCGAAACTCACCCGGATCAACGCGGCGGACGCGCCACCTAGGGGCTCGAATCTGTCGTGATCTGGCCGCGCCGCGCTGGGGGGCGACGTCTTGCGCTGGTCCGCCTCGGCCGCGTGCAGTAGAGCCTCGGGGGGGGGTGTTCGTCATCATGTCCCCTGAGTCGAGTTGGTTCGTGGAGGTGCTGGGAATCGAACCCAGGTCCGTCCGTGCCGTCGTGGATCTTCTCCGAGCGCAGCTAACGGGAAATTGTCAGGGCTTGGAGCGTCGTCAGCGCCTTTCCGAGTCCGTATTCAGTTGAA
>JAKANY010000036.1 GCA_021823525.1 Actinomycetes bacterium
TGACGGTGGCGGGCAACCTCCTCGCGGACGTCTTCCTCGGACTGGTCAACCCGCGGATCCGGATCGAAGGGAGCGGCCGATGACCGTGATCACGCCCGAGCAAGCCGCCGTCGTTGCGACGGAGGCGCCCAGTGACGTGGTGCCGATGTGGCGCCAGCGCTGGCGCATCTTCTCCCACAACAAGCTCGCGGTGGCGTCCCTGATCTACCTGATCCTCATCGCGGCCGCCTGCTACCTCATCCCCTGGCTGCACCCGACGAACCAGACGAACCAGGCGGCGACCTTCAACGTGCCCTGGAACGCTCCCCCCTCGCTGGCCCACCCGCTGGGCACCGACAGTGCCGGCTTCGACGAGTTGGGCCGCATCTTCTACGGCGGGGAGTACTCGCTCACCCTGGGCTTCCTCGCCGGATTCATCACGATCGTCGTCGGGACCGTCTACGGGATGGTCTCGGGATTCTTCGGCGGTGTCGTCGACACGGTCCTGATGCGCATCGTCGACGCCGTGCTCTCGATCCCGTACCTGTTCTTGCTGATCGCCCTGATCTCGATCTTCGGGCGGTCAACGACGTTCCTCATCCTCGTCATCGGCTTGACCGGGTGGTTCGGGAACTCGCGCATCGTGCGCGGCGACGCCCTGCTGATCAAGAACCTCGAGTACTCGCAGGCGGCCACCGCGATGGGAGCGGGCAAGGTCCACATCATCCGTCGGCACGTGTTCCCCAACTCCATCAGCAACATCGTGACGGTCGCCACGTTCTCGGTGGCCGACGCGATCTTGTTCCTCTCGGCTCTGGGCTTCCTGGGGCTGGGCATCCAGTCTCCCCAGACGGACTGGGGAACCATGCTGCAGGCCGGCGCCTACCAGCTCCAGAACGGCTTCTGGTGGGAGGTGTACCCGCTGGCCGCGGTCTTCATCCTGGTCGTGGTGTCGCTCAACTACATCGGTGACGCACTGCGTGACGCCTTCGAGGTCCGCCTGATCGAGCGCTGAGCCGGGCCCGTCCAGACCGCCCCGCGCGCGTCGTCGGGCGTACGATCGGCCGGTGGCCGCAACGCTCGTCGTGCTCGCTGCCGCCGTCGCGGTCGTGGCGCTGGTGCTCGTCGCCTCGAGCCGCGCCGAGCGGCGCCCCCGGCTCGAAGGTCGTCCCCTGCGACGCGAGCCCCACAGCCACCTCAACATCGACGGCCGACCCAAGATGGCCTTCACCACGCGCGAGGCGGCCGACGCCGCTGCCGAGGCCCAGAGCCGACGCGAGGGTCGCGTCCTTCGCGCCTACGCCTGCCGCGATCCGCGCTGCCACTCGTACCACATCGGGCACGGCTAGCGCCGGAGCCGACCCCCCGGCGACCGACCGTGCGGGGTGTGGGTCCGCTCTCGCGCCCACACGACAGCCAGGCCGACCAGCAGCGCGCCCGTCACGAGCGTCACGAGGGGGGCCCGGACCTGGCCGGGGAACAGTCGCACGATGAGCCACGGAACGTTGACGAGCAGGCCGAGCGCGCCGACGGCCGTCTCGCCCAGCTCGCCGGGTCGAGCCCCGAGCACGAGGAGCCCCACCGCAGTGACGAGCCCGATGATGGGCGCACGGTTCGGGTACTGGGCCGCGACGAGCGCCGCCCCTCCCAGGGTGGCCAGCGATCCCGCGGCGCGCGCCAGCCGACCGCCGCGCAGGGGCACCGTGAGGCCGATGAGCAGGACACTGGCGCCGACCAGCCACACGAGTCCGCCGGTCACCAGCCCCGCCCGCTCGGCGAAGTAGCTCAGCACCGACGGCAGGGCCAGGGCCAGCCCGAGCACACCCGTGATGGCGAGCGCGCGCGCTTCCCGACGCGTTGGAATCTGCTCGGGGAGGGCGGCGGCCGCGAGCAGGGCGGAGGCGCTCGCGACGCCGAGCAGGCCACCGGGTCCCCGACTGAAGTTGAGGAACATCACGATCGCGACGCCCAAGGCGACCGCGCCGGTGGTCTCGGCCACGACCCGCGTGGCGATCCGCCGGCTGAGGCCGAGGGCGAGGAGGCTGATCGCCCCCAGCCACACCCCGACGGCCATCCAGGCGGGCGAGCCCACGAGGCGCGAGACGGCTCCGAGGGCGACCACGCCAGCTCCCAGGGTGGTGAGCTCCTGGACGGGGCGAAAGCGCCCCCGCCACAGAGCACCGGCCTGCACGCCCACGGCGACGGAGGTCGCCAAGACAACGGCTTCGGTGCTCGGGGGCGCCGAGCCGAGCGCTCGCGTCCCCACGGCGACGAAGAGGCCCGTCGCCGCCGTGCTCGCCAGCCAGAGGAACCACCGCAGTCGGCGCTGGGCGGCGGCGGTCTCGTGCACCCACCCCCCACCGAGGCCGAGCGCCATCGCCAGGGCCGCACTGCCCGTGAGTCGCAGCGGCGTGTGCAGGTCCGCCCACGAGCGCGCCACGATCAGCCCGAGGCCTACGACCGCCAGGATTGCGCCCACGTAGCCGACGATCTCGGCGACCGCGCCCGTCCGTGTCCGGAGCCGTCGCGGTGAATCAAGGGGCGCCTCGAGCCGGGCGATCGCCTCAGCCTGCTCCTCGGTGATGATCCCGGCCGTCCGCCATCGCCGGAGATCTCGGCGCAGCGCCGCGTGACGCATCAACCGTGCCGCGTCCGGGGAGTTTGGAGCCACGGGGGGCGTTGGCTGCTCGGGCGCTTGGTCAGTCACGGGCGTGGCGCCTGACGAGCCGTCGGGCCCCCGCCGTCGACACCGGCACCCGGCCCCAAAGAAGCCTCGCGGAACGCCATCGCCGACCTCCCTTCTGGAGGCCCCACTCGCAGGGTACCGCGGAGTCGCGGCGACGTCCACGCGGGCAGCCGCGCGATCGCCGTCCGCGTGCCGTCACGGGGACGCCACAGAGCCTCGACGTCGTGGTCGGGGTACGTCGGCCCGCACTCGTCGCAGACCGGTGGCGGGGTCGCCGCGGAGCACGGAAGCCTCCGGGGCGCGACGACTGCTCGCGGCGTCGTGGCGCGGCGGCGGTCGCCCGTCACGCCAAGCAGCGCTCCGGATCGCCGCTGCTAGACCCGGCCGTTGAGCTCCACCGGCGTGCGCAGCGGGAAGTGGCACGCCGCCTGCTGGGCCGGTCCAAAGTGCTGGAACGCTGGCTCCTCGTTCGCGCAGATGTCCTGGGCCCGCGGGCAGCGGGTTCGAAAGCGGCAGCCCGAGGGCGGGTTCACCGGCGAGGGGAGCTCGCCGACGACCTGGCGCCCCCGACGTCGTCGGGCCTCGGTGGGCTCGGGAACCGGCACCGCATCGAGCAGGCCCTGGGTGTAGGGGTGCGCCGGGGTGCGGAAGACCGCCTCGGCGTCTCCGATCTCCACGATCTTGCCCAGGTACATGACGCCGATGGTGTCGGACATGTAGTAGACGACGGCGAGGTCGTGGGACACCATGATGTAGGTCAGGTTGTGCTGGCGCTGCAGGTCCTTCATCAGGTTCAGGATCTGCGCCTGGATCGAGACGTCCAGCGCCGACACCGGCTCGTCAGCCACAATGAGGCGCGGGTTGAGGGCGAGCGCGCGAGCCAGGCCGATGCGCTGGCGCTGGCCACCGGAGAACTCGTGCGGATAGCGGTCCGCCGCCGACGCCTCGAGCCCCACCGACAGCAAGAGGTCGGCGACGCGCTCGCGCTGCTCGGTCCGGGTCCCCTCATGGTGCACCTGCAACGGCTCAGCCAGGATGGCGGCGACGGTCATGCGCGGGTTCAGTGACGAGTAGGGGTCCTGGAACATCATCTGACGGTTGCGGCGCTCGCGACGCTCGGCGCGGTGCTGACGCGAGGAGACGACCTCACCCTCGAAGCGGACCGCGCCGTCGGTGGGCTGCTCCAGACTCACGACCATGCGACCGATCGTCGTCTTGCCGCAGCCCGACTCGCCGACCAGTCCGAAGGTCTCGCCCTGGCGGATTGTGAACGAGACGTCCGACACGGCGTGGATGGCACCGACCTTGTGGCGGATCAAGCCGGCCTTGATCGGGAACTCCTTGACCAAGTTGTCGACCCGCAGCATCTCCTCGGCGCCGCGCTCGGCCCCCGTGATGGGCGGGCGGACGCTGACCGGTCGCGGTCCGTTGACCGGGTGGAAGCACGCGAACTCCCGCTCGTGGTCCGAGGTGAGAGGCGGCTCCTCGGCGCGGCACTGGTCGGTCGCGTACTCGCAGCGCGGCGCGAACCGGCAGCCCACGATCTCCTTGCTCAGGTCCGGTGGCAGACCCGCAATAGACGCCAGCTCGTGCTTGGACGTGTTCTCGAGGTTCGGCATCGAGGCGAGCAGCGCCTGGCTGTAGGGGTGGCGCATGTCGTGGAACAGATCGTCCGTGACCGCCTGCTCGGCCTTGCGCCCGCCGTACATGACGACGACGCGGTCGGTACGCCCCGCGATCACGCCCATGTCGTGGGTGATCAGCAGCACGGACATCTTCAGCGTCTCGCGAAGGTGGTCGATGATGTCGAGGATCTGCGCCTGGATCGTCACGTCGAGCGCCGTGGTGGGCTCGTCGGCGATCAGGAGCTTGGGGTTGTTGACCAGGCCCATGGCGATGATGACGCGCTGGCGCAGCCCACCCGACAGCTCGAAGGGGTACTGGTCGAGCCGTTCGGCCGGCCGCGGCATCTCGACCATCTCGAGGACCTCGAGTGCGCGCTTGCGAGCCTCGGCGTCCGACGCGCCATGGTGGAGCCGCAGTCCCTCGCCGATCTGCCTGCCGATCTTGGTGGTCGGGTTGAGCGAGCTCATCGGGTCCTGGGGGATGAGGGCGACGACGCGCCCACGCTGGTGGCGCATCTCCTTCTCGGGCAGGGCGGTCACGTCGACGCCGTCGAGCTCGATCGAGCCTCCGGCGATGTGCCCATTGTTGGGCAGGAGGCGCATGATGGCCAGTCCCGTGGTCGTCTTGCCGCAGCCCGACTCCCCCACCAAGCCCACCGACTCACCTGGCGCGATCTCCAGGGAGAAGTCGTCGACGGCCGTCACGAAGGACGCGCGAGTGGTGAATTGAACCTTCAGATTGCGGACCGAGAGCAGCGAAGCCATAACCGACCGAGTCTACTTCCGCGACCACCCCCCACCGGGATCACCCGCGCGTCGCGCCGGGCAGGTGCCACGAGCGGCGGTGCACGATGGTCGGCCCGAGGTCGCGGATCGCCGCCAGGTGCCCGGGCGACCCGTACCCGACGTTGGACGCCCAGCCGTACTGGGGGAAGGCGCGCGCCAGCTGGCGCATCAGCCGGTCGCGCGCGACCTTCGCCAGCACCGCCGCCCCCGCGATGACGGCGCTGCGCCGGTCGCCGCCCACGAGTCGCTCGTGGGGCAGGTCACGCCACGGGGAGACCGTAGGCGCGCCCGAGGCGAGCAGGTCCTCTTTTCCGTCCATCAGCAGGAACGAGGGCGCGACGCGGAGCTGGCGCAGGGCCCGCTGAGCCGCCAGGGCCAGCCCAGCGCGGATGCCAACCTCGTCGACCTCCGCGGCCGATGCGAAGCCGACCGCCGCGTCGTCGGCCCACGACGCGATGGCCGGGACGAGCCGCTCTCGCTGCGTCGCGCTGAGGAGTTTGGAGTCGTTGAGTCCCGCGGGCGGCGGGGTGGGACGTCGCAACACGGTCACGCCCACGGCGACGGGTCCAGCCAATGCGCCACGACCCACCTCATCGATGCCGGCGACCACGGCACCCGCCTCGAGCAGCGGCCTCTCAAAGGTCAGCCAGTCGACCACCACAGAGCGCACGCTACTGGTCCCTAGCATGGGCCGGTGGCTTCGCGATCGCCGACCCCGATGGATCTGCGCCACGCCGTCATCGTCCCGCTCAAGGACTTCACCACGGCCAAGAGCCGCCTGCGCCACGGGACGCGCCTGGACGTGGGCACCGTCGTGCGCGCCCTGGCCGCCAACGTCCTGGCGGAGTGCTCACCCCATCCGACCTTTGTCGTGACCGAGAGCGACGACGTCGAGGAGTTCGCACGGGTCCTCGGCTACGGCGTCCTGCGGTCGCCCATCGGCGGCCTCAACCCCGCCCTGCAGTGGGCGTACGCGACGTTGAGCCCCGTGTTCTCCCGGGTCACCATCGTCCAAGGAGACCTGCGGGATCCCGCGGGCGTGGGCGAATTGCCCATCACGGGCGATGTCGTGATCGTGCCGGACCATCGTGGCCAGGGGACCGCCGTGCTCTCGGTGCCCACCGGGACCTCGTATCGGTTTCACTTCGGAGTCGGATCGGCGTCGGCGCACGAGCGCGAGGCTCGCGCTCAGCGACTCACGTCGATCGTGCACGCACCCTCGCCCTGGTCCGTGGATGTCGACGAGGCCAGCGACCTCGTGGCCCCAGTCAGCACGAGCGAGGGGGCAACGCCCCCTCGCTCGTGCTAGTCGATGACCTGCGGCTGCGGCCGAGCTACTTGGCGGCTGCCTTCTTGGCCGGCGCCTTCTTGGCAACCGCCTTCTTGGCCGGAGCCTTCTTCGCCGGCGCCTTCTTGGCGACAGCCTTCTTGGCCGGAGCCTTCTTCGCTACCGCCTTCTTGGCCGGAGCCTTCTTGGCGACAGCCTTCTTGGCCGGAGCCTTCTTCGCTACCGCCTTCTTGGCCGGAGCCTTCTTGGCTACCGCCTTCTTGGCCGGAGCCTTCTTGGCGACCGCCTTCTTGGCCGGAGCCTTCTTGGCGACGGCCTTCTTAGCCGGAGCCTTGGCCGCCGGAGCCTTCTTCGCGGCTGTTGCCACTTTCCCTCCTTGGGACTTATCGCTGAATCAATCCGGAACCTCGAGACAGCCCCGATGGGATCCGTACCGATAACCGCACACTCGATCAGTTCGCTCGACTTCTCAGTCGTGCTCCCCTGCGCAGTGCACGGTCCCTCGCTGGAGGAGCGAACCCCGACTTCGTCATCAACGACGATGAGAACTTCGCGTGCTTCCTCTTTGGAAGGACATTCAAAGTTCACTCGACTCCTTCGATGATGTCAAGCATTTCCACTTCGACCGTTGCGAGTGATGTGGGTCGAGCCTTCACGTGCGATCACGATGGATCGAGGTGTGTACCTCGGACGCACCTCGTTCGGCGACGCGACGAGTGGCTCGGAGCGCTCGGCACTCGTGCTCGGTCCCAGTCGCAGCGGTAAGACCTCGTCGGTCATCGTCCCCAACCTCTTGCTCACGACGCGTTCGGTCGTGGCGACATCGACGAAGGATGACGTGGTGCGGGCCATCGCCGAGCGACGCCAGGACGGCGCGACGCTGCTGTTCGATCCCTCAGGATCCGTGGAGCTACCGCAGGGGACTCAGCGCGTGGGGTACTCGCCACTGCGACAAGCGCGCACGTGGGACGGAGCGGTCCTGGCGACGCGCTCCTTGATCGACGTGGCGCGGCGCTCGCGTTTTGAGGGGTCGGACGACCACTGGACCGAGAGGGCCGGAGCTCTGGTCGCGCCGCTGCTGCACGCCGCCGCGCTCGAGGACGTGGGCCTGCACCGGGTCGCCACCATGATCGACCGGCGTGACCCCGCCCCGGGCGTCGACATCCTCGACGAGCGCTACGGCGGCGAGCATCCCGCGACGGCGCTCCTGCACGGCGTGCTGCAGACCGAGGCGCGCGAGCTGTCGGGGATCTGGTCCACGGCGTCGGGGCTGTTCGCGGGACTTCGCACCGAGGCGGCTCGGGCTGCCGCCCGCGAGCCGGGCCTCGACCTCGACGAGTTCCTCCGCGGCCCCAACCAGCTCCACATCGTGGCGCCAAGCCGGGTGCAGGCTGTCTCGATTCCCCTGGTCGTGGGTGCGATCGAGGAGATCGTGCACGCAACGTACGACCGGGCCTCGACGGGCGCACGGCTCCTGCTCGCCCTCGACGAACTGGCCAACGTGGCGCCGCTCCCGCGCCTGGCGGGCATTGTGTCCGAAGGCGGCGGCCAGGGTGTGGTCACCCTGGCGTGCCTGCAGGACCTCAGTCAGGCGCGAGCACGCTGGGGTCCGTCGGCTGACGGTTTCCTCTCGCTGTTCCCCACGACGTTGATCCTGCCGGGGATCGCCGATCGCTCCACCCTCGAGCTGGTCAGCCGACTGTCCGGGCGCGACCACGTCGCCACGTCCTCGCGCCACGTCGCCCGTGGGCGAGCCTCGTCGGTCTCGACCAGCTGGGTCGAGCGCGAGCGGCTGACGGTCGCCGAGGTGGCCACCGGACGGCCGGGCTACGCCCTGGGACTCGGTGCCGACAAGTCGCTGGGATGGATCCAGCTCACCCC
>JAKANY010000037.1 GCA_021823525.1 Actinomycetes bacterium
CCCCCCGGGGTGCGCACGACGTCCACGATGACAGCGGTCATGGGGATCCTTTCTCCGGCCGGTGCCGCCGAGCCTACCTGGCGGTAATGTCGGGCGATGGCGCCGCGCGACATGGACCGCTGGCTGGGTGACGGGGGCATGGCCCTCGTGGGTCTCCTGGGCGCGTCGCTCCAGCGCTACGGGGTCGACGGCGAGGACTTGGGCTGGGTCGAGGGCGAGTTCACGCCCGGTGACGTGGCCTGCAATCCGCACGGCCTGGTCCAGGCTGGCGTGCACGCGACGCTGCTGGACGCGGCGATGAACTTCGCGATCAACGCCGCGCTCGAGGGGCGCGACCGCGCCGAGGCCACGCTCGAGATCGCGACCGAGCTCGTGCGCGCGGCGCGCGCGGGTACGACCTACGCGTTGCGTGGCGACGTGGTGCGCCTCACGCGTCGCGTCGCCTTCGCCGAGGCGCGACTCACCGACGCGCAGGGTCGTCCCGTCTCCCGGGCGACCGCGACCTTCCTCGTCCACCGGGCCAGCGACGAGGCCGCGTCAGCCTAGATGCGTCGCCGGGATCTGGCCGAGGCGGCCGGCCTGGTAGTCCTCGAAGGCCTCTTGGAGCTGCGCACGCGTGTTCATCACGAAGGGGCCGTAGGCCGCGACGGGCTCACGGATCGGCTGGCCGCCGAGCACCAGCACCTCGAAGGCCGCGGTGCGCGAGTCCTGATGCTCGTCGGCGCTCAGGACCAGGAAGTCCCCGTCACGGTGCACCGCCAGCTGTCCCGCGCGCAGGGGCTGGTGATCCGGGCCGGCGGTCCCGGTGCCGGCCAGGGCGTAGGTCAGCGCGTTGAACCCGCGATCCCAGGGCAGCGCCAGCTGCGCACCGGGCAGCAGCGTGACGTGGGCGAGGGCGATCGGCGTGTGCGTGACGCCCGGACCCGCGTGGCCGCCCACGATCCCGGCGACGACCCGGATGATGACGTCACCCTGGGGCGAGGTCACCAGCGGCACGGCGGGGGCCACGATGTCCTGGTAGCGCGGGGGCGCCATCTTGAGGCGCGAGGGCAGGTTGACCCACAGCTGGATGCCGTGGAAGAGCCCTCCGGAGGCCACCAGCGCCTCCGGTGGACGCTCGATGTGCAAGATGCCCGCGCCGGCGGTCATCCACTGCGTGGCTCCGTTCTCGATCACGCCGCCTCCGCCGATCGAGTCCTGGTGCACGAAGATGCCGTCGATCATGTAGGTGACGGTCTCGAATCCGCGGTGCGGGTGCCAGGGGGTTCCCTTGGGCTCGCCGGGCGCGTAGTCGACCTCGCCCATCTGGTCCAGGTGGACGAAGGGATCCAGGTCGGCCAGGTCGACGCCGGCGAAGGCGCGAAAGACCGGGAAGCCCTCACCCTCGAGCCCGCGCGGTGCCGTGGTGACCGAGGAGACGCGCCGGGGGCGCTCGTCGGGTCCCGGGCCGGGGACGGCGGGCAGGGTCAGCGGGTTGGTGACGGTCACAGCGGGCATGACGCCACGCTACGGGTGGCGGCGCTGGGCCCGCGCGGCGACGAGGACGCCCAACGCGATCAGCGCCGACGTGACCAGGGCCACGGTGCCGTGACCCAGGCCCGCACCGCCCACCCGGCGCGGGAACCCGAGCCAGTCCGCCACGGAGGCGCCGAGCGGGCGCGTCAGCACGTAGGCGCTCCAGAACGCGCCGACCGGGTGGCGCCGGGTCGTGGCGAAGGCCAGCCCCGGGGTCGCGAACAGCACGAGGAAGAGGGACGCCGCGCGCACGAAGCCCAGCCCCAGGGCGAAGGCGACCAGGTCCCCGGCTGCGGTGCCCAGCGCGAAGGTGCCCACCACCGCCGCCCAGTAGAAGAGCTCGCGCCGGGTGGTGACGATCGTGTGGATCGACAGCGTGCGCTCGACGCGGTCCCAGGTCACGAAGACGGCGGCCAGCACCAGCGCGAAGGCTCCCGTCGAGACGGCGTAGGGGACGCCGAGCGCCACGTGGACGACGTCGGCGCACATGGTGCCGAAGACCCCGACCATCGCGACGGCGAACCAGTAGGTCGCCGCGAGGAAGCGCGGGCTGCGCAGCTGGAGCCACAGGGCGACCGCGAAGGCAGCCGCCCCCACGAGCACCACCAGTTCGGGGTTGGCGTGGTGCACGGCGTAGTCGGAGGTCGCCTCGCCCATGGCCGTCGTGAGCAGCTTGAGGGTCCAGAAGCCCACGGTGATGTCGGGGACCTTGGACCGGCGAAAGTGCCGGTCGAGGCGCAGCGCGCTCACGACTCCGGGGGGCTCTCGAGGAACCGACGCGGGTCGACCGCGATGAAGAGTGCCTCAGCGTCGGCGACGACCTTGCCCGACGCCTCCACGCGCGCGCCGATGGTCAGCTTGCGCCCGTCGCGCTCGGCCAGCCAGGCGCGCGCGGTGATCGGCTCGCCCAGTGGCGCGGCCGAGCGGTAGGTGACCTTGAGCCAGGCGGTCAGCGCGAAGACGCCGTGGTGGCCGAGCACCGTCCCCATGGTCTCGTCGATGAGCGTGGCCAGGATCCCGCCGTGGGTGCGACCCGGGGCGCCCTCGAAGGCACGCCCGAAGACGACCTCCATCACCGCCGTCTCGCCCTCGAGCCAGTAGCGCGCCCCCAGGCCCATCGGATTGGCCGCGCCCGAGACGACCGAGTCCCCCGCGAGGTACCAGTAGAGCTGGGCCGCGTCGCTGAGGCGGTCGGCCACCGCGGGTGGGACGAGATCGGGGTCCGGACCAGGCTGGCGATCGGGCCCCGCGCTCACCCGGGCGACCAGGTCCTCCAGCGCCTCGGCGAGGGACGTGAGCTCGTCGTCGGGGGCGTCGTGGGCGACGAACGCGTGGCCGAGCTCGCGCACGGCGGCGGCGACGCGCGCGCGCAGCGCGGCGCTCATCGAGCCGCGTGGGCGTGGCGATCGGCGACGGCGAGCGCGCGGTCGAGGCGCTCGAGCCCGTCGCGGACCTCGTCGTCGCTCACGATGCACGGCGGCACCACGTGCAGGCGGTTGAAGTTGGCGAAGATGAGCAGGTCCTCGTCACGGCAAGCGGCCAGCACCTCGTCCATCGCGGGTGAGGACGCGCCGTAGGGGGCGAGGGGCTCGCGGGTGCGTCGGTCGACGACGAGGTCGAGCGCGAAGAAGACGCCGAGCCCTCGCACGTCGCCCACGCTGGGGTGGCGCTCGGCGAGCGCGCGCAGGCCGGGTCCGAGGACCTCGGCGCCCACGCGCCGCGCGTTCTCGACGACGTGGTCGCGCTCCATGACCTCGATGGTCGCCGCCGCCGCCGCACAGGCCAGCGGATGGCCCGAGTAGGTCAGGCCCCCCGGGTAGGCTCGGTCGTCGAAGGCGTGCGCGATGGCCTCGCTGAGCACCACGCCGCCCAGGGGGACGTATCCCGAGTTCACGCCTTTGGCGAAGGTGACCAGGTCCGGCGCCACCTCGAAGTTCTGGTAGGCGAACCACGATCCCGCGCGCCCGAAGCCGGCCATGACCTCGTCGGCGATGTAGACGATGCCGTGGCGGTCGCACAGCTCGCGCACGCCCGCGAGGTACCCCGGGGGCGGGACGAGGATCCCCGCGGTGCCCGGGATCGTCTCGAGGATGATCGCCGCGATCGTGGCGGGACCCTCGAAGGCGATGACCGCGGCCAGGTGCTCGAGGGCGCGCTCGGACTCCTCCTCGGGGGTGGTCGCGTGGAACGGCGAGCGGTAGAGGTGGGGGCCGAAGAAGTGGACGACGCCCGCGGTGCCGTGGTCGCTGGCCCACCGTCGCGGGTCTCCGGTCAGGTTGATCGAGGTGGCGGTGGCGCCGTGGTAGCTGCGGTAGGCGGCGAGCACCTTGGGCCGTCCCGTGACCAGGCGCGCCATGCGCACGGCGTGCTCGTTGGCCTCGGTCCCGCCGTTGGTGAAGAACACCTTGGCCGCCCCCTCGAAGGAGTGGTCCACGATGAGCTCGGCGGCGCGGTAGCGTGCCTCGTAGCCGTGTTGGGGCGCGATCGTGCACAGCCGCGCCGCCTGCTCCTGGATGGCCGCCACGACGTCGGGATGCTGGTGGCCGAGATTGGTGTTGACCAGCTGGGACGAGAAGTCGAGGAACGTGCGACCGTCCTCGGTGGTGACGGTGCAGCCCGACGCCTCGCGCACCATCATCGGGCGGATCGACGCCTGGGCCGACCACGAGTGGAAGACCGCGGCACGCTCGCGCTCCTGGCTGCTCAACGTTGACCGGTCCTCGCTCATGTCGTTCTCCCTTCGCCCGTGACGCTAACCCAGGCGCTCCCGGGCGGGCGAGAGCGGCGGTGCGCGGGAGCGCTCTAGAGTCGACCCACGCGGGTGCGCCGGTGGTGAGGAGGTGGCGCGTGGGAGTGGCGGCGCGGATCCGATGGCTCGCCGGGGCCGCGGCGCTCGCGGCGGCGTGGGCCCTTCCCGCCGGAGGCGCGGCGTCGCGGACACCCGGCGACGCGCCCCTGGCGATCTCGTTTCCCACGGCGCAACGCGGCTACGTGCTCTCCCTCGCGTCGTGCGGTCGAGCGGCGTGCGCGACGATGTCGACCACCACCGACGGCGGCTCGACGTGGCGACCGGTGACGGTGCCCGCACCCCTGCGCGGCGGCGTCGTGGTGCCCTGGCTGGGCGACCGGGAGACGGGCAGTGAGCCGATCGCGGTGCACTTCGCGGACGCCCGCGATGGTTGGATCACGGCCGCCCTGTCACTCCCGGCGACGCCGAGCGCGCCGACGGGCGCGGTCGTGTTCAAGATGTGGTCGACGCACGACGCCGCGGCGAGTTGGACCTCGATCCCCCTGAGCCGCCTCGACGTGGGCGGCGGCGTGATCGCGATGGCCACTCACGGGCCCCGGACGTACCTCTTCGGGACGTCCTCGCGCAACGATCGCACTCACGTCCTGGTCTCGCCCTCCACGGGGGACCGCTGGGCCAACGCCGCGCGCTTCGCGCTGTTCCAGCCCGCGGGTGGCACGGCTCTCGAGGGATGGTTCGCCTTCTCGGGTGCGCAGGGATGGTTCGTGAGCGGGAACGATCGCTACCTCGCTCTGGAGCGCCTGGCGCGCGACGGGACGTGGATCCGCGCGACGACGACCTCGGCGGCGCCGGGCAATGCCAGCGCGGCGCCGCTGGTGCCCGTCGCGCCGGGACTGCTCGCCATCGTGGCGCACACCGCGGGGTTCGTCACCCCGCCCACGAACTCGGTGCCCCGGGATTGGAACGATGGCGCCACGTGGCTGTTCACCTCGCGCGACGGCGGGCGGACCTTCCAGCCGGTACGCGAGCTGTCCGCCTCGTACCAGGTCACGTTCCCCGCGATCGCCGGGCTGCCGGCGATCCCGCGGCCCGGGACCATCCTGCTGGTGCGCGACGTGGGCGGTGCGAGCCAGCTCGTGCGCACCACGGACTGGGGCGCGCGGTGGCGCGTCGTGCTGCATCGCGCCGTCTCCCAGGTCGCGTTCGTCAGTGCCCGCGTGGGCTACGCGCTGACCTCGCCGACCGCATCCCCGTTGCGCGCGACACTCCTGCGCACGGTCGACGGTGGCGCACGCTGGACGTCGGTGGCTCTCGGTTCCTCGGGCTGACACGCGCCACGCGCCTGTCTCCGACGTCGACCCGGCTGGTCGCGCACGAACACGAGGGAATTCTCCCTTTTCATGGCAGGATCATGCGCCTGATCCCCTAGGGAGCGAGAAGTTCGCAATGTTCTTCGACGACGGGTCCCCTACTCTTGCTCGCATGGGAGACGCGAGACCCTCGACGCCCGCACCGGGCGCCACGACCGTGCTGGCCCTCGACGATCGTCGGGCGATCACGCGGGCGGCCACCGGGATCGGCGCGTACGCCGCGCTCTTCGGCGTCACCTTCGGGGCCATCGCGGCCGCCGCGCACTTCGACATCGCCCAGGTCCTGGTGATGAGCACGCTGATGTTCACGGGAGCCTCGCAGTTCGCCTTCGTGGGGATCCTCGGAGCGGGCGGCTCGGCCCTGGCCGGGATCGCGACCGCCCTGCTGCTGGGCGTGCGCAACGGCTTCTACGGCGTGCCCGTCTCGAGCGCCCTGCGACCTCGTGGCCTTCAGCGCCTGGTGACGGCCCACTTCGTCATCGACGAGACGACCGCGATGCTCGCCGCGCGCCACGACCCGCGGGCGCGCCGCTACGCGTTCTGGGCCACGGGCGTGATCCTCTGGGCGTGCTGGAGCGCGGGCAGCCTGCTCGGCGTGCTGATCGGCGCGGCGGTGAACCCGACGGCGCTCGGTCTCGACGCGGCGGCGCCCGCCGTCTTCCTCGCCCTGCTGTGGCCCCAGATCACGACGCGCCGTCCCCGCGCGGTGAGCGCGGGAGCCGCCGCCGTGGCCCTGGCGCTGATCCCCGTGACCCCCGCGGGGGTCCCGGTCATCGCCGCGGCGGGCATCGCTGTCGTCGCCGGGCTCGTCCCGGAGCGCCACGGAGGCTCGGCCCGATGAGCCTGTGGATCGCCCTCGTCGTGGTGACGGCCGGCAGCTACGGCCTCAAGCTCGCGGGCGTCTCCCTGCCCGAGCGCGCGCTCGCTCATCCACGCATCCAGAGGATCGCGTCGATCCTCCCGGTGGCGATGCTGACGGCGCTCGTGGTGGTCGGCCTCTTCGAGGCCAACGGCCGCTACCACGCGGATGGGCCGCTCCTGGCGGGGGTCGGCGCCTCCGCGCTCGCCCTGCGCTGGCGCGCGACACTTCCGGTGGCGCTGGTCGTCGCGGTCGTGGTCACGGGGTCCCTGCGGGCGATCCTGTAGCGAGCGGCGACCCGGCGCGCTCGGCGGGCAGCGCGGGTAGGTTCGGGGACGTGGGGGACGGCGCGGTCGGCAATCGGGCGATCACGATGCTCTACGTGGACGACGTCGGTGCGTCGCGCGACTTCTACCGCGACATCGTGGGCCTCGAGCTCACGCTCGATGCTGGTGGGTACTGCGAGTTCGCCTGGGGGAACCTGGTGCTGGGGCTGCGGGCGCGCGCCAACGCGCGGAGCCAGTACGGCGAGGTCGTCGCACCGGCTGGCGCGGGGGCTTCGCACCAGGTGACCGTGGAGGTCAGCAACGTCGACGCGCTCGTCGCGCGCCTCGCCGCGGCGGGCGTCGTGGCACTTCAGCCGCCCACCACGCAGTCCTGGGGAATGCGCTCGGCGTCGTTTCGCGATCCTGATGGTCACGTGTGGGAGGTCGGTGCACCCGCCGGCTGAGGTCGGGACGCCGCGCCACCGGAGATCGACCGCTCACCCGCCGGCGAGCGATGCGCGGCCCACCGGGCGGGTCCGCGCGGCGACCCGGGTTGCCGGCGTGCTCCTGGTGCCGAGGTGCGAGCGGGGGAAGGATCGGGGCGACGCCAACACGGGTGCTCACCACCAGCCACTCGCGCAACGTGACGTCCGAGAACAACCGCGTAGATTGCGCTCGATGGCGGATTCGGGGGGATCGTCGATGGCGGGGAGTGCGCGCGCCCCGCAGCGGGACCGTCGCAGGCGAGGGATCTGGGTCGTGGGGGCACTGGCTGTCGGGGTGCCCCTCAGTCTCGTGACGCCTCCTTTCGTCATGGTCCTCGTGGTCGCGCTCAGCGTGATCCTGACGCGTGGCGACCGCCCCCTGGCGTCGCGCCGGAGAGATCGAGTCATGGTGATGGGCATCGCGGCCGTGGGCTTCGCCTATCTGGTCATCTGGTCGCTTCTCGGCGTCTCGTCGTAGAGCGGGACGATCGGGATGGTGGCGCCGGGCGACCGCCCGACCGTGGCCGTGCGGGGACCCCGATTCGTGAGCCAGCGCCAGTGAGAGTCGTTGTTGGTTCTGCTGGGTCCACAGCACCTTGAACTCGACCGGGGTCAGGTAGCACAGGGCACTGTGGGGGCGCTCGTGACTGTATTTGTGGCGCCAGTCCTCGATGCGGACCTCGGCCTCTGGGGGACGCCAGCCGCGTTCGCTGAGCAGTGGCTCAC
>JAKANY010000015.1 GCA_021823525.1 Actinomycetes bacterium
ACTTGAACCGAACAAACGCGCTGGTCACGCAGGCGATAAGAGACTTCCATCCGAAGCCCCGACGTCAGCCTTCAAGGGATAGCCAGGAAACTCCCGCTAGAAGCCGGCGGTCGTGAACTCCTGGAGCTTGTTGTGGCGGTGGAAGGTCTCGATCGTGCGCACGGTGCCCGAGCGCGAGCGCACGACCAGCGACTGGGTGGTGGCGCCGAACTCGGTGAAGCGGACCCCCTTGAGGAAGTCTCCGTCGGTGACCGCGGTCGCCGAGAAGTAGCAGTTGTCGCCCGTGACCAGGTCGTCGGTACTGAGCACCTGGCTCAGGTCGTAGCCCATCTCCTCGGCCCGGCGCCGCTCGTCGTCGTCGCGCGCGTGCAGCACGCCCTGGATCTCACCGCCCAGGCCCTGGAGGGCGGCGGCGGCGATGACGCCCTCGGGGGTGCCGCCGATGCCAAAGAGGATGTCGGCGCCCGAGTTCGGCCAGGCGGTCGCGATCGCCCCGGTGACGTCCCCGTCGGAGATCAGCAGCACCCGGGCCCCGGCCTCGCGCACCTCGGCGATCAGCTCGCTGTGGCGGGGGCGGTCCAGCACGACGACGCCCAGCTCCTGGACGGGCTTGCCCAGGCGCTTGGAGAGCTCGCGCAGGTTGTCGGTGGGCGAGGCGTTGATGTCCACCGCGCCGCGGCCCCGGGGGCCCACCGCCACCTTGCGCATGTAGACGCACGGGCCGGGGTTGAACATCGTGCCGCGCTCGGACAGCGCGATGACCGAGACGGCGCCCTTGCGGCCCATGGCGGTCAGCGTCGTGCCGTCGATGGGGTCCACCGCCACGTCGACCTGGGGCGCGCGGCCGTCGCCGAGGTGCTCGCCGTTGTAGAGCATGGGCGCCTCGTCCTTCTCGCCCTCGCCGATGACCACGATGCCGTCCATGGCCACGCCCGAGAGCACGAAGCGCATCGCGTCCACGGCCGCGCCGTCGGCGGCCATCTTGTCGCCGCGGCCGGCCCAGCGGGCCGCGGCGATGGCGGCCGCCTCGGTCACGCGGATCATCTCCAGGGCGAGGTTGCGATCGGGCTTGTCGGGTGCACGCACGTGCGCAGCGTACCGCGTGGGCCGCGACGGCGTCAGAGGCCGGCTCGGCCAGCGGCCATACTGGCGGGGTGGAGTACGTGGTCGTCAAGCCCGCCGGTCCCCTGGCGGGCACGGTGACCGCCCGGGGCGCGAAGAACGCCGTGCTCAAGGAGATGGCGGCCTGCCTGCTGGCCTCGGGCGAGCACCGCCTGCGCAACGTTCCGGCGATCAGCGACGTGGAGGTCATGGCGCAGCTCCTGGGAGCGCTGGGGTGCACGGTGCGCCGGCCCTCGCCCGGCGAGCTGGCCATCGAGGTGCCCGCGGCCGGCGACCTGGTGCCGCTGGCCCCGGCCCACCTCTTCGAGGCGATGCGCGCCTCGATCGTGGTGCTCGGGCCGATGCTGGCGCGCTGCGGCGAGATCCACATGGCGCTGCCCGGTGGCGACGACTTCGGGCAGCGACCCATCAACTTCCACACCGAGGGACTGGGCGCGATGGGGGCGACCTTCGCCAACGCGCGCGGCGCCATCCACGCGCACGCCGCGGGCGGCCGACTGCGCGCGACGCGCGTCACCCTGGAGTACCCGAGCCACACCGCGACCGACAACCTGCTCATGGCCGCGGCGCTGGCCGACGGGCGCACCGTGATCGACAACGCGGCCCGCGAGCCCGAGGTCGAGGACCTGGGCCGCCAGCTCGTGGCCATGGGCGCGCGCATCGAGGGCCTGGGCACCTCGCGGCTCACCGTCGACGGGGTGCCCGAGCTGCACCCCGCCGACCACGAGGTCATCCCCGACCGGGTGGTCGCGGCGACCTACCTCGCGGCCGGCCTCATCACCGGGGGGACGGTGCGCGTGAGCGACGCGCGGCCCGAGCACATGGAGATGCTCCTGCGCAAGGTGGGCGCCATGGGCGCCGCCGTCGACCTGGCGGGCGAGGGCATCGCGGTCACCGGGCCCGCGCGCCTGCGCGCCTGCGACGTGGCCACGCTGCCGTACCCGGGGGTGGCCACCGACTACAAGCCACTGGTGACCACGGTGCTGTCGGTGGCCCAGGGCGTGTCGGTAGTGAGCGAGAACCTCTTCGTGGGGCGCTTCCGCTACGTCGACGAGCTGGTGCGCCTGGGCGCGGACATCACCACCGAGGGCCACCACGCCCTGATCCGCGGCGTCGACCGGCTGGTGGGCACGAGCGTGCGCGGCACCGACATCCGCGCGGCGGCCGCCCTGGTGCTGGCTGGCCTGGTGGCCGAGGGCGAGACGCGCGTCGAGGGCCTTGACCACCTCGAGCGCGGCTACGAGGACCTGCTCGGGCGCCTGGCGTCGCTGGGCGCGGCCATTGAGCGGGCCGCGTGACGCGCGATCCGGCGACCCTGCTGGCCGAGGCGGTCGCGGGCTCGCGCGCGGCCCTGGCCCGCCTGATCACCTACGTGGAGTCGGGCGGGGCCAACCAGCGCGAGGTCGTCGCCAGCGCCTACCGCGCCGCCCCGCCCTACGTGGTGGGGCTGACCGGCCCGCCCGGCGCGGGCAAGTCGACCCTGACCGACCAGCTGATCGCCACCGCGCTGGCCCACGGGGCGCTCGGCGCGGTGCGCCTCGAGGAGGTCGGCGTCCTGTGCGTGGACCCGAGCTCGCCCTTCACGGGCGGGGCGATCCTGGGCGACCGCGTGCGCATGCAGGACCACGCCACCGACGAGCGCGTCTACATCCGCTCACTGGCCACCCGGGGGCACCTGGGCGGCCTGTCGCTCGCGGTGCCCGACGCGGTGCGGGTCCTGGGTGCCGTGGGCTTCCCCGTCGTCTTCGTCGAGACGGTCGGGGTGGGTCAGATGGAGGTCGACATCGCCTCGGCGGCCGACACGACCATCGTGGTCACCAACCCGGGCTGGGGCGACGCCATGCAGGCCAACAAGGCGGGGCTGCTCGAGGTGGCTGACATCTTCGTGATCAACAAGGCGGACCGGGCCGGCCTGGCCGAGACCCGCCGGGACCTCGAGCAGATGCTGGACCTGGGCGCGGTGCGCGAGCCGCGCCCGCCCATCGTCGCGACGGTCGCCAGCACCGGCGAGGGCACCGAGGAGCTGTGGGACGCGATCGTCGATCACCACGACCTCCTGCTGGGCGACGGGGTCCTCGCGCACCGCCAGCGCCAAGCGCGCGCCGACCTGGACCGGGTGCTGGCCGTCGCGGTGCGCGCGCGCGTCGGCGCGCTCGCGGGCCGGCCCGCCTACGACGAGCAGGTGGCGCTCCTGGTGGCCGGCGCGACCGACCCGTATCGCGCGGCCGAGGCGTTACTCTCGGAGCCGTGATCGCCGCCGCGGTGGGCTTCGACCTGCTCTTGCTCGTGCACATCGTCGTGGCCCTGGCCAGCGTCGTCGTCCTGGCGACCCTGCGGGCGTCGGCCGGGGCGCTGGCGCGCGGTGCCGCGCCCGACGAGCAGCGTCGGCGCTTCCCGCAGCGGCGCGACTGGGCCGCGCGCGTGGTGCACCTGCTGCCCGTCACGGGCCTCGCGCTGGTGGCGACGGGCGGTCCCAGCGAGCGCCTCACCCACCCGTGGGTGCTGGTGGGGATCGCCTGCTATCTCGCGCTGGCGGGCCACCTGGAGGCGCGCACGCTGCCCCAGGAGCGGCGCCTGGCCGACGCGGCGGCCACGTCCGGGGGCGCGCCCGCCGCCGACGCGCGGGCCCTGGCGCGCTCGGTCGACGTGATCATCGGGCTGCTCGCCATCGCCCTGGTGGCGATGATCGCTCAGTTCTGAGGCCGCACGAAGGCGGGGTGGCCGACCATGCCGGCCGCGACGGTGGCGTTGGAGGCCTCGTCGACGAGGATGAAGCTGCCCGTGACCCGGTTGTCGCGATAGTCGTCGACGACCAGGTCGTCGGCCGTCTCGAGGGTCAGCAGCCCGATGTCGTTGGCGCGCAGCTCGTCGGCCGCCTCCACGGCGAGGGAGTCGACGTCGATCACGCCGGCCACGGCCGCGACGCGCGCGGGGGTGGTGCGCGTCGTGTGCTTGAGCCGCAGGCGCGACCCGCTGCCCAGGGGGCGATCGGCGAACCAGCACACCGTGGCCTCGAGCGAGCGCGTCACGCGCGGGAGCGGCTCGACGGCCAGCAGGTCGCCGCGCCCGGCGTCGGTCTCGTCGCCCAGGGCCACGTCGATCGACAGGCCCGGCGCGGCGCTCTGCGCCGCGCCGGCGTGCAGGGTGGTGAGCGTGGTGATCGTCGTGCGCACGCCCGCGGGCAGCAGGGTCACCGCGTCGCCGACGCGCAGGGCGTCGCCCGCGACCATCCCGGCGTAGGTGCGGCCCCCGCCGGGCTGGCGCAGGACCCACTGGATGGGCAGGCGCGCACCGCGCGCGGCCGTCCACGAGCCCGCGGGCGCCTCCTCGAGGGCGCGCAGGATCGTGGGCCCGTGGTACCAGGGCAGGTTGTCGGAGGCCTCGACGACGTTGTCGCCCAGCAGGGCCGAGGTCGGCACCGCGAGCACCGTGGCGAACTCGAGGTCGCCGGCCAGGGTCTCGACCTCGTCGGCCACGCTGCGATAGGCGGTGGGGGACCAGTGGACGGCGTCCATCTTGTTGATCGCCACCACCAGGTGGCGCACCCCGAGCAGGGCCGCGATGCACAGGTGCCGGTGCGTCTGCTCGCGCAGGCCGTGCTGGACGTCCACGACCGCGAGGGCCAGGTCCGCCGTCGAGGCGCCGGTCGCCATGTTGCGCGTGTACTGCACGTGGCCGGGGCAGTCGGCGACGATGAACTTGCGCGTCGGGGTCGCCGCGTAGCGGTAGGCGACGTCGATGGTGATGCCCTGCTCGCGCTCGGCGCGCAGCCCGTCGGTCACGAAGGCCAGGTCCAGGTCGCCGATGCCGCGACGCTCCGAGGCGTTGACGACGGCGTCGAGCTGGTCGTCGAAGAGCTGGCGGGTATCCACTAGCAGGCGGCCGACCAGCGTGGACTTGCCGTCGTCGACCGATCCGATGGTCGCCAGGCGCAGGAGGTCACTGGACATTAGAAGTACCCCTCGCGCTTGCGGTCCTCCATGGCGGTCTCGGAGAAGCGATCGTCGGCGCGCGTCGCGCCACGCTCGGAGATCGTCGCGGTGGCCACCTCGCGCACGACCTCGTCGACCGTCACCGCGGCCGACTCGACCGCACCGGTACACGTGGCGTCGCCCACGGTGCGGTAGCGCACCGTGCGCCACTGGGGGCGCTCGTGATCGAGGGGTGCGACGAACTCGTTGACGGCCAGCCACATGCCGTCGCGGCGCACGACCTCGCGCTCGTGGGCGAAGTAGATGCTTGGCAGCGCGACGCCCTCACGCGCGATGTAGCGCCACACGTCGAGCTCGGTCCAGTCCGACAGCGGGAAGGCGCGCAGGTGCTCGCCGGCGTTCACCCGCCCCTGGTAGAGGTTCCACAGCTCGGGGCGCTGGCGACGGGGGTCCCATTGCCCGAAGGCGTCACGGAACGAGAGGACCCGCTCCTTGGCCCGCGCTTTGTCCTCGTCGCGGCGCGCCCCGCCGAAGGCGGCGTCGAAGCCGTGTTCGGCGATGGCGTCGAGCAGCGCAGTCGTCTGGAGGCGGTTGCGCGAGCCCAGGGGGCCCGGGTCGGGCACGCGGCCGCGCGCGATCGCCTCGGGGACGCTCGCCACCACCAGGCGCGCGCCCAGCATGGCGACCGTCCGGTCGCGAAAGGCCAGGACCTCGGGGAAGTTCTGCCCGGTGTCGACGTGCAGCACCGGGAAGGGCAGGCGCTGGGGCGCGAAGGCCTTGACGGCGATGTGCAGCAGGACCGCCGAGTCCTTGCCTCCCGAGAACAGGAGCACGGGGCGCTCGCACTCGGCGGCGACCTCGCGGATCACGAAGGCGGCGTGGGACTCGAGCAGGTCGAGGTGGTCGGTCTCGGGGGCGTGGGGGCGGGCTGTGGTCACGGTCAACGGGTCCATCCGAAATAGCCTACAATACCACTAGAAAAAGATTGGCATCCCGAGGTGGCACACCATGGTACCGATATCGTCCGCTTCATCGCCGGGGACGGCCAGCGACCTGGCCGCCGTCGCGGCGCGCCTGGAGTGGGCTGATCCCACCGAGATCCTGGACTGGGCCTTCGCCCATCTGCCCGACGCGGTGGTCGCGGCCTCCTTCGAGGACCTGGTGCTCGTGCACCTCGTCCACGAGGGGTGGCCCGAGGTGCCCATCGCGTTCCTCGACACGGGCGGCCACTTCCCCGAGACCCTCGAGTTCGTCGCGTCGGTGACCGAGGCGTGGCAACTGCCGCTGCTGCGCGTGACGCCCGGGCCCGAGGCCGCCGCGACGCCGTGCGGGACCGACGGGTGCTGCGAGCGGCGCAAGGTCGAGCCGCTGACCCAGCTCCTCGCGGGACGCGCGGGCTGGGTGACCGGCGTCAAGCGCGTCGACGCCCCGACGCGCGCGGCGACGCCGGTCGTCGCCTGGGACGAGCGCTTCGGCGTCGTGAAGGTGAACCCTCTGGCGACCTGGAGCGACGAGGACGTGCTGGCCTACCTCGAGCGTCACGGGCTCGCCACGCACCCGCTGTGGGCGCAGGGCTACACCTCGATCGGGTGCGCCGCGGTCACCGCGATGCCCTCGGTGCCGGGCGACCGGCGCTCGGGGCGCTGGGCCGGCTCGAGCAAGGTGGAATGCGGCCTCCACGAGGGCTGATATCCACCAACTGCGTGATGGGTCCTTGTACCCTGGTCGTCAATGCGGGGCGCAGAGGTGGCGAGGATGAGGACACCGACGAGATGCTGCTGGTAGTCATCGCGCTGCTCTGGGGAGCATTCCTCGTGCCCCTGGCAGTGCGCCACCTTCGCGAGTGGCGCAGCGAGCGCGCGATTGAGCACTTCACCGTGGAATCGCAGGTGCGAGCGCCCGCCGCGGCTCCCGCCGTGCCGCGGGCCGTGCCCATGCCCACGCCCACGCCCGCCCGCCCGCGCCTGCGCGTCGTTCACGAGGGCGACACGTACCGGTCCCTCGAGGCCGAGCGCTCGTGGGACGAGTGGGCGAGCGACTACGAGTTTGACGAGACCCCCACGCGCGCGTCCCGGAGCGCGATGCCGACGTCGCGACCCGTGTCCGCGCCCCCCGTCGCGCGTGGCCGATCGATGCGCCGCCGCCGCCGTGTCGTCTTCACGCGGCTGCTCGTCGTGTCGGTCCTGGCGACGCTGGGCGCGTGGCTGACGGGCGCATCGATCCTCTGGGACCTGACCTTCGCGCTGTGGTGCTGCCTGGTCGCGTTCGTCGCGCTCGCGATCTACGCCGTGGGCCAGGGCTACCTGCACGAGTCGTCGGTGGGCCTCAGCGTGCTCAGCCGGCGGGGCTACCTCGAGCCCACCGCCGACCTCGACGCGATCCACCACGCGCCGCGCACGCCGGCCTGGACGGCCTCGTCTGCGGCTTCCGAGCGCTGGGAGGACGCGGACGACGAGGACGGCTACGGGGACGGCGGTGGCTACGGCTACGCCTACGACGTCGCGGGGCGGCCGGCCCCGCGGGCGCGCCACGTCAGTCCGCGTCGCTCCGCCTCGGGCTCGGCTTGGGCGGCGACCGGCGAGAGCCGTTACGCAGTCGGGTAGACTTCCTCTGCCCGGGGGTGTAGCTCAATTGGTAGAGCGCTACGTTCGCAATGTAGAGGCAGTGGGTTCGAATCCCATCACCTCCACTCCGGAACAGAGTAGGTACCGGGTCTGTTGCTACAGGCCGCTGGAATCATCTGCACGATGAAGTTGACGGTCGCCGTCACTCACGAGGACCCCTGGTTTGTTGCTCGGTGCCTCGATGCCGACGTCGTCAGTCAAGGTGAGTCTGTCGAGGAGGCTCTCGCGAATCTCGAAGAAGCGCTCGGCTTGTGCTTCGAAGGGAAGGACACCTCCGACTCGAGGGAACCGCCGATCATCGCCACTGTCTTGATTCCTGCGTGCGTCCCGCGCTCCCCAGTGTTTCCGGTCAAGAAGCCGTCACCACGCACGAGAAGATTGGCTTCGCACAGATGGGGAGGCGGGGGAGTCGCGTGAAACCCGGGAATCAATCGGGCAGAACCGAGATTGTCCCGATGCACCGGGAACGCGCTTGAGGGACGCTGTCGGCGACTCCTCGGCAGTCTGGCGTCACCGAGGGCGAGTTCACTGACGTGCTGTCGATCGCATGGACTCTTCTCGGTCGCTCGACTTTCGTGCGGGTACGGCGCCCGAGTGGCTCTTCTGGAACTACGCAGGGTCCACGGGGAGGCCGTAACCCCGTTCGGGTCGCCACCGCAAGGAAACCTCGATCCCTCAACTGAGGAGCGCAGCCGGTCGCGTCGCGCGTGCGCCGACCCGCCGGGTGATCCGACAGCACCGCCCGCGGCCGGACGCGCACGGCGCGGGCCCCGTGCGCGGTCCCGTGGCGCCCGCGCACGGGTGGCCCCGTCGGCGAGGCGCGTCGAACCGAGCTCCCCGCCGACCACTCGGCGAGGACGCCCTTACGCGGCGACCTCGTCGGCGAGCACCACGATCCCGCTGGGTGCGTCCAGGAGCGCCAAGGTGCTCCTCGCGGCGTCGTCGACGTGGATGCGAGGCGGAGCGGGCCGGTCGTCGCGGTAGTAGGTGCCCGGTCCGTAGAGCTGGCCGTAGCGGATGACGACGCCGCCCGCGTCCAGGACCAGGCGCTCGTGCACGGCCACGGCGTCGCCGGAGCCGGGCGGCGACCACGCGATGCTTTGGGCCAGGATGCGGCTCGCTCCGGCCGCGGCCAGGAGATGGCGCGTGCCTTCGGTGCGCATGCGGTTGTTGCGCGCCACGTAAGCGGGAACCTGGTCGAGCTCATCGGGAAGGTCGGTGAGCTGGTGCATGACGACGTCGGGAGCGAAGCGCGAGACCTCCGCGATCAGCGCGTCCGCGTCGAAGACGTCGCACACGACGGGGGTCGCCCCGAACGACGCGATCCGGACCGCCGACGCGGGCGACCGGGTCAGGCCCGCCACTTCGTGACCCGCACCCACGAGCAGCGGGACCAGTCGGATGCCGAGGACCCCGGACGCGCCAGCGAGGAAGACGCGCATCACGACTCGCGCACGTCGGGGCGGACGGAGCGTGGCCCCGGAGCGCGGCGGGCCGGGGCCGAGCGAGGGCGGTGACCCGCGTCCCACCGCGGTTGGCGTGCGGCGTGCCGCTCGCGGTCCCCTCTCCTGTCGCGCGGGTCCCTGGTGGCGACGAGCACCATCACTGTGGCTCACCGGCGCTCGACGGACGCCCGCGTCCCGTCCCGGCGTGCTCGCTCACGTACCGCACGAGGACCTCGAGCTTCAGGGCGGTGCCCTCCTGGCGGCGCGCCGGGCTCTCGACGCCCTCGATGCCGTCGAGGTAGGCCCCCTGCTCGGTCCAGCGCAGGACCGTCCCCTCGGGACCGTGCGCGAACTCGAGGGTCGCCAGCGACACCGAGATCCTCTCGTCGTCACGAAGCATCTCGTAGGCGTAGACGATGCGGGCGCCCGGCACGATGTCGTAGTACCGGGCGTCGTAGCGGTACGTCGTCCCCGCGACGCGCACGCTGAACCGCTCGTGATCGCCAACGCGAAACTCGAACGTGGGCGGCTCGGCCCCCGCGGGCGTTGCGAGATCCCCGGTGTCGCCCCACGTGCTCTTGGCGTCCTCGGAGGCGAACGCCGCGAAGACCTGCTCGGGCGCGGCCGGGAGCGATCGGATCAAGGTGAAGGTGTCGTGGATGACCGATCGCTCGCGCACGGAACTCTCCTGACGCTGGTGCCCACGGCGACCTCGGTGGCCGCACGATCCGGGTGCCCGGCAGCCTAGGAAGGCGGCGTCGTGAGCGCGCCCGTCCAGCGCTGAACTCGGTGCGCAGAAAGGGCGGGGACTGTCAGCACCGCCCGCCGGTTACTGACTAGTTTTAAGACCCAATGGACGACGTGACGAGTGCGCCGCTGCTGACCCTGGACGGGGTGTCGGTGGACTTCGGTGGCCTGCACGCTCTCCACGACGTTTCCTTCTCGGTTCAGCCCGGGGAGATCGTCGGGCTCATCGGGCCCAACGGCGCGGGCAAGACGACGGCCTTCAACGTGATCTGCGGGTTCGTGCGGCCGACGAACGGGCACGTGCGCTTCCCCCGCAGCCAGCGACACAACCTGCGCCCGAGCCAGCTGGCCGCAGCGGGCGTGGCGCGCACGCTCCAGGGCGTCGGACTGTTCCCCCACTGCAGCGTGCTCGAGAACGTGATGGCCGGCGGCCACCGTCGTGCCGGTGGCACCTTCTTCGACGGCCTGGTCTCCACGCCGCGCGGGATTCGCTCCGAGCGCCAACTGCGCCGTGATGCGCTGGCGATGCTCGAGCGGCTCGGCGTCGCCGACGTCGCCGCGCGCCTGCCGGGTGCCATCCCCTACGGCGTGGCCAAGAAGGTCTCGCTGGCCCGCGCGCTGATGAGCGAGCCCGAGCTGCTGCTGCTCGACGAGCCCGCCTCGGGCCTCGACGAGGCCGAGCTCGGCCAGTTCGCGGGGCTGATCATGTCCCTGCGCGCGCAGATGGGCATCCTGCTCGTCGAGCACGACATGGAGTTCGTGATGCCCCTCGTCGATCGCCTGGTGGTGCTCAACTTCGGCGAGGTGATCGCCACCGGCACGCCCGACGAGGTTCGTCATCACGAGCAGGTCGTCGCCGCGTATCTGGGGGTCGAGACGTGATCGGGGTCTCGGGACTGTCGGTCTCCTACGGGGCCGTGCAGGCCCTGCGCGACGTGTCGTTCTCGGCGGCCCCGGGGAAGATCACGACGGTCCTGGGCGCCAACGGCGCGGGCAAGACGACGCTGCTGCGCACCATCAGCGGACTCGTGCGTCCCCGCGCCGGTGAGGTAACCCTCGAGGGCGATCGGATCACGGGCACGCACGCCGAGGACATCGTGCGCCGGGGCGTGGGCCACGTCCCCGAGGGGCGCGGGGTGATCGCGGAGTTCACGGTCGAGGAGAATCTGCGCCTCGGGTCGCTCATCGTGCGGCGCAGCCGCGCCGAGCGCCAGGCCGCCTTCGAGCGCCTCTACGGACAGTTCCCCGTGCTCGGTGAGCGTCGTCGCCAGTCAGCGGGCACCTTGTCGGGAGGTGAGCGCCAGATGCTCGCCATGGCGCGCGCCCTCGTGGCCGAGCCGCGCGTGCTGCTGCTCGACGAGCCGTCGCTGGGCCTGGCGCCGCTGGTGACGGCCGAGTTGATGTCCACCATCAGCCAGCTGTGCGCGACGACCGGCCTGACCGTCATCCTGGTGGAGCAGAACGCCAAGTCGGCGCTGCGCATCGCCGACCAGGCGGTGGTCCTCTACATCGGGCGCGTGGTGGCCGACGACCGCGCCGAGGTGGTCGCGGCCGACGAGCGCCTCCGGCAGTACTACTTGGGGCTGGTGGAGTAGTGGACGCCTTCCTCACGTCGCGGCCCGTCGCCGACATCCTGGGCGGCCTCACCAACGGCGTCATCTACAGCCTGGTGGCGCTGAGCCTGGTCCTGATCTGGCGCTCCACGCGCATCCTCAACTTCGCCCAGGGAGCGATGGCCATGCTGGCCGCCTACGTCGGCTTCGCGATCCTGGCGCCGACGACCAACTACTGGATCTCGATGGGCGTCGCGGTCGTCGCGGGCATCGTCCTGGGCGGGCTCACCGAGCGCACCATCGTGCGCGCGCTCTACGGCAAGCCCGAGATCAACCCCGTGGTCGCGATGGTGGGGTTCCTCCTCGTCCTCGAGTCGGTCGCGGCCGCGATCTGGTCGACCGTGTCGCGCAGCCTGCCCACGCCGTTCTCCATCGTCGACTGGCAGCTGCGCGGCCGGCCGGTCGCGATGTCGCCCTTCGCGCTCTACGAGGTCGTGACCGCCGTGGTCGTGATGGTCGTGATCGCCGTCGTCTTCCAGTTCACGCGCGTGGGCCTCCAACTGCGCGCTGCGGCTTTGAACCCCGAGGTGTCGCGGCTGCTGGGCGTGCGGGTGCACCGCATGCTGACCGTCGGGTGGATGTTGGCCTCGGGCGTCGGGGCGATCACCGCGGTGCTGGTGGCCTCGAACTACTTCACCGGGCTCACCCCGACCACCATGGACGGGGTGTTCGCCTTCGGGTTCATCGCGGCGGCGATCGGCGGCCTGGACAGTCCCGTCGGCGCCCTGGTGTCGGGAGTGGCACTGGGCATCGCGTTCCAGTTCGTCGGCGACTACCTGAACTCCAATGCCATCATCTTGGTGGCCCTCGGCCTGCTGATCGTCTCGCTCATGGTGCGACCCAACGGCGTGTTCACGCGGCGCGCGCAGCGGAGGGTGTGATGCGCCAGCGCGTCCTCGTCTCGTCGGTTGTGGGGGTGGCCCTGGTGATCGCGGCCCTCGACGCGACGTTCGGCGTGCCCACCACGCGCCTGCGCGTGGCCCTCGCGCTGCTCGGCGCTCTCGGGGTGGCCGCCCTCGGGGGGCTGAGCGTGGCGCGCACGCGCCGGGACCATCCGCTCGTGACGCGGGTGCTCGTGACGGTCGTCGTCGTCGTGATTGCGCTCGTGGCGACAGCGCGGCTGTCGTCCAACGTGGACACCGACGTGGCGATCGGTGCGGCGATGACGATCGTGCTCCTCGGGCTGTCCTTCCTCACGGGTTCCTCGGGCCAGATCTCGCTGGGCAACGGCGCCTTCATGGGCGTGGGGGCCTTCACGGTGGCGATCTGGGCCAACCACCACGCCACCAGCCCCCTGATCCTCGTGCTGGTCCTGGCGGTCGCGGCGGGGGCGGCCGTGGGCTTCCTCCTCGGCCTGCCCGCGACGCGGCTGCGCGGGCCGTACCTGGCGGGGATGACGCTCGCCTTCGCGGTGGCCTTCGGCGCGGTCCTCAACGTCTTTGGCAGCTGGACCGGGGGCGACTCGGGGCTCCAGCTGCCCAACGCGGAGAACGCGCCGCGCTGGCTCGTGCACCTCTACCCGGCCTCGACGGCGTCGCTGAGCGTCAACAGCGTCTGGCTGGCCGCGCTGAGCGTGGTCAGTGCCGGCGTCGCGCTGCTGCTCATGGCGAACCTCTTCGCCTCGCGCTTCGGCCGGGCGATGCGCCTGGTGCGCGACAACGACGTGGCCGCCGAGCTGGTGGGGATCTCCCTGCCGCGGGCTCGCGTCGTGGCCTTCGTCGTCTCGGCGGCCTACGCCGCCCTCGGCGGCGCGCTGTGGACCGTGGTCAACAACGCGGTCACGCCTTCCACCTACGGCCTGGCCCTGTCGATCACGATCCTCTCGCTGGTCGTCATCGGGGGCATCGGGACGATCCCGGGCGCCATCATCGGCGGGCTGATCTACGCGTTCGCCAACAGCCTCATTGGCTGGATCACGACCCACACCGGCCTGAACCCGCAGGGCAACGTGGCCAGCCAGCTTAACGGCATCATCTTCGGCGTGCTGCTCGTCGCGACGATCGTCTTCGCGCCCATGGGCATCAGTGGCGCGCTCCGGCGCCTGTGGGCGCATCGCTCGCGGTGACTTGCCGCGTGGTGGTCACCGGGTTAGGGTCTCGTCGAGGGCTTACGCTGCAGTAAGGCTCAGGACGGCCACACGTGGCCGAGGGGGGAGTGAACGTGGTGAGAATGCGTCGCATCGCGATTGGGGGGGCGTCCGTGGCGCTGATCCTGGGGATGGTCATGTCGACCTCCGGGATCGTCCAGGCGTCGCCGCCGAAGGTTCCCGGCGTTACCGCCAAGCAGGTCACCATCGGCGCGACCGTGCCGCTGACGGGCATCGCGGCCCAGGGGTACAGCGAGGTCGCCAAGGCGGCCAACGCCGTGTTCACGTGGGTGAACCAGCACGGCGGGGTCAACGGACGGCAGATCAAGTACGTCATCAAGGACGACTGCTACGGGACGCCGGGATTCGGCTGCACGGGCAACCCCAACACGGTGGCCCTCACCAAGCAGCTGATCTCCCTGCCGGTGTTCGCGACCGTCGGGTCGCTGGGCACGCCCACGCAGGACTCGGTGCGCTCGCTGCTCAAGGCCAACCACGTCCCGCAACTCTTCGTGAACTCGGGCTCCAAAGACTGGAACAACCCCAAGGTCTACCCGGGGTTGTTCGGGTGGCAGACTAGTTACACCGTCGAGAGCAAGATCCTGGGTCAGTACATCGAGGCGCACTTCACGGGCCAGAAGGTCTGCTTCTTGGGCCAGCACGACGACTTCGGCGGTGACGGCCTCCTGGGTCTCCAGGACGTGGGCGTCAACCCGATCGACTCCGTGATGTACGACGTCGCCAGTCTGGTCACGGGCGGCGCCGGCTACTTCACGCCCTTCATCGCAAAGTTCCAGGCCGAGGGCTGCAAGGTCGTCTACCTCGACACGATCCCCGGTGCCACCGACGCGGCCCTGGGTAACGCGCTGGCGCTCGGCTACCACCCGCAGTGGGTGATCTCGAGCGTCGGGGCCGACCCCGTCACCGTTGACGCGGCCTTCGCCGGCAAGCCGTTCCCCGACCCGGAGATTGGCGCGATCTCCTTCAGCTACCTGCCCGCCAGCCTGGACACCAATGTCTGGAACGGGTGGATGCGTGAGATCCTGACCAACGACAAGGCGGACTTCCCGAACTTCACGTCCACGTCGCCCATCGACGGCAACATGGCCTACGGCATCGGCTGGGGCGTCGCCTTTGTCGAGGCGCTCCGGGCCGCGGGCCGTAACTTCACGCGGGCGAGCTTCCTCAAGACGCTGACCTCGACGTCGTTCCAGACCCCAGCCCTCGTGCCGCTGCGCTACACCGCGACCAACCACCAGGGGCTCAACGGTGGCTACATCGTCCAGGTGCGCAGCGCCTCGTCGACGGGCGTCCTGGACAAGGCCGTCTTCGTCACGACCTCGTCACCCAAGTCGTCGGTGACCGTCACATCGAAGTTGAGCACGGCCATTCCCTCTTGGCTGCTCGGCTAGTCGCCTCCTAGAACACGTTCGGTGGCGGGGCCTTTTGGCCCCGCCACCGACACGTTCCGGGGACGTCATGTCGCTGTCGAGAACCTGTTGGCGAGCGGTCGCACAACGTGGGGATTGTCCCAAGTCCGGTGGATAACTGACCCCCGAGCGGGGGAGAACCTCTGGATTCCCCTCGGGGAGGCCCGGAGCCCTTGCGCGAGCGCGCCGGACGTGCGAGAACAGGGATCGTAGTTCGCACCTCGAGGTGGGTGTCGACCCCGCAAGGGGGAGGCAGTCACCGGGACGGGGCCCCGCAAGGGGTGTCGTCCCCTCCGAGGCGGGGCAACTCGCAGCGGTGACGAGAGCGGGCCACACGCAGCACTCGCGGGGACGTCTTCGACGGACTCGCGGTGAGGCGCTTCGGAGACCCCGAGGGGCTGGTGTTTCACCGGTCACTCGGGGTCTTCGGCTGTCCGGGCCTCCGAAAGGACGTGCTGCTAGTTTCGCTGTGCGTGGAGGTCATCGCCACGCGCGATCTTGTCAAGACGTACGGAGCGGCATCCGCGGTCGCCGGCTTCGACCTCGACGTCGCGGCTGGCGAGTGCGTGGCCCTGCTTGGGCCCAACGGCGCGGGCAAGACGACGACCGTCGAGATCCTCGAGGGACTGCGCGTCCGCAGCGGCGGCTCGGTCACGGTGCTCGGCCAGGATCCCCAGAACGCGGAGCGGGCGTGGCGGGCGCGCATCGGCGTCGTGACCCAACTCGCCACCGACCTGCAGTTCGCGACAGTGGGCGAGGCCGTCGACCACTTCGCTCGGGGCTACCCGACGCCGCGCTCGCGCCACGAGACGCTGGAGCTCGTCGGCTTGCGTGAGCAGGCGGGTCAGCGCGTGGCCACGCTCTCGGGTGGCCAGCGCCGGCGCCTCGACGTGGCGCTGGGCATCGTGGGCCGGCCCGAGCTCCTCTTCCTCGACGAGCCGACGACGGGGTTCGACCCCGGGGCTCGTCGGACGTTCTGGGGCGTCGTACAGGCCCTGCGCGAGGAGCGCACCACGATCGTGCTGACCACCCACTACCTCGACGAGGCCGACACTCTCGCCGACCGCATCGTGATCATCGCTCACGGGCGCAAGGTGGCCGACACCGAGCCGCACGAGCTTCGCTCCCGGGTCCCGCGCGACGCGGTGGTGCGCTGGCGCGACGACCAGGGCGTCCACGAGCTCGCCACGTCGTCACCGACCGCCGCGATCGCGCGCCTCGGCGCCGAGTTCGACGGCGAGATCCCCGGGCTGGAGGTCACGCGTCCCAGCCTCGAGGAGGCCTACCTCGAGCTCCTCGGGGACATAGCGTGACGGTGCTCGCGCTGTCGTGGCGGCGCGTCGTCTTCGAGATCCGCACGACGCTGCGCGACCGCAACGCCGTGATCTTCTCGATGCTGTTCCCCCTCTTCCTGCTCGTGCTGTTCGGCTCGGTCTTCGGGCACCAGGAGATCGCGAACACGCGCGTGACCATCGCGGCCTACCTGGTCCCCGGTCTCGTGGCCTCGGGGCTCCTCTACAGCGCGTTTCAGCTGCTGGCGATCTCGGCCACCCAGGAGCGCCGCGACGGCACGCTCACGAGGTTCTACCTCTCGCCCATGCCGCGCTCGGTCTACTTCGTGGGCAAGCTCGGGCTCTCGGTCTTCGTGTACATCGTCCAGATCGCGCTCCTGATCGCGGCGGCGCGCGCCCTGTTCGCGGTGCGCCTCCCGTCGGGGGGCGGCTGGTGGACGCTGACGTGGGTCAGTGTGCTGGGTCTCGCGAGCAGCGCTCTCCTGGGGCTGGCCATGTCGACGGGGGCCAAGACGGTCAACTCCGCTTCGGCCATCACCGTTCCCGTCGTGCTCTTCTTCCAGTTCACCTCGGGGGTCTACTTCGTCTACACCGACCTGCCCCAGTGGATGCAGCGGCTCGCCGCGATCTTTCCGCTCAAGTGGCTCGCCCAGGCGTTGCGCAGCGTGTTTCTCCCCGCGCGCTTCGGGCACTTCGAGGCTGCGGGCACCTTCGAGCTCGCTCGCTGCGCCCAGATCCTCGGACTCTGGGTCCTCATCGCCGTGGTCCTCGCCGGGCGAACCTTCCGCTGGCGCCCGGCGAGCCAGTAGGTGTCACGCCGCTGTTGACAACCTGTTGGCGAATGGTCGCACAACGTGGGGATTACGCGCCACGTGGTGGATAACCGGGGCACGACTGGGGACAAGTTCTGGATTGGGGCCATTCGTGGGAGTGGACCTTGCGCGAGGGCGCACGACGTGCAAGAACAGGGGGCGTAGTTCGCACCTCGAGGAGGGTGTCGACCCCGCAAGGGGGAGGCAGTCACCGGGACGGGGACCCGCATGGGGAGCCGTTCCCGCCGAGGCGGGGCAACCCGCAGCGGTGACGGGGACGGGCGACACGCAGCACACGCGGGACCGTCCGACACGGACCGGCGGGTGATGCCTCGGAGACCCCGAGAGGCTGGTGTTCCACCGGTCACTCGGGGTCTTCGGCCATCCCGGGCGAAAAGAGCGTCGGGGACAGGGGCTCGATCAGCGAGGCGTCGTCGTGGCGCATCGAGCCCACCGCAGCCCCCACGCGATGGTGGACCAGCGTCCCGCGCGCCGCGGGGTGCAGCAGGGTCGTGCGGATCGCGCGCCCCGCGTCGCCGGGGGCGAGCCAGCCCGCGACGTCATCGAGCTCCAGGATCACGGGCATCCGGTCGTGGAGACCGTCGAGGTCGTCGCTGGGGGTCGTCGTGATCACCGCGCACGCGGGTCCGTCGGGCCCGGCGGGGTCCACGAGTCCCGCCAGCAGCAGGGGCTGGGCGTTGGCGCGAGAGAAGTAGTGGGGCTGGCGGGCGCTCGCGGGTCGGTGGTCCCACTCGTAGAAGCCGTCGACGGGGATGACGGCGGGGTGGTCACGGAACGCGGCGCGAAAGGACGGCTTGTCGGCCACCGTCTCGGCGCGCGCGTTGAAGAGGACCTGGCGCGCCCCGCTCCAGTGCGGCGTCAGCCCCCAGCGGTAGCGGCCGAGCAGGCGCCCCTGGGGGGTGTCGGCCGCCGCGAACAGGGTCTGGGCCGGGCCGACGTTCCAGTGCGGCGAGGCCGCGGCGACGTCCTCGCCGAGGCCCACGGCCAGGAGCCGGGCCAGGCGACGCGGGGGGCTGAAGAGCGCGACACGTCCACACACGGTGACCTCCCGCCTCGAGGATAGGGCCTGGCACCCGCGGTCGGGACTGGCTACGCTACGAACATATGTTCGCTTTTTCACCCTTGCGTCCCGCAATGCCCGAGGACCTGGCTGCGCGAGTCCGCCCCGCGAGCCTGGCCGGCGACCGGCAGATCCCCCTGGTGGCGCCCTGGGCGGACCTGCTCCCCGCGACGGGCGTGCGACGGGGGTCGACGCTGGCGGTGGTGGCGCCGGCGGGCACGGGGGGCCTCACGCTGGCGCTGGGCCTCCTCGCGGGGGCCACGGCGGTGGGGAGCTGGGGCGCCGTGGTGGGTGTGGACAGTCCCGGCGTGGTGGCCATGGCCGACCTCGGCGTCGACCTCGCCCACACGCTGCTGGTCCCGCGTCCGCGGGGCCTGTGGGCCGAGGTCGTGGGCGACCTGGTCGACGGGGTCGACCTCATCGTGCTGCGCCCGCCGGGGCGCGTCGCCCCCCGGCTGGCCCGTCGCGTGGCCGCGCGGGTTCGCGAGCGGGGGACCGTCCTGGTCGTCCTGGTCGACGGGGGCGGGTGGCCGATCCCCCCGGACCTCACGCTCGGGGTCACCGCGGCCCGCTGGCGCGGGTCCTCGCGTCTCGAGGACCGGGCGATGACCCTGCAGGTGGCCGGCCGTGGCGGGGTCCGCCCCCGCGAGCGCGTCGTCGTGCTGCCCGACCGTCACGGCCGGCTCCGGGGTGGCCCGTGGAGCGACTGATCGGGGTGTGGGTCGAGGCGCTGAGCGTCGAGTCGGTCGACGGGACGACGCTGCGGACATCCCAGCGACTCCTTGAGGCGCTCGACGTGCTGTGCCCCTTCACCGAGCTGGTGCGCCTGGGGCTCTACACGCTCCCGTCGCGGGGGCCCAGCCGCTTCTTCGGGGGCGAGGGGCGGGTCCTCGACCTGGTGGCGACCACCGTGCGCGAGGTCACCGGGTACGAGGCGTCCCTGGGGGCGGCCGAGGGGCTCTTCGTGGCGGAGCTGGCCGCCCGGGCCGGGGTCGTCCTGGCGCCGGGGGCGAGCGACGCGTACCGTCGCGACCAGCCGCTGGCGGCGCTGGGGCGGCCCGACCTGGCCGCCCTGGGCCGCCGGCTGGGCCTGCGCACCGTGGGGGACTTCGCCGACCTGGCGCCCGCGCGCGTCGCCGAGCGCTTCCCGGCGGCGGCGGGGCTCCTGCACCGCCTGGCGCGCGGGGAGATCGGCGAGGCACCCGACCAGCGCGACGTGCGTCTGGCGTCGCGGCTGGCGCGGCTGACGGGCGCGCCGCGCGCGGACGAGCAGCGCGGCTTCCTCGGTCAGCGCGGGGCGGCCGACGAGCGCGCCCACGCGGCGGCGCTGCGCGTGCGTCGACGCCTCGGCGAGGACGGCGTCGTCGTCGCGGGGCTGCGCGGGGGGCGGACCCCGCACGACCGGGCGGTGCTGGTCCCCTGGGGGGCACCGGCCCGGCCGGCCGGTGCCGACGCGGGAGCCCCGTGGCCGGGGGGGCTGCGGGCCCCCGCCCCCGCGGTGGTCTTCGCGCACCCGGTCGCCATCGAGGTGGTGGACGCCCAGGACCAGCCGGTGCGCGTCGATGGGCGGGGTCGCTGGAGCGCCGCCCCGGCCCGGGTCGTCCTGGCTCCCGGGACGCGCCGCGCGATCGCGTGGTGCGCCGGCCCGTGGCCGAGCGTGGAGCGCTGGTGGGCCGCACCGCGCCGGCGCGCCCACGCCCAGGTCGTGCTCGAGGACGGGGAGGCGCTGCTGGTGGCCGCCGAGTCGCGGCGGTGGTGGCTCGCGGGGGTCTACGACTGATGGCGGGCTACGTCGAGCTCCACGCGCACTCGGGGTTCAGCTTCCTGGACGGGGCCAGCGATCCCGAGGAACTCGTGGCCGAGGCGGCGCGGCTGCGCCTGGGAGGGCTGGCCCTGACCGACCACGCCGGCCTCTACGGCGTGGTGCGCTTCGCCGAGGCGGCGCGGGCGGCGGGGCTCTCCACGGTCTTCGGGGCCGAGCTGACCCTCGACGGGACCGACGACCGGGTCGGCGTGCCCGATCCCGACGGGAGCCACGTGGTCGTGCTGGCGCGATCGCCCGAGGGCTACCGGCAGCTCGCGGTGGCCCTGGGGGAGGCCTTCCTGGCGCGCGAGGGCAAGGGGGCGCCGCGCTTCACCCGGGGGGACCTCGCGGGGAGGGAGTGGCTGGTCCTGAGCGGCTGCCGCAAGGGCCCGCTCACCCGGGCGCTGGTGGCCGCGGGGCCGCGCGCCGCGCGCCGCGCCCTCGACCAGCTCGTCGAGATCGTGGGGCGCGAGGGGCTGGCCGTCGAGCTGTGGGACCACGGCGAGCCCGACGACGGGGCGCGCAACGACGCCCTGGCCGAGATCGCCGTGACGGCGAGCGTCGACGTGGTGGCCACGGGCAACGTGCACTACGCCACCCCGGCGGGCTTCCCGCGCGCCACCGTGCTGGCCGCCATCCGCGCCCGGCGCTCGCTGGCCGAGCTGGAGGGGTGGCTGCCCGCGGCGCCCGGCGCCCACCTGCGCAGCGACGGGGAGCAGCGCCGCCGCTTCGCGCGCTGGCCCGGCGTGGTGGACCGGGCCGGGGAGCTCGGCCAGTCCCTGGCCTTCGACCTGCGCCTGGTGGCCCCGGACCTGCCGCGCTTCGCCACGCCCGACGGCGCCAGCGAGCAGGAGTACCTCACCCAGCTCGTGGCGCGCGGCGCGACCGCGCGCTACGGCCCGCGCGACGCCGAGCGCGTGCCGGGCGCCTGGCGCCAGATCGACCACGAGCTGGGGGTCATCGCCACCTTGGGGTTCGCCGGCTACTTCCTCACCGTGTGGGACATCACGCAGTTCTGCCGGCGCGAGGACATCTACTGCCAGGGCCGGGGCTCAGCGGCGAACTCGGCGGTCTGCTACGCGCTGGGGATCACCAACGCGGACGCCGTGTCGCTCAACCTGTTCTTCGAGCGCTTCCTCTCGCCGGCGCGCGACGGCCCCCCCGACATCGACGTGGACATCGAGGCGGGGCGGCGCGAGGAGGTGATCCAGTACGTCTTCGCGCGCTACGGGCGCCGCCACGCGGCGCAGGTGGCGGCCGTCATCACCTACCGGGAGCGCTCGGCGCGACGCGACGTGGCGCGCGCCTTCGGGCTCGACGAGGAGGCGGTCACGGCCTGGGGGAGGGATCCGGCCGCCCCGGTGGCCCCTCCCGCGACGACCGCCCGGATGGCCCGCCTGGCCGCCGAGCTCGAGGACCGGCCCCGCCACCTCGGGCTGCACGCGGCCGGGGTGGTGCTGTGCGACCGCCCGGTGCTCGAGGTCTGCCCGGTCGAGTGGGCGCGCACCCCGGGCCGCTCGGTCCTGCAGTGGGACAAGGACGACTGCGCCGCCATCGGGCTCGTGAAGTTCGACCTGCTGGGCCTGGGGATGCTCGAGGCGCTCCACCGGGCCGTCGACACGGTGGCGGCGTTCCACGGCGTCCAGCTCGACCTGGGGAGCCTCCCCCAGGAGCCGGCGGTCTACGACCTGCTCGGCGAGGCCGACACGATCGGGGTCTTCCAGGTCGAGTCGCGCGCCCAGATGGCCACCCTGCCCCGGATGCGCCCGCGGTGCTTCTACGACCTGGTGATCGAGGTGGCGCTGATCCGGCCCGGCCCGATCCAGGGCCGGGCCGTCAACCCCTACCTGCGCCGCCGGCGCGGCGAGGAGCCCGTCACGTACCTGCACCCCCGGCTCGCGCCCATCCTGGCGCGCACCCTCGGGGTCCCGCTGTTCCAAGAGCAGCTCATGGAGATGGCCGTGGCGGTGGCCGGCTTCTCGCCCACCGAGTCCGACGAGCTGCGCCAGGCGATGGCCGCCAAGCGCTCGGCGGTGCGCATGCTCGGCCTGAAGGGGCGCTTCTACGCCGGCATGGCCACCAACGGCATCACCGGGGAGGCCGCCGACCAGCTCTTCGACGCGATGGCGGCCTTCGCCAACTTCGGCTTCCCCGAGTCGCACGCGGTCTCCTTCGCCCACCTCGTGTACTGCTCGGCGTGGATCAAGCACCACTACCCCGCGGCCTTCCTGGCCTCCCTGCTCAATGCCCAGCCCCTGGGCTTCTGGTCGCCGCAGAGCTTGGTGGCCGACGCCCGCCGCCACGGGGTGGAGGTGCGGCGCCCCGACGTGAACGCCTCGGGCGTGGGGGCGACCCTGGAGGGGCCGCCCGCGTGGCCCGCGGTGCGCCTCGGGCTGGGGTCGGTGCGCGGGCTCGGCGAGGAGCGGGCGGCCGCGCTGGTGGCGGGGGCCCCGTGGCCGGATCTCGAGGACCTGGCGCGCCAGGGCTGCTCGCGGGCGGACCTCGAGGCGCTGGCCGCGGCGGGGGCCCTGGATGCCTTCGGGCCCTCGCGCCGGGCGCTGACCTGGATGGCCGGCGCGGCGGCGCAAGCCGCACCCGGTCGCCTGCCCGGCGTGGTCACGGGCCGTGACGTCCCGCCGCTGCCCGCCACCACGCCGCCCGAGCGGCTGGCCGACGACCTGTGGTCGCTGGGCCTGACGACCGAGGCGACGGCCCTCGAGATGCTGCGCCCGCGGCTGCGCGCCCAGGGCGTGGTCACCGCGGCCTCGCTGCGGGGGGCCGAGGCGACGCGGGTGCGCGTGGCGGGGGTGGTCACGCACCGCCAGCACCCCGAGACCGCTCGCGGGGCGGTCTTCGTGAACCTCGAGGACGAGACGGGCCACGTCAACGTCATCTTCTCGCGCGGGGCCTGGGCGCGCTTCCGCACCGTCGCGGCCCACGCCCCCGCGCTCATCGTGGGCGGGTCGCTCGAGCGCGGCTCGGGGACCGTGGCGCTGGTGGCTGAGCGGGTCGAGCGCCTCGAGGTGCTCGGAGCGCCGCCGCGCGACTGGCGCTAGCGGTCGGCGAAGACGTGCTCGGGGCGCTCGCCGAGCTCGACCTGGAGGCGCACGTCCATCTGCACCAGGGCCAGGTCGTCGGGGTGGGTCACGCCCACGCAGCGCGACGAGGTGGGCACCACGTCGAAGCGCAGCGGGTGGTGGTGCAGGATCGAGCCCACGAAGATCGGCAGGAGGGCCTCGGGGCTGGCGTCGAAGTCGAAGGTGGCCAGGTAGGCCTCGAGCAGCGAGCGCACCGCGGGCTGGAAGCCCCAGAGGTTCATCGAGACCGTCGTGTCGGGCTCGAGGAAGACCGGCGAGAGCCCGTCCTCGGCCAGGAACCCGTCGGGCGAGTCGTGCACGCCGCGGCGCTCGACGATGTCGGTGAGGTGGCCGTTGACGACGTTGCACGTCCCGCGCGAGACCGGCAGGTCGCCCACGGTGGCCCGGTCCAGGCGGAAGCCGATCAGGCAGCTGGTCGGTCGGGTGCGCAAGTGCGCGGCCAGCAGGCCGAGGGCCTCGCGACCGTAGAGGTCGTCGGCGTTGGCCACCGCGAAGGGGGACGAGGCCTCGATGACGGCCAGGGCGGCGTGGGTCGCCGACACGGTGCCGAGGGGCTTCTCCTGGACGACGAACGCGACGGGCCAGTGCGCGGGCCACGTGGCGCGCACGTGGGCGCTGACCTCGTCGCCGGTCGTGGGGTTGACCACCACCACTAGGTCGGTGAAGCCCGCGGCCAGGGCGTCGGCGGCGATGAGGTCGATGACGGCCTCACCGTGCACGCCCACGGGCGCGAGGGGCTTGAGGCCTCCGTAGCGGCGGGCGCGTCCGGCGGCCAGGATCACCAGCGGGAGGCTCATGACCAGCGAACCACCGCGCTCGCCCAAGTCATGCCCGCACCGAACCCGGTCACCAGGGCGTAGTCGCCCGGGTGCACGCGGCCCGACTCGATGGCGTCGACCATCGCCAGGGGGATCGACGAGCTGGAGGTGTTGCCGTAGCGGTCCAGGACCACGACGGCGCGCTCCATCTCGATGCCCAGCCGCTGGGTCGCGGCCTGGATGATGCGGATGTTGGCCTGGTGCGGCACGACCAGGCTGATCTGGTCGGCCTTGACGTCGGCGTCGGCCATGGCCTGCTCGGCCGACTGCACCACGACGCGCACGGCGCGGCGGAAGACCTCGCGCCCGTCCATCTGGAAGAAGCCGCCGTGCTCGCAGGTCAGCAGGTCGGCCGCGGTCCCGTCGGCCCCGAGGACGAAGCTGAGCAGGTCCGAGCCGGAGGGGTCGTACTCGAGCACCACGGCGCCCGCGCCGTCGCCCAGCAGCACCGCCATGTTGCGGTCGGACCAGTCGACCCAGCGCGAGAGGTTCTCCGAGCCGATCACCAGCATCTTGCGCTGCCCGGTCTCGATGAGGCCGACCGCGGTGCGCAGCGCGTAGACGAAGCCGCTGCACGCGGCGTTCACGTCCATGGCCGGGCAGGTCAGGCCCATCTCGGCGGCGATGAGCGGCGCGGTGGCCGGGGTGATGCGATCGGGCGTGGTGGTGGCCACCAGCAGGAAGTCGATGTCGTCGAGTCCGAAGCCCGAGGCGGCCAGGGCGCGCTGACCCGCCAGCACACCGAGGGACTTGGCGCTGCCGCCGATGCGGCGCTCGCGGATGCCGGTGCGCTCGGTGATCCAGGCGTCGGACGTGTCGAGGGTCTGGGAGAGCTCGTCGTTGGTGACGACCCGGTCGGGGACGGCCGATCCCCACCCCCGGAAGCGTACGCCCATGCGACTGCCCCTATCTCTCGACGATGGACGGGACCAGTCTAGGCCCCGGTCACGTGCTCTCGGGGACGGGCAGGACCTGCAGGGTGCAGCGCGCCACGCTGATCAGGCGATTCTCGTCGTCGCGCAGCTCGATGCCCCACACGTGGACGCGGCGACCCTTGCGCAGGGGCGTGGCGGTCGCGGTCAAGGTGCCCTCGCGCATGGAGCGCAGGTGCGAGCAGTTCAGGTCGGTGCCCACGATGAGCTCGCCGGGGCCGACGCTCAGCCCGCCGCCGAAGGAGGCCGCGCCCTCGGCCAGCAGCGCGGACACCCCGCCGTGGAGCAGGCCGTAGGGCTGGTGCAGGCGCTCGGTGACCTCGACGCGCAGCACCACGCGCTCGGGCGTGGCCTCGACGACCTCGACGCCGAGCAGGTCGTGGACGGTCGGGCGGTCCATGAATGCGGGATGGTCCATCGGCTCATCCTACGAGAGCGGGCTAACCTGCCACGGGTGCGACCCGTGGACCTGCGCTCGGACACTGTGACGCGGCCGACGGCCGCCATGCGCGCGGCCATGGCCGCGGCCGAGGTCGGTGACGACGGCTACGGCGAGGATCCCACGGTCAACGCGCTCGAGGCGCGCGCCGCCCAGATCCTGGGAAAGCCCGCCGCCGTGTTCACGCCGTCGGGGGTCATGGCCAACCAGATGGCCATGCGCGTGCTCACACGGCCCGGCGACGTGGTCATCGCGGGCGCCAACCAGCACGTGGTCGACTTCGAGATGGGCGCCTCGGCGCGCAATGCCCAGGTCCAGTTCGCGACGCTGCCTGACGACGACGGGCGCCTCGACCCGGCCGCGGTCCTCGCGCGCCTCGACGCCGAGGCGGACCACCGGGCGGCCGTGGGCGCGATCGCGGTGGAGAACACCCACATGGTCTCGGGGGGCACACCCTGGGCGCTCGGGGACCTGCGGGCCCTGGCCGCCGCCGTCGACCGTCCGATCCACCTCGACGGAGCGCGGCTCTTCAACGCGGTCGTCGCGACCGGCACATCGGCCGCCGACTACGCCGCGACGGCGACCACCGTCATGGTGTGTCTCTCCAAGGGGCTCGCCGCACCGGTCGGCTCGATCCTCGCGGGCCCGACCGACCTGATGGAGCGCGCGCGTCTCGAGCGCAAGCGCCTCGGGGGCGCGATGCGCCAAGCCGGGATCCTGGCGGCCGCCGGGCTGGTCGCACTCACCGACATGGTCGAGCGCCTGGCCGACGACCACCGGCGCGCCCGGGTGCTCGCCGAGGCCGTCGCGGCAGCCTTCCCGCGCGCGGGCTACGACCCGGCGACCTGTCGCACCAACATGGTCGTCTTCGCTCACGACGATGCGCGCGCCCTCGTTGCGGAGCTGGCCGCGGACGGCGTGCTCGCGGGCACCCTGGCGCCACGCGTGGTGCGACTCGTGACGCATCTCGACGTTGACGACGACGACCTCGACCACGTCGTGGATGTTCTCGCGCGCCGCCGCCGCGCCTGAGGGCCGGTCGCTGGCGCCAACCGGTGGGCTAGCGTGGTGGCGGAGCCCCCGATGAGCGACCGACAGCACCTTTCGAGTTTCCTGCGCCGCCCCATCCTCGGCAAGGACGGCGACCGGATCGGACGCGTCCAGGACCTGGTCGCGCGGCTCGGCGACGACGCGTACCCGCCGGTGGTGGGGGCGGTGATCCGCATCGAGGGTCGGGACCTGTTCGTCCCCGCGCGCAAGCTCGCCGGTTTCGAGGAGGGCTCCTTGCGCTTCACGGGTCGGCGGGTCGACCTGCGCAAGTTCGAGCGTCGCCCGGGCGAGCTGCTGCTCGCGGGCGACCTGCTCGCCCACCACCTCATCAACGTGGCGCGCGGGCGCCTGGTGCGCGCCCACGACATTGAGCTGGTGGTGGCGGGGGGTGGCTGGGCCGTTACGGGCGTGGACCCGCGCCGCGTGGGCCTGTGGCGCCGCAGCGCGTCGAGCCCCCATACCGCGGCCATCGACTTCGCCTCGATCCAGCCCTTCGTCGGCCAGGTGCCCTCGGCGCGCCTGCGCATCCCCTTCCGCAAGCTGGCCCGCCTCCACCCCGCGCAGATCGCCGATCTGGTCGAGCAGGCGAGCCACGAGGAGGGCGAGGAGATCATCGAGGCAGTGGGCCTGGACCGCGAGCTCGAGGCCGACGTCTTCGAGGAGCTCGACACCGAGCACCAGCTGGAGTTCCTCGAGGTGCGCTCCGACGCCGAGGCGGCGCGCCTGCTGGCGCGCATGGAGCCCGACGCGGCTGCCGACCTCTTCACCGAGATCGACCAGGAGCGGCGCTCGCCCCTGCTGGACCTCATGCCCGCGCCCCAGCAGGCCAAGATGCGCCAGCTGCTCTCGTACAACAGCGAGACCGCGGGCGGGCTGATGAGTCCGGACTTCCTGTCAGTGGCCGCGACGGCGACCGTCGACGAGTCACTGGCGACCGTGCGCACGTCGACGCTGCCGACGGCCGCCTTGAGCACGGTCTTCCTGCTCGGCGCCTCGGGAGAGCCCGCGGGCGTGATGGCGCTCGCCGACCTGGTGCGTGCGCGTGCCGGCGAGCCCGCCCTGACCTCCGCACGCACGGACGTCACCTGCGCGCATCCCGACTGGGACATCCACCAGGTCGCGCGCACGATGAGCGACTTCAACCTCACGGTGCTGCCCGTCGTCGACGAGCGCGACGGGCGGATGCTGGGGATCATCACGGTGGACGACCTGCTCGACGAGCTCCTGCCCCAGGGCTGGCGTCGCGACTTCGGCATGTCGACGGTGGAGGAGTGATCGTGTGCTCCCGGCGACGTGGCCCCGTTCTAAGGAGGTCTCTCTGAAACCTCCGAGTACCGCCCCGGCGGAACTGTCCGTGGCGTCGCACCCGCGCCGAGCGCACCGAGTGATCGCGTAGCTCCCGTCGCGAGGTGGCCGACGACGCAGCCCCACCTCGAACGAACGGGAGATCAACCGTGTACGACCGCGCAGGAAAGACGACGGCAGGGTCCGTCGCGCCCGGCCGCGCCCGCACGGCGGTTCTCCGCCCCGGCGACTGATGGCCCGCGAGCTCCCGCCGACCTCCGAGACCAGCGCCGTGCTCGACAGCGCGCACACCGGCGACATCCGGGGCGCCTTCGGCACGATCTCCCAGCACGACCTCGGGGCGCGCTCGACGCTGCGCGCCCGGCTGCTGACGCTGCTGGCCATCATGGGCCCGGGGCTCATCGTGATGATCGGCGACAACGACGCCGGCGGCGTCTCCACCTACGCCCAGGCCGGGCAGAACTTCGGCCTCTCGCTGCTGTGGACGCTGCCGCTGCTGATCCCGGTCCTGGTGGTGAACCAGGAGATGGTGGTGCGCCTGGGGGCGGTCACCGGCGTCGGGCACGCGCGGCTCATCAACGAGCGCTTCGGCCGCTTCTGGGGCGCCTTCTCGGTGGGCGACCTGTTCATCTTGAACTTCCTGACCATCGCGACCGAGTTCATCGGCGTGAGCCTCTCGCTGGGCTATCTCGGGGTCAGCCAGTACGTGTCGGTACCCGTCGCCGCCGTCGCGCTGATCCTGATGACCGCGACGGGCAGCTTTCGGCGCTGGGAGCGCTTCATGTTCGTGTTCGTCTTCGCGAACTTCCTCGTGATCCCCCTGGCGATCCTGCGCCACCCCGCGATCGGTCCCATCGTCCACGGCTTCGTCACCCCGGGGGTGCGTGGAGGCTTCAACTCGACCTCGGTGCTGCTGATCATGGCGATCGTCGGCACGACGGTCGCGCCCTGGCAGCTCTTCTTCCAGCAGTCCAACATCGTCGACAAGCGCATCACCCCGCGCTGGGTCAACTACGAGCGCACCGACACGGTGCTCGGATCGCTGGTGACGGTGCTCGCGGCGAGCCTGCTCATCGTCGTGGTGTCGGCGGCCCTCGGATCGACGCCCCTCGCGGGTCACTTCCAGAACGGCGCCGCCGTGGCCGCGGGCCTGCAGCGCTACGTCGGGCGTGCGGCCGGCGTGCTCTTCGCCATCATCTTGCTCAACGCCTCGATCATCGGCGCAGCCTCGGTGACCCTGGCCACGTCGTACGCGTTCGGCGACATGTTTGGGGCCAAGCACTCGCTGCACCGCAGCTGGCGCGACGCGAAGTTCTTCTACGGTGTCTTCGCGGCCATGGTCGTGGTCGCGGCCGGCATCGTGATCATCCCGGGCGCGCCACTCGGACTCATCACCACGGCCGTGCAGGCGCTCGCGGGGGTCCTGCTGCCCAGCGCCACCGTGTTCCTCCTCCTGCTGTGCAACGACGAGGCGGTGCTCGGGCCCTGGGTCAACCGCCCGTGGCTCAACGTCGTGGCCAGCGTCATCGTCGGGGTCCTGTTGATGATGTCGTTGATCTTGATGGTCACCACGCTCTTCACGCACCTCGACGTGCGGACGTTCTCGCTGGGCCTGGGCGCCGTCTTCGTGATCACCTACCTGGTGGCCGGGGTGTGGATGGCGCTGCGCCGCCGCCGGCGCGGGCCGCGGCCCACCCCGCCGGGCGATCGCGCGACGTGGCGCATGCCACCCATCAACCTGCTGCACCGGCCCCGGTGGTCGCGCGGGACGCTCGCGGGCATGTACGTCCTGCGCGGGTACCTGGTGCTCGCGGTCGTCATGCTCCTGGTCAAGGCGATCCAGCTCGGTCTGCACCACCACGGGTGAGTGGCCCGGATCACGCGTGCCTAGTCTCGTGACGTGACCCCGATGCCCACGCTGGTGGCCGTGCACGCCCACCCCGACGACGAGGCGCTGTTCACCGCGGGCGCCTCACTGCTGGCGGCCGCGCGCGGGGCGCGCACGGTGCTCGTGACCTGCACCGACGGGCGCTACGGCATCGATCCCGCGGGCCGGTCGGGGGATGATCCCGACCACGACGCGGTCGCCACGGCCGAGCGCCGGGCCGCCGAGCTCGCGCGCGGGGCGCACCGCGCCGGGTTCACCCGCCGGGTGAGCCTGGGCTACGCGGACTCGGGCATGGTGGGATGGGCGAGCAATGACGACCCGAGCGCCTTCGTGCGCGCGGACCGCGCGTTGGCCGCCGTGACGCTGGCCGCCCTGCTCGACGAAGTGGCCGCGACGGTGGTGCTCACCTACGACGAGCGCGGCTTCTACGACCACCCGGACCACATCGCGGCCAACGCCGTGACCCGCGCGGCGGTCGCCCGCTCGGCGAGCGTCGAGCGCCTGTACTACCGCGTCGTGCCCACGAGCGTGCTCACCCGCTTCGTGCCCGACGCTCACGCCCTGGAGGTCTTCTTGCCGGCGTGGGTCCTCGACGCGGGCATCGGCGTGGCCGACGAGCGCGTGACGACGGCTCTGGACACCCGGGCGGTCCTCGCGGGCCAGCGTGCGGCCATGGAGGCCCACGCCAGCCAGGTCGACAACGCGGACCTGATCGGCCTGAGCGATCCCCTGTTCACGACGCTCTTCGGGACCGAGTACTACGAGAGGGCCTGGAGCCGCCACCCGGTGGCCGCCGGCGCCGATCGCGACGACCTGTTTGGAGGGCTGTCGTGGGACTGACGGTGATGGCCGTGCACGCGCACCCCGACGACGAGGTCTTCGCGACCGGCGGGGTCCTACGGCTCCTCGCCGACCAGGGCGTGCGCACGGTGCTCGTGACCTGCACCGACGGGCGCTTCGGTGATGCGCCGGGAGGCGTCAAGCCAGGCGCGGCGGGCCACGACCCCGCGGCCGTCGCCGCGCTGCGCGACGGCGAGCTCGACGCGGCCTGCCGGGCCCTGGGCGTGACGCGCAGCGTGCGCCTGGGATATCGCGACTCGGGGATGATGGGCTGGCCCCAGAACGACGAGCCCGGCTCGTTCTGGTCGACGCGCGTCGACGAGGCGACCGACCGCCTGAGCGCACTGGTGCGTGCCGAGCGACCCCAGGTCGTGGTGACCTACAACGCGTTCGGCTTCTACGGCCACCCCGACCACATCCAGGCGCACCGCATCACCGTCGCGGCGCTCACGACCCTCGACGAGCCGCCCACCCTCTACTACAACGCGCTGCCCCGCAGCGTCGCGCAAGCTTGGCGCGACCAGGCCGCCGGCGCGCGCGACGCGAGCGGCGAGAAGCGCGGCGGCGAGGCCGCGGGGGAGGAGTTCGACCCCGTCGCGCTCTCCACCCCCGACGACGCGATCGACGCCGCCATCGACGTGCGCGCGGCGCTCGGGGCCAAGCGCGCCGCGATGGCCGCCCACGCGTCCCAGCTGGCCGACGCGCCGTGGCTCGCCCTCGACGAGGACGCCTTCGCGCTCGCCATGGGGACCGAGTGGTTCGTGCGCGCGACCAACCCGCACGGACTCGACGGGGCGACCGGCGACCTCCTGGCGGGCTACCGCTAGTCAGTACGATGGATTGGTGACCGAGCCGCTGCTCAGCCTGCGCGAGGTCGCCAAGACCTTCGGCGAGACGGTCGCCCTGGCGCCGACGACCCTGACCATCGACGAGGGGTCCTTCGTCGCGATCGTCGGGCCCTCGGGCTGTGGCAAGTCGACGCTGTTCAACGTCATCGCCGGCCTGCTGACCCCCGACGGAGGTGACGTCCTCCTGCGGGACCGGCCCGTCACCGGGTCGACCGGCCACGTCGGCTACATGCTCCAAAAGGACCTCCTCGTGCCCTGGCGCACCGTGGAGGACAACATCACCATGGCCAAGCGCCTCACGGGTCGCGTGACCGCCGAGGACCGGGCCGAGGCCCGGCGCATGGCCCGCGCCTACGGGCTCGGGGAGTTCTTGCGCCACTACCCCTCGGCCCTGTCGGGCGGGATGCGCCAGCGCGTCGCCTTCATGCGCACCCTCATGACCCACCAGAGCCTGCTGCTGCTCGACGAGCCCTTCGGGGCCCTCGACGCCCAGACGCGCCTCGAGATGCAGCAGTGGCTCCTCCAGGTGTGGCGCGACGCGCAGCGCACCGTGCTCTTCATCACCCACGACGTCGACGAGTCGATCTTCCTGGCTGACCGGGTTGTGGTGATGTCGCCTCGGCCCGGTCGGGTAGTGGCGGACTTTACGAGCCCCCTCGCGCGCCCCCGCACGCTCGACATGCTCACCGAGGGTCACTTCATCGAGCTCAAGGGGCGCGTCATGCACCTCTTGCACGGGGGCGCGACGTGAGCGCGCCGGGTCGCCGCCGGGCGGGCCTAGTCGCGCGCAACGTCGGCGTGCCGATCCTGTCGCTGGTGCTGGTGCTGGTCCTCTGGCAGCTCATCGTGGTCGGGTTCCACGTCGCGAGCTACGTCGCCCCGCGTCCGCGCGAGGCGATCCTTTCGGTCACCCAGAACTGGTCGCTGCTGTGGCCGCTCGTGCTCGGCACGATCCGCGAGACGGTCTACGGGTTCGTCGTGGGGGCGGCGCTCGGGTTCTTCCTCGGGGTCATCATGGCCAAGGTCCCGTTCCTCCAGGGGCTCGTCTACCCGGTGCTGGTGCTCTCCCAGGCCATCCCGATCATCGCCCTGGCCGCGCCCCTGGTGCTGATCCTCGGATTCTCGACCGCCCCCAAGATCGTGATCGTCGCCTGGATCGTCTTCTTTCCCGTGACGGTCAACGTGATCGACGGGCTCAGCCACGTGGACCGGGACCTGCTCAACCTGGCCAAGGTCTACGGAGCCTCGCGCTGGCGGACCTTCTGGCAGATCGAGATCCCGGCCACCTCGACCCCGCTGTTCTCGGGGCTCAAGATCGGGGCCACCTACGCGGTCACCGGGGCCATCATCGGCGAGCTCGCGGCCTCCGACGGCTCGTCGCTGGCCCTCTACCAGGAGCACGCCAACTCGAACCTCAACACGGCCGCCGTCTACGGGACGACGATGGTCATGACGGCCATCGGGATCAGCTGGTTCCTGCTGGTCGTGGGCGTGGAGGTGTTCGCCACGCCCTGGCGGCGCCGCACGGTGGCGCGGCGCTGGCCGTGGCGACGCGACCGCGACGACGTGGCTCAGTAGGATGCCGGGCAGACGCACGAAGGAGGACGTGATGCGAACTGGGAGACTCACACTGGCGGCGGCCGCGGTCGCCGCCCTGGTGGGCGGCTCGGCGATGGCGGCAGTCGGCTCGGCGGGCGCGGCCGCGAAGACCTCGATCACCTTCGCCTACGACTTCCCCGGACCCGACTTCGAACTGGTGCCCGTCGTCGTGGCCCAGGACCGCGGCTACTTCGCGGCCAACGGCCTGTCGGTGAAGGTGGTCTTCCCGCCCGACACCTCGACGACGACCAAGATGCTCACGACGGGGGTGGCCAACATCGGCTTCATCACCACGACCGACATGGGCGTCGCGGTCAACGCCGGCGCGCCGGTGCTGTCGGTGGCCAACTACTCGATGCGCAACAACTGGGCCCTGTTCGCCAAGCCGGGGACCAAGCTCACACCCGGGAACCTGACGGCCGCGCTCAAGGGCAAGCGCATCTTCTCCTACGGGGACACCTGGACCGAGTCGATGCTGCCCTTCGTGCTGCGCTACGCGCACCTGACGACCAACCAGGTCAAGATCATCTCGGATCCCACCGGCAACGACCTGACCGACCTGCTCGCGGGCAAGGTCGACATCTCCACCTCGACGACCAACTACGAGATCCCGGGCTTCGTGGGCTCCCACGTCAAGGGGACCGAGGTCACCCTGCTGGGAACCAAGGTCGGGGCGCCGGACATCCCGATCTGGGTCTACGCGGTGACGCGCAGCTACGCGGCCAGCAACGGCCCGAAGGTCAAGGCCTTCTTGAAGGCCGTCAAGGCCGCCACGATCTGGGCAGTCGCCCACCCGGCGGCGGCCGCGGCCGAGTTCGACCACGCCTACCCGACCTCGGGCTACACCAACGCCTACAACGCGCTGGGCTGGAAGCTGACGATCCCGTTCCTGCGCGACACCAAGGGCCAGTACTTCGTGCAGTCCAACGCCCAGTGGACGACGCTGGCCAAGGCGCTCAAGAGCATCAAGCTCATCTCGTCGGTGCCCGCGCCCACGACCTACTACACCAACAAGTTCCTGCCCTAGACCCGTGACCGTCGCGGTCGGCGTTGTGGGCAGCGCCAACGTCGACCTCGTGGTGCGCTGCGCGGCCCTGCCGCGTCCCGGCGAGACGGTGCTCGGCCAGGAGATCGAGCGCCTGCCGGGGGGCAAGGGGGCCAACCAGGCGGTCGCCGCGGCGGCCCTCGGGGCGTCGGTCACGCTGTTCGCGAGCCTCGGCGATGACTCCGACGGGCGGTGGCTCGGCGAGCGGCTGGTGGCGCGCGGGGTACGCCTGGGCGTGGGGCGCGCGGCCCACGCGCCCACGGGCGTCGCCCTGATCACGGTCGAGGCGAGCGGGGAGAACACCATCGTCGTGGCACCGGGGGCCAACGCGGCGCTCGACCTCGTGGACGCGGACCTCGGGGCCTTCGACGTCGTCGTGGCCCAGCTCGAGATCGGCGACGGCGCGCTGCGCGAGGCCACGCGGGCGCGGCGCCTGGTGCTCAACGTGGCGCCCGCGCGACCCGTGCCGCCCGAGGTGCTGGCCGCCAGCGCGGTCGTCGTGGCCAACGAGACCGAGGCCGACGCACTCGATCTGCGCGCGCTCGATCACGTGGTCGTCACCCACGGGGCCGAGGGTGCCGTGCACTACCGGCGTGGCCACGAGGTCGCGCGCGCCCGCCCGCCGCGGGTGACGCCCGTCGACACCGTGGGCGCGGGCGATGCGTTCTGTGCGGCCTACGCCGTGCGCCTGGCTGCGGGCGACGACGACGAGACGGCCCTACGCTTCGCGGTGACCGCAGGGGCTCTCGCCACCCGGGCGCGCGGCGCCCAGGGGGCGGTCCCCACCGAGCAGGAGGTGCGAGCGTGGCTGCCACGCGCATCGTGATCGACACGGACCCCGGGGTCGACGACGCCGTCGCGATCCTGCTGGCTCTGGCGAGTCCCGAGGTCGAGGTTCTCGCCCTGACCAGCGTCGCGGGCAACGTCGACGTCGACCAGACGACGCGCAACGCGCGGCGCCTGGTCGATCTCGCCGGGCGCCCCGACGTTCCCGTGGCCCGGGGGGCCGCCGGCCCGCTGGTCGCGCCGGCCAGCTACGAGGACGGCCACGTGCACGGTCACGACGGCCTGGGCGATCTGACGTGGGAGGACCCGGCCACCCCCGAGAGCCCCGAGCACGCCGTCGACCTGAT
>JAKANY010000003.1 GCA_021823525.1 Actinomycetes bacterium
CCGCCGCCGCCCTCGCCGCTACGGCGAGGAGCGAGGCGAGCGCCCGAGCCGCCCGCCCTACGACCGCGCAGGCGGCGACCGCCGCCCGAGCCGCCCGCCCTACGACCGCGCAGGCGGCGACCGCCGCCCGAGTGGTCGCTACGGCGAGGAGGGGGGCGCCCGTCCGAGCCGCCCGCCCTATGACCGCGCAGCCGGTGACCGCCGCCCGAGCGGCGCGAATGACCGTTATGGCAGTGAGCGCGGCGAGCGCCCGAGCCGCCCGCCCTACGACCGCGCAGGCGGTGACCGCCGCCCGAGCCGCCCGAGCGATCGTTTTGGCAGTGAGCGCGGCGAGCGCCCGAGCCGCCCGAGTGGCCGCTACGGCGAGGAGCGCGGCGAGCGCCCGAGCCGCCCTCCCTACGACCGCGCAGGCCGTGACCGCCGTCCGAGCCGCCCCGGTGATCGTTATGGCAATGAGCGCGGCGAGCGCCCGAGTCGCCCGCCCTACGACCGCGCAGCCGGTGACCGGCGCCCTGGTCGGGCGCCGAGTGGAGCACGGAGAGATTGGGACCAGGTTCGCGAACAAGAGGGGCGTGCGCCAAATTGGGGAGGCGTCGCGCGCATCGGGGCGGACCGCATGTCGAGCACGGGACACGCACCCGAGACGCGGGCGAGTCGACGACCTCCCGAGGCGGCGGAAGTCTGGGTCGAGGAGCGAGTTGAGGCTGCACCTCGCAAACTCGAGGCCACGGTTCGCGCGTTGGCGGAGCTGCCAGGCGAGGTTGCCACCCAGGTGCGTCGCGCCGTCATGGGATCCGAACGTCAGCGAGACCGTGCAGTCGAATCACTGGCCAAGGCGCTCGTGGCCTATGAGCGGCACCGGTTCGAAGAGGCGATGCGCCTAGCGGAGCGCACCTGCGAGGTGGCGCCGGATGTCTCGGCTGTTCGCGAGTTGGCGGGACTCTCTGCCTACCGGGCCCAGCAGTGGGGCCGCGCGAAGGCGCACCTGCGTCGCGTGGTCGAGTTGACGGCGGATCCCGAGTACCTGCCGCTCATCATGGACTGCGACCGTGCAAATCGACATCTCCGTGCCGTCCAGGGCACGTTTGAGGAACTGCGCTCGGCGGATCCGACGCCCGATGTGCTGGCCGAGGGCCGAATCGTGATGGCGGGCGCTCTGGCCGATGACGGGAAGTTCAGCGAAGGTCTCGAACTGCTGACGGCGGCTGGGGCGACGAAGAAGTTGCGCAATCCGGCATTTCGGCACGTACGACTTTGGTACACGATGGCGGATCTCCTGGACCGGGCTGGCGATGTCGCTGGTGCGCGCGAGTTCTTCGGTCGCGTCGTGGCCGCCGAGCCCGACGCTTACGACGCGCGTGCGCGCCTTCGAGAACTCGGTGTCGCGACCGGCACACCTCGACGCGCAGCGCGCCCACGTCCTGCGTCGCACAAGGAACCCGAGTCGTGACCCAGCCCCGGGGCATTACCGGGGCATCTTGTAAGGTGTCGGCATGGACATCGCCTCCCTGCTCGGGGATGAGGCCGAATCGCTCCTCTCCCACCATGCCGTCGCCTTTCCCAAGGATTGGCTGAACCTACCCGGACCGGATTATTTGGATCGCGTGATGGTCAACAGCGATCGGACCCCAACGACGTTGCGCAACCTCGGCACGCTGTATCAGCACGGCCGCCTGGGTGGAACGGGATATCTCTCGATCCTTCCCGTGGACCAGGGCATCGAGCACTCCGCGGGGGCGAGTTTCGCACCCAATCCGGCATACTTTGACCCGGCAAAGCTGTGCGATCTCGCCATCGCAGCTGACTGCAACGCCATCGCGACGACCCTGGGGGTCTTGGGTGTCGTGTCCCGGCGCTATGTGCACCGGATCCCGTTCATCGTGAAGTTGAATCACAACGACTTCTTGCACTATCCCAACACCTACGACCAAGTGCCCTTCGCGTCGGTGCGCCAGGCAGCCGATCTCGGCGCGGTGGGTGTGGGGGCGACGATCTACTTCGGGTCGCCCGACTCGGACCGCCAGGTGCGGGAAGTCTCCGCGGCCTTCGCCGAGGCACACCGGCTCGGTCTCTTCACGGTCCTGTGGACCTATTTGCGGAACCCCGCGTTCAAGACCGCTGAGGCCGACTACCACGTCAGCGCTGACCTCACGGGCCAGGCGAACCACCTCGGGGTGACAATCGAGGCGGACATCATCAAGCAGAAGCAGCCTGAGAACAACGGCGGCTACGTGGCCCTGAAGTTCGGCAAGACGAGCTCCCGCGTCTACGACGAGCTGACCACGCCCCATCCGATCGACTTGACGCGCTGGCAGGTGGCTAACTGCTATGCGGGACGCATCGGTCTGATCAACTCCGGGGGGGAGTCCAAGGGATCGGACGACACGGCCGCGGCGGTGCGCACGGCGGTGATCAACAAGCGCGCTGGCGGTCAGGGTCTGATTCTCGGGCGCAAGGCGTTCCAGCGCCCGATCGACGAGGGCGCAGCGCTCGTGCACGCCGTCCAAGACGTGTTCCTGGACGACGCGATCACCATTGCCTGAACCCGGCGCGGAGTCGTTGTCGGCCCGCCAGTGGCTGACGGTACCCAACGGCATCACGCTCACCCGGTTAGCGCTAATTCCCGTCTTCGTGTGGCTGCTCTTCGGCACGGGTCACCGGGCGCTGGCGGCGTGGCTCCTGGGGATCCTGGGGGCGACCGACTGGGTCGACGGCTTCGCGGCGCGGCGGCTGCACCAGGTCAGTGCCGTGGGCAAGGTGCTCGATCCTGCCGCGGACCGGGTTCTCGTCATGACGGGACTCATCTGCGTAGCCCTGGCTGGCGGCGTTCCGTGGTGGTTCGCCGGGGCAACGCTGGCCCGTGAGGTCCTCGTGTCCGGGATGACGCTGGGGCTCGCGGCGCTCGGCGCAGCGCGCATCGACGTGCTGTGGTGGGGGAAGGTCTCCACCTTTGCCCTCATGACGACCTACCCGGCGTTTCTCCTGACGAGCAACGCGAACCACCGGCACCTGGCCACCTGGCAAGAGTGGGGGCGAGGTGCGTGCTGGACGATCGGCGTGCTCGGACTGGCGCTGTCGTGGGCGGTGCTCGCGGGATACGCGAGACCAGCGCGCGAGGCCCTGCGACAGGGGCGCCAGCGTGGTGTGGCGGGATAGATTACGAGCCATGAAGACGCCAGAGGGATTGCGGTACTCCAACGACCACGAGTGGGCTCGTTTGGACGGTGAGGTGGTTCGCGTCGGGATCACCGACTACGCGCAGGACGCACTCGGCGACGTCGTGTACATCGACCTGCCGGCCGTCGGTGCGGCGGTATCGCGAGGAGACGTTCTGGGCGAGGTGGAGTCCACCAAGTCGGTCTCCGAGATCTACGCGCCGGTGTCGGGCGAGGTGCGCGCGGTCAACACCGCGCTGCGCTCCAGCCCCGAGACGCTCAACAGCGACCCCTACGAGGCAGGGTGGATCTGCGAGATCGCCGTCCCCTCGCCGGAGGAGTACGGTGCACTGCTGGACGCCGACGCGTACCGCGCACTGACGTCCAACTGACGTCCGTCGGGAATCGGGGAGACGTGAACTGCCGACGCTGCGGCGAAGTCTTGAATGCCAACGCGAGTTTCTGCTGGTCCTGCGGGGCGGCGCAGCACGCGTCGAGTTCGCCCGAGACCGTCGCCTTGCCGGTGGTCAGCAGCGACGCCCTGGTGCCTGGAGCGGTCGACGGTCCCATGGGAGACCACGGTGACTTGCTCGTGGTCGCTTCCGGCGCCGCGAGCGGGACGCGCCTGACGCTCGACAAGGAGACGGTGAGCGTGGGACGTCACGAGAACAGCGATCTCTTGCTCGACGACGTGTCGGTGTCGCGCCACCACGCGATCATCACGCGCACGGCGAGCGGGCGCATCACGCTGCGCGATCTCAACTCGTTGAATGGCACCTACGTGAACGGCGTGCGCGTCGATGAGACGACGTTGCACTCGGCCGACGAGGTGCAGATCGGGAAGTTCAAGCTGGTCTTCTGGGAGGCGTCGCGATGAGCGCTGGCATGCGCATCGGAGAGGTCCACGCAGTCTTGCGTCGCGAGTTCCCCGACCTAGAACTCTCGACAATCCGGTACTACGAGGAAAAGGACCTCGTGCGACCGGCTCGGAGCAAGAAGGGCTATCGCCTGTTCTCCGAGCGCGACCTCGCGTGCCTGCGTGAGGCGATTCGCCTGGCCAAGAAGGAGTTTGTGCCGCTACGGATGGTGCGCCTGCGGCTGATCCAGCAGGGGCTCCTCGAGGGGCCGGTCCTGTCCGCGGCGCCCAAGCGTGCGGCCCGCGAGACGCCCGTGCACGCGGTCCGCGCCGTCGCGCCGGCCGCGACGGGAGGGGGAGCGCCACCCGCCAAGAGCGCGGCCCCCACCGGAGACGCGTCGACGCACTCGGTCAGCGATGTTGCCGATGCCAGTGGCCTGGATCCCGTCCTGGTCGTTGAGCTGCTGGATCTGGGCATCCTCGAGCCGCGCGTCGTCGGTGGCGAGCACGTCTTCTCGGACGACGAGGTGGAGATTGCCCGGGTCGTGGCCTCCCTGGTCGCGCTGGGTGCGCCGGTTCGCCGACTGGCTGGCGTGCGGCGCCTCGCCGAGCGGCAGGCGGGCGTGATCGAGGAACTGACCGCAGCGTGGCGCGAGCCGGGCCGCGACATCGATGCCGAATTGGCACGGGTGACCTTCGAGCAGATGACGATGCAAGCTGAGCGGCTGCGGGCGTTGCTCCTGGCGCGGCTGCTGGCGCCCTTGATGGGCACGGACGCCCAGACAGGCGCGAAGAGGGACGTCTAGTCTGGATTCGTGATCGAAGTCGTGCTGCGGGCGGTGCGCGTCGACGTCGGGAGTTCCACGCCGCTCCTCCTCCTGGAGGAGGTGGGGGGAGATCGGGTGCTTCCGATCTTCATCGGCGCGCCGGAGGCGACGGCGATCGCCTACGCCCTGCAGCACGTGCCCACGCCGCGACCGATGAGCCACGACCTCCTGGGACACGTGATCTCGGCGCTGGGCGCGACGGTCGACGCGGTCGTCATCACCGAGCTGCACGACAGCACCTTCTACGGAGAGTTGCGCCTGCGACGCGGTGACGAGCAGCTGCACATCAGCGCGCGGCCGAGCGACGCGGTGGCCCTGGCCCTGCGTGTGGCGGCACCGATTCTCGTGGACGACGACCTGATGGCGAGCGAGGGTCGGGTCATGGTCCTCGACGAGGACGAGGACGAGGACGAGGACGAGCCCAGCGAGGCCGAGCTGGTCGAGGAGCTGCGAAGCTTCCTTGACACGGTGCGGCCCGAGGACTTCAAAGACGAGTGAAGCGAGCGCTCTACTCGCTCGCGATCTTCTTCGCGCTGCTGGTGGTCGTGACCGTCGCGCGCCACGACCTGGGAAAGTCACCCGTCGCTACCACCACGACGACGACGTCGACCACGGCCCCCACCACGACCGTGCCGGTGGCCTCGACAACGGTGCCCGCGAACCCGACGACGTGCGTGGGCTCTGACTTCCACGGTGTCGCGGGCTACCTCCAGGGTGCGACGGGGACCATCACGTCCGACGTGGTCCTGACCAAGGTCACCGCCGGGAGCTGCGTGCTCGATGGGTGGCCTCGCGTCACGCTCATCGGCTCCGCCGGTTCCGCCCTGCCCTCACGGATCGTGGTCGAACCCAACCAGACGCAGCCGTTCAACTTCGCTGATGCTGGGGCGAACGCGGTCCCCGCGGTGCTCCATGTGGCCAGTGGCGCCAGCGTGAGCTTCGACTTCGCCTTCTCCGACGTCCCGACGGGTACGGGGGAAAGCTGCCCGACGGTGGCGGCCCTGCAGATTGGAACGATTGCGGGTCCGGCGATGACGACCGTCCCGATGACCTACACCTTCAATCCTTGCGGTGGGGGTCGCGTCCTCGTCAGCCCCTTCTTCGTGGCTGCCGGCTAAGAAATCACCGTCCGGCCCATGCTGGTGGGCTACCGTGCTCGGAAGCGCTGTGAGCGCTAGTGCGCAACGGTGCGCACGCGAGCAAGGGAGGGACGATGAGTGAGGGGTTTACGCCCGAATCACTCGGGGCCAAGGTACCAACGGTTCCGGGTGAGCACGCACGTCTGCATCGGGGGGTTCTCGGACTCCTTGACATCGCCGCCGCCACGATGGCCAACATCGGGCCGGCCATGTCGTTTTACTTCGGGTTCGGTTTCCTGGCCTATACGGCGGGCGTGGCGTCGCCACTGACCATCGTGGCGGCGGGGGTGGCGATCCTGTTCCTCGCCAACACCCTGTCGGAGTTCACCAAGGTGATGCCGTCGACGGGTGGGTTCATCACGTTCGTGGGCAAGAGTTTCGGCGCGCGCACCGGCGTGACGACGGCGCTGCTGACCGGGATCGGATACATCGCGGCAATGGCTTCGGTGGTGGCGATCGTGGGAGGGTTCTTCCAGATCCTGCTGCAGAACTACAACGTCGGTGGGCTCCAGAGCGTTCCGTGGATCGTGTGGACCTTGATCTTCCTGGCGTTTGCGGCTTTCATGATGGTCCGCGGCATCTCGGTCTCGACCAAGATCGCGGGATTCTTCTTCGCCTTCGAGATGCTCGTTCTCGTCGTGGTGAGCATCGTGGCTCTGGTGAAGTTCCACGCACACATCACGGGTGCGCCCTTCGACCCGCGCAAGATCACCAACGGCTTCCGAGGTCTGGCCGCCGGGTTCCCGCTCGCGGTGTACCTCTTCATCGGATGGGAGAACTCCGCGGCGCTGGCCGAGGAGACCAATGACCCGCGTCGCAACGTCCCGCGCGCGGTGTTCACCTCGACGCTGATCATGATCGTCAGTTACCTGCTGTTCGCCTACTCGACGGTGATCGGGTTCGCGGGCGACGTGAACAAGCTCAGCAGCAACCTGATTCCCTTCATCACCGTCGCCAAGGGCGTCGTAGGCGCGGCCGCATTCTTCGCCTTCCTCGCCGGCATGACGTCAACCTTGGGTGCGCTGATCGCGGGGACGAACTCGCAGGCGCGCCTCGTGTTCAACGCGGGCCGCGAGGGTCTCCTGCCCGGCTTCATCGGCCACGTCGGCGCCAAGCACCGCACCCCGGTCAAGGCGCTGATGGTGTTCCTCGGGGGCACCTTGCTGATCATCCTGGTGTGGGGTCTCGGTCACGTGCTGGGCAACGCCAGCGCCTCGGGTTCGATGAGCGCGGTGAACTTCTTCGCCGAGTCGTCGACCTTCGGGACGATCCTGGTGCTGGTCGTCTACGGGCTCAGCAACCTCGCGCTGCCCTTCTACTACCGGCGCCACCACCCCGATCTATTCAACGGATTCCGTCATGGGGTTCTGCCCATCTTGGGCCTCCTGACGATCCTCGTGCCGCTGTACTACCTGGCCAAGCCCGGACAGCCCACGCCCTACAACTGGTTCCCGTGGTTGGCCCTGGCCATCATCGTGGTGGCGGCGATCTACGCATTCGCGATCGTGGCCCGCGATCCCTCCGTGGGTGACCGGATCGGTTCGATCGTCGCGGACGAGTAACGGCGTCAGTGCGCGGCCGGGTCCACCAGGATCCGGCCGCGCACGATGCCCTTGCGCACGGCATCGAGCGCCGCAGGGAGCTCTTCCAGCGCGATCGTGCGCTCGATCAGCGGTGTGATGTCCACCGAGGGCAGCGTGAGGGCGAGCTCGTGCCAGAGGCGTTCGCGGACCGCCGTCGGCGCCTCGACGACGTCGACGCCCACCAAGGCGACTCCCCGCGTGATGAAGGGGTAGACGGTGGTGGACAGCTCGGGACCCGCCACCAGACCGCTCGCGGCCACGGCGGCGCCGTAGGCGAGGGAGCGCAGGACGCCCGCGAGGGTGGCGCCACCCACGCAGTCGACGGCGCCCGCCCAGCGCGGGGTGCCCAGGACGCGCTCGGGACGATCGCTGATCTCCTCGCGCCCGATGACCCGGGTGGCGCCGCGCGCGATCAACCAGTCGCGGGCGTCGGGTGAGCCGGTGGAGGCCACGGGACGGTGCCCGCGCGCGGCGAGCAGGGTGACAGCGAGCGAGCCGACGCCGCCGGAGGCGCCAGTGACCAGGACCTCACCGTCGAGGGGTCCGCGATCCTCCAGCGCCAGCACGCTGGCCATCGCCGCGAGGCCCGCCGTGCCGACCACCATCGCGTCGTGAGGCGAGACCCCGTCGGGCAGGACCGAGATCCACTCGCGGGGCGCAACGACCTGCTCGGCGAATCCGCCGTCGCGCGAAACCCCGAGGCCGCCCCCGTGAACCGCGACGGGGGTGCCCGGGGCGAGCGAGGGATCGTCGGACGCGACCACGACGCCGGCGGCATCGACGCCTCCGATCAGGCGCGGGGTGCGGCGGACGCGGCTGTGCGCCTCGGCCGCCATGGCGTCCTTGAAGTTGACCCCGCTCCAGGTCACCGCGACGAGGACCTCGCTCGACGAGCGGCTCGGCGGGGCCCCGTCGACCACCTCGCAGCGCAGGTCGTCGGTCTCGTCGATCAGGAAGGCTCGCACGGGTCCAGCCTACGTGCGTGCCTACGATGGCCCGCGTGGGGACGATCGCGCTGCGGGGCCATCCGACGTGGGTGTCGGTCGGCCGCACACGCGGTCCCGACGTGGTGCTGCTCCACGGGGGGCTGAGCTCGTCGGGTGGGATGCTGCGCCGCATCGGCGGGCGGCTGCGCGACCGGTACCGGGTGTCGGCGTTCGACCGACGGGGTCATGGGCGCACGGCGGACACGCCCGCACCGTTCCACTACGAGGCGATGGCCGACGAGACGGTGGCGTTCCTGGAGTATCTGGGCCGCCGCGCTGACCTGGTCGGTCACAGCGATGGGGGCATCATCGCCCTCCTCGTGGCCCGGGCGCGGCCCGACCTGGTACGGCGCCTGGTCGTCGTGGGCGGGAACCTCCACCCCCGCGGTCTCGAGGATGTCGCGCCGTTCCCGCTGCGGGGTCCCGTGTTCGAAGGTTGGGCCGCGCGGTTCGGCGAGCTGTCTCCCGACGGGCCGACGCACGCGCGCACGGTGGCGCGAAAGTCCCTGCGGCTCTTCGCCTCCGAGCCCGACCTGCGCGCGGGGGACCTGCGCGCCATCGGGCACCCGACGCTGATCATGGGGGGCGACGACGATTCGACGCGCCTGGAGCACCTCGTCGCCATGTACCGCGCCCTGCCACGCGGCCAACTGGCGATCGTGCCGGGGGCATCGCACGCCGTTCTCTCCGAGCGCCCGGCGCTGTGCGCGACGCTGATCCGGGAGTTCCTGGCCGGTCCGGTCGTTCCGGTGACCCGCCAGCCGGTTCGCCGCGCCCTGCCTCGCGTGGCGGGACCGGGCCAGTAGGCTGGAGCCGTGAACGCGCGCCTGATTGCTGCGCGCGCCCGCGCTGTGGCTATCTGGGGCGCGCTTTCGCCGTGGTCGCGCGACGCGTGGCTCTACGGCCTGTCGAGTGCGTTCGCCCTCGGACTGGCGCTGAGCACCACGCAGCCCGCGCAGCGCTACTGGGGGTGGCTGGCTGCTGGGCCGTACGCCCTGGCCGGAGTCATCGCGCTTTTCGCACGGCGCTGGCGGCCGCGGGGCTCGCTCGGGGCGCGCGTCGCGCTGACCGTGCTCGTGGGGATCGGTGCCCTGGCGATCCCGCTCGGCCTGGAGGCCCGTTGGCGCCACAGCGATCCCGGACTCACCTACGCGCAGCCCGAGGTCGGGGTGATCGAGCGCTCGGCGGGCTACGTGGCCAAGGGTCTGGATCCCTACCGCGCGTACGTGCGCAACGGGCACGTCGTCAACGCGGTGCCCGGCCTGCCCGCCTACGAGTCGTTCTTCCCGTATCTGCCGCTGATGAGCGTGTTCGGGCTGCCCTCGGCCGCGACTCACCAGTCGACGGGGCTGACCGACGCGCGCATCGTGATGTCGCTGGCCACCGTCCTGGTCATGGCCGCCGCGATGTTCTTGCTGCGCGCTCCACCCGATCGTCGCCTTCGCGTGGCCCAAGCCCTGGCGGTCCTGCCCACCGGGGCCCTCTTCTTGTCGACGGGCGGCGACGACATGCCGATCCTCGCCCTGCTGCTGCTGGGCATCGTGGCCCTGGAGCGCCGATCGTGGCGCACTGCGGGGGTCAGCCTGGGGCTCGCGGCGGCGATGAAGCTGACGGCCTGGCCGGTGATCGCGGTCGTCATCGTGGTCGTGGCGCTGCGGGGGCGCAGCGGTCGGGGCTGGCTGCGAGTCGCCGCCACCGTCGCCTCGCTGGTCGCGGTCACGGTGGCGCCCTTCGCGCTGCTCGCGCCGCGGGCGTTCGTCGCCAATGTGGTGGCGTTCCCGCTGGGCCTGGCGGGCGTGGCCTCACCGGCGGCGTCACCGCTGCCGGGCCATCTCCTCGCCGAGGCCTTCCCCGTGCTGGGCCACCTGCTGATCCCGCTCACCCTGGTGGTGATGGGGGTGTTCGCGTGGCGCTACAGCGCACGTCGCTGGCCCCTGACGCTCCCGCAGGCCCTCGGCATTCTGGCGGTCGTGTACACCGCGGTGATCTTGGCGGCGTCGGCCACGCGCATCGGCTACGTGATCTACCCGCTCAACATCCTGATGTGGGCGTGGGCGCTGACGCCGGTGCGCGCGCCCCAGGTGGAGCCGGCCGGCGAGCTCGAGCTCGCCGGTCAGATCGACGCCGAGTTCTGGTAGATCCGGTAGCGCCAGCGCGTCAGCGACCCGTGCCGGCCCGTGACCGCGATGCCCACCACCCAGTAGAAGGTGTCCGAGCCCGCCTTCTGGAAGAGGATCTCGGGACCGCGGGGCGTCTGGGCTGACGAGAAGAGCGCCCATCCCTGGGCGGTGAGCTGGCCGCGGTAGAAGCCGAGGAGGGCCGCGGGCGACGCGGTGGTGGTCAGGGGCCGGTAGCAGTCGTAGTCGCCCGCGCCACCGTTGGCGTGGACGACCGGGCCTCCCACGGCGGTGCCCCGGGGCACGACGAGGGCGCCCGCGATGTTGGCTGGCGGCGTGCCCGGCTGCTGGCACGGCGCGATGGCCGCGTTGGACGAGGCGGGAGCCAGTCCCCCCACCACGACGGGCAGGGTGGTCGTAGCGACCGACGGGGTGCCCAGCGCGTCGATCAGCAGGAAGATGGCCAGGACCGCGACGCCCAGTCCGGCGACGATGGCGGCGGGCCACAGACTGGTCGTCGTGGTGAGCGGCGGTCGCTCCGGGTCCGTCACGGGCCCCAGCCGAAGTGATCGATCGGCCCGTGTCCCTGGCCCAGCTGCCAGTCGGCGGCCCCGCGCAGGCCGGCCAGGACGAAGGCCTTGGCGTCGCGTACGGCGTCGCGCAGTTCCCGGCCGAGCGCGAGACCCGCGACGACCGCTGCGGACAGCGAGCAGCCCGTCCCGTGGTCGTTGCGCGTGACGACGCGCTCGGCGTCCAGGACGACGACCTCCTGGCCGAGGATCAGGACGTCGGGCGCGTGCGCGGCGGTCGCCCCGGGAAGCGCGTGGCCCCCCTTGACCAGGACGGCACGCGGCCCCCCGTCGGCGATGGTCCGACCCACCGCCACCATGTCCTCGACCGTCGCGAGATCTCGGACGTCGACGCCCGCCAGCGCGGCCGCCTCGGGCAGGTTGGGAGTGGCGAGCAGGGCGTGGGGGAGGAGCGCGTCGCGGTAGGCCTCGATACCGCCGTCGGCGAGCAGGAGGGCGCCCGTCGAGGAGACCAGCACCGGGTCGACGACGAGCGGCGGGAGCTCGCCGGCCCGGGCGAGCTCGGCCACCGCCAGGACGATGGCGGGCTCGGCGAGCATGCCGGTCTTGGCGGCCGCGATCGCGAAGTCCTCGAGGACCGCACGCACCTGGGCGACGACCTCGGCGGGAGGCAGCGTGACGACCGAGCGCACGGTCTGGGTGTTCTGGGCCGTCACGGCGGTGAGCGCGGTCGTGCCGTGGACGCCGAAGGCGCTGAAGGTCCGCAGGTCGGCCTGGACGCCGGCGCCGCCCCCCGAGTCCGACCCGGCGATGGTGAGGGCGCAGCGAGGTTGCACGGGGTCACCCTACCGGTGCGGCGCGCGCGGGCCGAGTTCACCGAGCGGTCGGAATCTAGACACCCGCCGGACAGGCGACTCCGGTACTGTTGCGCTCGAGCCGTCAGGGGGACGGTTCAGGCACGAGAGTGCACGAACGTGAGGGCAACTCATGAGACCTGCGAAGTTGAGGATGGCCTTGGCCACGGGGACGGCAGCGGTCAGCCTGCTGTCGTTCGTTGTGGCCAGCGTGGGGTCAGCGGGAGGAGCATCGGCGGTGAACTGGGCCAAGGTCCAGACGCTCAGCGCGTCGGGGCCGAAGTCCATGGCCGCGCTCGTCGCCGCGGCGAAGAAGGAAGGCAAGCTCAACGTGATCGCGCTTCCCCCGACCTGGGCGAACTACGGCGCGCTGATCAGCACCTTCCATAAGAAGTACGGGATCACCGTCAATTCCTACAACCCTGACGGATCGAGCCAGGACGAGATCAACGCGATCATCGCCGACAAGGGTCGCACCAGCGCCCCCGACGTGATCGACGTGGGAACCAACTTCGCCATCACGGCCCAGCAGCGCCACCTGCTCGCGCCCTACCGGGTCGCGACTTGGTCGCGCATCCCCGCGGCGCTCAAGCAGGGTCAGGGCTACTGGTTCGATGACTACGGCGGATTCGTGGCCATCGGCTGCAACGCCAGCGTGGTCAAGAACTGCCCGACGTCCTTCGCCCAGATGCTCAAGCCCGGCCAGGGCTACAAGATCGGGATCAACAACAACCCGACCGCGTCGTCCTCAGCGCTGGCCGCGGTCATGGCCGCGGCGATCGCCTCGCACGGGTCGCTCAACAACGTCAAGCCCGGTGTCGACTACTTCTCCAAGATGAACAAGGTCGGCAACTTCGTCGCGACGATCGCGGGACCCTCGACGGTCCAGAGCGGCGCGACCAACATCGTGGTCTGGTGGGACTACCTCCAGGCCAGCGAGGTCAAGGCGTTGCCGGGCTACACCGACAAGTGGAAGGTCGTGATTCCCAGTGACGCGGCTCTGGCCGAGTACTACACCCAGGCCATCAGCGCGTCGGCACCCGACCCCGCTGCGGCTCGCCTGTGGGAGGAGTTCCTCTACTCGAACCAGGGGCAGAACCTGTGGCTGGCCGGCATGGCCCGTCCCGTCGAGCTGGCGTACATGACGGCGCACCACCTGGCCAACGCCAAGTACCTGGCCGCGCTGCCACCCGCGCCCGCCAGTGGCGTCCAGTACCCGACGCAGGCGCAGATCCTGAAGGCCGAGAACGTCGTGTCGGCGACTTGGCCCACTGAGGTCACCTCCGGTCCGTAGTCGTGGCAACGGCGGATCAGCCAGTTGGAGCGGGGTCCGCCCCGGGGGTCGCCGTGATGGCGATCCCCGGGGCGGCTCGCCGCACGCTGCGATGGCGCGGCCTGCGGCGCGTGACGGCCGTCGCGCCGTTCATCGTGTACGCCTTCTTGGGCCTGGGGATCCCGATCCTGGCGGTCGTCGACTACGCCTTCCGCAACCCGCAGGGCCACCTCACTCTGGCCAACGTCTCTACCGTGACCCACGGGACCTATCTCCTGGGATTCGAGAACTCGATCCTGCTCGCCGCGATCACCTCCGTCGTGCCCGGCCTGCTCGGCCTGTCCCTGGCGTACGCGATCGCGACTTCGCGCAGCCCCTTTCTGCGCCGGCTGATCGCCACCGCGTCTGGCGTCCTGGCCAACTTCGGCGGTATCAACCTGACGTTCATGTTCATCGCGACTCTGGGCTCGACGGGGATCCTGACGTCCTGGCTGTCGGTCGTGCACCTCAATCCCTGGAACCTGGGCTTCAACCTCTACTCGTTCTACGGCGTGGCCTTCGTCTACCTGTACTTCCAAGTCCCGCTCATGGTCCTGGTGATCACGCCGGCCCTAGGTGCGCTTCGCCCCTCGTGGCGCGAGGCGGCAGCCAACCTCGGCGCGACGTCGTGGCGCTACTGGCGCTACGTGGGCCTGCCGGTGCTCTTCCCGTCGGTGCTCGGCGGCATGCTGCTGCTCTTCGGCAGCGCGTTCGCCGCCTACGCCACGGCCCAGACGCTGACGGCGGGGACCGTGACCTTGGCGCCGATCCAGATCGGCAACCTGCTGACCGGTAACGCGATCTCGGGCCAGGAGAACATCGGCTACGCGATCGGCTTTGGCATGTTCGTGGTGCTCGCGGTCACGATGATCCTCTACGGTCTGATCCAGCGCCGGGCGTCCAAGTGGTTGCGCTGAGCCCCGCGGTGACCGGTGCGCCGGCGCCTCGCCGGCGCCGCGTGCGCGTGTGGCGCGGGTTCGTGCTGGGCGTCGCCGGCGCGTACTTCCTCATCCCGCTGTACGCCGGGCTGCGCTTCTCCTTCCAGGACGACGCCGGGCACTGGTCGTTCTACGCGGTCGCGGCGATCCCCTCGCAGGTCGGATTCTCGGGGGCGTTCTTTCTCTCGATCAAGCTGGCGCTGACCACGCTCGCTCTCACGCTGGTCCTGATGGTGCCCACCACTATCTACATCCACCTCCACCTGCCGCGGCTGCGCCGGATGCTCGAGTTCGTCACGGTGTTGCCGATCGTGATCCCTCCCATCGTGCTGATCCTTGGCGTGCTGCGCGCCGCGCCGCTGTGGCTCAAGGCCTCGCCGTACCTGCTCAGCCTGATGTACGTGATCCTGTCGATGCCCTTCGTCTACCGCTCGCTCGACGCGGGGATATCGGCGATCGACCTGCGCACGCTGGTGGAGGCGAGTCGGTCGCTGGGCGCCAGCGGGCCCCAGACGCTGTGGCGGGTGATCCTGCCCAACTTGCGCGCGGGAATCCTGTCGGCGTCGGTGCTGACGCTGGCACTGGTGCTGGGCGAGTTCACGATGGCCAGTCTCGACCTGTGGACCACCCTGCCGGTGTGGATCTACCAGTTCCAGCAGACCGACGGGCACATCGCGACGGCGGTCTCGATGCTCTCGCTCATCGGCACGTGGCTGTTGATTACGGTGATGGTGTCGCTGGATCGCTCGGAGTCCCGGAGATCGCGGCGCAAGGCGGAGGTGGCGTGAGCCAGCAGAACGGATCTCGCAGCACCGAGGGCGCCCGCGTCGAGCTCCAAGAGCTAGTGCGCGTGTTCGGTCGCACGCGTGCCCTCGACGGCTTCTCGCTCGACGTCGAACCCGGCGAGCTGGTCGCGCTGCTCGGGCCCTCGGGTTGCGGAAAGACGACGGCGCTGCGCGCCCTCGCGGGTTTCGAGCCCGTCGACAGCGGACGGGTCCTGGTCGACGGGACCGACGTGGTACGGGTGTCGCCCCAGGACCGCGACATGGGCATGGTCTTCCAGAGCTACTCGCTGTTCCCGAACATGAGCGCCGTGACCAACGTGGCCTTCGGCCTGCGCATGCGCGGGGTGCGCGCGGGCGCACGGCGCGCCAAGGCCCACGAGATCCTCGAGCTGGTGGGTCTGGAAGAGCACGGCGAGAAGTACCCCCACCAGCTCTCGGGGGGCCAGCAGCAGCGGGTGGCGCTGGCGCGGGCCATCGCGATCGAGCCGCGGGTGCTGCTCCTGGACGAGCCCCTGTCGGCCCTGGACGCCAAGGTGCGCACGGGGCTGCGCGACCAGATCCGCCAGCTGCAGCAGCGACTGGCCATCACCACGGTCTTCGTCACCCACGACCAGGAAGAGGCCCTCTCCATGGCCGACCGGGTGTGCGTCATGCGCGACGGGCGCGGTCAGCAGACCGCGACACCCGCCGAGCTGTACTCCCGCCCGACGAGCGCGTTCGTCGCGCACTTCGTGGGCGTCTCGAGTCGCGTCCCGGCCACGCGGGACAACGGGACGGTCGTGCTCTGGGGCCGGGGCGTGCCCGTGCGCAATCCCGAGCTGACCTCGCGCGAGATCGACGCGGTGCTGCGCCCCGAGGATGTCACCATCAGCGCTGACGGGACGGGCTCGGGGGCCGTGGTGCACAAGAGCTTCCTCGGGGCCACGACGCGCGTGACGGTGCTGGTCGAGGGCGTCGAGGTTCGCGTCGACGTGCGCAGCGACCAGGCCAGCGACCTGAGCCACGGTGACCGCGTCGCGATCTCCGTGGTCGCGCGCGACGTGCTGATCTCGCCGCGCGGCGAGGAGGACGTGCTGGAGGATGTCTGAGGCGCACGTGAACGCGGCGGGTGCGGGGCCTCGCTACGATCGAGCCATCGTGACGAGGGTGGTCCAGTGAACGACGCGCCGATGAGTCGGCTGACTCGCGAGGAGTTGACGAGGGCCGTCGCGGACGGAGCCATCGACACGGTGATCGTGGCCGTGACCGACCCGCAGGGCCGGCTGCAGGGAAAGAGGATGGACGCGCGGTTCCTGCTCGGCGAGTCCGACAGCGACGAGGTCGAGGGATGCGCCTACGTGCTGGCCTCCGACGTGGACATGCGCACCCTCGACGGCTTCGCCCTGACCTCGTGGGACCGGGGATATGGCGACGTGGTCTTCGCGCCGGACTGGCGCTCGCTGCGGCGCGTTCCCTGGCACGAGGCCACCGCCATCGTCTTCTGCGATGTCCGCGCGACCTCGGGAGAACCGATCAGCGTGTCGCCCCGCCAGATCCTCGCGCACCAGGTCGACCGTCTGGCCGAGCGCGGCTGGAGGGGCCTGACGGGAACCGAGCTCGAGTTCCTGGTCTTCCGCGACACCTACGAGGACGCCTGGTCGCGCGGGTATCGCGACCTGACGCCAGCCAACCAGTACAACGTGGACTACTCGCTGCTGGGCACGTCGCGCATCGAGCCGTTCTTAGGACGCGTGCGCCGCTCGATGCGGGCGGCGGGGATGGCGGTCGAGTCGGTCAAGGGCGAGTGCAATCTCGGCCAGCACGAGATGGCGTTCCGCTACGACGAGCTGATCGACAAGTGCGACGAGCACGGACTGTTCAAGCTGGGCGTGAAGGAGATCGCCGCCCAGGAGGGTCTGAGCGTGACCTTCATGGCCAAGTTCAACGAGCGCGAGGGCAACTCGTGCCACATCCACTTGTCCCTGCGCGACCAGGAGGGCCGACCGGTCTTCGCGGGCGGCGACCCCGAGGGGATGTCACCGGTGTTCTCGAGCTTCCTGGGCGGCCTGCTCGCCCATGCGCGCGAGATGTCGCTGCTGCTCGCACCCAATGTCAACAGCTACAAGCGCTTCGTCCCGGGCTCCTTCGCACCGACGGCCCTGGTGTGGGGTCGCGACAATCGGACCTGCGCGTTCCGCGTCGTGGGCCACGGTCCCTCGCTGCGCGTCGAGTGCCGGATCCCGGGCGGGGACGTCAACCCGTATCTCGCTGAGGCGGCGCTCGTCGCCGCGGGCCTGGCGGGAGTCGACGAGGGTCTCGCGGCCGGCGCGCCCTTCGAGGGCAACGCCTACGAGGCGGACCTCACGCACGTGCCCACGACGCTGGCCGAGGCCATCGACCTGTTCGAGGGATCCGACCTCGCGCGATCAGCCTTCGGCGAGGACGTGGTCGCTCACTACGTTCGGGCGGGACGGGTCGAGGTCGAGGCGTTCAACGCCGCGGTGACCGACTGGGAGCGGGTGCGGGGCTTCGAGAGACTGTGAGCGCCATGAGTGACACCCAGGCCATCGTCAATCCCACGACCGAGGAGGTGATCGCTCACGTCCCCCAGCACGGCGTGGACGTCGTCGACGAAGTCATCGCCCGTGCGCAGGCGGCGGCACCCGCCTGGCGGCGCGTGACGCCTGCGGACCGTGCGCGGCTACTGCGACGCTTCGCCGAGGTCGTCGACCAGCACAACGAGGAGCTCGCGCGGCTCGAGGTGGCCAACTCGGGGCACACCATCGGCAACGCCCGCTGGGAGGCGGGCAACGTCCGTGACGTGCTCGCGTACTACGCGGGAGCCCCCGAGCGCCTGATCGGCAAGCAGATCCCCGTGGCCGGGGGAGTGGACCTCACGTTCTACGAGCCCCTGGGCGTGGTGGGCGTCATCGCGCCGTGGAACTTCCCGATGCCCATCGCGTCGTGGGGCCTGGCACCCGCGCTGGCGGCGGGCAACACTGTCGTGCTCAAGCCCGCGACGCTGACGCCCCTGACCGCGATGCGCCTGGGCGAGTTGGCCCTGGAGGCCGGTCTGCCCGAGGGCGTCCTGCAGGTGGTGACCGGCGACGGCGCCGTCGTGGGCGGGCGGCTGGTGAGCCACCCGGGGGTGCGCAAGATCTGCTTCACCGGCTCGAACGCCGTGGGGCGCTCGGTGATGGAGGGGTGCGCCGCGCAGATGAAGCGCGTGACCCTCGAGCTGGGTGGCAAGAGCGCGAACATCGTCTTCGCCGACGCCGACCTGGAGCGCGCCGCCGCGCAGGCCCCTTACGCGGTCTTCGACAACGCCGGACAGGACTGCTGCGCCCGCTCGCGGATCCTCGTGGAGCGCCGCGCCTACGAGCGCTTCATGGAGCTGTTCGAGACGGCGGTCCGGGCGGTGCGCGTGTTGGACCCGAGTGACGAGCGCAGCGAGATGGGCCCCCTGATCAGCGCGGCGCATCGCGCGACGGTGGCCAGCTACGTCGAGGGTGAGCAGGTCGCGTTCGTCGGGAGCCGGCCCGAGGGGCCCGGGTACTGGTACGCGCCCACGGTGCTGGTCGCGCAGCGCGAGTCGCGGGCCTACCGCGAGGAGATCTTCGGGCCGGTCGTGTCGGTGGAGACCTTCGAGGACGAGGCCGACGCCATCGCGCAGGCCAACGCGAGCCCCTTTGGGCTGTCGGGGTCGCTGTGGACGCGCGACGTGGGACGGGCCCTGCGCGTGGCACGCGGCGTCGAGACCGGAACCCTCTCGGTGAACTCGAACGCCTCGGTGCGCTACGCGACGCCCTTTGGCGGCTTCAAGCAGTCCGGCCTGGGCCGCGAGCTGGGTCCCGACGCGTTGCTGGGATTCAGCGAGGAGAAGAACGTCTTCGTGTCGACAGAGGAGTGAGGTGCAATGGGACGCCTAGAGGGCAAGGTCTGCGTGATCACGGGCGCGGCGAGCGGGATCGGGCGCGCGGCGGCGGTCCGCTTCGCCGCCGAGGGCGGGTCGGTCGTCGTGGCCGATCTGGACGAGACGACCGGTGCAGCGCTGGCCGAGCAGATCGGTGGGCTGTTCGTGGAGGTCGACGTCGCTGACGAGACGAGCGTCCGGGCGATGTTCGCGGCCACGGTCGAGGCGTACGGCGGCCTCGACGTGCTGTTCAACAACGCGGGCATCTCGCCCAGCGACGATGACTCGATCCTGACGACGGGACTGGACGCGTGGCGCCGGGTCCAGGACGTCAACCTGACGTCGGTCTACCTGGGCTGCCACTACGGGATCCCGCTGCTGCTGGACCGCGGAGGCGGATCGGTGATCAACACGGCCTCCTTCGTCGCTCTCGTGGGTTCGGCGACCTCCCAGATCTCCTACGCGGCCTCGAAGGGCGGCGTCTTGTCGATGAGCCGGGAGCTGGCGGTCGAGTTCGCGCGCCGCGGGGTGCGCGTCAACGCGCTGTGCCCGGGTCCGGTCAACACGCCCCTGCTGCGCGAGCTGTTTGCCAAGGATCCCGAGCGCGCCGCGCGCCGCCTGGTCCACGTTCCCCTGGGCCGATTCGCTGAGCCCGAGGAGATCGCCAACGCGGCGCTGTTCCTCGCCTCGGACGAGTCCTCCTTCGTGACGGGGTCCACGTTCCTGGTCGACGGCGGCATCACCAGCGCCTACGTGACGCCACTCTGAGATGGCCGACGGGGACCGCGCCGGTGGCGACGGGGGACTGATCGTCGGCACCGTGGCGGTGCCCGCGCGCCTCGTCGTGGGGACGGGCGGCTTCCGGTCACTCGACGTGCTCGACGAGACGCTGGTGGCGAGCGGCGCAGGCGTGGCGACCGTCGCGCTGCGTCGCGTCGACCCCTCGGTGCAGGGATCCCTCTACGAGGTGCTCGCACGCCGAGAGGTGGCGCTGCTGCCCAACACTGCGGGCAGCTACAGCGCCCGCGAGGCGGTGCGCATGGCCGAGCTGGCGCGCGAGGCCTTCGCGACTTCGCGGGTCAAGGTCGAGGTCATCGGCGATGACCAGACGCTGCTGCCCGACACCGCCGAGACGCTGCGCGCGGCCGAGGACCTCGTCGCGCGGGGCTTCGAGGTCTGGGCCTACACGAGCGACGACCTGATCAGCGCGCTGCGCCTGGAGCAGGCCGGCTGCGTGGCGGTGATGCCGCTGGGCGCGCCCATCGGGTCGGGGCTGGGGATCCGCAACCCGCACGCCATCGCGCTCATCGCCGAGCGCGTGGGGGTACCCGTGCTGCTCGACGCGGGGATCGGCACGGCCTCGGACGCGGCCCTGGCGATGGAGCTCGGGTGCGACGGCGTGCTGGTGGCCTCGGCGATCAACCGGGCCCTCGACCCCCCAGGAATGGCGAGCGCCATGCGTGACGCGGTGCGCGCGGGCTACGCGGCCCGTCGGGCGGGGCGCATCCCGGCGCGCCTCCACGCCGAAGCCTCCTCAAGCGCGGTGGGCCGTCCCGATCTGCTGGCTGACCCGGGGGAATGACACGGGTGTAGTTCGCTGGCTACGATGGGAGTGCCCCGGGGTCGGGAGGGAACATGGATCGCACGATGGGCTTCAGTGGGCCGGCGGTGTGCCGGCTGACGGGCGTGACGTACCGCCAGTTGGACTACTGGTCGCGGACGGGACTGGTGGCGCCCTCGATCCAGGAGGCGCGCGGCAGCGGATCCAAGCGCTGCTACAGCTACGGCGACCTCCTCGAGGTGAAGGTGATCAAGTCCCTGCTCGATGCGGGCGTGTCGCTGGGTCGGGCGCGCCAGGCCGTCGCGTGCCTGCGTGACGCGCTGGGCAGCGACCTGGCCTCGGCCAGCCTGGTCCTGAGCGAGCGCGGCTCGGTCTTGGCGCGCAGCGACGGCGACCTGGTCGACCTGCTGCGCGGCGGCCAAGGAGTCTTCAACATCGTGCCCTTGGGTGGCGTGGTGGCCGAGCTGGCCAGCACACTCGCTAGGGCACCGGAGTCGGAGAGGGAGCGGCGATTGGCGTGAGATTCGCTCGCCGCGTGCGCGACGGTCGCCATCCGACGGGACTGTCGCGCCCCGCCATCCGCTTCGCCCACCCCAGCGAGGAGGTCTTCGCGGACCTGCTGACCCTCTACGGCGTGCGCTGGGTCTACGAGCCCTACGAGTTCCCGCTGGCGTGGGACGGGGACGGCCGACCCACGCGGGGATTCCGCCCGGACTTCTACCTGCCGGAGCATGGCGCCTTCGTCGAGCTGACGGTGGCCGACCAGCGGCTCGTGACCCGCAAGAACCGCAAGGTGCGCGAGTTCCGCGAGCTCTACCCGGAGGTGCCCCTCACGGTGGTGTACCAGCGCGACTTCCGCGCCCTGGTGGCGCGCCACGGCCTGGAGTCCGAACACGACGCAGTGGCGTAGGTAGAGTGACGCCGTGAGCGAGCGTCATCCTTTCCTCGAAGAGCATCACCGTGCCCGGGGAGCCAAATTCGTCCCCTTTGGTGGCTGGCTGATGCCTCTGGCCTACGAGAAGGGGACCGTGCACGAGCATCTGGCCTGCCGCCGCGGGGCGGTCGTCTTCGACGTCAGCCACCTGGGCACCGTGCGCTGCGACGGGCCCGGCACCCTCGAGGAGTTGCAGGCCGTCTTCACCAACGATCTGGCCAAGATCGCCCCGGGGCGCGCCCAGTACACGCACCTGCTCACCGAGGAGGGGACCGTCGTCGACGACCTCATCATCTGGTGGGTCGGGCCCGACGAGTTCGACGTCATGCCTAACGCCTCGAACACCGCGGGCGTGCTCGGGGCGGTGTCGGGGGTGGACGTGACCGCGCAGCGCTGCGTGCTCGCGGTCCAGGGCCCGCGCGCGCGCGAGCTGGCCGCGCGTGTCGATCCGCGCTTCGCCGAGGTGGGCCGCTTCGCGGTCCGCCGGCTCGATGTGCGCGGGGTGGAGGTCCGCGTCGCGGGCACCGGCTACACGGGCGAGGCCGGCATCGAGATCAGCGCGCCCAACGAGGTCGCCGGCGACCTGTTCGAGCAGCTGGTCGACGCGGGCGTCGAGCCGGCGGGACTCGGGGCGCGCGACACGCTGCGCCTCGAGGCGGCGCTGCCGCTTTACGGTCACGAGCTGACGCGCGAGTCCACCACCCTCGAGGCGGGTCTGGGGTGGGTGCTGGGCTGGGACAAGCCCACCTTCCGGGGTCGCGCCGCGGTCGAGGCGGAGCGGGCGCGGGGCGTCGCCCGCCGACTGCGCGGGGTCCTGGGGCCCGATCGCCGACCGCTGCGCGAGGGCGCGACGGTGCGCGCAGACGGGCAGGTCGTGGGCACGCTGAGCTCGGGGAACTTCAGCCCGGTGCTCGAGCGGGGCATCGGCCTGGGCCTCCTGCACGGGGACCTGGCGCCCGGTGACGCGCTGAGCGTCGAGCTGCGCGGCCACGAGGTCGCCGCCTCGATCACGGCCCTGCCCTTCGTGGCGAAGGCGGGCTGAGGTGCCCACCTACCTGCCCCACACACCGGCCGAGGACGAGGCGATGCTGGCGTTCCTCGGGATGACGAGCATGGACGAACTGTTCGCGCACCTGCCCGCCGCGGTGCGCCTGGCGGGCGGGCTCGACCTGCCCCCGGGCCGCAGCGAGCTCGACGTGCTCGACGACATGAGCGCCCTGGCGGGGCGCAACGCGGCCGCGACGATGACGTGCTTCGCGGGCGCGGGTGCCTACGACCACGAGATCCCGCCCGTGGTGCGGGCGCTCGCCTCGCGCAGTGAGTTCGTCACCGCCTACACGCCCTACCAGCCCGAGGTCGCCCAGGGCGTCCTTCAGGCGCTGTTCGAGTACCAGACGCTGGTCTCGCGCCTGAGCGGCCTTCCGATCGCCAACGCCTCGCTCTACGACGGTGCCGCCGCGCTGGTCGAGAGCCTCAACCTGGCTGCGGGCGCGCAGGGGCGCAGCCGGATCGTCCTGTCCAGCGGGGTTCATCCGCACTGGCGCGCGGCCGCCCGCACGTTCGCCGCGGGCACCGGGCACCAGATCGAGGAGTCGCCCCTGGTCGAGGGGGTGACGCAGTGGCCCACGGCGCCGGGTGAGGGGGTCGCGGCGGTCGTCGTGGCGTACCCGAACTACCTGGGATACCTCGAGGACCTCGATGCGGCGCGCGCGCTGGCCGACGCGTCCGGAGCGCTGCTGATCGTGGCCATCGACCCGGTCGCCGCGGCCCTGGTGCGCTCGGCGGCGTCGTGGGGCGCCGACGTGGTCATCGGCGAGGGCCAGCCCTTCGGGACGCCCCTCTCCTTCGGGGGCCCCTACCTCGGCCTCTTCGCGGTGCGCGAGGACCTGGTGCGTCGGCTGCCCGGGCGGATCGTGGGAGAGACGCTCGACGCCGCGGGACGGCGGGCCTTCGTGACGACGTTGCGTGCGCGCGAGCAGGACATCCGGCGCGAGCGGGCCACGTCGAACGTCTGCACCAACCAGACGCTGATGGCGGTCACCGCAGCGGTGCAGTTGGGCTGGCTGGGCTCCCAGGGGCTGCGCGAGGTGGCCGAGCGCTGCGCCAGCGGCGCCCACGAGCTGTTCGAGCGGGCGCTGAAGATCCCCGGTGTCGCGCCCTACGCGCCGGCGCCCTTCGTGCGCGAGTTCGCGCTGCGTTTGGACCGACCGGCGCGCGAGGTCCTGGCCTCGATGGCCGAGCACGGAGTGCTCGGCGGCGTGGCCGCGCGGTCCCTGGTGGGGGAGGGGGACGCCTCGCTGTCCCCGGGAGGAGAGGACGTGGTGATCGTGACGGTGACCGAGCGACACCGAGCGCCGGATCTGGACGCCTACGAGGCGGCACTGCGCGCGGCGGTGGCCCGATGAGCGCGGCCGGCGGACGAGCCGCCTCGGCGCCCTTGGTCGGAGGTGCGGGGGAGCCCACGATGTTCGAGCTCTCGGCGCCCGGGCGACGCGCCGCCCAGCTGCGCGCGACCACCGTGGCGGCCCGCGCGATCGAGGAGATGATCCCGGCTGCCCACCGGCGTCTCGACGATCTCGAGACCGCCGACCTGGCCGAACGCGACCTGGTGGGCCACTTCACGCGGCTCAGCGCGCGCCAGTACTCGGTCGACCTGGGGGCGTATCCGCTGGGATCGTGCACGATGAAGTACAACCCGAAGGTCGCCGACGAGGTCGCGGCCCTCAGCGGGCTGGCGCACGTGCACCCGGCCGCTCCCGCGTCGTTGACCCAGGGATGGCTCGAGCTGCTCGTGACCCTCGAGGAGCGCCTGTGCGCGATCACCGGGATGGCCGCAGCGACGCTGCAGCCGGCCGCGGGCGCGGCGGGCGAGCTCACGGGCCTCTTGCTGATCCGCGCCTACCACCGGGCTCGCGGCGACGAGCGCCGGCGTGTGCTGATCCCGGACTCGGCGCACGGGACCAATCCCGCGTCGGTGACCCTGAGCGGGTACGAGGTCACGACGGTGCCCTCGAACGAGCGCGGGCTGGTGGACCTTGTGGCGCTCGAGGAGCGACTCGGCCCGGACGTGGCGGGCATCATGCTCACCAACCCCAACACCCTGGGGCTCTTCGAGGAGGAGATCGAGCAGATCGCCGCGCTGGTCCACGGCGTCGGCGGGCTCCTCTACTACGACGGGGCCAACCTGAACGCCATCCTGGGTCGCGCCCGGCCCGGCGACATGGGCTTCGACGTCGTGCACATGAACCTGCACAAGACGTTCGCCACACCCCACGGGGGCGGCGGGCCGGGTGCTGGCCCGGTGGCCGTGGGTGCCTCCCTGGCCGCGTTCCTGCCCGGCCCCCGGGCGGTGCGCGCGGGCGACGGCTTCGCTTGGGCGACGCCGGAGCGCTCGATCGGGCGCGTGCACGGCTGGCACGGCAACGCGCTCGTCCTGGCGCGAGCCCTCGCCTACATCGAGATCCACGGCGGCGAAGGGCTGCGCGCGGTGGCCGAGCACGCGGTGCTCAACGCGAACTGGCTGCGGCGTCGCCTGGCCGACGTCCTGCCCGCCGCCTACGAGCGGCCCTGCATGCACGAGTGTGTGCTGACCGCCTCGGCCCTCAAGGAGGCGACCGGTGTGCGGGCCCTGGACGTGGCCAAGTCCCTCCTCGACGAGGGCTTCCACGCACCGACCGTCTACTTCCCCCTGGTCGTCGAGGAGGCCTTGATGGTCGAGCCGACCGAGACCGAGAGCGCCGAGACCGTCGAGGCGCTGGCCCAGGCCCTCGAGCGGATCGTGGCGCGCGCTCACGAGGATCCCGCGGCGCTCCACGAGGCGCCGCGCACGACGCCGGTCGGCCGCGTCGACGAGGCGCGGGCCGCACGCCACCTGGTCACGACCGAGGACGCCGCGCGGCGCAACGGGCTGCGATGAGGCCCCGCATCGGGGTCACCGGCCGGCGCTGGCCGGCGCGGTGGTTCGGGGCGCACGTCCCGGCGGCCATGGCCAACCTTGAGGTGGATGTGCACTTCGCCGACTACGTCGCGGCGATCGCGGCCGCTGGAGGCGTTCCGATCCAGCTGACGCGCGACGCTCCCGTGGCCGACGTGGTCGCCCTCCTCGACGGGCTGGTCCTGAGCGGGGGAGCCGACGTCGATCCCGCCCGCTACGGCGCTGATCCCGAGGAGGGGCTCGGATCCCTCGAGCCGCGGCGCGACGCCTGGGAGATTGAGCTGCTCGCGGCGGCCGAGGCCGCGGGCCTGCCGGTGCTCGCGATCTGTCGGGGCCTGCAGATCCTCAACGTCTCGCGCGGGGGCACCTTGCGCCAGGACGTTCCCGTGAGCCAGGGCGTGGGGCACCCGCAGTGGGACCGCGACGGCCACGAGCCCTCGCACCGCGTGCGCACCGCGCCCGACTCGCACCTCCAGGCGCTGGTGGGCGCCGAGCTGGCCGTGAACTCGCTGCACCACCAGGTGGTCGCGCGGGTTGGGGAAGGGCTGCGGGTGGTCGCCCGCGCCGACGACGACGAGATCGAGGGTCTCGAGACCGACGACGGACGCGTCGTCGCGGTGCAGTGGCACCCCGAGCTGCTGGCGCGGCCCGATCCGACATTCGCGTGGATCGTGGAGGCGGCCCAGCGTGGCGGTCGCGCGGGCTAGTGCCCCAGGGCCAGTCCCACGGCGAAGGCGCCGCCGGCGAGCATCGGTGCCGCCAGCACGAGCGCGAGGCCGTAGCGCCAGTGGTGCTCGCGCTGGAGCAGCGCCGGGATGGCCAGGGCCGACGAGAAGGTGGTGAGGCCTCCGCAGAAGCCCGTGATCACGACGTCGCGCACGTGCGCGTCGGAGGGCCCGGCGAGGGCGGCGGTCGCCCAGCCCACGACGAGGGCCCCGAGGGCGTTGACCGCGACGGTGGCCCAGGGGCGCTGGGTGGGATGGTGTTCGCGCGTGACGTACTCGGCGGTAAAGCGGACAACGGCTCCCACACCGCCGAAGAGCATGACCAGCAGGAAGGTCATGCGTGCCTCGGCCAGCGAAGGGCCAGCTCGGCGGCCAGCACGCCCAGCCCGACGGTGGCCACGGCCTCGAGCAGGCCGCCCAGGACGGCGCGGTGCCAGGCGACGGCCCACGCGGCCACGAGGCTCGAGTAGGACGTGAACCCGCCGAGGAAGCCGGTGATCCACAGGAGGCGCCAGGGGTTGTTGGGATCGTGGGCGCGCAGCACGGTGCGCAGGAGACGCACGGCAATCACCACGCCCAGGGTGTTGATCACGATGAGCGTCCACGGGACGATCGTGGGCCAGGCCGCGTGACGAGCGGTCTGCGCCGGCCACCAGGTCAGGGCCAGGTCCCGCAGGCCGGTGCCCACGGCGCCTCCCACCAGGACGAGAGCTCCAGCGCCGACCAGGCGCCGCGGCGAGAGCGCGAGGGCGGGGGCCATGGCGCCTCGAGGCTAGTGGAGCAGCCGGACCCCTCGGGGCTCGTCCGTGTGTAACTTGACATAACGAACATTATCGGCGGTCAGGGGAGAGGGTCCTGCTATAGTGGTTTCGTGCGGCGTTGGCTGGCGAGTGTTGCGATCGTGGCGTCCCTGCTGGGCGCTACCTCGGTGCCCGCCCTGGCCGACAGCGGGAATGGAACGCCGCTCCTTTCTTTCGACTTCTCGGACAACGGCGGTGCGGCCTCGGTGACGGGTGGGACCTTCAACGTGAAGGTCGACGTCCTGCCCGAGGGAACCGGCGGCTACGTGCGCACGGTGGCGATCGCGCCCGCCGACTCCGGGGTCTCGAACCTGGTCTGCAAGTTCCGCGCGATCACCGACAGCCGGGTGAACTGCGGGTTCGACTTCTCGGTGCCGGGCATCTGGATGATCAAGGCGCAGTTCGCGCCGGACCCGTCCGTGCCCTCGCCGGTGACGGCGGTGGGGACCACGGTCCTGCGCGTCGGCAACTAGTGGACGCCTCGGCGCCCGACTCCCCCCGGGGCCTCTTCGACGTACGCGGGCGCGTCGTGCTCGTGACCGGCGGCAGCCGGGGCATCGGCGAGATGATCGTGCGCGGCTTCGTCGCGGCGGGGGCCCGGGTGTACCTGTCGTCACGATCGGCCGCCGCCTGCGAGGAGCTGGCCACCGCGCTGTCGGCCGAGGGGCACTGCGTCGCGCTGCCCGCGGACCTGTCCACGATGGAGGGCTGCCGGACGCTGGCCGACGCCTTTCTCGCGCACTCGGCGCACCTGGACGTGCTGGTCAACAATGCCGGCGCGACGTGGGGCGCCCCGATGGCCGACTACGACGACCGGGCCTTCGACCGGGTCTTCCACCTCAACGTCCAGGCCACGTTCCACCTGACGCGCTTCCTGCGCGGCGCCCTGGAGGCCGCCGGGACCGCCGAGGACCCGGCGCGCGTGATCAACATCGGGTCCATCGACGGGCTGCGGGTCCCCGAGATGGAGACCTACGCGTACTCGTCGTCCAAGGCGGCGGTGCACCACCTGACGCGCCACCTGGCGCGCGAGCTCGCCCCACGGGTGACCGTCAACGCCATCGCCCCGGGCCCCTTCGAGTCCAAGATGATGCGCGCGACCCTCGAGGCCCACGGCGCCGCCATCGCCCAGGCCGCTCCCCTGCGGCGGATCGGCCGGCCCTCGGACATGGCGGGGGCGGCGATCTTCCTGGCCTCGCCCGCGGCCAGCTACGTCACGGGCGCGGTGCTGCCCGTCGACGGGGGCATCGCGACGCTGCGCTGATCAGGACTGGTGCCCGAGGGTGACCTGCTTGGTGAGGTGGGCCGACCCGCGCACGATGCCCACGGTGACCGAGTCGCCCGGGTAGAGGCCCGACAGCACGCTGGTCAGGTCCTGGGTGTTGTCGATGGCCACGCCGTTCAGCGTCACGATGACGTCTCCCTGGCGCAGTCCCGCCTTGGCGGCACCGGAGTTGGCGATGACGCTCATGACCACGGCGCCCGAGGAGATCGTGAAGCCGTACTCGTACTGGAGGGTGGGCGTCATGGACATGACCTCGACGCCCATGAAGGCGCCGTGGGTCTTGACGCTCTGGCCGGCGGCGAGGGACTTGAGCAGCGACTCGATCGTGGCCGCCGGGATGGCGAAGCCGATGTTCTGGGCGCTCGTGCCGTCGGGCAGGGTCCCGGCCACGGCGGTGTTCATGCCGATCACGTCGCCCTGGGCGTCCAGCAGCGGGCCTCCGGAGTTCCCCGGGTTGATGGCCGCGTCGGTCTGGATCATGTTGCTGAGCGTCTCGGTACTCGACGAGGAGCCCGCCGTGACGGTCCGCCCCAGGGCCGAGACGATGCCCTGGGTGACCGTGGGCGTCCCGGCGGCCAGGCCGAGCGCGTTGCCGATGGCTACCACCGCGTCACCGACCTGGAGCGCGTTGGAGTTGCCGAAGGTGATGTGAGGCAGGCCCGAGGCCCCGTTGATGCGCAGGAGCGCCACGTCATCGACGGGGTTCGTGCCCACCAGGGTGGCCGCCAGTCGCGTGGTCGAGCCCGAGCGCGTCACGGTGATCGTCCCCGCACCCTGGGCGGCGGCCGCGATGACGTGGTTGTTGGTGACGACGTAGCCGTTGGACGAGACGATCATGCCGGTCCCCTGGTCCTCGCCGCCTCCCGCCCGCACGTCGATGGACACGACGGTAGGCAGGACACGCTGGACCAGTGTGGGGATGGACGTGCCGCTCGACAGCACCGCGCCCGCCGGCGCGGCCGACACCGCCGTGACGTTGACGTTGCCCCCTCCCGAGGACGAGCCGGCCGAGAAGTGGCCGGCGAGGCCGCCCACGAGAGCCGCGACGAGCAGGAGCGACACGCGAGAGGTCCACAGCGTGCGCGCGGGGCGCGCGGGCGCGAAGGACGGTGGCGCGGGATGCTCGCCCCACGTCGCGTCGTTCGCCGCGGGCGCGGTCGAGGGCTCGGCCAGCTGGGCGAAGTAGTCGGTGGGGACGGCCGCGACGACCGGCTCGGGCTCGGGTGGCGGCGTCGGGATGCTGCTGAAGGGATCGACGGGGGGGAAGGTCACGAAGTCATGCTAAGCACGTCAGGGTAAAAGGCCGCTAAAGCGGCACGAAAAATTCCCGGCGGCCGAGCGAGTAGATTAGAGCCCTATGCCGCGTCGCATTGACATCGAGATCACCAGCGTCAACGGTGAGGTCGCCACGTGGCGAGCCGCAGGCGCGCGCCTGCCCAAGGGTGTCCTCGAGGTGGCGCTGCTGCCCGCCGCACCGGCCGTGGGCAGCACGTTCCGCGCGGACATCGAGCAGTACATGGAGGGCCTGGAGGTCGTCGCGGTGCTGCCCGCGAAGGAGGCCTCGCCCGAGGACCCGCGCAACGAGCGCCTCAGCCTGCTGCCGAGCCAAGGTCCCTCCACCGACATCACCGTCACGTACGCGCCCAAAGGTCGGGGTGCCCGACGCAGCGAGGGTCCGCGCGAGGAGCGTCGGCCGCGCCGCGAAGGGGCGCCGAGCCGTCCTCGCGAGCGCCGTGCCGAGGGCGAGCGCAGCGGCGAGTCCCGGCCCCGTGGCGCGAGCACCGGCGAGTCGCGACCGCCCCGCACCGAGGGCCCCGGTGAGTCTCGGCCCCGTCGCGAGCGCACCGGCGCGTCGCGCGGTGAGTCGCGCGGTGAGTCGCGCGGTGAGTCCCACGGCGAGTCGCGAGGCGAGCGCACGGGTGCGCCGCGGACCGGGCGCCCCGCGCCCACGCGCGGGCGCAGCCCGCGTCCCGCCGGCCCGCCGGTCAGCACGACGCACCGCAACGCCTTCCTCGCCCAGCTCGCGCCCGAGCAGCTGCCGGTCGCCGAGCAGCTGCTGCGCGGCGGGATGCTCGCGGTGCGCAACGCCGTGGAGGAGCAGAACCGCAATGCCCTGGTCCAGGGACGTGCGACGGTCGACCCGCTCACCATCGAGCGCATCGCCGAGGACCTGAGCGGACGGGCCAATCTGGCTGGCTGGAAGGATCGGGCCGCCGGGGCGCTGGCCGCGGGTCGCGGCGAGCTGCGCCTGCGGGACCTGCGGGCGGTCGTGACGTCGGCCAAGACGATCACCCTGGACGAAGAGGCGCGTACGCAGCTCAAGGAGCTCCAGACTTCCCTGACCGCCCGGATCGAGGCGCTGCGCGCCCGCTGGGTGGAGAGGATCGAGGGCGCCGTGACCGGCGCGGACGCCATCACGGCGCTCCAGCTGGTGGCCGACCCACCGGACTTCTCGACGCAGCTGTCGGCCGAGCTGGCCACGAAGGTGGTCGAGGTGGTGTCGGCGTCCCTGAGCGCCGATCAGGAGCCCGCGCGCTGGCGCGAGATCGTCACGCTCGCCGCGCAGACGACCATCCGGCGCACGGTCAAGCCCACGGGGATCCCCGACGACGAGGAGTGCCGGGCGCTGGCCCACCGCGACGCGGGAGCGATCCCGGCGCTGGCGACGCTCCTGGGCATCAAGGTGCCCCCTCCCCCACCGCTGGCGCGGCCTCGGCGTCGGGTGACGCCGGCGCGCTCATCGTAAGCAGCCGGGCGCGCCAGCCCAGCGACTCGTAGAGGGACTTGGTCGCTCGATCGCCGGGCAGGGCCGAGGCGTCGCGCACGAGCGGGTGCGCCTGGCGCACCGCAGTCACCAGGCGGCGTGCGGCACCCTCACGGCGGTGCGCGGGATCGACGTAGACGCCGACGATCGTCGTGTCGTCGACGAGAGCGACGGCGACACCCTCGAGCACCCAGACCGCTCGAGCGGCGACGGCCGCCGCCAGCCAGCTCGCGTCGGAGCGCCCCCCGGCGAGGTCGTCGGCCAGGGCGGGCCCGCCGCGCTGGGACCGTAGGGCGGCCAGCGCGTTCCCCCACCGTCCGCGCAGGTCGGGATCCGTCCGCGTGGCGAGGTGGGGGCCGTCCTCAGACGCAGTCACGACAGAGCATCTTCTCCGGGTCGGCGAGCTGGCTGGTCTTCTTGAGCAGCCGACACGAGGCGCACCGGAACTCGTCGTCCTGCTTGGGCAGGATGGTCTCGGTCAGCACCGCGTCGACGTCCAGATCCCCGCCGTCGTCATCGTCGTCGACGACGGTCGTGCGCAGGATCGTCTCGGCCAGGACCTGGTCGAGGGCAAGCTCGATATCGCTGTCGTCGATCAGGTCGTCGTCCTCGTCGGCCACCACGGCGTCAGCCTCGACGACGGCGTCGTCCTCGTCGGAGGCGGAGTCCTCGTCGTCGCCGGTGTCGTCGCTCTCGGCTGCGTCGTCGCCGGTGTCGTCCGTGTCCTCGCCGTCGGCATCAGCGTCGGCGTCGTAGTCGTCCGCGCCGTCGTCGGCGCCCGCGTCGAAGTCGTCGTCGAGGTCCTCGTCGGCCTCGTCCTCGAGGTCCTCCTCGACGTCCTCTTCGCCCTCTTCGTCGAACCCGTCGGCGAGCTCCTCCTCGTCGAAGTCCTCGTCAGTGTCGCGGTCGCGTGCCATCTTCGCCCTTTCGCAGCGCAGGCAGTGTAGAACGTTTTTCCCCGGTCGCGTGCGACCCGGGGCTAGGGGGTGGTCGCGCGCCCGGACTGGCGGGCGCGTTCGGCGCGCCGCTCGGCCTCGAGGCGTGCGAGATCGGTGTCGGCGTAGTCGACGTGGCGGAAGGTCTCGGCCAGGAGGCGGTGTCCGGCCTGATCACGAACGAGGCGGAGCATCTCGTGGGCGACGCGCCGGTAGTTGGGGTGGCCCTGGGGGCCCGAGCGCAGCTCGATGACGTGCAGCGCCTCGCGCAGGTTCATCGTCATGAGGTAGCGGATGTGGAAGGCCAGGGCGACCGCGTACTGCGCCTGGGAGGGGAACTCGTCGCGCAGGTCGGCGAAGAGGTCGCGCGAGCGCGTCATCGACGCCTCGTAGGGGGCGGCGAGACCCGCCTCGCGCACGAGGTCGGGCGTCTCGTAGCCGAGGTCCGTGGTGAGCGGCTGCCACTCGACGGTCGCGAGCCGGTGGCGCTGGAGGTCGCGGAAGGCCCCGTAGTCCGAGACGATCTCGAAGGTGTAGGTGGTGGCCTCGAAGGCGCGACCCGGCCGGTGGCGCCGGTTGCGGCGATCGCCCACGTAGGCGGCGAGGAGCCTCTCGCGGCCGGCGTCATCGAGGCGGTCGACCGCCTCTTCGGCCGCCGTCCACGAGCCCGCCCCGTGCTCGAAGGCGATGGCGCTCAGCACGCGCCGCTCGCCGTCGCCGTCGAAGGCGACGAGGCGCACGTGGGGCGCGACCTCCCCCTCCTCGGGCGACGCGCCCGCGCGCACGATGGCCGCGGCGTCCTCGCGCGTTCGCTCGAGGTAGTCGACCCACACTCCCCCGCGATCGGGCATGGCGACGCGCTTGATGAACGACGGGATCACCTTGTCGAGCTCGCGCTCGATGAGAAGTCCGTAGGCGCGGGCCTCGGGCAGCGGATGGGCCCGCAGGCGCAGCAGGAGGTGCTCGTAGGCCTGGCCCGAGCCGTAGATGCCCAGGTTGGACAGGGCCGCGGCGGGGAGGAGCCCGCGCAGGGCGTCGAAGGCCTTGGCTCGGATGGCCTGGCGGTAGACGAGGTCGGTGTCCTCGGGCGTCTGGGGGTGGCGCTCGCGCAGCCACGACGTCAGCTGGGGCACGAGGGCGGCGTAGGTGTCGAACATGCGGTCCATCTCGCCCACGACCCGGGCGCCGTAGCGCGACTCGAGCAGGGCCTCGTCGCGGTAGAAGCGGTAGTGGCCGTTGGGCAGGCGGCGGTCGAATCCCAAGTAGCGCGTGGACTGCTCGAGGTAGCTCATGAGGCGCCCGCGCTCGAGGATCTTGGTCAGGAGGTTGCTGGCCTGCTCGCAGGCCAGGTGCACGCCCCCGAGCTGGGCCACCGAGTCATCCCCGTACTCGACGAAGATCCGCTGGTAGAGCTGGTCGGCGCGCGCCAGCCCGCGGGTGGCGTCTACCGACAGGTCGCCGCGCAGGTCGAGGTCGCCTGCGAACTCGTCCAGGAACAGCCGGCGGAGGCTCTTGCTGGAGCGCGAGTAGCGCGCGAACAGCGCTCCCTTGACGACGTCAGGGAGGTTGACCAGGGCAAAGACCGGCCCGTCGAGGTTCGTGAAGTAGGGGCGGAGCACGTCGCGCTCCTGGGGCGTGAAGGTCTCTTCCACGTAGGCGTGCATCGTGGCAAAAGGTTACGGCGCTCAGCCGTCGCCGGGGTGGACGCCGGTCGTGGAGGCGACGACGCTGCGCACGAGGGCTTCCGACCCCGCGCGGGCGGCCGCGGCGACGGCGGCCGGGGCGATTCGGGAGATCTGGTCGCACAGGTCGGCGACCTGCTTGGCGGTGCGCACGAAGTCACCCGGGGAGGTCGGCCCGACGGCCGCGTCGGCCACGTCGAGGGCGACGCCCAGCGGCGCACCACGGGCCCAGGCGATCAGCGGCGGCGCGAAGGCTCCGTTGGGGATCGAGGACGTGGGCAGGTAGTGGCGCTGCTCGGCCGCGTGGACGCGCGCGGCGAGGGATCCCAGCCGGGCCAGCCGCTCCTGGAGGAGGGCGCGGCGCTCCCCCCCGATCCGGTCGGGCCCCCGGGGCCGCCGGCGGGCGTGCGCGCTGGTGTGGGCGTGGCGCTGGGGACGGGGCTGGTAGACGAGGGCCGAGGCGACGCCCACGAGCAAGGCGGGCTCGAGGTCGTCCAGGACGCCCGCGGCGAGCGACTCGGCCACCAGCAGGTCGTTCTCGTGGTAGAGGGCGCTCAGCAGCCGGCCCGCCGGGGTCAGCTCCCACCCGTCGGTGTAGTCGAGCTCGTCGAGGACCGCGAGTCGGGCCTCCAGCAGGTCGGCCAGCGGGCGGCGGGAGCGTGCGGGGTTGCGAAGCGCCTCGAACTGGGCGAAGGAGCGATGCACGATCTCGAGGGCCCTGGTGCGATCCACGTGTCCCACGAGGTTGGCCGTGAAGTTGTAAGTCGGGCGAAAGGACGAGTGCAGATCCCCGGGGGGCGCCAGGGCCACGCGCCCCACGTCGGCGAAGGTCGTCGGCGGGGCGAACTGGACGACCGCGTGCCCCTCGTCGTCGAGGCCCCGGCGTCCCGCCCGACCGGTCAGCTGGGCGAAATCGGCGGCGGTGAGCATCCGCCGGCCGGCGTCGGTGTACTTGGAGAAGCGCTCCAGGACGACCGTGCGCGCGGGCAGGTTCACCCCCAGGGCCAGCGTCTCGGTCGCGAAGACGACCCCGAGCAGTCCCCGCTCGAAGCACGTCTCCACGATCTCGCGGAAGGCGGGCACCATTCCGGCGTGGTGGGCCGCGACCCCGCGGCGCAGGGCCTCGAGGAACGGGCCGTAGTCCAGGGCGTGCAGCTCCTCGTCGGTGAAGTCGGTCAGGCGCAGGTCGCTCAGGAGCTCGCACTCGCGCGCCTGGACGGCCGAGGTGAACGACGCACCCTCGCGCACGAGCTCGGCCACGGCAGCGTCGCAGCCGGCGCGCGAGAAGATGAAGATGATCGCCGGGAGCAGGTCGGCGTCCTCGAGGGCCCGTAGCGTCTCCCCGCGGCGCGGCGGGCGCACTGGTGAGGGCGGGGCGGCCCGGGTGGGACCGTGCCAGCCGGCGCCGCGCCGGAACTTGCGCGAGGACGCCGCCAGGCCGTCGACGCGCCGCGCCGCCGGGGCCAGCCGCGGGCCGTCGAGCAGCTCGGCCAGCTCGATCGACCCGCTCGCCCGGGGCACGTAGGCCACGTGGTGGTGCAGCACGATGGGGCGGCGGGACTCCTCGATGATGGCGGTGGCCCCGCGGATCTCCTCGAACCAGGCGCCGAGCAGGCCGACGTTGCCGATGGTCGCCGAGAGCGCCACGAACCGCACCGGGGGTGGCGTCAGGATCAGCACCTCCTCCCAGACCCCGCCGCGGTAGGGGTCCTGGAGGAAGTGCACCTCATCGAGGACGACGAGTCCCAGCGCGTGCAGCTGGGTCACGTCGGTCAGGAGCATGTTGCGCAGCACCTCGGTCGTCATCACGACGATGGGAGCGCCGTGGTTGATGGTCACGTCGCCCGTGAGCAGCCCGACCTGGTCGGCGCCGAAGCGGTTGACGAACTCGTGGTACTTCTGGTTCGACAGCGCCTTGAGGGGTGTGGTGTAGAAGGCGCGGCGCGCGCTTAGGAGGGTCCGGGTCACCGCGTACGTGGCGACGATGGTCTTGCCCGAGCCCGTCGGGGCGCTCACCAGGACGTTGTGCCCCTCGTCGACGGCGTCCAGGGCGGCGACCTGGAAGGGATCGAGGCCGAAGCCGAGGCTCTCGACGAAGTCCGCGCGGGGATCGGTCCTCACCGGTGCAGGATCTTGCCCACGGCGATGGCCAGGAAGTAGAAGGCGGTGAGCGGCAGCGCGAGCGCCATCATGGACAGGGGGTCGCCGCTGGGCGTGAAGACCGCCGCAGCGATGGTGATCGCGATCACCGCGTAGCGCCAGGCGTGGAGCAGCTGGGCGGGGCGCACGATGCGGGCCAGCTCGAGGGCGACCAGCACCACCGGGAACTCGAAGGCGATGCCGAAGATGAACATCATGAGCAAGAACAGTCCCAGGTATTGGTTGGGGTTGTAGTACGAGACCAGGCTGTGGCCGCCGATGCTCTGCAGGAAGTCGAGCGCGTGTCCGAAGCTGAAGTAGGCCACGGCGACGCCCGCGCCGAAGAAGGCCAGCGACGCCAGCACGAAGGGCACCGCGTAGCGGCGCTCGGCGGCGCGCAGGCCGGGCGTCACGAACCGCCACGTCTGCCACAGGAGGACCGGGGAGGCGAAGAGCAGGCCACCGAAGAGCGAGATCTTGACGCGCAGGGTGAGGCCGTCGAGCGGGTTGGTGACCAGGAATCGGCAGTGGCCCGGTGTGGCGTGGCAGTAGGGCTGCTGGAGGATCCGCAGGATCGGTGAGTACAGCACGAAGGCGGCGACCCCGAGCGCGAGGACCGTGGTCATCGAGATCAGGAGGCGGTGGCGCGCTTCGGCGAGGTGCTCCGCCAGCGTCATGCCGGAGGCCGCATTGCGGAAGCGCGACACGGGGCTAGTTGAGCGACGGGTCCGGGCCCTCGGGCACCGGGGTCGTGCGGGTGGGGATCGGGGGCTCGATGGGTCCCAGGCGGGCGGCGTCATCGCGGTCCTCCAGGTCCGCGAGACGGGCCCCGGCGCCTGGGCCGTCGGCGGTCAGGGGGTCGTCGTCGACGCCTGAGCGATGGGCCAGCTCGTTGAGCAGGGAGACCGGGTTGCGCGCCATGCGCGCCAGGTCGCCCGTCGTGGGCAGGTCGGGGATCACCTCGCGGACCTCGCGCTCGACGCGCTGCTGGAGCTGGCGCAGGGCCCGCCAGCTCGTACCCAGCTTGCGCGCGACCTCGGGCAGCTTGTCCGGACCGAGCAGGACGAGTCCGACGGCCACGATGATCAGGATCTTGATCGGGCTGAGATCGAACACTCCCCCAAGTGTACGGGGGCCCCCGGGGCTACAGGAGGCCGATGCGCGACGGCGGCCAGATGCGCATGAAGGCCTTGCCGATCAGGTCCGAGCGGGGGACGAAGCCCCAGGTGCGGCTGTCGCAGGAATCCGCGTGGTTGTCGCCCATCATGAAGTAGGAGCCGGCCGGAACGGTGACGTTGCCGATCGCGGGTCCCAGGGGCTCGGTGTGGGTCCAGGTCTCGTCCAGGGCGTGGCCGTTGACGTAGATGGTGTTGCCCCGACTCGTGAGGTGGTCGCCGGGCAGCCCGATCACCCGCTTGACCAGGTCCGCCGTCTCTCCCGCGCAGCGACCGTGCTCGGCGGGGGGTGCCTTGAACACCACGATGTCCCCGCGGTGGATCGTGCCGAAGCGGACGCTGAGCTTGGAGACCAGGATGCGGTCGCCGGGCATGAGGGTGGGCTCCATCGAGCCCGAGGGGATCGAGAACGTCTGGACGACGTAGGCGCGCAGCAGCAGCGATGCGCTCACCGCGACGACCAGGATGATCGCCCACTCGATCAGGGCGCGGCGGCTGCTGCGGTGCGTCCGGGGGTGCGCCAGAGCGGTGTCGCCCGGGGAGTCCGACGCGTCGGCGCCGGGCTCGGGGGGGGTCTCCAGCACCCGTCCAGGCTAACGGGCCGCCGGAGTCAGATCAACTCGGGGCGCGACCGGTGCGACGCTCGAGGGACGACAGGAGTCGCTCGAAGCGGTCGTCGTGGGCCTCGAAGGGGTCCTTGAGCAGGACCGTGCGCTGGAGCTCGTCGTTGAGCTTGAGGTGCACCCAGTCGACCGTGTAGTCGCGCCGATACTGCTTGGCGACGCGGATGAAGGCTCCGCGCATGCGCGCGCGCGTGGTTGGGGGCGGGACCGAGGCGGCCGCGATGACCTGGTCGTCGTCGACGACGCGCTGGGCGTGGCCCCGGCGCTGGTGGCTGTAGAAGAGGCCGCGCGCCAGGTCGGTGTCGTGGTAGAGCAGGTCGATCAGGGCGATGCGCGCGTCGTCGAGAGCCAGCCCGTCGCGCTCGCGGGCCCGATCGATCATCTGGTACTTGGCGATCCAGTCCACCCGGTCGGCCAGGCGCATCGGATCGGCCCGGTAGTCCTCCAGGACCGCGCGCCAGGCGCGCACGACGCCGGGGAACTCCGCGGGGGTCTCGCGCGACTCGACGAATCGCTCGGCGCGCTCGCACAGGTCCTCTTGGATCTCGATGGCGCTCATGTCGCGTCCGGAGGCCAGCTTGAGCGAGTCCTTGCCCCAGAGGTCGTAGGAGACCTCGCGCAGCGCGCTGATGGGGGCGGCCAGGTTGTAGTCGCGCAGGATCGTGGTCTTGTCCTCGACCATCGCCAGCACCACGGCCGCGGTGCCCACCTTGAGCATGGTGGCGAACTCGTTCATGTTGGAGTCGCCCACGATGACGTGGAGGCGGCGGAAGCGCTCGGGATCGGCGTGGGGCTCGTCGCGCGTGTTGATGATGGGGCGGCTGCGGGTGGTGGCCGAGGAGATGGACTCCCAGATGTGCTCGGCGCGCTGGCTCATGGCGAAGGCGGTCCCGCGCGGCGACGCCACGACCTTGCCGGCGCCCGCGAAGATCTGCCTGGTGACCAGGAAGGGGATGAAGACCTGCTCGAGTCGCGACAGGTCATCGATGCGCTCGATGGCGTAGTTCTCGTGGCAGCCGTAGGAGTTGCCCGCCGAGTCCGTGTTGTTCTTGAACAGGAAGATCGAGCCGCGGGCTCCGTCCTCGGCGAGCTCGCGCTCGGCGTAGTCGACCAGCTCGCGCAGGATGCTCTCGCCCGCCTTGTCCTGGGCGACCAGGTCGGTGAGCGAGTCGCACTCGGCCGTGGCGTACTCGGGATGGCTGCCCACGTCCAGGTAGAGGCGCCCCCCGTTCTCGAGGAAGACGTTCGAGGAGCGACCCCACGCGACGACCTTGCGGAACAGGAACCGCGAGACCTCGTCGGGGCTGAGGCGCCGCTGGCCCTGCCAGGAGAACGTGACCCCGTACTCGGTCTCGATCCCGAAGATGCGGCGCAGCACGCTCAGACGCCCAGGAGTTCGGCCGTCTGCGCGTCGGTGAGGCGCACGAAGGTGCGGCGCGTCCCGCGGTCCTCGAGGATCGCGACCTCGAGGTCGCTCACCTCGATGGTCCGCTCCGGACCGCTGAGGGCGGCCACGGCGTTGCGCAGGGTCGTGGGCAGATCGTGCACCTCCTGCTCGACCGCGGCGAGGCGGTCGCGGATCGAGTCGGCGTCCCCGCCCACGACGGCGAAGTGCGGCTCGTCGGCGATCGTGCCCTCGTAGGCGACGCGGTAGAGCTTGGTCGGGCGGACGGACCCGCCCAACTGGGCGACGATGATCTCGACCTCGAGCGGCTTGGGACCTTCGGTGAACATGTCGCCCAGGTGCTGGGCGTAGTAGTTGGCCAGCGCCCGCACGTCGACGTCCTCGCGCGAGTAGGTGAAGCCCGTGCTGTCGGCCCAGCGGATCCCCGCCTCGCGCAGGCGGTCGAACTCGTTGTACTTGCCCACGCCGGCGAACACGATGCGGTCGTAGATCTCGGAGATCTTGTTGAGCGACGCCGATTGGTTCTCGGCCACGAGTACGATGCCCACGTCGTAGATCGCGGCCACGATCGAGCGTCCGCGGGCGATCCCCTTCTGGGCGAACTCGGCCCGGTCCTTGATGAGCTGCTCGGGTGAGACGTAGAAGTAGTTGCTCATCGCAGCGACCCCCCCGCCACGCCCTGGCCCTCGGTGCGGCGCCGGTTGATGGCCTCGTAGCGGCCCCGGACCTCCTCGGTGGGCAACTCGGTGAAGCCCGCCTCGTCCAGGACGACCATCATCGGGAAGATCCCGCGCACGAAGTCCGGCCCGCCGGTGCTGGGATCGTTGTCGCCCGCTTCGTAGATGGCCAGGGCCGCCAGGTCCAGCGCGTCCTCGCGGGTGAGATCGGTGCGAAAGCCCAGGCGCAGCGCGCTCTCGGCGAAGGGCGTCCCCGAGCCGATGGCGGCGAAGTCGTGGCGCTCGTAGCAGCCGCCGGCCCCGTCGTACTCGAAGATGCGTCCCTCGTGGCGCGTGGTGTCCCAGCCCGCGAGCAGCGGGACGACGACCAGCGGGCTCGTGAGGTTGTTGCGCTGGATGATCGGCGAGAGGTAGTTCGCCTTCCCCTCGAGGGTGAGGTCCGCGTCGGTCATCTTCTGGTAGTGCTCGAAGGACAGCTGGGCCAGCCGGATGAACTCCATGCCCCGCGCGGCGCTGCCCGAGATGGCGATCCCCGTGTTGTGGTCCGCCGCCTCGATCTTGCGCACGTCGCGGCTGGCGATGTAGCCCGCGGTCGCCTGGCGGTCGCCCACCATGACGACACCCTCGGCGTAGCGCAGGGCGACGACGGTCGTGGCGTGTGGCGCATCGCGCACTTGGGGTGCGGCGGGCAGCAGGCCGCTCACCTCGGCGAAGCGCACGAACGAGGGGCCCGGGTCCTCGGATGCGGAGAACAGCGGGAGTCCCACGTCACTGCCCGCCCTTCTGGATGTAGTTGCGCACGAACTCCTCGGCGTTCTCCTCCAGGACGTCGTCGATCTCGTCGAGGAGGTCGTCGAGGTCGGACTTCAGCTGCTCGCCGCGGCTGGACTCCGCGGGCGCGTCGGCGACGTCCTCGCGCTCGCGGGGGGTCCGGGGTCGGTGGATGCGTTCCTGCTCACTCATACCCACTGTTCTACCCTTCCAGGGCCGCGAGCAGGTCGCGCGCGGTCGGGGCGCGGGCGAACAGTGGGGCGGTCAAGTCGGCGGTGCCGCGCAGCGGATCCGTGGTGGGCACCTTGTGGAGCGGGCCGGCGCCCACGTCGAAGACGACCGAGTCCCAGTTGGCGGCCACCACCTCCTCGGGGTAGCGCGCGACGCACTGGCCGCGGAAGTAGGCGCGGGTGGAGGACGGAGGGCCGCTGACGGCCGCGACGACGTCGGTGCGACCGTGGAGGGTCCGCAGACCCACGCGTCGGGCGAGGGACCGGGTCGGGTCGACGTCGTGGTACTGCAGGTCGATGGCGTGGAGGCGGGGATCCCGGTCCGCGAGCCCGTGGCGCTCGCGGAAGCCCTCGAGGACCCGATGCTTGGCGACCCAGTCGATGCGGTCCGCCACGGCGGCCCGATCCGTCCGCACGCCATCGAGCATCTCGCGCCACTGGCCGAGCAGGAACGTGATCTCGTCGGGTTCGGCCACCGCTCCGGCGCCGGTGCGCTCGGCGTAGTCCGCGGCGAGCTCCCAGAGCCGGTCCTGGAGGTCCCAGGCAGTCCAGCTCGCGCCCGAGGAGAGCTCCACCGTAGTGGTGAGCGTTGGATCCAGGGCGATCGCGCGGATCGCGTGCACCGGCTCGCGCGGCGGCGCGGGAAACGCGTCGAGCCCCTCGTCCTCGAGGGCGGCTAGCAGCAGCGCCGTCGAGCCCAACTTGACCGCCGTGGCCACGGGGCTGAGGTTGGCGTCGCCCACGATGACGTGGAGCCGCCGGAACCGGGCGGGGTCCCCGTGGGGCTCGTCGCGGGTGTTGACGATCGGGCGGCGCATGGTCGTCTCGAGGCCCACCACCTCCTCGAAGAACTCGGCGCGCTGGCTCAGCTGGAATGCGGGCGGCGCGCCGCGGGTGTGCTCGAGCTCGGATCCCACCTTGCCCGCCCCCACCACGATCTGGCGCGACACGAAGTGGGGCACCATGGCCGTGACGATGTCGGCGAAGCGGACCTCCCGTTGCACCAGGTAGTTCTCGTGGCAGCCGTAGGAGTTGCCCTTGCCGTCGGAGTTGTTCTTGTAGATGACGATCCGCTGGGCCGCCGGGAGGTCGGCGTTGGCCGCCGCGGCCGCCAGGCGCAGGACCTCCTCGCCGGCCTGGTCGTAGAGCGTCGCCTCCAGCGGGGTGCGGCACTCGGGCGAGGAGTACTCGGGGTGGGCGTGGTCCACGTAGAAGCGGGCGCCGTTGGGCAGCACGGCGTTGGCCAGGTGCGTCTCGATCACCGGGGCGTAGGCGGGCGCGGCGATCGGGTCGCGCGCGTCGCGACCCGGCGACTCGTCGTCGAAGTCCCAGGCGATGGGGGCGGCCATGCGCCGCGCGTAGGAGGTGACCGCGATCGTCGAGGCGGTCACCGGGTCGCCGTCAGGTCCGCCGCTGATCCCGTACTCGGTCTCGATGCCGACGACCTTCGCGAGCGCCATGTGCTAGAGGTACTGCCCGGTCCCGACGTGCTGGATGGAGCGCCCGCCCGCGAGCGGCTGGTCGTCGGTGAGGTTGATCAGCGTGCGGATGAAGACGATGCGCTCCCCCTTCTTGCCCGAGATGCGCGCCCAGTCGTCGGGGTTGGTGGTGTTGGGCAGGTCCTCGTTCTCGTGGTACTCCTGGCGGATCGACTCGAGCAGGTCGTCCAGGCGCAGCCCGCGGCCCCCCGCCGCGATCTCGCGCTTCACGGCGAGCTTCTTGGCCCGGCGCACGACGTTCTCGATCATGGCGCCCGAGGCGAAGTCCTTGAAGTAGAGGATCTCCTTGTCGCCGCCCTGGTAGGTCACCTCGAGGAACCGGTTCTCGTCCTCGATGCGATACATCGCCTCGACGGTGCGTTCGATCATTGCGGCCAGGGCTTTGTCCGGATCGCCCCCGCCCAGGGAGGCCATCTCCTGAGCATCCACGGGCACGCTCGCGCGCAGGTACCGCCCGAAGATCTGGGCCGCCGCCTCGGCGTCGGGACGCTCGATCTTGATCTTCACGTCGAGGCGACCCGGGCGCAGGATCGCCGGGTCGATGAGGTCCTCGCGGTTGGTCGCGCCGATCACGATGACGTCACGCAGGGACTCGACGCCGTCGATCTCGGCCAGGAGCTGGGGCACGATGGTGGACTCGACGTCCGAGCTGATGCCGGTGCCTCGCGTGCGGAACAGCGAGTCCATCTCGTCGAAGAAGACGATGACCGGGACGCCCTCCTCGGCCTTCTCGCGGGCCCGCTGGAACACCAGGCGGATCTGGCGCTCGGTCTCGCCGACGTACTTGTTGAGCAGTTCGGGTCCCTTGATGTTCAAGAAGTACGAGCGGACGTTCTGGTTGCCGCGCAGCTCGCCCACCTTGGCGGCCAGCGAGTTCGCCACCGCCTTGGCGATGAGCGTCTTGCCGCAACCCGGCGGCCCGTACAAGAGGATTCCCTTGGGGGCGGGCAGGTCGTAGTGCGCGAAGAGCTCCCGGTGGAGGTAGGGCAGCTCCACGGCGTCGGTGATCTGCTCGATCTGCGCGTCCAGCCCCCCGACGTCCTGGTAGGTGATGTTGGGCACCTCCTCGAGGATGAGGGACTCCGCCTCCTGGCGGGTGAGGCGCTCGGTGAGCAGGTTGCTGCGGTGGTCGAGCAGGACCGTGTCGCCTCCGCGCAGGCGCACGTCGTGGAGGGTCTGGGCGCGCGCGACGACGCGCTCCTCATCGGTGTGCCCGTAGATGATCACCCGCCCGTCGGCCAAGGTCTCCTTGACGGTGACGACCTCGCCCTGGCCGTCGGTGTCGCGCACGCCGATCACCGTGAAGGACTCGTTGAGGACGACCTCGTGGCCCCGGGAGACCTGGTGGGGGTCGATGCCCGGGTGCAGCGCGACGCGCATCTTGCGACCCGACGAGAAGATGTCTACCGTGCCGTCCTCGTTGAACCCGAGGAAGGTCCCGTAGACCGTGGGCGGCTGGGTGAGCTTGTCGACCTCATCGCGCAGGGCGGCGATCTGATCGCGCGTCTGCTGGATGGTGATGCTCAGCTTCTCGTTGTTGGAGCGCGCCTGGGCCAGCTGCCCGCGGGTCTCCATCAGGCGCTCCTCGAGCTCGTCGACCCGCTGGCGCCAGCCACGGTCCTCGCTCAGCCTCTCGTCGTCACGCTCATCGTCGTCGAATCGGCCCATGGCCTCACCCTAGACTTCGCTCCGGGCCGGGGTCACGGAGCCTTGGAGACCGGCCGCTAGAGTGGCTCCACCGCTGTCGAGGAGGACGCATGAAGGTGTGGATCGACCAGGATCTGTGCACGGGGGACGGACTGTGCGAAGAGATCTGCCCGCCGGTCTTCACGCTCCTCGACGACGGCCTCGCCTACGTCAAGGAAGGCGGCGACGTCAAGAACAACCCGGGAGGGGCGGCGGGCGTCGCCGTGGTGCCCCCGGATCAGGAGGACGCCGTCGTCGAGGCCTCCGAGGAGTGCCCCGGCGAGTGCATCTTCATCGAGCAGGGCTGACCGGGCTGGCGGCCTCGCGCCCGAGGCAGCGGGCGGTGGTGAGGAAGCCGGTGTGCGCGACCATGCGGTGATCCGGTCGCACCGAGCGCCCGTCGATGTGCCAGGAGCGCTCGAGGACCTCGACCGTCTCGAGGTGGCCGAAGCGGTGCGCCACCAGCGCTTCGCGGAGGCGCTGGACCTGGTTGATCGTGGGCAGATAGGACAGGAAGATCCCGCCCGGGCGTAGTGCGCGCGCCGCGTGCTCGACGACGCCCCACGGCTCGGGCAGGTCCAGGAGCACCCGGTCCAGGTCCTGCTCGTCGATCCCCTCGGTGGCGTCGCGGATCTCGATCGTGTAGGGCACGTCGGGCCCGAGGAACGCCTCGACGTTGCGGCGCGCGTGCTGGGCGAAGTCCTCGCGCAGCTCGTAGGCGTGGACCTGGGCACCGGCGCGCAGCAGCGCCATGGAGAGCGCGCCGGAGCCCACGCCCGCCTCGAAGACGCGCTGGCCCGGGCCGATGTCCGCACGCATCAGGATGGCTCCCAAGTCCTTGGGATAGATCACCTGGGCGCCGCGCGGCATCTTGAGCACGATGTCCGCGAAGGTCGGTCGCAGGACGAGGAAGCGCCGCTCAGAGCCCGCACCGCTGACCAGAGTCCCCTCCTCGCACCCGATGACGTCGTCGTGGGCCACGATCCCCGCGTGGGTGTGGAAGCTGCCGCCCGCCTGGAGCGTGACCAGGTAGCGGCGGTCCTTGGCGTCGATCAGCAGGACCCGCTCACCCGCCTCGAGCGGACGGCTCATGAGGTGCGCGTGCGCCGCGTCGCGCGGGCGAGGCCCCGCGCCACCAGCAGTCCTACGGTGACGAGTCCCCACGCGGGAGACGCTCGACGCAGTGCGCGACCCGCGGCCAGCGCCGCGAGGAGCCCCAGTCCGCGACGCATCAGCGGCGCCGGACGCGATAACGCCGGCGCGCGCGCCAGAATCCCCAGACGAATCCCGAGAGCAGCCCGCCCACGCCCGCGAGGGCGCTGGTCGCGGGGTCCTCGGCCCAGGCGCGTACGCGCGTCGAGGGCACCAGGTCGCGCACGGCGCGCTCGAGGTCCTGGCGCACGGCTGGCCGGGTCACGACGGGTCCTTGAGACGCCGGCGCACCGACGCGTCCCCGACGATCCGCCAGGCCGTCAGGGCGAGGACGGCCGCGGCGACCACCACGACGATCAGGTACGGGAGCCAGGACAGGGTTCCGTCGAGCACGCGGAACTGCTGCAGGAACCGCAGCAGCGCCAGCAGGAGCATGACCACGCCGAAGCCCACGAAGAGGCTGCCGATGACGCCGAAGGCAGCGAAGCGGGCGATCTTCTTCAGGGGATCGACGGTCTCCTCGCGCAGGTAGCGGGAGAACAGCGTCTTGATGTCGTCGACGTCGCGGCGCAGGGAGATGCCCGGAAAGAGTCGACGCCACCACGACACCTTCATGCGGCCAGCCTAGTCATCGCGCCGTGACCACAAAGGTGGAGCTCGCCGTGGCGACGAGGTGCCCGTGCTGGTCGTGGAGGGTCGCCTCGGTGAACGCGACGCTGGCCGCGAGGCGTGTCACCTGCGCGGTGCAGGTGAGCGTGGCGCCCGGGCGCACGGGGCGCAAGAAAGAGACCCGCAGGTCGGTGTTGGCGACCCGGACAGGCCCCGACGTTGCCTGGACGACGGCCGCGCCCATCGCCGAGTCGGCGATCGCCCCGAGGAAGCCGCCCTGGAGGACGCCCATCGGGTTGGTGAAGCGCTCGTCGACCTGGATGGTCCAGACGCTTGACGCGTCGTCGCCGACGCGGCGCAGGCCCAGGGAGAGGTCGCAGTTCGGGGGAACCTGGAGCATGGGGTGACGATACCGTCCGCCGGCGCCGCCGGGGAACTTCACTACGCTTTCGACCATGGCTGACCAACTCTTCGCGGGGGCGACCGACCTGGAGGGCCGCGCCATCCGCGAGGTCGTGGCCCTGGCGCTCGACGGTCCCGCGCAGGCCCGGTCCGGCCACAGCGGCACGGCGATGGCCCTGGCGCCCCTGGGGGTCACGCTCTTCTCACGTCTCTTGCGCCACGACCCGGACGATCCCGCGTGGCCCGACCGCGACCGCTTCGTGCTCAGCGCGGGTCACGCGTCGATGCTGCAGTACAGCCTCGCCTACCTCTTCGGCTACGACCTGAGCGCCCAGGACCTGCGCTCCTTTCGCCAGCCGCACTCGCGGACGCCGGGGCATCCCGAGCGCGGGGTGACGCCCACCGTCGAGGTGACGACGGGCCCCCTGGGTCAGGGATTCGCCAATGGGGTGGGCCTCGCGCTGGCCGAGCGGATCCTGCGCGCCGACTACGGCGAGGACCTGGTCAGCCACCGGACCTGGGTGATCGCCGGCGATGGCTGCCTGGAAGAGGGAATCAGCCACGAGGCGGCGTCGCTGGCCGGGGCCTGGGGCCTCGACCGGCTGACCGTCTTCTACGACGACAACCACATCACCATCGACGGGCCCACGGAGCTGGCGCGCGCCGACGACACGCCCGCGCGGTTCCGCGCCTACGGCTGGCACGTGATCGAGCTCGGCGAGGCGGCCAACGACCTGGACGCCTTGGAGCGGGCGGGTCGCGCCGCGATGGGCGAGGACGCCCGCCCGACGCTGATAGTCGTGCGCAGCCACATCGGGTTCCCCTCCCCCGCGATGATGGACCGCCGCGAGGCGCACGGCGCTCCGTTTCCCGCCGAGGTCATCGACGACGTCAAGGAGCGTCTGGGCCTCGCCCGCGAGGCGTTCTCGCTGGACCCGGCCCTTCCGGGGCTGCTGCACGCGAGCATCGCGGCGCGCGGGCGCGAGCACGCCGCCTGGGAGGACGCGGTGGTCGCGGCGGGCCCGCGCGGCGAGCGGCTGCGCGCGCAGCTGGCCACCGCCGGCGCGTTGAGCGGAGGCGTGGAGGCGCCGGCGTACCCGGCGGGCACGCCCGTGGCCACGCGCAAGGCTCTGCAGCGCGCCTTGGACACTTTCGCGCCCCACACGGCGGGTCTGACGGCCGGCTCGGCCGACCTGACCGAGAACACCGGCGTGCGCCTGGCGAGTCCCCGCCAGGGCGCCGACGAGCCGGCGGGACGCCAGATCTACTACGGCATCCGCGAGTTCGCGATGGGCGGCATCCTGGTGGGGCAGGCCAGTCACGGAGGTCTGCGCCCGGTGGGCTCGACCTTCCTGGTCTTCAGCGACTACGTCCGCCCGGCGATCCGCCTGGCCGCGCTGAGCGCTTCGCCGGCGCTCTTCGCCTTCACCCACGACTCGGTGGCCGTGGGCGAGGATGGTCCGACCCACCAGCCCATCGAGCACTTGATGTCCTTGCGGGCGATGCCGGGCCTGCACGTCGTGCGCCCCGGCGACGCGAACGAGACATTGCGCGTCGTCGAGGGCCTGCTGCGCGATCCGGCGCCACCGCCCACCGCGCTGATCCTGTCGCGCCAGGACCTTCCGGTGTGGGACGCGCCGGAGCGGAGCGCCTCGGAGGCGGGCTGGTCACGAGGTGGCTACGTCCTGCGCGAGGCCGACGAGGCGCGGGTCAGCCTGGTCGCGACGGGCTCGGAGGTGTCCCTGTGCCTGGCGGCGGCCGACGCGCTGGGCGACGAGGGCGTTCGCGTGCGCGTCGTGGCGCTGCCGTGCTGGGCGTGCTTCTCCGCCCAGCCACCGGCCTACCGCGACGAGGTGCTGCGCCCCGGACTACCGTCGGTGGGCGTCGAGGCGGGCGCGACGCTGGGCTGGCACCAGTGGGTCGACACGGTGGTCGGCATCGACCGCTTCGGCCTGTCGGCGCCCGGCGGGTACGCGATGGCCCACCTGGGCCTGAGCGAGCAGTCCATCATCGATCACGTCCACGAACGCTTGGAGCAGCGCCCATGAACGGCCTTCACGATCTGTTCGCCCTCCAGGGCCAGAGCCCCTGGATCGACAACATCCGCCGCGACTGGCTCGACGACGGCACGTTGGCGCGCCTCGTCGCCCAGGGCGTCCGGGGTGTCACGTCGAACCCCTCGATCTTCGCGCGCGCTCTGGCCACGAGTGACGCCTACGGGCCCGGGCTGCGCGCCGGGGGCGGCCGGTCCGACGACGAACTGTTCGAGGCCTTGGCCGTGGCCGACGTGCGCGATGCCTGCGCGGTCCTGGACCCCGTCTACGCATCGTCGCGAGAGGTCTTCGCCGCGCGCCAGACGGAGTTCACCGACGGGTTCGTCTCCCTCGAGATCGACCCGCGGCTCGCCTACGACGTCGAGGGGACGGTGCTGGCGGCCGAGCGCCTCTCGGCGGCCGTGGGAACCGAGAACCTCCTGATCAAGATCCCCGCGACCGATGCGGGCCTCGAGGCGATCCCTCGCGTCCTGGCCCGGGGCATCAGCGTGAACGTGACCCTGATCTTCTCGGTGGAGCGCTACGACCAGGTCTTCACGGCGTGGCAGGAGGGTCTGGAGCGCGCCGACGCCGCGGGCGACGACCTGCCGAGGATCGCGAGCGTCGCGTCGGTGTTCGTCTCGCGGGTCGACACCGCCGTCGACGCCCTCCTGGCGGCCGACGATCCGCGACGCGGGCGCACGGCCGTCGCGCAGGTGGCGGCCGTCTACGAGCGCTTCCTCGAGCGCTCGGCCGAGCCCCGCACGCGCCAACTGCTCGCCCACCGCGCCCCCATCCAACGCCCGCTGTGGGCGTCCACGTCGGTGAAGAACCCCGCGTACGACGAGCTGCTCTACGTCGCACCCCTCGCGGCACCCTCGACGGTCAACACCATGCCCGACGCGACGCTCGAGGCGGCACGCGCGCGGGGATCCTGGGAGCCCTCGCCCCTGCTGGACGCCGCGCGCCGTCGCGCGCTGGTCGGAGAGCTGGGCGAGCTCCCGGCATCCGTCGACCTGGGGGCCATCGGCGCGCAGCTCGAGGCCAACGGGGTCCAGGCGTTCATCGACGCCTACGACGAGGTCCTCGCGACGGTGCGCGCGCGGCGCCACGAGGTGGCGTGAGCGACGTCGCCCGCCTCCTCGCGGGCGACCCCGACCTGTTCGCGGGACCGACGGCGAGCCGCGCGCTGGGCTGGCTGCGCCACCCCGAGGTCTACGGGGGGGCGTGGATCGACGAGACCGCCCGGCGGCTACCGCGCCGCCACGAGCGGACCATCGTCGTGGGCATGGGCGGCTCCTCGTCGCCCGCGCGGCTGCTCAACCGCGTCGGCGAGGCCCTCGAGGTGCTCGACACCTCCAACCCCGACTCGGTGGCCGCGACCGACTTCGCCGGGGCGACCGTGGTGGCCGCGTCCAAGTCGGGCACCACCATTGAGGTCCAGACGCTGCTCGCCCACGCGCTGGTCTCGGGGCTCGAGCCCGAGGACCTGGTGGTCGTCACCGACCCGGGCACGACGCTGGCCGCCCTGGGCGCCTCGCTGGGCGCGACCGTCGTCCTGGGCGACCCGCGCACGGGCGGGCGCTACTCGGCGCTGAGCCCCTTCGGCCTGGTCCCCGCCCTGTACGCCGGGTGGAGCGCGGCGGACCTGGGCGACCTGCTCAGAGAGAACGCCCTAGACGAGGCGACGGCGGCCCGGGCGCTGGCGCGGGCCGAGGAGGTGGAGCTGCACGAGGGCTGGGGCACCCTGACCCTCGACGGCGATCCCGCCCTCGACGGCGCCGCGCTGTGGCTCGAGCAGCTGGTGGCCGAGACGACCGGCAAGCAGGGGCGCGGCGTCGTGCCCCTGGCCGGCGCGGGCCCGCGGCACGATCCGGGGCGGATCATGGAGGACCATCTGACGGCCGTCTGGCTGGCGCGCCGCCTCGGCGTGGACCCCTTCGACCAGCCCGACGTCGACGGGGCCAAGCGCAGCGTCTTCGCCCGCCTCGGTGCATCGGCTCTGGCCGCGCCCGCAGGACCCGAAGGCGCGTGCGAGTTGGCCGTGGCCCTGGCGGCCCCGGGCTACCGGACCCTCCAGATCTATGGGCCCCTGGCGATCGCCTCCCAGATCGGGGCGCTGCGCGCCGCGGTGGCCGCGCGCTTCGGCCCGACGACCGCCAACCTCGGCCCGCGGTACCTGCACTCGACCGGCCAACTGCACAAGGGCGGCCCGGCGCTGGGCGCGGTGCAGGTCCTGGTGCGGCCCCAGAGCACTCCGCGGCGCATCCAGGGACGCCGGTACACCTTCCACGACCTCCACCGCGCTCAGGCCGACGCGGACCTGGCCGCTCTGGTGGCCCGGGGACGGCCCGTCGCCCGCGTCGAGGTCGACGACCTGGCCGAGGCGACGCAAAGGCTCGTGGCGGCGTCCTGAGCACGGGCGCCGATAAGATGCGGCCCATGGCCCTCCCGCTCACCGCCGACGTGGTATCCGACCTGATCAACGCCGATTCCGAGGGCTTGGCGGTCAGCGCCTTCACGCGCGCGCGTGATGCGCACGGCTGGACGATCACCTACTCGCCCAAGGTGTTCATCCCCCTGACGCGGCTGTGCCGCGATCGCTGCGGGTACTGCACCTTCGCCCAGGCCCCGGCGCGCCTGGAGGCGCCGTACCTGTCCTTGGAGCAGGTGATGGCGATCGCCGAGGCCGGCCGCGCGGCGGGTGTCACCGAGGCCCTCTTCACCCTCGGCGAGCGTCCCGAGCTGCGCTATCCCGAGGCGGCGCGGTGGCTGTCGGCCCGGGGCTACGCCTCGACCGTGGAGTACGTGACGACGGCCGCCCAGCTCGTCCTGGAGTCCACGGGCCTGCTGCCTCACGTGAACGCGGGCGCCCTCGACGCGGGCGAGCTGGCCGCGCTGCGGGCGGTGAGCGCGTCGCAGGGGATGATGCTCGAGGTGCTGGCCGACCTGCCGGCCCACCGCCTGGCCCCCGACAAGGCGCCGGCGCGGCGCCTGGCGACCCTGCGTGCCGCGGGCGAGCTCCAGATCCCCTTCACGACGGGACTGCTCGTGGGCATCGGCGAGACCCGCGAGGACCGGTTGGTGACGCTGGCCGCGATCGCCGAGGCGCACGCCGCCTACGGCCACGTGCAGGAGGTCATCATCCAGAACTTCCTGCCCAAGCCGGGAACCGCGATGGCCCAGTCCCCCGCCCCGAGCGCCGAGGAGTTGCACTGGACGGTGGCGGCGGCGCGCCTCCTGCTCCCGCCCGAGATCCACCTCCAGGCCCCACCGAACCTCAGCGACGACCCGGGAGGGCTCCTGGACTTCGGGATCGACGACTTCGGCGGCATCTCTCCGGTCACGCGCGACCATGTCAACCCCGAGCGGGCGTGGCCGGCGATCTCGGCGCTGCGGCGCACGACCGAGGACCGCGGACTGCTGCTCGTGCCGCGCCTGACCGCCTACCCGCGGTTCGTGGCCCGTCCCGACGAGTTCTTCGATCCGGCGGTCCGCCCCGCGGTCCTGGCGGCCGCCGACGCCGACGGCCTGGCGCGCGACGACGCGTGGTGCTCGGGGGGCGAGGCACCCCCGCCCGAGGCGCCCGCCTCGCGGGTGCGCACGTCGGAGGTGTCCGCGCTGCTGGCGCGCTACGAGCCCGGTGACGAGCTCACCCACCGAGAGCTGGTGACCCTCCTGAGCGCGCGCGGTGGGGACTTCAACGCCGTGGTCGAGCTGGCCGACGACGTGCGGCGCCGCATCGTGGGCGACCCGGTGACCTACGTCGTGAACCGCAACATCAACTACACCAACGTGTGCACCTTCAAGTGCCGGTTCTGCGCGTTCTCCAAGGGCCCCCTGTCACTCAACCTGCGCGGGGACCCCTACGTGCTGAGCCTCGAGGACATCGCGGCACGCGTGCGCGAGGCGCACGACCTCGGGGCGACTGAGGTGTGCCTGCAGGGCGGCATCCATCCCGACTTCGACGCCGAGTACTACCTCGACGTGGTGCGCGCCGTCCACGAGGCCGTGCCCGCGATGCACATCCACGCCTTCAGCGCCCTGGAGGTGCACGAGGGGGCGCGGCGCGCGGGGCTCGACCTGCGGACCTATCTGAGTCGCCTGCGCGACGCGGGCCTCAAGACGCTCCCGGGGACGGCTGCGGAGATCCTGGACGACCGCGTGCGCGCCCAGCTGTGCCCCGACAAGGTCACGACCGCCCAGTGGCTCGAGGTCCACCGGGCGGCGCACGAGGTCGGCCTGCACTCCAACGTCACCATCATGTTCGGTGCTCTCGAGGGCGTCGAGAGCTGGGCGACCCACCTGGTGCTCACGCGGGACCTGCAGCGCCAGACCGGCGGGTTCACCGAGTTCGTGCCCCTGCCCTTTGTCCACATGGCGACACCGATCTTCCTGCGGGGCCGGGCCCGTCGGGGACCGACCTTCCGCGAGACGGTCCTGGTCCACGCGGTGGGCCGCCTCCACTACGCCACCCTCATCGACAACGTGCAGGCCAGCTGGGTGAAGCTCGGCGTGGCCGGCGTGCGGCGGATGCTCGGCGCGGGAGCCAACGACCTGGGCGGCACGCTGATGGAGGAGAACATCTCGCGCGCGGCCGGTGCCGTGCACGGCCAGCTGATGGACGTGGCGCACCTGCACGAGATCGTCGCGCCCCTCGGCCGTCCCCTGGTGCAGCGCTCCACCCTCTACGGGGCGCCGTGAGCTCCGAGCCCGACGAGCGCACCGAGCGCGCGGCGCTGCGAGCCGAGCTGCTGGCCGAGATCGATCGCCTCGAGAGCTCCGGCGGCGACATCCGCGACCTGCGCGTCGCGGTGCGGGCCATGGCCGAGCTGGCCACGGCCGCCCGCGTGTTCTCGCCCTGGCGCGACTGGCCCAAGGTGACGATCTTCGGGTCGGCCCGCGTCGCCGAGACCACGCCCCAGTACGCGCTGGCCCACGAGGTGGCGGCCCGCCTCGCCGCGCGGGGCTGGATGGTCGTCTCGGGCGCCGGACCCGGCATCATGGAGGCCGCGGCGCGCGGGGCGGGTGAGAGCGCGACCCTCGGGGTCAACATCGCCCTGCCCTTCGAGCGTGGGGCCAACCCCTACGTCGAGGCGGACACGCGCCTGGTGGAGATGAAGTACTTCTTCACGCGCAAGGTCGCACTGACGCGCGAGTCGGCCGCCTTCGTCTTCTTTCCGGGTGGCGTGGGCACGATGGACGAGCTCTTCGAGCTGGTCACGCTGCTGCACACCGGCAAGGGCGCCCCCGCGCCGCTCATCCTGGCCGACGCCCCCGGCGGGCGGTACTGGGAGTCGTGGATGGAGTTCGTGACCGCGTCGATCATCGACGCGGGCTACCTCGAGGGGACCGCCCGGGACCTGCTGCGCGTGTGCCACGACGCCGACGGCATCGAAGGCGAGATCCTCACCTTCTTTCGCAACTACGTCGAGTTCACCCAGACCGACGGCGAGGGGCGGATGCGGGTGCGCGAGGTGCCCGACGCGTCCACGCTGGCGCGGGTGCGAAGCGCGCTCCCCCGCGCGGACGCCGAGGTGCGCGTCGAGGGCGACGAGATCGTCTTTCCCTTCGACGGGCGCCACTACGCCGAGTTGCGCCGGGTGATCGACCTGGTCAACGCGCCGCCTCGTCCTCCTGGTCGCTGAGGGCGCGCAGCAGCGCCTCGGCCTTGAGCAGGCTGCGGCGCACGCGCGCCAACTGGCGCTCGACCTCGGCCGCCCGCGCGTCGCCGCCCAACTGGGCCCGCACGGCTCCGAAGAGCTCGTCGGCGACGCGCGCCTCGAGGTCGGCGACCTGCTCGGCCAGGTCGTCGAACGCGCTCACCGCGGCAGCGTCGTGACGCTCAGGGCGCCATCGGCGAAGTGGGCGCGCAGCACCTTCTTGTCGAACTTGCCCACACTGGTGCGGGGGATCTCGTCGACGAAGGCCCAGTGCTCGGGCACCCACCACCGCGCCACCCGCTCGGCGACGAAGTCGCGCAGCTCCTCGGGGGTCGCGCTCTGGCCCGGCCGCAGGACCACGCAGCACAGGGGGCGCTCTTGCCACTTGTCATCGGGCACTGCGATGACGGCGGCCTCGAAGACCGCGGGATGGGCCATGACGGTGTTCTCGAGCTCCACCGAGCTGATCCACTCGCCGCCCGACTTGATGACGTCCTTGGTGCGGTCGGTGATGACCATGAAGCCCTCGTCGTCGAGGGTGCCGATGTCCCCCGTGCGCAGCCAGCCGTCGTGAAAGCGCTCGGGCGCTTCGATGCCGTAGTAGGAGGCGGCGATCCACGGCCCGCGGATCTCGAACTCCCCCATGGTGTGCCCGTCGTGGGGCAGCACCGACCCGTCGTCGTCGGTGATGCGCATCTCGACGCCGGCCACGATGCGTCCGGTGCGGGCGCGATACTCGATCTCCTCTTCCGGTGGGGTTCCCGCCGGCGGGAGCGAGACGGCGGCCAGCGGGCTGGTCTCGGTCATCCCCCAGCCCTGGACGACCGTGCGCCCGTAGCGGTCGCGGAAGGTCTCGATCATGCTGCGCGGCACGGCCGATCCGCCGGCCAGGATCCCGCGCAGCGAAGTGAGGTCGGCCTCGGCGTCGCTCTCGGCTGCGCGCAGCAGGTCGTTCCACACGGTGGGCACGCCCAGCGCCACGGTGGGGCGCAGCTCGCGGATCATGCGCAGCAGCGGCTCGCCCTGGAGGAACATCTGGGGCATGATCAGCTCGACGCCCGCGAAGAGGGCCGAGAAGACGGCCCCCCAGGCGTTGACGTGGAACATCGGGACCACGAGCAGGCACCGGTCGCGCTCGCACAGCCCGATGGAGTTCGCCGTCGTCGAGGCCATCGAGTGCAGCCAGGTCGAGCGGTGGGAGTAGACGACGCCCTTGGGGTCACCGGTCGTGCCCGACGTGTAGCACATGATGGCGCCGTCGCGCTCGTCCAGATCGGGCCAGGCGAAGCCCTCCTCCTCGGCCGCGAGCAGGGTGTCGTAGTCCAGGGTCTCCCCCAGCGGGGCGCCCTCGACGGGTCCGTTGACGATGATGTGCTCGACGCTGCCCAGCTGGTCGCCCACGCGCGCCAGGAGCGGCACCAGGGTGTTGTCCACGATGATGATGCGGTCGCCGCCGTGGTTGATGACGAACGCCAGCTGCTCGGGGAAGAGGCGGATGTTGAGCGTGTGCAGCACGGCGCCCATCGTGGGCACCGCGATGTAGGCCTCCATGTGGGCCTGGTTGTTCCACATAAACGAGCCCACGCGGTCCCCCGGGGCGATGCCCAGGCGGGTCAGCGCGGCCGCCAGACGCTCAGCGCGTCGCGTGAGGTCGCGGAAGGTCGTCTCCTGGACGCCGGTGGGCGTCACGGTGAACACCTTCTTCTTCGCGTAGAGCCACTCACCATGTCGAACGATGTCGCGGATGAGCAGGGGCGCGTCCTGCATGGTGCTTCGCATGGGAACCCTTTCGTCCTGGTCGAATATACCTAGAGAGTCCCCGCCTCGCGGGCTCGCTACCAGGAGGCCGCGCCGGGCCGCACCGGTGCGGGCAGGCGGCGGCTGCCCGTCAGGTGCTCGTCGACCGCGGCCGCCGCGCTGCGGCCCTCGGCGATGGCCCACACCACCAGGCTCTGGCCCCGGACGGCGTCACCGCAGGCGAAGACGGGCGCCCGCCCGCCGAGCGACGTCCGCCACCGGTCGTCGACGGCCAGGGTGCCCCGCGTCGTGACGTGGGGCGTGCCGACGCCGAGCGCCGCCAGGTCCGGGCCCTGGAATCCGGCGGCGATCAGCACCAGGTCGGCGGCGAGGGTCGCGACCTCGCCGGTGTCCAGGTCGCGCACCTGGGCCCGGCGCACCCGGTCGTCGCCCTCGAGGGCGAGGGTCTCGGCCGCGAAGCGGCGCTCGCCACCCTCCTCGTGGGCCGTGGTGGTCTTGAAGAGGCGCGCCATGGTGGGCCAGGGCTCGTCGGCGGGCCGCTCGCGCGGCGGGGTGGGCAGGATCTCGAGCTGCGTGACGCTGCGGGCGCCCTGGCGATGGGCGGTGCCCAGGCAGTCGGCTCCGGTGTCGCCCCCACCCAGGATGAGCACGGAGCGGTCCCGGGCGTCGATGGCGGGAGTGCCGGCGGAGGCCACGGCGCGGTTGGCGGCCTCCAGGTACTCCATCGCCAGGTGGACGCCCGCGAGCTCGGACCCCGGGATCGGCAGGCGTCGCCCGAGCGTCGCGCCCACGGCCACGACCACCGCGTCGACCTGGCGCTGGAGGTCCTCCAGGGCCAGCCCGCCGGGACCGATGGGCGAGCTCGGGCGGAACTCGACGCCGGCGTCGGCCAGCACCGCGAGCCGGCGCTCCAGGACGGCCTTGTCGAGCTTGAACGCGGGGATCCCGTAGCGCAGCAGTCCGCCGATCGCGTCGGCGCGCTCGTGGACCGTGACGCGGTGGCCCGCGCTGCGCAACTGCGCGGCGGCGGCGAGACCCGCCGGGCCCGATCCCACGATCGCCACGTGGTAGCCGGTCTCCGATGAGGGCACCACCATCACCGGTAGCCCGAGGGCGAAGGCGTGCTCGGCGGTCTGGTACTCGAGGCGCTCGATGGTGACCGGGTCGTCGGCGATGCCCAGCACGCAGGCCGACTCGCACGGGGCCGGGCAGAGCCGCCCGGTGAACTCGGGGAAGTTGTTCGTGGCGAAGAGCTGGGCGGCCGCCTCGGCCCAGCGTCCCCGGAAGGCGCCGTCGTTGAACACCGGGATGCGATTGCCGAGGGGGCATCCCTGGGTGCAGAACGGGATGCCGCAGTCCATGCAGCGCGCGGCCTGCTCGCGGACCTCGGCCTCGGCCTGGTCCTCGTAGACCTCGTCCCAGTCCCCCAGACGGATCGCCACGGGTCGCGTGCGCGGACCGCGCCGGGGGAACTCCAGGAAGCCGGTGGGCTTACCCATGACGCATCTCGTCGCGGGCTCGCTGGTACTCGGAGGTCTCGACGCGCACGAAGCGCATCCGGGTGGTGCGCCACTCCTCGAGCAGCTGGCTCGCCCGGAGCGACCCCGTCTCGTCGAGGTAGCGCTCGAGGATGGCGCGCACGAGGGCCTCGTCGGGGACCTCGAGGGGATCGACCTCGTAGACGCCGGCGCTTAGGGCCTCGTGGACGCGCTCGTGGGGGTCGTAGAGGTAGATGGTCCCCCCCGACATCCCGGCCGCGAGGTTGCGCCCCGTCGGCCCGAGGATGATCAGGTGCCCGCCGGTCATGTACTCGCCCGCGTGGTCGCCGGTCCCCTCCACCACCACGGTGGCCCCCGAGTTGCGCACCGCGCAGCGCTCCCCCACCACGCCACGGACGAAGAGGTCGCCGGCCGTCGCGCCGTAGGCGATCACGTTGCCCGCGATGACGTTGGTCGCCGCGTCGAAGGGTGACGCGCGGGGCGGCACCACGATCACGCGTCCGCCCGACAGGCCCTTGGCGACGTAGTCGTTGGCGTCGCCCTCGAGGTGGATGGTGACGCCCGCGGGCAGGAAGGCCCCGAGGCTCTGTCCGGCCGAGCCCTGCAGGCGCAGGGTGACGGTGTCGGGGGCCAGGGTGGTGGAGCCCAGGAGCCGCGTGAGGGCGCTGCCGGTGAGGGTCCCGACCGTCCGGTCGGTGTTGCGCACCTCCCCGCGGTACTCGAAGGTGGTCCCGGCGCGCACCGCGGCGAGGGCGTCGTCGAGGAAGCGCCAGTCGAGGGCGTCGGCGAGCTCGTGGTCCTGGTCGCGGGTGCGCCGTCGCTGGTCGGGAGCCGTGGTCGCGAGCAGGGCGCGCAGGTCGAGGCCCGTCCCGTCGTCTCCCTCCTGGGTGAGGAGGGACGTGGCGCCGATGATCTCGTCGAGGCTGCGGGCGCCCAGCTCGGCCAGGTACGCGCGGACCTCGCGGGCGACGAAGGCGAAGTAGCGCTCGACGAGCTCGGGCCGACCCGAGAAGCGCTCGCGCAGCGCGGGGTTCTGGGTGGCGATCCCCACCGGGCAGGTGTCCAGGTGGCACACGCGCATCATCACGCAGCCCGAGACCACGAGCGGCGCCGTGGCGAAGCCGAACTCCTCGGCCCCCAGCAGCGCCGCGATGATCACGTCGCGGCCGGTCTTGAGCTGGCCGTCGACCTGCAGGGTGACGCGGCTGCGCAGCCCGTTGGCGGCCAGGGTCTGGTGGGCCTCGGCCAGCCCGATCTCCCAGGGGGTCCCGGCGTGCTTGAGCGAGGTCAGGGGCGCGGCGCCCGTCCCTCCGTCGTGACCCGAGATCAGGATGACGTCGGCGTGCGCCTTGGCGACCCCGGCGGCGATGGTCCCCACGCCCTGCTCGCTCACCAGCTTGACGTGGATGCGCGCGCGGTCGTTGGCGTTCTTGAGGTCGTAGATCAGCTGCTTGAGGTCCTCGATGGAGTAGATGTCGTGGTGCGGCGGCGGGGAGATCAGGCCGACGCCCGGGGTCGAGTGGCGCACCGCGGCGATCCACGGGTAGACCTTGGCCCCCGGCAACTGGCCGCCCTCCCCCGGCTTGGCGCCCTGGGCCATCTTGATCTGGAGGTCGTCGGCGTGGACCAGGTAGCGGCTGGTCACGCCGAAGCGGCCCGAGGCGACCTGCTTGATCGCCGAGCGGCGGTTCCAGTGCGGGTCGTCGTCGCTCAGGCGCGACTCCTCCTCGCCCCCCTCGCCGGTGTTGGACCGCGCACCCAGCCGGTTCATCGCCACGGCCAGCGTGGTGTGGGCTTCCTCGCTGATCGAGCCGTAGGACATGGCGCCCGTGGAGAAGCGCGCGATGATGGACGCCTCGCTCTCGACCTCCTCGAGAGGCACGGGCGGGCGCTGGGGCGCGAGGGCCAGGAGGGAGCGCAGGGTCAGGTGCCCGCCCGACTGGTCGTCGACCAGGCGCGAGTACTCCCGGAAGATGTCGTAGCGGTCCTCGCGCGTGGCGTGCTGGAGCTTCTGGACCGTCCAGGGGTTGAACAGGTGGAGCTCGCCGTCGCGGCGCCACTGGTACTCGCCCGGGTTGTCGAGCCCGTCCCCGCTGCGCGCGCCCGCGGCGTACGCGTCGCGGTGCCAGCGGCGCACGTCGCGGGCGATGCGATCGAGCTCGGCGCCGCCCACGCGCGAGGTGAGGTTGGGGAAGAACCGCGCCACCAGCGCGGGACCCAGACCCACCACCTCGAACAGCTCGGCGCCCACGTAGCTGGCCACGGTGCTCACGCCCATCTTGGACATGACCTTCACGACGCCCTTGGTGAGCGCCTTGGCGTACTGGTAGCGGGCGTCGAAGGCGCTCAGGCCGGTGAGGTCCCCGCGCGCGACCATGGCGTCGATCGACTCGTAGGCCAGGTAGGGGCACACCGCGGAGGCGCCGAAGGCCAGCAGGGCGGCGACGTGGTGCACCTCGCGCACGTCGCCGGCCTCGACGATGAGCGCCGCGCTGGTGCGCAGGTGCTCGGCGACGAGTCGGCGGTGCACGGCGGTGACCAGCAGGAGGCTCGGGATGGGCGCCCGCGTGGCGCTGGTGGGTCGATCGCTGAGGATCAGGAGGTTCGCCCCGGCGCGCACGGCGCGCACCGCGCCGTCGGCGACCGCCGTGATCGCCTGGTCGAGCACCGCCCCGAGGGGCTCGTCGCGGTCGACGGGGAAGAGGCCGTCCAGGACGACCGGGCGGAACCCCGACACGCGCTCGCTCTCGTCGAGGTAGCGCAACTTGGCGAAGTCCTCACTGCTCAGCACCGGCGAGGGCAGCACGATCTGGTGGACGTGCGCGGGCGTCTCGGTGAAGAGGTTCTCCTCGCCCCCGATGGTGATGCGCGTCGCGGTGACCAGCTCCTCGCGGATGGCGTCGAGCGGCGGGTTGGTCACTTGGGCGAAGAGCTGGGTCACGTAGTCGAAGATCGAGCGCGGCCGGCGCGACAGGGCGGCCAGCGCCGTGTCCGAGCCCATCGAGCCGATGGGCTCCTCGCCCGAGGCGGCCATCGGCGCGAGGATCAGGCGCAGGTCCTCGTCCGAGTAGCCGAAGGTGCGCTGGAGCCGGCGCACCGAGGCGAAGCTGGGCTCGAGCATGGGTCGGGGCTCGACGTCCTCAAGGGACACCTGCTGGTCGGCCAGCCACTCGCCGTAGGGGGCGCGGGCCGCGAGCTCGGCCTTGACCTCCTCGTCGTCGACGACGCGACCGGCCTCCAGGTCGACCAGGAACACCCGTCCGGGCTGGAGCCGGCCCTTGGCCACCACGTGCGCCGGGTCCACGGGCAGGACACCGACCTCGCTGGCGAAGATGACGCGGTCGTCGTCGGTGATCCAGTAGCGCGCCGGCCGCAGCCCGTTGCGGTCGAGCACCGCTCCCACCACCCGGCCGTCGCAGAAGGAGATGGAGGCCGGCCCGTCCCAGGGCTCCATCAGCGCGGCGTGGTAGCGGTAGAAGTCGCGCCGCGGCGGAGCCATCGTCGTGGAGCGCTCCCAGGCCTCGGGCACCATCATCAGCACCGCGTGCGCCAGGGAGCGACCCCCGCGCACCAGGAGCTCGACCACCTCGTCGAAGCTGGCCGAGTCGCTGAACCCCGGGGTCACCAGCGGGAGGATCTCACTGACCGGGACGGGCCACGGGGTCGCCTCGAGGGTGGACTCGCGCGCCGTCATCCAGTTGCGGTTGCCCCGGATCGTGTTGATCTCCCCGTTGTGGGCGATGAAGCGGAAGGGGTGCGCGAGCTCCCAGCGCGGGAGCGTGTTGGTCGAGAAGCGGCTGTGGACGACCGCCACCGTCGACGCCACGCGCTCGTCGGTCAGGTCGGCGAAGTAGCGCGAGAGCTGGGGCGCGGTCAGCATGCCCTTGTAGACCAGGGTGCGGCTGGAGCACGAGACGCCGTAGGCGGCGCCGCGCCGCTCGACCAGCCGACGCAGCAAGAAGAGGGCCAGCTCCAGGCGGTCGCCAGCGAGGTCGCCCGTGGGGACGAGCATCTCCATGACTTGGCGGGGCTCGGTCGAGCGCGAGGTGGGGCCCAGGATCGCCGAGTCGACGGGCACGTCGCGCTCGCCCGCGCGCCGCAGCCCGAGGGCGGCGCCCGCCTCGTCGACCGCGTCGTGCAGGGCCTCGGGCGCGCCGGTGAGCATCCACTGGGCCACGCCGTAGCCGCCCGGAGCCGGAGCACCGGGAAACCACGCCGACAGAGCCTCGTGGGGCAGCTGGAGCAGGATGCCCGCGCCGTCGCCCGACGCGGGATCGGCGCCAGCCGCCCCGCGGTGCTCAAGGTTCTCAAGGATCGTCAGCGCATCGCGGATCGTACGATGGGTCGGCGCGCCACCCAGGTCGGCCACGATCCCCACCCCGCACGCGTCGTGCTCGAAGGCGGGATCGTAGAGGGTCGGCACATCGGCTCCAGTTCGCGTTGCCCATGGGGCAACGCTGACCCGCGCCCACTATAACAACGCGGCTCTCGAGCCCGGCGCGTACGCTGGCTCGGTGACCTCACCCCGCTCGGTCGTCGTCGTGGGCGCTGGCATCATCGGACTGGCGACCGCGTACCGCCTCGCCGAGCACGGGTGCACGGTCACGGTGCTCGACCCGACCCCCGCGCGCGGTGCGACGTGGGCCGCCGCCGGCATGATCGCCCCGACGGCCGAGATCGCGCCGGGCGAGGAGGCCAACTACGCCTACCAGCTGCGGGCCACTCCGGCGTGGGTGCAGATGGCGGCCGACCTCGAGGCGCGCGCGGGCCGCCCGGTGACCTTGCACGCGACCGGAACCCTCGTGGTCGGCGTGGACGTCGCGGACCGGCGCGCGCTCGACCAGTTCCACACGGTGGCGACCCGTTTCGGCGCGACCATGCGCGCGGTGACGCGCGACGCCGACCCGGACCTGTTCGACTTCGTCGCACCCGGGCTGCGCACGGGCCTGTTCATGGCCGAGGACGGGTGGCTGGACCCCGACGAGGCGGTCGACGCGCTGCGCGCAGCCCTCGAGAGCCTCGGCGTCGCCACTGTCGCCGAGACGGTGCTGCGCGCACGCAGCGACGAGTCGGGTGGCGTGGTCGCCGAGACGGCGAGCGGGCGCTACCGGGCCGACGTGGGCGTGGTGGCCACCGGAGCCACCGGTCTCCCCTCGGGCCTAAGCGCGCCCGAGGGCGTGGCCGTGCGGCCGGTGCGGGGGGTCACCGTGCGCGTGCGCGGGGTGGACCACGGAGCCCAGGCGGTCACCGTGCGCGCCCTGATCCACGGGCACGCGTTCTACGCGGTGTCGCGGCCGGGGGGCTACGCCATCTTGGGCGCGACGTCCGAGGAGCGCCCCGAGCCCGTCGTCGAGGTCGGCGAGCTCCAGCGGCTGCTGCGCGACGCGGTGGAGCTGATCCCGGACCTGGACGGCGCCGAGCTGGTCGAGGTGCGCACCGCGCGGCGTCCGGCCACGCGCGACCTGCGGCCGTTCTTCGCGGCGCTGCCCCAAGCGGGCTGGTTCTGGTCCTCGGGGCACTATCGGCACGGGGTCACGCTGGCACCCGTGGCCGCCGCCGACGCGGTGGCGGCGCTGCTGGGATGATCCGGGTCAACGGCGCCGATCGGCCCTGGGAGGGCGATGTGGTCGCCGCGCTGGTCGCGGCGATGGGACTCGACGGGCGCGGCATCGCCGTCGCCGTCAACGGCGAGGTGGTCGCGCGCAGCGCCTGGGCGAGCGTCCCGGTGCCCGAGGGTGCCATCGTGGAGGTCGTGACCGCGGCCGCGGGGGGTTAGGAGGACCATGACAGTCGACGAGCTCATCAACGCGCTCGACGAGCGCATCTTGCACGCGATCCGTGCCCAGGCGACCGGCGAGACGCTGGCCTTCCTGTGCGAGGCCCGTGCGTGGCTGACCCATCCTGACCAGGCCCACGGCGGCCACCGCCTGGCTCCCTAGAGGGCTCGCGCGAGGCCGTCGGCTAGAGTGGGCCTCTCACGGGCTGTGGCTTAGTTTGGTCTAGAGCGCTCGGCTGGGGGCCGAGAGATCGGGAGTTCGAATCTCCCCAGCCCGACCAGCAGCGCCTACTCGGCGACGTTGCGCAGACCACCGAGGCGCTCGATCGTCGTGGTGAGGACGTCGCCCGAGCGCAGGAAGATCGGCGGCCTGTGGCCCTGCCCGACCCCCGCCGGGCTGCCCGTGAAGATGAGGTCGCCCGGGCGCAGCGCGCAGACGCTCGAGAGGTACGACACGATCTGGAAGACCGTGAAGATCATGTCGCTGGTGGAGGCGTCCTGGTAGACGGTGTCGTTGACGCGGCACTGGATCCGCAGGTCGTTGGGGTCGGGGACCTCGTCGGCGGTGGTGATCCACGGACCCACCGGGGCGAAGTTGCGGTGCGACTTGCCCAGCGAGAACTGGGCGGGCGACCCCAGCAGCTGCAGGGCCCGATTGGAGATGTCCTGACCCACGCAGTAGCCCGCGATCGCGCCGGGCGCCTGCTCCACCGTGAGGTCGCGGCCACCGCTCCCGATGACCACCACCAGCTCGGCCTCCCAGTCCACCTCGTCGGAGGGCAGGGGGAACGATGCGGTGGCGTGGGTCAGGCACGAGGGGAACTTCGTGAAGACCATGGGCTTGGGCGGGGTCATCAGGCCCATCTCGAGTGCGTGGGTCCGGTAGTTCAGCCCGATGGCGAACACCTGGCTCGGCGAGGCGACGACCGGCCCGAGGCGGCCGTCGCGCGCCAGCTCGGTCGCGCCGATGGTCTCGGTGAGGTCCATGTCGGGCCGGTACCAGGCGGCCAGGCGGTCGAGCTGGGCTACCAGCGCGGTGGTCTCCGACGGCAGCGTCCCCTCGGAGGCGAGGGCGACGTCCACGAAGCCGTCGTCGCGAACGACGACGGCGCGGCCGGCCACGGAGGCGATGCGCATGTCTACTCCTTGTCAAGAGTGATGGTCGAGTCTAGCGAGGGGACCGGTGCCGCTCGGGCCGCGGTACGCTCACAGGCCTGGAGGTCACGATGTCCGCGCTGTTCCGCCCCCTCACACTTCGCTCCCTCGAGGTGCCCAACCGGTGCTGGGTGAGCCCGATGTGCCAGTACTCGGCGAGCGAGGGCGTCGTCGGCGAGTGGCACCGCATGCACCTGGGCGTCTTCGCCACGGGCGGCGCGGGCCTCATCGTGGCCGAGGCCACCGGCGTGGTGCCCGAGGGCCGCATCTCGGTCCAGTGCCCCGGGCTGTGGAACGACGAGCAGGTCAGCGCGTGGTCGCGGGTCACGTCCTTCGTGCACGGCCAGGGCTCGCTGATCGGTGTCCAGCTCTCCCACGCCGGGCGCAAGGGCTCCACGATGGCGCCCTGGGCCGACCACCTGATCGCCTCGGCGTCCGAGGGCGGGTGGACGACGGTGGGTCCCAGCGCGCTGGCCTTCGGTGACTATCCCCCGCCCCGGGCGCTGTCGACGGGCGAGATCGACGCCCTCGTCCAGGCCTTCGCCGACGCGGCGCGACGCGCTCTGGTCGCCGGGTTCGACCTGGTCGAGCTGCACGCCGCCCACGGGTACCTGCTCCACCAGTTCCTCTCGCCCCTGTCCAACCAGCGCGAGGACGAGTACGGCGGATCGCTCGAGAACCGCGCACGCTTCTTGCTGCGCTGCGTCGACGCGGTGCGCGTGGCGGTGGGCGGCGAGGTCCCCCTGCTGGTGCGGGTGTCGGCGACCGACTGGACCGACGGCGGCCTGGACCTCGCCCAGACCCAGCAGGTCGCGCGGTGGCTCGCGGCCCACGGCGTGGACCTGATCGACGTCTCGACCGGCGGCAACGTCCCGGGGGCGGCCATCCCCGTGGGCCCCGGCTACCAGGTCCCGTTCGCCCAGGGCGTGCGCGAGGCGGCGGGCGTGCTCACGAGTGCGGTCGGGATGATCACCGAGCCGGAGCAGGCCGAGGCGATCATCGCCGAGGGACGCGCCGACGCGGTGATGCTCGCGCGCGCGTTCCTGCGCAGCCCGCGCTGGGCGCTCAACGCCGCCGAGGCGCTCGGCGAGCGCGTGTCCTGGCCCAGCCAGCTGGAGCGGGCGCGCACGCTGTAACGCCCGGCGCGCGCGGGCGTCGGTAACATGGACCCAGAGGCTGGTGGACACTGGCGTTCGCCCGGGCACCGGGCGAAAGGGGAAGTTCCTAGAGAGGGTGAGTCCAACCGCAGGTTGGAGCGTCATGGACAGGAAGAGTCCGTCAGTCCTTCGTCATCTGGCTGACGTGCAGCCCGAGTTGTGGTGGCTCGACAGCGACCCCCTCGAGCCCGAGTCGCACTCGGCCCTCATCGGCGAGGTCGGGGCCGATCTGTGCGTCGTGGGGGCCGGCTACACCGGCCTATGGACGGCGCTGCTGGCCAAGGAGCGCGATCCGAGCCGGCACGTCGTGGTGATCGAGCAGCACGAGACCGGCGCGGGGGCGTCGGGGCGCAACGGGGGCTTCTGCTCCTACTCGCTGACCCACGGGTTCAACAACGGAGCACGCCGGTTCCCCGACGAGATCGAGCAGATCGAGCGCCTGGGACGCGAGAACCTCAACGGCATCGAGGACACCATCGCGCGCTACGGGATCGCCTGCGACTGGGAGCGCACCGGCGAGCTGCGCGCGGCCCTGGCACCCTGGCAGATGCGCGAGATGGAGCAGGAGGCGGCGCGCCGCAACGCACTGGGCGATCACGTCGAGGTGCTCAGCGCCGAGGAGATCCGCGCCCGGGTGAACTCGCCGACCTACCTCGGGGGGATCTACGATCCCGACGGCACGGCACTGGTGGACCCGGCCCGCCTGGTGTGGGGTCTCGAGCGCGCCTGCCTGGACCTGGGCGTGGAGATCCACGAGAACTCGCGGGTGGAGTGGATCGAGGACGTCGACGACGCGATGCGCGTGCACACCCCCTACGGGGCGGTGACCGCCCCGCGCGTCGCCCTGGCGACGAACGTCTTCCCTTCGCTGGTGCGCTCGGTGCGCAAGTACATCGTGCCCGTGTGGGACTACCAGCTCGTCACCGAGCCCTTGAGCGCCGAGCAGATGGCGCGCATCGGCTGGGGCGGGCGCGAGGGCGTCGCCGACGCCGGCAACCGGTTCCACTACTACCGGCTCACCAGCGACGGCAGCATCGTCTTTGGCGGCTGGGACGCCATCTACAACTTCCGGGGTCGGGTGCGCCGCGAGTACGAGTTCAACGCGGAGACCTACGCCACCTTGGCCAGTCACTTCCTCACCACGTTCCCCCAGCTGAGCGACGTCCGCTTCACTCACGCGTGGGGCGGCGCCATCGACACGTGCACGCGCTTCTCCCCCTTCTGGGGCACGGCGCACGGCGGCAAGGTGGCCTACGTCCTCGGCTACACGGGACTCGGGGTGGGCGCCACGCGCTTCGGCGCGGCGACCCTGCTCGACCTGCTCGACGGCCTCGATACCGAGCGCACGCGCCTGGCGATGGTGCGCCGCCGGCCTCTCCCCTTCCCGCCCGAGCCGCTGCGCTGGTTGCTGATCCGCATCACCCAGGCGGCGATCCGTCGCGCCGACGAGCATGAGGGACGGCGCAACGCGTGGCTGCGCCTGCTGGACCTACTGGGCGTGGGCTTCGACTCCTAGCCCCCGGTGCGGAGGCTAGGAGTCGAAGGCGCGCTAGTCCTCGGAGCCGTTGGTCTCCAGGAGCCCGGCGATCATGTTGACGACCGTCGGGTCCGTCAGCGTGGTCACGTCGCCCAGGGTGCGGTGCTCGGCCACGTCGCGCAGCAGGCGCCGCATGATCTTGCCCGAGCGGGTCTTGGGCAGGTCGGGCGTCAGGATGATCTGACGGGGCTTGGCGATCGGGCTGATCGTCTTGGCCACGTGCTGGCGCAGCTCCTCGATCAGCGGCGCCTGGTCCTGGGTCGCCTGCTCGGCCGACAGCTTGAGCGTGACGAAGGCCACGATGGCCTGACCGGTCGTCTCGTCCGACGCGCCCACGACGGCCGCCTCGGCGACCATGGGGTGCCCCACCAGGGCGTGCTCGACCTCGGTCGTCGACAGGCGGTGACCCGAGATGTTCATGACGTCGTCGATGCGGCCCAGCAGCCAGATGTCGCCGTCCGGGTCGCGCTTGGCGCCGTCACCGGCGAAGTACATGCCGGGGAACCGCTCCCAGTACGTGGCCTTGAAGCGCTCGGGGTCGCCGTAGATGCCGCGCGTCATCCCGGGCCAGGGCGCCGTGACGACCAGGTAGCCGCCCTCGCCGTTGCCGACCGAGTGACCCTCGTTGTCGACCACGTCGACGCTGATCCCGGGGAACGGGGTCATGGCCGCTCCGGGCTTGGTCGCGGTGATCCCGGGCAGCGGCGTCACCATGATGCCGCCGGTCTCGGTCTGCCACCAGGTGTCGACGATCGGGCAGTTGTCGCGGCCCACGTTCTTGCGGTACCACATCCAGGCCTCGGGGTTGATCGGCTCGCCGACCGTTCCCAGCAGCACGAGGCTCGACAGGTCGTGCGAGGCGGGCAGGTCGTCACCCCACTTCATCAGGGTGCGGATCGTCGTGGGAGCGGTGTAGAGCTTGGTGACCTTGAACTCCTCGATGATCTTCCACCACCGGTCGCGCCCGCCCGAGTCGGGCAGCCCCTCGTACATCACCTGGGTCGCACCTGCGACCAGCGGCCCGTAGACGATGTAGCTGTGCCCGGTGATCCAGCCGATGTCGGCCGCCGTCCACATGATGTCGGTGTCGACCTTGTGGTCGAAGATGTAGTGGTACGTGGCCGCGCAGTGCGTCAGGTAGCCGCCGGTCGTGTGGAAGATCCCCTTGGGCTTGGCCGTCGTGCCCGAGGTGTACATGATGAGGAGCGTCTGCTCGGCCGGGAAGAACTCGGGCGTGTGCTGATCGCTCTGGGGCGCCATGACGTCGTCCCACCAGTGGTCGCGGCCCTCGACCCAGTTGATGTCCGCGCCGGTGCGCTTCACGACGACGACGGTCTTGACGTTGGGGCAGCTCTGGAGCGCCTCGTCGACCGCCGGCTTGAGGGGGCTCGGCGTGCCGCGGCGCATCGCGGCGTCCGCGGTGACCACGTACTGGCAGTCCGAGTCCAGGATGCGGCTCGACAGGGCGTCGGCCGAGAAGCCGGCGAACACCACCGAGTGGATGGCGCCGATGCGCGCGATGGCCAGCATCGTGACCACCGTCTCGGGGATCATCGGCAGGTAGACGGCGACCCGGTCGCCGCGCTTGACGCCGAGCTCGGTGAAGGCGTTGGCCGCCTTGGCGACCATCGCGAGGAGCTCCCGGTACGTGATGGTGCGCGACTCCCCCTCGATGTCCGAGACCCAGTAGTAGGCGACCTTGTCGCCCTTGCCCGCCGCGACGTGGCGGTCCAGGCAGTTCACGCTCGCGTTGATCGTCCCGTCGGAGAACCACTTGGCGAAGGGAAGGTCCCACTCGAGCGTGGTGGTGGGCGCGTGCTCCCACGTGAGGCGATCGGCCTGCGTGCGCCACCAGGCCTGCGGGTCAGCCGCGGCCTCGGCGTAGATCGAGGGCTGGGCGTTCGCGTTGGCCGCGAACGCCGCGCTGGGCGGGAACGAGCGGCTCTCCTTCAAGAGTGCTTCGAGTTTTGCTTCGGTCATGGATCCCCCAATGGAAAAAAAGGTTGTGGTTCAAGTACTGCGGTATCGCTCACCGAGATCGATGAGCGCAGCGTAGGACGTTTGCGTTCAGAATGCCAACAGCGCCCGAGCCGAATGCCCGGGCGCTGTTGGCGGTTGGGTCCGGTGGCATGCCACCAGTGCCCAGTACCTTAGCCGCGCGGACCGACCGGGAGAACGACCTTCTTGAAGGTGTCGTTGATGACTCCCGCCGCCGACGTGTACCAGGCGATCAGCGCTGTGATGATGCCCAGCCACCCGCCGATCTTCACCATGTTCTCGTGCCCGGCACCCCAGTTCCCGATGGTCAGGAAGATGAAGGTGACGAACAGGAAGACGAAGATCGCGACCAAGGCGGTGTTCAGCCTGAACGACGCGATCAGCATGTAGAAGGTGAAGATGGTCCAGCAGAGCAGGAAGACTCCGAGCGAGGCCCCTGAACCCTTCTGGAAGTTGATGAATGCGTAAACCGACAGCCAGAACGCGCCGTACGAACTGAACGCGAGCGCGCCAAAGGTGTTCTTCCGTACGAACTCCCACATTCCGGCGAACAACTGCGTCAACCCGCCGTAGAACAGCGCGAGCGACACGGCCGCAGTGGCCCCTGCCTCGCCCCAGAGGTGCGCATTGGCACTGCTTAGGGCGAACGTCGTCGTGGCGAACGCCGCCAAGCCGAGCGGACCCGGGTCAGCTACCTTGTGTTCGTCTGCCATGGATTAACCCCCAATTTTTCTTACACGGCGAGCCGTCACGTCTTGACGGCTCACTAGTCATTTATCACCGGCGCCCCACTCGCCCGAGGCTTTGCGTCACGCCGCGTTCGTGAACTTGTTCACGATCAATGAACCTGGTCATCGCCAAAATTAGGGACTAAAGTCCCGCCGCCCGCAGGATTCCAGGAGTTCCGGGTCAGTCGAGCGCGGCGCGGAAGGGTCGCGCGGCATGCTCGAGCGCCGCGGGGTCGTCGGACTCCAGGACGCGCTCGACGAGAGCCGATCCAACGATGACGCCGTCGCACCACTCGGCGGTGGCGGCGGCGTGCGCGGGCGTCGAGATGCCGATGCCCACGTAGGTCGGTGTGTCGGTGACCGCGCGGATGGCCCGCACCACGCGCTGCGCGTCGCCGGTCCCCTCGGCGTGGCCGGTGACGGCCATGCGCGCGGCCGCGTAGACGAAGCCCTCGCTCGCTCCGGCCACCCGCGCGACGCGCGCCGGAGGCGTCGAGGGGGCGATCAGCAGCACTGTCGCGAGACCGGGACCAGCGCTGGCGTCCTTCCAGGGCCCGATCTCCTCCAAGGGCACGTCGGGGAGGATCGTGCCCAGGGCCCCCGCCTCGCTGAGGAGGGACGCTGCGCGCTCGAGCCCCAGGTGGTGCACGACGTTGTAGTAGGTCATGACCACGACGGGCACGGGCAGGTGGCGCTCGGCGATGCCGGTGGCGACCGTCTCGATGGTGGTACCCGCGGCCAGGGCCCGCAGGGCCGCCTCCTGGATCACGGGACCGTCCATCATCGGGTCCGAGAACGGGAGCCCGACCTCGAGGGCGTCGGCGCCGGCCGCGACCAGGGCCTCGAGATGGTCGAGCCAGCGCGGGCTCATGCCGCCCATGAGGTACGGGACGAAGGCGCGGCGCTGATCGCGCAGCGCGCGCAGGCGGCGCTCGAGCTCAGTCACCCTCGCCCCGCAGGATGTCGCGAACCTGGGCGACGTCCTTGTCGCCACGGCCCGAGAGGTTGACCAGGACGCTCGACCCGCGGGGAACCTCGCGTCCCGCCTCGCGCACCAGCCAGGCGATCGCGTGGGCCGTCTCGAGCGCCGGGATGATCCCCTCGACCTCGCTGAGCAGCCGCAGCGCGTCGATGACCTCCTCGTCGCCAACCGGGTAGTACTGCGCGCGACCCGTCGACGCCAGGTAGGCGTGCTCGGGGCCGATGCCCGGGTAGTCCAGCCCCGCCGAGATGGACTCGGCCTCGGTGATCTGCCCGTGGTCGTCCTGGAGCAGCAGGGAGCGCATGCCGTGCAGGATGCCCGGGGCGCCGTAGACGATGGCCGAGCCCCCGCGGGCCTCGACGCCGATGAGTCGGCTGGGCCCGTCGGCGAAGCCGGCGAAGATCCCCGCGGCGTTGGATCCCCCACCCACGCAGGCCACCACGAAGTCGGGCGCGGGGACGCCGAGGTCGCGCATCTGGGCCGACGCCTCGGTCCCGATGACGCTCTGGAACTCGCGCACCATCCAGGGGAACGGATGGGGACCCATCACCGAGCCCAGGCAGTAGTGCGTGTCCTCGACGCAGGTGACCCACTCGCGCAGCGCCTCGTTGACGGCGTCCTTGAGGGTGCGGCTCCCCGTGCGCACCGGGACCACCGTGGCGCCCAGGAGCTCCATGCGAAAGACGTTGAGCGCCTGGCGCACGGTGTCGACCTCGCCCATGAAGACGGTGCAGGCGAGCCCGAAGCGGGCCGCGGCCGTGGCGGTCGCCACACCGTGCTGGCCGGCCCCCGTCTCAGCGATGATGCGCCGCTTGCCCATGCGGCGCGTGAGCAAGGCCTGCCCCACGACGTTGTTGAGCTTGTGGCTCCCGGTGTGCGCCAGGTCCTCGCGCTTCGCGTACACGCGCAGCCCCAGCCGCGCCGACAGGCGATCGAGCGGCGTCACAGGTGTCGGGCGACCGCCGAACTCCTGGAGGGTGCGCTGGAACTCGTCGCGGAACGCCGGGTCACCCCAGGCCGCGACGAACGCCTCCTCGACCTCGAGACACGCCGGGACGAGGGCCTCGGGCACGAAGCGCCCGCCGAACTCGCCGAAGCGACCCGACTCGTCGGGCCGGCCCATGACCGCGTCGCTCACCGCCCCTCCTCGAATCCCGCGCGCGCCTCGCGCACGAACTCCCGCATCGCCTCGGGGTCCTTGACCCCCGGCGCACGCTCGATCCCCGAGGACACGTCCACGCCCCGCACCCAGGACCAGCTCGCGACCTCCCGCACGGTCCTGGACGTTAACCCACCCGCGGCGATCAGCGGTCGGCGCCAGGAGCGGCGGGTGGCGCCGCCCCAGTCGTGCACCCGTCCGCTGCCCGGCTCGCTGCCGTCGAGCAGGATGCCGTCGAAGGGCTCGTCGTCGAGGTCAGAGAGCCCGGGGTCGGCGCTGGCCAGCGCGCGCAGCACCAGGCAGCCCCGCCCGCGCAGTTCGTCGAGCAGCGCACTCGAGGGAGGGTCGTGCAACTGGACCGCGTCGGGGGCGACCTGGGCGACGTCGGCGGCGATGGCGGACTCGGGGACCTGGCGGAAGACGGCGACGCTCAGCGCGCGCCCCGCCACGCGCCGGCAGAGGTGCGACGCCTGCTCGGGGGTCACGCGCCGCGTCGAGGGCGCCAGGATCACACCGAGGGCCGACGCACCCGCGGCGAGCGCGTCGTCGACGTCGCTCTCGCGCATCAAGCCACAGAGCTTGATCAGCGGTGTCGTGAGCACGGGCTCATCCACGTGGGTGCCTCGCCACGGCGGCCAGGCGCGCCACGGCCGCCTCGGGATCCTCACTCGTGACGAGGCTCTCGCCCACGAGCACGGCGTCGATGCCCGCGGCCGCCAGCGCGGCCACGTCGCGCTCGTCGCGCAGGCCCGACTCGGCCACCAGCACGACGGAGGGGTCGGCGAGGGCCGCTACGCGCAGCGCGCGCTCCTGGTCGACGGCGAAGGTGTGCAGGTCGCGCTGGTTGATCCCGACGAGATCCGCCCCCACGGCGAGGGCGCGCTCGAGCTCGGCCTCGTCGTGCACCTCGACCAGGGCGTCGAGACCGAGCTGGCGCGCCACGTGGAGCAGGCGGGCCAGGGCGTCGTCGCTCAGGGCGGCCACGATCAGGAGGAGCCCGGCCGCCCCCCAGCTGGCGGCGTCCAGCACGTCGTTCTCGCTGACGACGAAGTCCTTGCGCAGTACCGGGCGGCGCGTCGCGGCCACGGCGCGCCGCAGGTCCTCGGCGCAGCCGCCGAAGAACTCCTCGTCGGTCAGCACCGACACCGCCGCGGCACCCCCGGCCTCGTAGGCCGCGGCCAGCGCGCCGGGATCGAGATCGGGCGCCAGCGGACCTCGCGAGGGCGAGCGCCGCTTGACCTCGGCGATGACCGCGACGTGCTCGGCGCGCAGCGCGGCGCGCAGCGTCGGGCGGCGGGGGATCGCCGCGCCGAGGCGGGCGCGCCAGTCGCGATCGTCGGCGGCGGCGCGGCGCCGATGGGCCGCGACGATGTCGTCGAGGTAGCTGCGTGGCACCACCGCATGGTACCGGGCGCCCCACAGGGCCCGACTAGGGTTGCTCCATGGCGAGCGACCCTCCCGCGTCTGGTCCGCTCGTCGACAGCGCCACGTTCGGCCCACTGGTCCTGGCGCCCCTGGTCCGTCGGGGCGACCTGGACCGCGACACGGCTCGCCAGGCCCTCGCGGCCATCCTGCGCGGGGAGATCGAGGCCATCCACATCGCGGCCTTCCTGACCGCCCTCACCGTCAAGGGAGAGACGCCCGAGGAGATGACCGGCTTCGTCGACGCCATGATCGGCGCGGCCACGACCTTCGAGCTGGACGTGGACGCGGTCGACATCGTGGGTACCGGGGGGGACCAGCTGCACACGGTCAACATCTCGACGATGGCGGCCCTGGCGGTCGCCGGGGCGGGAGTCCCGGTCGCCAAGCACGGGAACCGCGCGGCGTCCTCGTCGGTGGGCGCCGCCGACGTGCTCGAGGGCCTGGGCGTGCGCCTCGACGTACCCGCCGCGACCATCCGCCGCTGCGTGCACGAGGCGGGCATCGGGTTCATCTTCGCCCCCGTCTACCACCACGCCCTGGGCTACCTGACGCCGATCCGGCGCACGCTCAACTTCCGCACGATCTTCAACGTGCTGGGCCCCCTGGCCAATCCCGCGGGCGTGCGGCGCCTCGTCGTGGGCGTGGCGCACGCCGACAACCTCGGGCCCATGGCCCAGGTGCTCGCGTCGCGCGGCGTCACCAAGGCCATCTTGGTCAGTGCGGGCGACGGGATGGACGAACTGACCCTGGACGGCGAGTCCGAGGTGCTCACGGTGAGCGCCGAGGGTGTGCGCCGCGAGCGCGTCGATGCGGGCGCGCTGCTCGGGCGCCACCACGGGGCCGCCGCGATGCGCGGTGGTGACGTGGCGCACAACGTCGGTGTCGTCCGGCGGTTCGTGGGCGGGACGCACGACGCCGTCGCCGACGTCGCGCTGGCCAACGCCGCATTGGCGCTGCTCGCCGCCGACCGCGTGTCCTCGCTGCCCGAGGGCTACGAGCTCGCGCGCGAGAGCGTCACCAGTGGGCGCGCGGCCACCGCGCTCGAGCGGCTCGTCGCGATCAGCACCGAGGGCTAGAGCCGACGGAGCTGCTCGCGGTAGCGGCGCGCATTGGCCACGTAGAGGGCCACCGCCTCGGCAATCGCCGCTCGGTCGCTCGCGCCCTCCTTGATGGTCGCCGGGACCCCGACGGCCAGCGCGTCCTCGGGGACCTCGGTCCGGTTGCGCACCACGGCGCCCGCCGCCACGGTGGCACCGGTGCGCACGTGGGCGTGGTGCAAGACGACCGACCCGCTGCCCACGAGCGCCCCGTCGTGGACGACGCACCCCTCGAGGTGCACGATGTGGCCGATCACGCAGTCCGCCCCCACGACGGTGGGGAACTCACTGACCGCGTGGACGACGGTGCCGTCCTGGATGGAGGTCCGCTCCCCGATCAGGATCGTCCCGTAGTCGCCCCGCAGCACGGCCCCGGGCCACACCGAGGCGTCGGCACCCACGTGCACGTCGCCGATCACCACCGCGTCGGGGTGGATGAAGGCGTCGGCGTGGATCGTCGGGATGCGGTCGCCGAGTGCGTAGATGGGCATGACGCCTCCTTGGGACTAATGGGCCAGCCAGGAAATTAACTGATAGAGGCGGTAGCCGAGATAGATCACCGAGGCCACCAGGAAGAACTTCCAGCGCAGGGGGATGGGCTCGCGCACGGGCGCCTCGACGGCGCGACCGCACACCTCGCACGCCTCACCGGTCACCGGCCGGTCGCAGTGTTCGCACCAGGCGGCCATTACTCGGTGCGCACGCGCAGGCGCACCGGCGAGGCCCCCAGGTCGAAGCGCTCGCGGAGCCCCCGCTCCAGGTAGCGCAGGTACGGGGCGGACAGACGCCCCGACGCGAACAGGGTGATCGTGGGCGGCTCGGTGGCCCCCTGGACCGCGTAGCGCACGCGCCCGGTCGGCGAGGGGTGGTGCGCCTGCAGGTCCCGCATGGCGCGGTTGAGCGCGCCCGTGGAGATCCGCTTGACGTAGTCGGTCGCCGCCTGGTGCAGCGCGGGCAGAAGACGATGGACGCCTCTCCCGGTCAGGGCCGAGGTGCGCAGGATCGGGGCGTCACCGAGGAACGCGAGCCGCTCGTCGAGCGTGGCCATCGTCGTGGCGCGATCGTCGGCGTCGACCAGCTCCCACTTGTTGAGCACCACCACCGCCGGGCAGCCCGCGGCGGCGATGCGCTCGGCGAGACGCTGGTCCTGGCCCGTCGCCCCCACGGTGGCGTCGATGACGAGCACCGCCAGATCCGCCCGGTCGAGCGCCTCGAGGCTGCGCAGGACCGCGTAGGTCTCGAGCCCCGGCTCGGTCCGGGCACGCCGCCGCATGCCCGCGGTGTCGATGATGCGGATCGGGCCCTCGGGCGTCTCAATCAGGGTGTCGACAGCGTCGCGCGTCGTGCCGGGAAGGTCGTGGACGACCGAGCGCTCCTCGCCCACGAGGCGATTGAACAGGGTCGACTTGCCCACGTTGGGCCGTCCCACGATGGCGACGCGCAGAGCCTCGTCGGACGGCTCCCCCACCGCGGTGTCGGGATCGGACGCGGGGGCGTCGGGCCCCCCGAGGCGCCCGACGATCACGTCGAGCAGGTCCCCGGCTCCCCGGCCGTGCAAGGCGCTCACGCCCACGGGCTCGCCCAGCCCCAGCCCGAGGAACTCCCAGACCGCCGCCTCGTGCGCCGCGGCGTCGACCTTGTTGACCACGAGGAGCGTGTCGCGACCCGTGCGGCGGACCCACTGGGCGACCGCGAGGTCCTCCTCGACGGCCCCCGTGCCCCCGTCGACGACCACCACGACCAGGTCCGCGTCGTCGAGGGCCCGCGCGGCTTGGCCGGCCACCTTGCGCTCGAGGTCGTCGCCGCGCTCGACCCACCCACCAGTGTCGACGAGGTCGAAGGAGGCGCCCGCCCACTCGACGGGGATCACCTTGCGGTCGCGCGTGACGCCGCGGTGCTCCTCGACCACGGCGATGCGCTGGCCCGCCAGACGATTGACCAGCGAGCTCTTGCCCACGTTGGGGCGACCCACCACGACGACGCGACGCGGGCTCACGCGGGTACCCCCACGAGCGCATCGAGGGCTTCGCGCAGCGCGACGCCCGTCGTGGTGACCGTGCGCACGGGCCGCGGCAGGTCAGCGGGCGTCGTCCCATCGAGGAAGCGGCCCTCGGAGAGCGTGACGTCGGGCAGCAGGAAGACCCCATCGGCGGGCTGCTCGCGCAGCACGGCGCTCAGGTCCTCGCCGGTCAGGAGCCCGGCGACCTTGATGTTGCCTCCGAAGTACGCGTTGGGCACCTCGACGACTGGCACGTCGTACCCGTGGGCGTCGAGCAGCGCCCGCAGCAGCGGGGCCGCGTACTGCCCGGTCAGCACCCGCACCGTCCCCGTGCCCGCCCCCGCGGCCTCGCCGCGCACCGCCCGGTAGCCCCAGGCCGGAGCGCCGTCGACCGACTGGAAGAACCCGCTGCCGAGGGTGGCCATCGCGCGGCGCTCGGCGAAGCTGCGCGCGAAGGAGGCGAACATCCCGATGCCGTTCTCGGCCTCGTCGAGCGACTCGTACTCGCCCACCGGGGGCAAGGGGACCCCAGCCACGAGGTAGAACTCATCGCTCGCGTAGAAGAGCGGACGCCCGAGGATCTCCGTGGCCAGGCCGCGGTAGGTCCCGAGCAGGTCGAGGACCGCGCGCGCCGAGGACGCGTCGTGCGCGCGCAGGTCGGGCTCCCCCGAGAAGCGGCTGATGCCCAGGGGCACGAGCGCCACGGAGCGGAGCGCGGGGTACTGGCTCACGATGTCCTGGAGCGTGCGCTCGAGCGCGTCGCCGTCGTTGATGCCCGGGCACACCACGACCTGGGCGTGGACCTCGATGCCCGCGCGCAGGAGCTCGCGCAGCCAGCGCAGGCTGGTCGCCCCGCGCGGGTTGCGCAGCATGCGGGCCCGCAGGTCGGGATCGGTCGTGTGGACCGAGACGTACAGGGGCGAGAGCCGTTCTTCGACCACGCGCTCGAGGTCCAGCTCGGTGAAGCGCGTCAGCGTCGTGTAGTTGCCGTAGAGGAAGGAGAGGCGGTAGTCGTCGTCCTTGACGTAGAGCGAGCGGCGCATCCCCTTGGGCAGCTGGTAGATGAAGCAGAAGGTGCAGTGGTTGTCGCAGGTGCGAATGCGATCGAAGACGGCCGAGTCGATCGTCAGCCCGAGCGGCTCGCCCTCGGCCTTGGTGATGCGCAGGCGCCGCGCCAGCGGGCGGTCGGCCGAGCGCACGACGAGGCGGACCTCCGCACCGTCGACCAGCTGCTGGTACTCGATGATGTCACTGGGGCTGCGCCCGTTGACGCTGACCAACTCGTCGCCCACGCGGGCTCCGGCCCGGTCCGCCGGCGAGCCCGGCTGGAGCGTCGCGATGCGAGCCGTCGTCACCACGACAGCCTAGTGGTGGCCCCGCGGAGAACGCCCCGAGAGCGGTCGGTAGGCTGGTCGCGTGCCCGTCGACCGCGTGCTGCTGGCCGAGCCCCGGGGCTTCTGCGCGGGGGTGGAAAAGGCCATCAAGGCGCTGGACTGGATGGTGCGGATCTTCGAGCCGCCGGTGTACTGCTACCACGAGATCGTCCACAACCGGCACGTCGTCGCCCACTTCCGGGCGCTGGGCGTGATCTTCGTGGACGACGTGGCGGCGGTGCCCGCCGGGGCGCCGGTGATGCTGAGCGCGCACGGGTCGCCCCCCGCGGTGATCGAGGCGGCCCGCGGTGCCGGGCGCGTGGTCGTCGATGCCGTGTGCCCGCTGGTCACCAAGGTGCACCACGAGCTCAAGGTCCGCGCCCGCAAGGGCTACACCGTGCTGTACGTCGGTCACGAGGGCCACGAGGAGGCGGTCGGGACGATGGCCGTGGCGCCCGAGGCCGTGCGCCTGCTCGAGACGGTCGAGGACGTCGCCGCGCTGCCCGACCTGGCGGGCCCCCTGGCGCTGCTCAGCCAGACCACGCTGAGCCTCGACGAGTGGCAGGACGTGCGCGATGCCATCGAGCAGCGCTTCCCCGACATCTGGATCCCCAGCCGCAGCGACCTGTGCTTCGCCACGACGAATCGCCAGGCCGCGCTGCGCGAGATCGCCCACCGCGCCGACGCGGTGGTGGTGATCGGCTCGGCGAACTCGTCGAACACCGTCGCCCTGGCCAAGGTCGCCGCCGCGGCGGGCGCGGCGCGCGTGCTGCGCGTCAATGGCGCCGACGAGCTCGAGGACGACCTCGCGGGTGTGGTCGCCGTCACGGCCGGGGCGTCGGCCCCTGAGTACCTCGTCGACGAGGTGATCGCGGCACTGGCGCCGCGCGAGGGCGTGGAGATCGTGCGCACCACCGACGAGGACGAGTACTTCCCCCCGCCCCCCGAGTTGCGCGAGCTGGTCCGCTCGCTCAGCGCGCTGCTGGACGTCTCGTTCGGACGGCCCGTCAACGACGCCGATCCGGCCCTCGACCGCCACGTGGCGGCCGCCGACGTCCTGGAGCCCGGACGCGTGCTCTCGAGGGGACACGTGGGCGGGCGGTAGACTGGACGATCGCGCCCGCGCGGGCGCACGGAGCACACAGAGGAGTGTGATGGCGGAGGATCTGGAGTCCCGGCGGCTCGCGGGGCTGCGAGAGTACGTCATCGACCAAGCCCTCGCCCGGGCGTCGCAGGACTACCCCGACCTGGTCCCCCAGCCCATCGTGGCCTCGATCTGCGCCTACGAGGAGGAGGGCGCCATCGGCGCCGTCCTCGAGCAGATGCCCGCCACGATCGACGGCCAGCCCTACACGACCCTCGTCGTCGTCGACGGCGGCTCGGACAAGACCGCCGACATCGCGCGCTCCTTTCCGGGTGTCGTGGTCATCGAGTTCCCGACCAACCTGGGGCACGGCGTCGCGCTGTGGGTCACCTACCGGTGGTGCATCGAGCGCCAGGTCCGCTACGTGGTGACCCTCGACGCCGACGGGCAGAACGACCCCGCCGAGATCCCCAGCCTGCTCGCACCGCTGCTGCGCGACGAGGCGGACTTCGTGGTCGCCTCGCGCCGCCTGGGGGTGGACGAGACGAGCGACCGGTTCCGCAAGCTCGGCGTGCGCTTCTTCTCCTTCATCATGAACCGCATGACCGGCGCGAACCTGACCGACACCTCCACGGGGTACCGCGCCCTGCGCGTGACGATGCTCGCCGACGTCATCGACCGGCTGCGCCAGGAGCAGTACCAGACGGCCGAGCTCCTGATCACCTGCCTCAAGCGCGGCTGGCGGGCGACCGAGGTCCCCACGGTCTGGCACCCGCGCCAGGCGGGAACGACGAAGAAGGGCCGGAACTGGCTGTTCGGCTGGCGCTACACGCGCGTCGTGCTCGGCACCTGGTGGCGGGAGCGCTAGCTCACCACGCGGCGTCGAGCACCGACTGCAGGGCGGCGCGCAGCTCGGCGGTGGCTGCGGTGATCGCCGAGCGCGGGACGCGCCCCGCCGCCTGAGGCGCGGCGAGCGGCGGGCCGACCACCAGGCGGACGCGCGCGGGGCGCACCATGCGCGCGCCCTGCGGCATCGCCCGCTCGCTCCCCCCGATCCCCACGGGCACGACGTGCGCGCCCGTGCGGCTCGCGATGAACATCGCGCCATCGAGGATCTCGCCCACGACGGGGCCGCCGCGTCGGGTGCCCTCGGGGAACAGCACGAGGGCGTGACCCCGGTGCAGCACCTCCTCGGCGAGGCGCAGCGACTCGCGGTCCGTCCCCGAGCGGTCCACCGGGAAGGCCCCCAGGTGGCGCAGCACCGTCCCGAGGACCGGGACGCCGAAGAGCTCCGCCTTGGCCATGAAGAAGACCTTGCGCGGGGAGATGAACAGCGTGAACAGGAAGTCGAGGTCGGAGCGGTGCACCGGGGCGATGACGACGGGTCCCGTGAGGGGGATGTTGCTCGCCCCGGTGACCCGGGGCCGGAACAGCAGGGTTCCCGCCGTGGAGAGCAGGCCCGCCGCGATGCGGTAGAGCGGCGTGCGCGCGGGATTGAGGATCAGGTCGACGTTCTCAGGCACGACTGGATCTCCTCGATGACGGCCTCGACCGACAGGTTCGTCGTGTCGATGACCAGGGCGCCCGCCGCGCGCCGCAAGGGCGAGACCGGGCGGTCGGCATCGGCCTGGTCCCGGCGACCGAGCGCTCCCGCGTCCTCGTCGTCACGGCGACGCGCGCGCTCGGTGAAGCTCGCGGTCAGGTAGACCTTGAGCGTCGCCAGGGGGAAGACCACGGTGGTGGTGTCGCGGCCCTCGACGACGACCGCGCCCGGCTGCGCGTCGGCCCACGCCCGCTGGCGAGCGACCATGGCGACGCGCACGGCCGGGATCGCGGCCACGGCCGAGACCGCGGCGTTGACCGCATCGCCCCGGACCTCCTCGTGGACGTCGCGGCCGTTGATGGTCACCCGCGGCACCGTCGCGATGACGCACGCGGCGGCGAGGCGGGCGATGGCGTCCTCGTCGTCGAGGCGCAGCCCCGTGCGCAGAACCTCGGCGGTCACCGCGCGATACATCGCGCCGGTGTCGAGGTAAGCCCATCCCAACCGCGCCGCCAGACCGCGGGCCACCGTCGACTTCCCCGAGCCGCCTGGTCCGTCGATGGCCACGATCACGCGGCTCACGTCAGTCCCCCGAGCTCGTCGAAGAAGGACGGGAAGCTGGTGGCCACGGTGTCGTCGCCCGCGATGCATCCCCCCCGTCCGCACACGGCGGCCACCGCGGCGGCCATCACGCGACGGTGGTCGAGGGCCGCGTCCAGGGTGAAGTCGGCGAAGCGCGCACCGTCGCGGCCCTCGATGAACAGGTCGTCCCCCTCGGACCACGCCCGGCATCCCAGCGCCTCGGCCAGCTCGAGGCTGCCCCGGAAGCGATCGGACTCCTTGATGCGCAGCTCCCCCACGTCGCGAAAGGCGCTGACGCCCCGGGCAGCGGCCGCGGCAACCACCAGCGCGGGAACCTCGTCGACCGAGGGAATCTCGGCGGCGTCGACGGTCGTGGCCAGCAGCGTCGAGGAGCGCGCCACCACGTCGAGCACGCCGTCGTGGTGCTCGCGCACCAGGTCGGCGCCCATGCGCTCGAGCACGGCGAGGAAGCCCAGGCGCTCGGGCTCGTCGGCCAGGCCCGGGATCTCGATGTGGGCGTCGGGGTGGACCGCGGCCAGCACCACGAAGAACGCGGCCTGGGAAGGATCGCCCGGCACCGACCAGTCGTGGGGTCGCGGGCGTCCGGGCCAGACCCGCACGCGTCGCCCAGCGCCGCGCGCCTCGGTCTCCACGCGCACCCCGGCGGCGGCGAGCATCGTCTCGGTGGTCGCCCGGGTGCGGACCGCCTCGGTGACCGTCGTGGGTCCCTCGGCGCCGAGTCCCGCGAGCAGGATGGCCGACTTCACCTGCGCCGAGGGCACGGGGACCGCGTAGTCGATCGCCGCGAGCGCACCGGGCGCCTCGACGACGAGGGGTGCCGTGCAGCGCTCCCCCTGCCCCTCGACCCGGGCTCCCATCTCGCGCAACGGGATGGCGACGCGGTCCATGGGTCGCTGGGAGAGCGACGCGTCGCCCACCAGCCGATGCGTCCCGGGAATCGACGCGGCCATCCCCGCGACCAGGCGCATGGTCGTCCCCGAGTTCCCGCACTCGAGCGCAGTGGGCGACGCAGCGAGCCGCGACGGGCCCACGACGAGCGCGCCCGCCGGCGACGACTCGACCCGCGCGCCCAGGGCCGTCACGATCCCCATCGTGCGCCCGACGTCCTCACCCGGCGAGAGGTTCGTCACGTGACTGGATCCCTCGGCCAGCGCCGCGAGCAGCACAGCGCGATGCGACGCGCTCTTGTCGCCCGGGACGCGCACGCGCCCGCGCAGGCGAGTCGCCGGCTCGACGCAGCGCATCAGGGAACCTCGTGGGCGACCGTGAAGCCCCGGGAGCGCAGATCGGCGGCCAGCAGGTCGGCGCGCTCGGCCTCGACGGCGAGCAGCAGGGTGCCACGGACGCCCTCGATCCCGTGGGCGATCTCCAGGTCGTAGATGTTGACCCCCAGCTCGGAGGCGGCCGTCGTGATCCCGGCGAGCTCTCCGGGTCGGTCCGAGACCGGTACGCGCAGGTAGGTCAGCTCGTCGGCGCGCAGGGCCCGGCCCGGGAGCTGGCGCCGCGCGGTGGACGCGCGCCGCAGCGCATCGCGCAGCCCGGCCTCGTCGCTGTCGCCCACGGTCCGCTCCAGGTCGCCCAGGCGCCGCTGCAGCGAGCCCAGCGCGGCCAGGACGGCATCACGGTTCTCGAACAGGATGTCGGGCCAGATCCCGGGGTCGCCCGCGGCGATGCGCGTCATGTCGCGGAACCCCCCCGCCGCGAGCTGCAGGAGGACGGCGTCCTGCTCGGCGACGTCGGCGGCCTCGTTCATGAGGGCGCTCGCGAGCAGGTGCGGCACGTGGCTGGCCAAGGCCACCAGGCGGTCGTGATCGGCGGCGTCCAGGGCCAGAACGTTCGCGCCGAGGTCGCGCAGCACGCCGTGGAGTCGCGAGTAGAGCTCGGGCGCGGTGTCGCGCGTGGGCGTGAGAACCCACGTGCACCCGGCGAACATGTCAGCTCGCGCGCCGGCGATCCCCCGCTGCTCCGAGCCGGCCATGGGGTGGCCGCCGACGAAGCGCCGGTCGCTCACCGACGCGACGATGCTGGACTTGACTCCCGCGACGTCGGTGACCATGACGTCGGGGCCGGGCAGCGCGCGCAGAACGTCGCGGGCCGCGGCCGCGACGGCGGAGGCGGGCGTGGCCACCACGACGAGCTCGGTGTCGGGCGCGGGCTCGGTCGTGTCGATCAGTTCGCGCTCGCGCGCCAGGGCGACGACCACCGGATCCCCGTCGGAGCCGGTCACCGCCCAGTCCCGCTGGGACAGGGCCATCGCGACCGAGCCGCCGATCAGGCCCAGGCCGATCACGTGGGCGCGACGTCTACTCCGGGAGGTCATCGCGCAGAGCCCGGGCGTCGTGGAGATACACGTGGTGGATCTCCGCGGCCGCGTCGCACGTCACGTGCATGAGGATCCGCACGCACAGCCGCATCGACCCGGGGACGTCGATCTCGGTGGCGCACAGCAGCGGGATGTCCCCGAAGCCGATCGTCCGCGCCGACGTGGCCGGGAAGGCGGCCGTGAGGTCCGGCGACACGGTGAAGATCACGCTGATCAGGTCGTCGTGGTCCAGCCGGTTGCGCTCCATCAGGCTGCCCAAGAGCTCGGTGGTGGCCGCACCGATCGCCTCGGCGGTGTTGGCGGCACAGGTCGTGGCACCGCGAACCGCGCGCACCGTCCGATCCGTCATGGAGCGATCGTAGAGGGAGCGTCGGCCTCGGGGCCAACCGACTCGACGAGCCGCCGCACCTCGAGCGCGCTCAGGGCGCGCCACGACCCGGGCGGCAGCGACGCGTCGTGGATGGGTCCGATCCGGGTGCGGACCAGTCGCTGGACCTCGTGTCCGACCGCCGAGCACATGCGCCGCACCTGGCGATTGCGGCCCTCGTGGATGACCAGGCGCAGCACGCCAGGCGCCACGCGACTCACCTGGGCCGGGCTCGTCATCCCGTCGTCGAGCAGGACGCCCTCGCGTAGCCGCCGGATGTCGGCGGCGGAGGGGTCCCCGCTGACCTGCACCAGGTACTCCTTGGGGACGTGGCTGCTCGGGTGGGTCAGGAGGTGCGCGAGACGCCCGTCGTTGGTGAGGAGCAGCAGACCCTCGGAGTTGCGGTCGAGACGGCCGACCGGGAACACCCGCACCGAGCTGGTGATAAGGTCCAGGACCGTGCGTCGCCCCTGGGGGTCACTGGCCGTCGTGACCACGCCGGCGGGCTTGTTGAGCAGGAGGTAGACGCTCTCCTGGCCGAACAGGACGAGCCGGCCGTCGACGCGGACGGCCTCGCGCTCGGCGTCCACGCGGTCGCCCAGCTCGGCGGTGCGATCGCCCACGGTCACGCGACCGTCGCGGATCAGCAGTTCGCAGGCGCGTCGGGAGCCGTAGCCGGCGCGGGCCAGGGCCCGCTGGACGCGTTCCTCGGCCACTACGACGCGCCGGGGAGCAGGTCCTCGGAGATCTCCTCGGCCGCGGCCAGCGGCGCGAGGAACTGCTCGATGGGCGGGAGGTCCTGGAGCGAGGCGAGGCCCAGGCGATCCAGGAAGTGGTCGGTCGTCCCGTAGAGGATCGACTGGCCCGGGCCAGCCACGCGACCGTGCTCCTCGATGTAGCCGCGCTGCTCGAGGAGCCGGGTCACGCCATCCACGTTGACCCCGCGCAGGGCGGCGATCTGCGCGCGGCTGATGGGCTGGCGGTAGGCAACGATGGCGAGCGTCTCGAGGGCCGCCGAGCTCAGGCGCGTCGACATCCCGCGCGAGGCGAAACGCGACACCCACGGCGCCATCGCCGGGGCCGAGGCCATGACCCACCCGCTGGCCAGCGGCGTCAGGACGAAGCCCCGGCGCTCCTCGCGGTACTGCTCGGCCAGGGCCCCGAGGACGCGCGACACCGTGGACGCCTCGACGCCCACGACATCGGCCAGCTCCTCGCTGCTCACCGGCTCGATGGCCACGCACACCAGGGCCTCGAGTCGCTGCTCGAGCGAGTCCTCATCCCTCATAGACGTCAATCCTCCCCAGGTCCACGTCTCGCGACGCACCCGTCCAGGCGACCTCGAGGTCCCCGAAGGTCCTCCCCTGGCCCAGATCGACCAGGCCCAGCTTGCAGAGCTCGAGCAGCGCCAGGAAATGGACGATGAGCTCGATGCGCGTGCCCAGGCCGCGCGTCAGCTCGCGAAAGGAGGCGCGACCCATCGCGGGGAGCTGCTGGGCCAGGATCGCGACCGTCTCGGCCACGGTGACGGCGTCGACGGTCACGTGGTCCAGCGCGACCAGGGCGGTCGGCTTCTCGGCCAGCGCGTGCAGGAAGGCGCGGGCGAGGTCGGCGGGGCGCACCCCGGCGAGCAGGTCCGGCGGCTCGGCCACGAAGCCGTCGTCGAGCCCGCGCTGGCGGCGCACCGAACGGTCGGCGGACTCGATCAAGGCGACCAGGTGGTCGGCGGCGGTGGCGTAGGTGCGCAGCTCGAGGAGTCGGGCCAGCAGGACGTCGCGCTCCTCCCAACCCACCAGCTCGTCGTCCAGGTCCTGCTCCTCGGGAACCGGGAGCAGCTGGCGGCTCTTCAGCTCCACGAGGATCGCGGCCAGCAGCAGGAACTCGGAGACCTCGTTGGGGTCCAGGACCGTCACCGGGTCCACGAGGTGGGCGACGAACTCGTCGACCACGGGTGCGAGCGGCAGGTCCAGGAGATCGATCTCGTGCCGTCCGACGATCTGGACCAGCACGTCGAGCGGACCGTGGAAGGACGGCGTCGTCACGACGTAGGTCACGGCGAAACTCTACTGGAGGAGCCTCGCGAGCACCCCTCGTAGTATTGGACGATGCGCGTCTTCTCCGGCATCCAACCCTCGGGTGACCTCCACGTGGGCAACTACCTGGGCGCGATCAAGCAGTGGGTGGCCGCGCAGACCTCCGACGCGTTCTACTGCATCGTCGACCTGCACGCGTTGACGAACCCCGTCGAGCCCGAGATCCTGCGCGAGCGGACGCGCGAGATCGCCGCGTGGATCGTGGCCGCGGGGATCGATCCCGACGTGTCCACGCTGTTCGTCCAGAGCCACGTGCCCTATCACGCCCAGCTGGCGTGGCTCCTCGAGTGCGTCGCCAGCTACGGCGAGCTCACGCGCATGACCCAGTTCAAGGAGAAGTCCGCGCTCCAAGACGGGGTGCGGGCCGGGCTGCTCACCTATCCGGTCCTGATGGCCGCCGACATCCTGCTCTACGACACCGCTGACGTGCCCGTGGGGGACGACCAGCGCCAGCACCTCGAGCTGGCGCGCAACCTGGCGGAGCGATTCAACAACCGCTACGGCGAGACGTTCCAGGTGCCGCGCGCCGTGACGCCGGCGTCCGCCGCCCGGGTCATGGACCTCCAGGACCCCACGCGCAAGATGTCCAAGTCGGTGGCCAGCGAGCTGGGCACCGTCTACCTCGACGACAGGGCCGACGCGATCGCGCGCAAGATCTCCAAGGCCGTCACCGACACCGATGGCGCCATGGTCTACGACTGGGATCGCAAGCCGGGCTTGGCCAACCTCCTGGACATGTTCGCGGCCTTCGAGGGCTCCGACCCGCGCACCGTCGCCGCGCGCTACCAGCGCTACGGCGACCTGAAGCGCGAGCTGTCCGAGCTCATGGTCGAGAGCCTGACGCCCATCGCCGCGCGCTACCGCGCGCTGCGCGAGAACGACGCCTTGGACGACGTCCTCGCGAGAGGCGCCGCGAAGGCGTCAGTGGTGGCGAGCGCCACGTACGCGCGCGCCGCCCAGGCCATTGGGCTGACGCGAGGGCGCTGAGGGGCTCACACCAGCAGGTGCAGCCACCAGTTCTGGAGGTCGACGAGCCCGTTGGTGCCCACGTGAAAGACGAGGGAGTCGAGCAGGATCACGACGATCACGATGGGAAGGGCGCGGGCGCGCAGGCGGTAGTAGTTGGGCAGGTGCCGGCGTGGGACGAACTGCTCGATGATCGCCGAGCCGTCGAGCGGCGGGATGGGCAGCATGTTGAACACGGCCAGGGTCAGGTTCACCAGGCCGAGGTACTCGCCCAGGTCGAACTGCCACACCTGCTGGGTGACGTGGATGGCCAGCTCGCACAGGCCCCAGCCCACCGCCGACAGCAGCACGTTCATCGCCGGGCCCGCGAGGGAGACGTAAAGCGTCTGGCGCCGGGGGTTGCGCAGGCGCGACACGTTCACCGGCACGGGCTTGGCGTAGCCGAAGGCGGGCAGCCCCGAGAAGATCAGGAGGATCGGCAGCAGCACCGTGCCGAAGGGGTCGAGGTGCCGCAGCGGGTTGAGCGTGAGGCGGTGCGCCTCCTTGGCCGTGGGATCGCCGAAGTGGTAGGCGACGTAGCCGTGACTGACCTCGTGCAGGGTGATCGACGGGATCACCGCGAGCAGGAAGTAGACGTAGGAGGACACGCCTACTCCCGGGCGCGGGGATGGGCGCGGCTGTAGACCTCGCGCAGGGACCGGGTGGACACCGCTGTGTAGACCTGCGTCGTGGCGATCGAGGCGTGCCCGAGCAGCTCTTGGACCACACGGATGTCGGCGCCGTGGTCGAGCATGTGCGTCGCGCAGCTGTGGCGCAGCACGTGGGCGCTCACGCGCCGGCGCTCGATGCCCGCGCGCAGAGCGTGGCGCGCGATGATCAGATCGACTCCCTGGCGGCTGAGAGCTCCCCCGCGCCGGTTGAGGAGCAGCGTCGTGGCCCGTCCCGCCCCGACCAGCCCCGAGCGACCGCCCGGCGCATCGTAGGCGTCGAGGGCGACGGCCAGCGCGGTGCCGATGGGCACGAGCCGCTGGCGGTCGCCCTTGCCCACCACCGTGATGAGGCCCTCGGCACGATCGACGTCGCCCAGGCGCACCCCGACGGCCTCCGAGACGCGACAGCCCGTCCCGTAGAGGAGCTCGAGCAGCACGCGGTCACGCCGGTCCAGCGGTGTCGCGCCCGGCACCCCGTCGAGGAGCCGGGCCACCTCCCCCTCGGCCAGCGGCTTGGGCAGCGAGGCGACCCGCCGCAGTCCCCGGAGGTGGTCGGTGGGATCGACCTCGACCAAGCGCTCGTTGACGAGAAACCCGTACCAGCCGCGCAGCGCGGCGATCGCCCGCGCCACCGACGCCGGCGCCCGCGAGGCGCGTAGGCCCGCGACGTAGGCCTCGAGGTCGGTGCTCGTGACCTCGCCGGGCCCGCGCGGCGCGACGAAGGAGAGGAACTGACGCAGGTCGCGCCGATAGGCCGCAACGGTCGCCCGGCTCCTTCCGCGCTCGACGGTGAGCCACACGACGTACTCGTCGAGTGCGGCCTCAGCCATCGGCGAGCAGATGGTCGGCCAGGGCGTGCAGGGCGACCGTCAGCGTGGCGTCGGTGGGCTCGCCGCTGCGCACCATCGCGAAGAGGACCTCGGGCGCGACCCACTCGGTGAGCGAGGCCGCCTCCTCAGGCCCGGCGGGTCGACGAGGACCGAGCTCGATGCCCGTGGCCTCGAAGACGTGCATCACCTGGCTGGTCCAACCCGGCGACACCAGGAGCCGCGCGAGCAGCCGCCAGTTCCGGGCGGTGCAGCCGAGCTCCTCGGCCAGCTCGCGCTGGGCCGCGGCCAGTGGCTCCTCGCCCTCGTGGTCGAGGGTCCCGGCGGGGATCTCGGTCGTCACGCGATCGACCGTCGCGCGGTACTGGTGGAGGACGCCGACGCGGCCCTGATCGTCCACGGCCAGGATGGCGACCGCGCCGGGGTGGACGGCGACGTCGCGGTGGAAGGCTCGCCCCTCGGACTCGATGGTCCGACGCTCGATCGCGAAGACCCGCGACGTGTACTGGGTGGACGTCGCGGTGATGTGAAACTCACTCACGGGGCGACGTCGACCACCGCGGGATCGATGAGGTGGGGAACGCGACCCTCGGCCCGCGCGACCGCGGCCGTCAGGAGCCCGGCGAAGAGGGGGTGCGGCCGGTCGGGGCGTGACTTGAACTCGGGGTGCGCCTGGGTCCCCACGAAGTAGGGGTGCCCGGGCAGCTCGACGAACTCGACGAGTCGCCCATCGGGTGAGATCCCGCAGCAACGGAGCCCGTGCTCCTCGAACTGTTCGCGGTAGCGCAGATTGAACTCGTAGCGGTGACGGTGGCGCTCGGATACGACCGTTGCGCGGTACAGCTCGGCGATCTGGGAGCCCTCCGTCAGCAGCGCCGGGTAGGCACCCAGGCGCATGGTCCCGCCGAGGTCGACGACGTCGTTCTGCTCGGCCATCAGCGAGATGACCGGCGCCGAGGTGGTGACCGAGAACTCGGTGGAGTGGGCGTCGGGCAGGCCCAGGACGTGGCGCGCGAACTCGACCACCATCACCTGCATCCCCAGGCAGATGCCCAGAAGCGGCACCTCGTGCTCGCGGGCGATGCGCGCTGCGGCGATCATCCCCTCGATCCCCCGCTCGCCGAACCCGCCCGGGATGATCATCCCGTCGAGCTGGGCGAGCTGCTCGGCGTCGATCTCCTCGGGCACGCGCTCGGCCTCGAGCCAATCGATGTCCACGTCAGCTCCCAAGGCGAAACCGGCGTGGCGGATGGCCTCGGCCACCGACAGGTAGGCGTCGGGCAGGGTGACGTACTTGCCGACCACGCCGATACGCACCCGCCGGTAGGTGTTGTGCACCCGGCGCACGACCTCGCTCCAGGCGCTCAGGTCGATGGGGTGCTTCTCGAGGTCCATGTTGAGGGTCTCGCACACGATCGAGTCGAGCCGCTCGTGGCGCAGGGCGACGGGGATGTCGTAGATGCTCGGCTCGTCGATGGCCGAGATCACCGCGTCGATGGGCACGTCGCACAGCAGGGAGATCTTGCGCTTGAGGCCCTCGGAGATCGGCTGGTCGGAGCGGCAGACGATGACGTCGGGCTGGATGCCGCGCGAGCGCAGTTCGGTGACCGAGTGCTGCGTGGGCTTGGTCTTCTGCTCTCCCGAAGGCGCCAGGTACGGCACCAGGGTCAGGTGCACGTAGCACACGTTGCCCCGGCCCGCGTCGCGCCGGAACTGCCGGATGGCCTCGAGGAACGGGACGATCTCGATGTCCCCGACGGTCCCGCCGATCTCGACGATGACGACGTCGGCGCCCGACGCGCCGGCACGACGGATCCGCTCCTTGATCTCGTCGGTGATGTGCGGGATCACCTGGACGGTCTTGCCCAGGTAGTCACCGCGGCGCTCGCGCGCGATGACCGTCGAGTAGATCGAGCCCGTCGTGCTGTTGGAGGTGCGACTGAGGGACTCGTCGATGAAGCGCTCGTAGTGCCCGAGGTCGAGGTCGGTCTCGCCACCGTCATCGGTGACGAAGACCTCACCGTGCTCCCCAGGATTCATCGTGCCGGGATCGACGTTCAGGTAGGGGTCCAGCTTGACCATGGTCACCCGGAAGCCGCGGGACTTGAGCAGCCGGCCCAGCGACGAGGCCGTGAGCCCCTTGCCCAGCGAACTCGAGACGCCTCCGGTGACAAAAACGAACTTCGTCTCCGTCACCGACCTCTCCACGGACCCTCAGTCTAGCGGTGACCCCCCGTGGGACGGACCACCCTCCTGCCCGTCCAGGAGCCGACGTGCGAGCGCGCGCGACTCGCTGAGGGCGCCGGCGCCCGCGAGCATGCGCGCGATCTCGTCGATCCGCGCGTCGCCCACGACCTCGTGCACACGGGTCACCGCGCGGCCGCCGTGGACCTCCTTTTCGAGCACGAAGTGCCGATCGGCCCGCGCGGCGACCGTCGCCAGATGCGTCACCACGACCACCTGGCGCGTCTGGGCCAGCTCGGCCAGGCATTCGCCGATCCTTTCGGCCACCGCGCCCCCGATCCCCGCGTCGATCTCGTCGAACACCTCGACGGCCTCGTCGGTCGTGACCACGAGGGCGACGGCGAGCAGCAGGCGGCTCAGTTCACCGCCGCTCGCGATCTCCTCGACCGGACCCTCGGGGCGGCCCGGATTGGTTCGCACCCACATCCGCACGTCCGCACCATCGTCCCCCGCAACCGCGACGCGCACCGTCGCGCCCGCCAGGGCGACGCGGGCGAGTTGAGCCGTCACGTCACCGCCGAGCCGCTCGGCTGCGCTGGCCCGAGCGCTGCGCACACTCGCCGCGAGCTCACGCTCCTGGTCTTCGAGCTCGCGCAACTCCTCGTCGAGTTGTGCGTGCTCGCGCTCCTCCTCGTCGAGTCGCGCGAGCGCACGCTCGAGTTCCTCTCGCGTTGCCAGCGCGGCCTCCAGCGAACCGCCGTACTTGCGCGACAGCCGGTGCAGCAGTCCGACACGCTCCTCGAGGGCTGCCACCGCAGACGCGTCGAGGTCGTCGTCCTCGACCAGAGAGCGCAGTTCGTGCGCGGCGTCGCGACCGATCTCCAGGGCGCTGCGTACCTGCTCCACGGATCTATCGGCTCCCTCGACGGTGCCGAGCAAGGAGACGACGTGGGCCAGTTCAGCGAGCGCCGACCCCTCGTCCTCCCCGTCGAGGCGCTTGAGCGCCTCGACCAGCGAGGCTCGGCGGGCCTCGCGGCGCTGCCAGCGCTCCAGCGCGGCCAGCGCGTCGGTCAGCTCGTCAGGACCGGTGATCGCCGCGTCGCGCAGCTCGTCGAGCTGATAGGCCATGAGCTCGCGCGCCGCTTGACGCGCCTCGGGCTCACCACCCAGTGCCACGCGGCGTCGGGTCGCGGCGCGGAGCCGGGTGCGGACCGACTCGAGCGCCTCGGTGTCGACCGCGCCGAACTGGTCGAGCAGGGGGAGCAGGGCGCTGCGGCTGCGCAGGCGCAGCGAGGAGCGCTGCCCGTGGATCACCACGAGGTCCTCGGCGGTGTCGCGGAGGACCTCGGCGCTCGCCACCTGCCCATCGAGCACGCTGCGCAGGCGGCCCGAGGGGCTCAGCTCGCGGGCCAGCACCCGCTCGGCGCCCGCGGCGTCCCGCCACAGGGTCGCCACGCGCAGCCCATCGGCGACGTCGCCACTGGGCAGGTCGGCGCCTAGGCACAGGGACAGGGCACCCACGAGCAACGTCTTCCCCGCACCGGTCTCGCCGGTCAGGACGTTCAGCCCTGGGGCGAACTCCATCTGGGCCTCGTCGATCAGCGCCAGACCTCGGGCTGACAGCTCGAGGAGCTGTGCCTTAGGCATGTCCCTCGCGGAGACCCTCCCGCAGACGATCGCCGAGCCGGTAGCGGTGGGAGTCCTCGACGCGGACGGGACGGGCGCTGGGCTTGACGATCACCGCCTCGCCGGCCGCGAGAGATCCGAGCGTGCGGCCGTCGGCGACGACGACGCCCCCGCGGCTCTGGGAGACGAGGCGTATGGTCCGGTCACCGCTCACCACGATGGAGCGGTCGATGGTGAAGTGCGGCGCCACGGGCGTGAGGACCATGACCTCCAGGTCGCGATCGACGACGGGTCCACCGGCCGAGAAGTTGTAGCCCGTGCTCCCCGTGGGGGTCGCGACCAGAACGCCGTCAGCCGAGTACGTGAGGAACTCCTCGTCGTCGACGTAGCAGCGCACGCGGACCATGTGTCCCGCCGACGAGCGCTCCAGCACGACCTCGTTGAGGGCGAACTGCCCCGAGCCGTCCTGGGGCATTTCGATGTCGAGGGCGAGGCGGTCGACAGTCGAGGGTTCGCGCAGTGCCCGCCGGACGTCGTCGAGGACCTCGGACGACGGGACCGAGAGCAAGAACCCCAGGCGACCGAGGTTGACCGCGAGGATCCGGGCGCCGTGGGCGTGGGCCAGGCGCGCCGACTTCAGGAACGTCCCGTCACCCCCGAGGCTGACCACCAGCGTCTCCTCGCCGATGGCGGGCGCGACGTCCGCATCCTCGTCGAGCAGCCGGACCGCCGTCGTGACGCCCTCGTGGTGGAGCTGGCGCGCCACCTCGTCGGCCAGCACGATCGCGTCAGACCGGTTCTTGAAGGTGGTAAAGACAAGGTCCGCCACGGTCCTCCTCGGCACCATGGTAGACAACGACCGCGACGCGCCTGACCAGCCCGTCCGAGCGCCTCGTGACGAGCGACGCGTGCCGCACGCCCGAGGTTCCCGGGTCAGCCAATCGGGCTGCCTAACATCGCCCCGTGGCCGCGAAAGACGAGGTTGTCCCCGCGGCGGGCGCCCCCCGTCGTCGCGACGTCGAGCGCAACCGCGCCGCGCTGCTGGCCGCGGCCCACGACCTGTTCGCCACTCGCGTCGACGCGCCGCTGCACGAGGTGGCGCTGCGCGCGGGCGTGGGGCAGGCCACGCTGTACCGCCACTTCCCCGATCGCGGCGCCCTGCTCGCGGCATTGGCGCGCGAGGCTCTCGATCGCCTGGTGAGCGGCGTCGAGCTCGCGGACCCCGCCGCGACGCCGAGTGGGCGCCTGCGAGCTCTCGCTCGCGCGCTCGCGATGTCGCCGCCCCTGCTGGCCCAGTTGCGCGAGGCGCTGTCGGTCGCCACGCGACGACCCGACCCGTCCGACCTCCTCGAGCGGGTCGTGACTTTCCTCGACACCCCCTCCGCGGGCGATGGCTCCCTCGCGACACGCGGATCCGGCGATCTCGACGAGATCCGGACCAGGATTGCCATGGTGTGCGGCGCCATCGATGCTGCGGGAGCGGACCCCGAGCACCGGCTGCGGCTCGGCGCTCACGCGGCGCGCATCCTCGCGCCCGGACGCGAGGATGGCCCGTCACCGCACTTGTGACCCGGTCGCTGAGCGTCCAACGCTCGAGCGCCTCCGGGTCTGCGCGTCCTCGCAGGTCGCACCCACGTTCCGGGATCGGCACGTCGACGTCGCGGCCCCGTGCGCTCGTGGCACCGCTACGCTCGCCACGCCGTTTCGGGCTCCGCGCGCCCGGGGACGGTGGGGAGGCGTCGTGACGCATCGCTGGTGGGCCCTCGCCCTGTCCTCGGCTCTGGCCGTCGGCGGGCTGCTCGTGGGTGCGCGCGTCGGCGCGGCGGGTGCTCTAGCCCATCCCGCCGTCAACATCGTCGAGACACCGAACCCGTGGGATTCGGGCGCATGTCGCAGCGCGGCGCGTGGCCCGTGGAGCACCAGCGACCGATGCACGTCGGTCATGCTGCGCGCCTTCGACCACGCCCGCGCCACCGAGGGCCTCCCGGCGCTATCGCTTCCGGGCAACTGGGACGCCCTCACGGCGGCCGAGCAGTTCTTCGTCGTCGTCGACCTCGAGCGCCTCGCGCGCGGTCTTCCCCCGTACCGCGGGCTGAACGCGCAGCTCGATGCCGCCGCCCAGTCCGCGGCCCTCCTCGAGGTCGATCCCCTGGCGCCGGCGGCTTTCCCCCTCGGGACCCACGGCACAGGAAGCGTCTGGGGATCGGGAAGCGTCGACGCCCTCGACGCCGTCTACGCCTTCGTCTACGACGACGGATGGGGAGGCGCGGGCGCGACCGTCAACGTCGACTGCACGAGTGCGACCGCGCCGGGCTGTTGGGGCCATCGCGACGTGCTGCTGGGGCGCGACACGGGTCTCTCGTGCAGCACCTGCGAGATGGGCGCAGCAGTCACGGTCGTCGGCGGCGTGTCCTCGGTGGCCGCGATCGTCGCCTCGACGCGCGGACGACCCCCCGCCACGGTGTTCACCTGGTCTCAGGAGGCCCGCTTCCTGGCCACGCCCTGGACACCGGCGCGCGGCGCGGCGCGACACCCCCCGACCACTCTCAGGCTGGGAGGGGGCTCCGGGCGACTGGCGTTCACCGCCCAGGTCGCGACACCATCACGACTCATCGTCCGGTGGTCGGTACCGGGAGCCCGCAACGTGTCCCAGGTGCTGGTCCGGATCTACCGGGATGCCCACTGCCGCGCCCTGGCCCACAGCGCGGTCGTCGCATCGTCGACGGCACGGGTCCGGTCTTCGGGGAGGGTGGTCGTGGACGGTGCTCACTGGTTCGCCCACGCCACTGCGCGCAGCGCGACGCTCACGGTGCGCGGCGCCTCTGGCGCGGTGACGAGCGCGTGCCGTCCCTTGGGGCGCGGTTAACGCGCTGCCCTGTGCGCGCGGTGTGACGCCGAGCGCCAAGGCGGCGGCCTGACCCCTCCCTCCCCGGCAAGGTGACGCCCCGTTGGTAGGGTCGCGACGTCGGGTGACGAAGGGAGTGCCGGTTGCTGCGGGTCTACGTCGGTGGGTCCTTCGCCGACCTCGCGCCGCCGCTCATCGCGAACCTGGCCGCGCCGCGCCATCTCGCGACCGCACGCGAGCGGGCACTCGCGCCCGAGTGGATCGTCACCCCGTCCGCGGGGTCGCGGCGGTGGCTGACGGCCCAGGTGAGCCGGGCGATCGGTGTCCAGGGGGGACGCTTTGCCGCAACGGACGGGATCGTCGCCAACTGGCGTCACGAGTTCCCCTCGCGCATCACCGCACGCATCCTCGATGCGCACCTGCTCGCGACCACGGGCCGGCACGTGGACCCGTGGTCGCTCCCGTCGCTCGCCTTCGAGATCCTGGCGCTCGCCGGGACGGAGAGCGGGCGCGCCGCGCTCACGGGGCCCGGGGGGCGACCCAGCCTCGAGCGCGCTCGCCACTACGCCGACCTGTTCGACCGGTATCTGGTGTGGCGACCGGACCTGATCCAGGGGTGGATCGCCGGAGCGGGAGGCGGCGGGTCCGACCTCGAGGCGCTGCAGCGCGACCTCTTCCTGGCACTGCACGCGCGACTGGCGGCGCGGTGCCCCTCGCCCGTCGAGCGCTGGACGCCGGCGTGGGACCATCTGGACGAGTACGTGGACCAGCTGCCCGCTCGCGACCGTCTGAGCATCTTCGGCTTGAGCGTCTTCCCCGGTGGCCAGCGCTACGTCGACGCCCTGTCGCGTCTCGGTGACCACCTGCAAGTCGACGTGTACGTCGTCGACGCCGTTGGCGCCGGGGCGCCCTCCCGCCCGACGACCAAGGACGGATGGACCTCGACCGCCCTGCAGCTCTGGGGAGGGCTGGCCGCCTCGAACGTGCCCGTGCTCGAGGCGCTACGGCGTCAGGTGGGCACCGAGGGCTGGTTTCCAGTTCCGCGCCCCGAGCCGCCCGCAAGCGTGCTCGGGGCTCTCCAATGCCTGCTGCGCGACGATGAGGCGCCCCTCCCCCGCGCGCGTGACGCCTCGATCACCGAGCACCTCGCGCCTGGCGAAATGCGCCAGACAGAAGTCCTGCGCGACGCCGTGCTCCACGAGCTACGCGAGGATCCCACGCTGAGCGAGTCCGACATCCTCGTCGTGTGCCCCGACGTGTCCCGGTTCGCTCCCCTCGTGCGCACCGTGCTCGGACCACGTCGCCGCGGGCGCGACGGCGCTGACCAGCCGGCACTGGCCTACACGATCGTCGACCCGACCGGTCCGAGCACGAGTCTCTACCGTCGCGCCGTGGCTCACCTCCTCGAAGTCCTGCGCGGTCGTTGCGCGCGCAGCGAGGTCCTCGCCCTGCTCGACGAGCCCGCGGTGCGTCGCCGACTCCAGCTCGGAGATGACGCCGCCGAGCTCCTGGCTGGTTGGACCCTCGAGGCCGACGTTCGCTGGGGACTGAACGCCGCGCATCGCCAGCGCTTCGATGTCGGTGCCCTCGGCGAGACCAACACGTGGGCCGCGGGCCTGCGCCGGCTGCACCTGGGCGTGATCATCGAGAACCCCGGGCTACGCGCGGCGCCGGGTGGACTCCTACCGGCCGAGGTGCTCGCGGCGCACTACGGCATCCTGGCCCAACTCACCTCGTTCCTGGACGAGTTGACCGAGACGATCATGGCGTCGTGGCAGCAGACGTCCCTGCGTGAATGGCTCGCGTGGTTCGATCGCCTCCTGAAGGCGTTCGTCCTCGCGGGACCCGATGAGCAAGGCGACGTCGACCGGCTACGGGCGGATCTGCAGGGGCTGCGCGGGGCCGTCGACGACTCCGAGGCCACCATCAGCGTCGAGGAGTTCCTCGCGGTCCTCGACGATGCGATCTCCACGTCGGGCTGGATCGGTGATCTGACGACCGGTGGTCTCACGATCACGTCGCCCGACACCCTCCGGTGGATCCCCTTTCGGTCGATCTACGTCCTGGGCTTCGACGAGGACGCCTTCGTCGGCCAGCCTTACGACCGCGACGACCTGCGGCGCCTCCAGGCGCGACCCGGCGACGTCAATCCGCTCGACGACGGTCGGGGACGATTGGCCGAGCTGCTCCTGATGGCTCGCGAGCGGGTGACGATCCTGCGCAACGGCGTCTCGGTGACCGACGGTCTCGATGTCCCGGCGGGCACCGTGCGCAGCGAGCTGTCCGAGGCCCTGGGCGCGCTCGTGAACGACCAGGGCGCCGAGCCGATCCTGGTGACGCGCCACCGCCGGCACGGCTTCCACGAGGCGGCCTTCGATCCCGAGGACACGACAGTCTTCGGAGACCTACGCCGCCACGGACTCCTCGCGGGACCGTGGTCCTTCTCGACGCGCGAGCGAGACATGGGCACGAGCGCGCCGCGCCAGGAGTTCGCGTCGAACGAACGGCTGGACGTGTCGCGCGATGCGCCCGTTGCCCACCTCGCGCTGGACGAGGTCGTGCGCTTCCTCGTCAACCCTCGCCGTGTCCATGCCGAGCGGTCCCTGGGTATCGCCCTCGCTCCACCGGCGCCAGACTCCGTGGACGAGGTTGACGCCACCTTCGAGGGACTCGTGCGCTACCAGACAGTGCAGGAACTGTGGCGTGCGGCGCGCGGGGCCGGTGGAGCCGTCGACCGAGCCGGCTTCGACGCCCTCGTGCGCTCCGGGCGGATCCCCCCCGAGCCCCTGAGCGATTTCGACGAGGTCGCCCGACTCGTCGAGCGCTACGGCGAGCTCCTGGACGCGGCGACCGACGGCGCCGTGCTGCGCCATCGCCACCTCGCCGTCGCCGTCCCCACGTCCGAGGGGTTGACCACCTTCTCGGGTGCGCTCGACCTATGGGAGTCCGAGCGGGGACTGCGGCTCGTCCAGGTGATCGAGGCGACGCCGCGCCTGCGCCACCTGCTGCCCCTGTGGGCCCGGGCGGTCCTGGTGTGCGCCAGCCTTCCCGACCCCCTCGAGGTCGTGCTCATCGCGAAGTCGATCGACAAGAGGACCAGGGCGGTCTCAGGCCGTTATCAAGGTCTGCGGGTCGATCGGGACGCCCACGACCCTCTCGAGACCCTCGCCCGGCTCGCCGAACTGTACCGCGACAATCTGGCCGCTCCGCTGCCGTGGGAGCCGGACTGGGAACCGCGCCGGGTTCGCAGCGGTGGAGAATCCGCTGAGATCACAGATGCCGACATCGAGCAGCGTGACCCCTACCGGCGCGCGAGCCGCCGGATCTTCCTGCGCGACCCCTACTGGCGCCTGACGCTCGGTCACCTGCGCGCGGCGGACCTGAATGAGCGTGAGGGGATCTGGTCGGTCCCGGCCACGTACGAGGCGCTGCGCGGGCTCCTCCGGTACCACCTGGACGTCCCGGCCCTCGCCCAGTCCGGAGTCTGGACCTCCCTCGAGGCCAGCCGTGCGTAGTGCGAGCTACGACGTGGCGGCCGACGGCGTCCCGACCGGTCCGGGGCTGTGGGCCCTCGAGGCGTCCGCGGGAACGGGCAAGACGTGGAACATCGAGAACTTCGCCGCGCGCTACCTCGCCTCGGGTGCCGTCCTGCCCGAGGAGCTCGTGATCGTCACCTTCACCAAGGCTGCGGCCCGTGAGCTCCAGGTGCGCATCCGCGCGAGCCTCACGGCCGCCCTGGCGCTGGAGCCCGCCGGGGGGCGCGACACTGCCCAGCGCGCCGCGCTACGCCACGCCCTGGCCAACTACGGCCAGCTGCGCATCTCGACGATCCACGCCTTCGCCCAGCGCAGCCTGGCGCTCCTCGGTGAGCCGATCGACCAGGTCACCGACGAGACGGGGTCCGCTACCTACCTCGCCAGCGTGTTCAACGAGGCGGTCCGCTGCCTGTCTCCCGCCTCGCTGGCCGATCTCGTGGCCATCGACGGCTACCGCAACCGGGCGCTGCGCGCCCTCACCCGCCTCGCGCACAACCCCACCGCGCAGCTCCTCGACTCGGGGCGTCCCGGCGTCGAGGGTCCGCTGGCGGAGGTGATCGCGCGGGCCCGCGACATCACCGAGGCCCGCAAGGCCGAGCTGGGTTGGCACGACTACAACGACATGCTCACGCGCCTCGCATCCCGCCTGCGGACCCCGCGCGACGCAGCGCTGCTCGCCTCGACGATCAAGGTCCTGCTGATCGACGAGTTCCAGGACACCGACGCGCTGCAACTCGAGATCTTCACCACCCTGGCCCACGCTGGCCACCTCCTCGCCTACGTTGGGGTGGGCGACCCGAAGCAGGCGATCTACGGCTTTCGCGGCGGTGACGTCCAGGTCTACCGCGAGGCCGTTCCCGAGGGCTCGGCCCACGTTCTCACGACCAACTTCCGCTCCACCTCGAGGTTCGTTGAGGCGGCGAACCTGTTCTTCGCGGGCACCGACTTCGGGATCGACCTCGACGACGAGCCGGTCGCCGTCACCGAGGACCTGAGCGTCGCGACCACCCCCATCAGCTACCGACCTGTGCGGGCGGGCGGTCCGCGGGCGGATCTCGGCGACGCGCTGGGGCCCCCGTGGCGCTACCGGGAGGTCGAGGCGCCCCAGACACCCCAAGTCCGCGCGCGGGCCTTCGCGGACCTGGTGCGCGTGGTGCGCGCGAAGGTGGGGCGCGAGCAGATCCCCGACCCCGACACCGGTCAGGTCCGCGCGGTCGACTACCGCGACATCTGCGTCTTGGTCACCGCGAACGAACACGCGGCCGACGTGGCGCGCGCCCTACAGCGTGAGGGCGTTCCCGTCAGCCTGCTCGGTGGGGACAATGTCTTTGCCTCGGAGGCCGCGGCGCAGTGGGCCTCCCTGCTGCGGGCGGTAAGTCGCCCGGCGCGCGCCTCGAGCGCCCGCCTGCTCGCCCAGTCCTGGTTCGGGGGCTGCCCCCTGAGCGAGATCCACGCGCACCTGGGCGACGATCGCTGGCTGGGCCCGTGGCAGGCATCGCTGGTGGCCTGGAGCGAGATCTTCGCCACGCGCCCCCGCCACGACTTCTTCGACGCGGTCGTCGACGAGTCAGACGTCCTGGTGCGCCTCACGCGCTACGAGGGCGCCGAGCGCAACGTGACCGATCTGGTCCACCTGTCCGAGATCCTGCGTTCGCGCCCCCTCGACTCGTTGGCCGAGCTCATCGACCTGCTCGAGACGACGGACGCCCGCGAGGAGGGCGACGTTCCCGACACCGAGGTCGCCGGCGGCGCGTTCGTGCGCCGGATCGAGGACGACCGCAGCGCGGTCCGCGTGATGACCGTGCACAAGGCCAAGGGACTGCAGTTCCCGATCGTCCTGGTCCCGTACCTGAGCGACTACTCGCGTCGAGACTCCGTGGTCTCCTACCGCGCCTACGATCCCGCGGGTACGGGGGTCTCGGTGGTGGACCTCGGCGCGGCGAGCGATGCGGGCCGACGCGTCGGGCGCGCTCTGGACGTCAGCGAGGGCCTACGGCGCGCTTACGTGGCCCTGACCCGCGCCATGTACCAGAACATCGTCTGGGTGTGGCCCACGACCCGCGGCGGCGACCCGATCGTGCGCTCGCGTGACGGCTGGCGCGCCCTGGCCGAGGAGCATCCCGACCTGTTCGCCCGCGACGAGGACGAGCCCCCGGCGCCCGTGGTCGTCCCGCGAGCGCTGGCCCGCGAGGTCGCGACCCTGGGTGGGCGCACCCTTCCCGCCCCCCTGCGCCGCCTGTCGTACTCATCGCTGGTGGACCTGCTCGACGCGCCCAGCACCCTCGAGGTCGAGGCCGACCGCGAGACCGACGACGACGAGGGGACGTCCGGCTCGCTGGCCCCTTTGGAGGAGGGACGCTTCGCCGACCTCGTGGGCTCGGTCACGCTGGGGAAGGTCGTGCACCGCGTGTTCGAGCTCGTCGACGTGTCCTCGCCCGATGTCGATGCGAGTCTCGACTCCCTCGTGCGCGAGGCCGGTGAGGAGTTCGGTCTAGGGCTCGACGACCCCTCCGCCCGCCGGGTCGTGCGCTCGGCCGACGTCGTCGATCTCGTCGGGGGCGCGCTCGCGACCCCACTGGGCGACATCGCGCCCGGCCGACGGCTCCTGGACCTCGGCCCGGGAGCGCGCTTGACCGAGGTCGGATTCGATCTCGCGATCGACCCCGACGTGACGGCGTCCGACGTCTTCGCCGTCGTGCGCCGCCACCTCGCCACTGTGCCCGGCTTCGCCGGCTGGCTCGAGCGCCTCCACGTGCGCGACGAAGTCCTCGGCGGGGTACTGACGGGCTCCCTGGACGCGATCTTTGCCGACGGCCCGCCCGACGATCCCCGGTTCTTCGTCGTCGACTACAAGACGAACCGCCTCGGCGAGGGGAGCCCCGACGAGTACACGCCTCGTGCGACCGAGCAGGCCATGGCGGCGCACCACTACCCGCTCCAGGCTCTCATCTACCTCGTCGCCCTGCACCGGTACCTGCGCTCGCGCCTTCCCGACTACGCCTACCAGCGCCACGTGCGCGGCGCGGCGTACCTCTTCGTGCGCGGGATGCGACCCGAGCGCCCGGGTCAGGGCGTCGTGTGGCTCGCCCCGCCCGCGGCCGCCATCGAGGAGCTCAGCGACCTGCTCGACGGGGTGCGCTCGTGAGTGCCCTGCTCGAGCAGATCCGCGAGGCCTTCGAGTGGCGACCGACGCGAGCCGCCGACGAGACGTGGCTGCCACCGGGATTCGAGGGGACGCTGCGCGTCATCGCCGACTTCTACCGCGACCGCCTCGACGACCCCACCTTGGAGGCGGCGCTGTGGGCCAGCGCCCTCCTCCTGCTCGCCCTGACCGAGGGCAGCACGTGCCTGGCTCTCGACGACCTGGTGGGGGCCTCGGGCTTCGCCCGGGTCGCGACGCGGTGGCGCCAGGATCCCGGCGCGTGGCGCACCACCCTCGAGGGGGCGCGCCTCGGCGACGGCGGGGACGACGTCCAGCCGCTCGCCTACGCCCACGGGCGCCTCTACTTCGATCGCTACCTTCGCCTCGAACGCGAGATCGCCCGCGCGCTCCTCGCACCGCTCGGCCCCGATGCGCTGCGCCGGCCCTCCGAGTGGGATGACGTGTGCAACCAGGTCTTCGTCGGTAGCGACGCCGCTCAGCGCGACTTCGCCCGCGACCTGTTCGACCACCGCGTGAGCGTCTTGCTCGGGGGACCCGGGACCGGCAAGACCACCACGGTCGCCAGGACCCTCCTGGCCCTGGCGCGCGTGACGGGCCCGCCGCCCTCGGTGGCCGTGGTCGCCCCGACGGGCAAGGCCGCGCAGCGCCTCGGCGACGCTCTCGCGAGCGCGACTTTCGCCCGCGAGTCCGACCGAGTCGGCGACGTCACCCCCACCGTGGCGCCCACGACCATCCACGCCTTCCTCGGCGTGACGCCGATCACGCCCCGGCGCCGCGACAGCGATCCCGTGCCCGTCGACATCGTGGTCTGCGACGAGACCTCCATGGTCGATGTCACGCTGCTGGCCGAGCTGCTGCGCTCGCTCTCGGAGAACACCCGCCTGGTGCTCGTGGGCGACCCCAACCAGCTCCAGAGCGTCGACGTGGGCTCGGCGCTGGCCGATCTCGCCGCGGTCGACCGGCGCGTCCTGCCCGGTGCCACCCTCGAGATCGTCCACCGCGGAGAGCGGGGGGCGACCAGTCCTGTCGCCCGTGACGAGCTGCTGGCCTTCTTCGAGGCCATCCGCGACGACCGCGTCGACGAGGCCATCACGCTCTTGACGAGCGGAGGCAGAACTCTGTCCCTCGTCGAGCCCAGCGCTGCCGGCGCCCTCGGGAGTGACGGCGCTGACGCCTTGGCGTTGGTGCGCTCCCGCGCGCACGCCCTCGTCGACCTGGCCGCGCCGGATGCGTCTCCCGCTGCGCGATCCCGCGAGCTCGCCAGCGTCATGGTCCTGGCCGCCCAGCATCGCGGTGACCTCAGCCGCTCCTGGTGGGTCGAACAGGTTCGGCGCGATCTCGGGTGGGAGCTCCTCGCTTACCCGCACCGCGCCGGCATGCCCGTGCTCGTCACCGCGAGCGACCCCCGCAGTGGCGTCATCAACGGCGACACCGGTCTGCTCGTTCGCGTCGATGACGCCGGAACGCTGCGCTTCCAGCCCGCGGTCGCGGAGGCTGGCGCGTCACGCAGCGCCGACGACGCCCGCTCCCTGGTCCCCTCGGTGCTCCAGCACTGGCAACCGTGGTGGGCCATGACCATCCACAAGGCGCAGGGCTCCGAGTTCGACGCGGTGATCGTCTCGTTGACCCCGGGAACCCGGTTGATCTCCAAGCAACTCTTCTACACCGCAGTCACGCGCGCGCGCGAGCGCGTAATCGTCGTAGCGCGCATCGAGGACGTTCGCCGGGCACTCGTGAGCCCCGCGCGTCGCTCCACGGGGCTCACCGACGTGATCGCCGCGCTGCGCCCCGGGAGCGGCGCGGCCCCGACGCCGCGGTAATCAGATCCGCGCAGGTTCCACACCGGGCACCCTCTGAAGGTGACCCCATCGCTCTGGGGTCCCCCAAGAGCGACTGCGTTCCGTCGGTGGTGTCGACGCTCCCAGTGACCTCTGCAGAACTGTCGTTCCGGGCACGGTGCGTCGCGACACCCCACCGCCGTGTTCGCGCAGCCCCCTGGCGGTACACTCGCCGCTGTTGGGGAGGTCGAGCAGGCTTCGCTCCCCTCGCCCTCCCCGGAGTCCCGCCGGCCCCTGCGGCTGGCGGGTGCAGGGGGGGAGGTGCGTCATGCGCACGACGCGTTCGATCCTGTGGTCGCCCCGGCGGACGGCAGCGACCATCGCCGCGGTGGCGGTCCTGGTAGCCAGTTGGGCCGTGGCCATCGCCGTGGCGGCGCCCGCGCCACGCGTGGGCGCGTCGACGACGCCCTGGCCCTACACGGCCACAGTCACCTCCGGGCCCCGGCAGGGCCAGGTGGTGAACCTGCAGCAGCTGGGGAACCTCGCCCTCGAGGACGTCGGGACCCAAGTCGGGCAGGCGATCTTGCACGTCAATGTCGCCTCGTCTCCGTACCAGTGCCTCGACGGGTCGACCCTCAACGTCTTCTCCCTCAATGGCCAGGACTTCGTGCACAACGGGCTCCAGGGCAGCCAGTGCGCTTACGGGACGTGGGAGATCGTGCCCTCCGCCATCGTCACTCCCAACCAGATGCCCTCGATCGGATCAGCGGGACTCTCGTCCAACGGTTTTACCGCCGCATGGGCCACGCTCCACCTGGTGGGCGAGAACCTTGGATCGACAACCGGCTCCGTGCTGCTGATACCCGAGGGCGCCAGCAGCACCGGGCCCGCGCAGGGCATGTCCATCGTCTCGTGGTCGCCGACCGCGGTCACCGCCAACGCACCGGTTCCGCCCTCGACCAACGTCACGCAGTTCTACGCCCTGCTCCTCACCAGCACCGGAGCGGCTGCCGGGGTCCAAGTGAGCGGATCGTCAGGCGCGCCCGGGCGTGTCGTGCGCCTGGGCATCGGACCAGGGACGAGGGTTCTCATCTCCCCCGGCTCGCTGGTCGCCACCATCGGGACACGCATCGTGCACCTGCCCGTCGCACCCGAGATGCGCGGTCGCGTCCTGCTCGCGCCGGCCGGCTTCCTCGCCTCGCTCGTGGGGGCCGCAAAGAGCTGGGACTCGGGAACGCGCCAATTGCGCCTGGCGACAGCGCGCACGGAGCTCATCTTCCAGGCGGGGAACCGCCACTACACGCTGAACGGTCAGTCGCGCATGGCCGGTGTCGCACCCTTCTTCCTGCGCCGCGTCTTCCTGGTGCCCGTCGCCGTCGTGATCCAAGCCTTCGCGTTCTCGGTAGGCCGAGCGACCGGGGTGCGCACCGCCACCGCGGGCGCCAGCACCTTCGTGATCACGCCGTGTCACGAGTGCGGAGGCAGCGGTGGGTCGGGCGGCAACGGAGGCTCGGGGGGTTCGGGGGGCGCGACGCCCGTGACCACCACGATCACCTCCGACTATGGCCTTCATGCTCAGCCGCTCGTCGGAGGACTGAGCACGGGCACATGGTGCAATGTCCCTCACGCGCCATCGTTACTGGGGGGGTTCGCCCTCGGCTCGTGCACCGCCGGGCCGCTGACGCCCTACAACAACCCCGCGGCGGGCGTCGCCTCCGTTGGCGCGTCGGTGTTCGGCGTCGCTGGTGGTGAGGCCGATCAATCCCTCGAGCTCGCGTACACCTCCAAGGCGCCCGCGGGCGTCACCTCGACAGTCACCGTGCAGGCCACCGTGGACACCGCGAACATGACCTACGGCATCTCAGGCGCGGGAGGCTCCTGCGCGCCCACACAGGTCAACGCAGCGGGGCTCCAGCCGGGAACCGACACGCTGAGCTCCTGTTTGGGCACCTTCCAAGCGGTCATCCCGCTCGGTGACGTCGCGAGCGTGACCTCGGCGGTGATGACCTACGCGAACGGGCAGTGGTCCAACCTGAACAACGCCCAGCAAGCCTGCCTCAAGACGACCCAGACCGGCACCAACGGCGAGGCGTGCGCGGTCAACGCTGCGAACGTCCTGATGAACGCCGCGGGCACGGGCGCCTCGATGAGCATCACGCAGTCGCCACCGTTCACCTACACCGGCACCATGGTCGGCGGCAGCACGACCTACTTCAGCGTCGACCCGGAGGCCCAGGTCGCCGACGTAGGTCTGGGCACCGAGATCAACTTCGTCACCTCCTGGGTCGTCTTCGTCGTCACGGAGCAGTACACCGAGAGCGAGTACGGGTGGACGTTCCCGGTCGCGGAAGTGGGCCAACCCCTCTTGAGCAACTGGCTCGAGCAGTGCGGCAACGCGAACCCCCTCTCCTGCACGCTCGTGGCGGGCACGAGCGCCACGGTCTCGGGCGACCTGCCCTCCGGGATGACCATCGGCTCCGAGGATGGGGACATCGTCCTCACCGGCTCGCCCGCGGCCGGCACGGAGGGGCAGTACCAGTTCAACGTCCAAGTCGCCGGTGGCAGCCTGTACAACTGCGCCCTGGCCGTGGGTCCACCCCTCGCGCTCGAGCAGCTCAGCCCCACGACCACCTACACGTACGAGACGGGCGTGGGCTTTGCCAACGCCGGGGCGTTTGCGCTGCCCTTCACCACGACGGGAGGCGTCGGCCCGACGGCGTGGAACCTCGTCGGCGGACCTGTGTGGCTCCAGATCGCCTACAGTCCCCCGACGAGCTCGAGTGGCGGCGGCCCCCCCGTCCTCACCACCGTGGGACAGGTGCCAACGAGCGGAACGTACTCCTTCCGGCTCCAGGCCTGGGACGACTACAAGTCGGTCACGTCGCCTCCGCTGCAGGCCATGATCGTCCCCCCGTTGACCTTGCCCGGCGGCCCCGTGACCACCGCGTTCACCAGCGAGCCCTTCAGCTTCAGCCTGGCGAACCTCAGCACTGGAGGCGTCGCCCCGGTCTCCTGGGCGGTCGATCCCTGCAGCAGTTGCGGGGCTCTTCCAGCGGGCGTCACGCTCAATCCCGCAACCGGGCTGCTCTCTGGTGAGCCGAGCACGCCGGGCACGTACCACTTCGTTGTCGTCGCCACCGACTCCCGCGGGGTGACCGCCGACACTGGCGTGACGATCGGGGTCACCACGCCTCCGCCGCTCGCGATCCAGCCCTCCAGCCTGCCCGCCGGCAGCCTGGGCACCCCGTACTCGGTCAAGTTGACCGAGTCGGGATCCGGCGGCCCTCCCTTCTCGTGGACGGTCGCGGCGGGCAAGCTGCCCCCGGGCCTCGGACTCACGATCGCCACGGGCAAGCCGTACTACGGGGCACTCGCCTACATCTCGGGCAAGCCGACGCAAGTTGGATCGTTCACGTTCTCGCTCCGACTGACCGACGGAGCAGGCAAGTCCGTGACGAGTGCTTTCACCATCCACATCACGTGACCGAAGGAGGCAGCCAGGATCGTCCCTGCGGTGAGGCGCCGCCATCCGAAGGAGGACTCGCTGCAGGCAGGTGGCGGCACGCCGGCGGGTATACAGCAAGCCACGGCTTTGCGGGTTCCTCAGCGGCTCGTTCCGTGGCGGTGGGTCCGGCGCATGCGCACCGGGCTTCTCTGCGACGGCCTGGTGCGCGCGGGCTCGACGCGTGGACCTCTTCCGGCTGGCGGGAGTCGGGGGGCATTCCTCCCCGGCGCACGGCGAAGACCCCCCCCCGACGGGGTACCACGGTGGTCCCGTCCCGTTGGTGGCACTGGGGTCCGCGCCGCGCTCAAGTGACGCCCGCCGGACAATGACAATCCCGGTCGCCGCCTCAGCACCTACTCAGCGAGCGTCCGACCGTGCGCCCTTCGAGACGACCCGGCTCGCGGAGCGGAGAGCTGCCGGCTGCTCGGGCCGCTGGGTCGCCTCCTCGGTGACCTCGGCCAGCAGCCGCGACAAGTCCTCCGATGCTTTTCCCTGGATCTCGAGGGCCTGGCGATGCTTCGTGAGCTGGGACTCGAGGCGCTCGTTCTCGCGCTTCAGGCGCTCGATCTCGGCCCTGTCGGCGCTGCGCTTCGAGCGCCGGGGCATCGGGGACCCGTCGCCGAGAGCGCCGACCTCGCGTGCCCGGCGCCACTCGACGATATGGCTCGAGTAGGGGCTCTCGCGTCGAAGCAGCGCCCCTTCGCGCCGGGATCGGTCGTCTCCGCGTACTCGTCGAGAATTGCGAGCTGGTACGCGGTGCTCAAGCGCCGGAGCGTCGGCTTCGCGGCCCGGTCGTCATCGGGCACGACGCCATCATGGGCGCGCGCGATCAGGGCTGCCGATGTCATGGTCACGTTGTAGGTGGTTCTGTCTCGCCCCGGTGGGATGGTGGGCTACAGCAGGTGTCTCACGTCAGCCTGACCGACTGGGAGGTAAGGTCGTACAGCCCTCGTTGGGGCTAACGCGCGCACTCCATCCAGCAAGCAGTATCTACGGAGTCCGCGCGCCGGACGCGTCGAACCCGCTGCGGCGTTCGCACCACCGCCAGAGATCTTCGCCGTCTGCCCGGGACGAGCAGCGCGGGCGAGTCCACGGCAGGTAGTACTCACCGCGCGGGCGACGATCGAGCCAGATCCCCGTCGTGGTTCCCGCTTCGCCTGCTGCGCCACTCGCCAGCCAGACCGCGGTATCAGCGCCCTCGTCGACCCGGCGCAGAAGGGGACCGAGCCGGTGGAACGTCGGGAGAGACGCCGCGAGTCCCGGGGTGTCGGTCCAGCCCGGGTGCATGACGTAGCTGCGAACACCGTCGCGAGCCCACCGCCGCGACCACTCGTGCGCAAGGAGAACCTGCGCCCGCTTAGCCCGGGCATAGGCCTTGACTCCGTGGTAGTCACCGGCCGTCATCTCGAGGCGCGAGAGGTCGAACCGCTCGGTGTACATGCCGCCCGACGCCACGGTCACGATCGTTGCCTGTCTCGCCGCCCGCAGGAGGGGTGCGAGACGCCACGTCAGGCGAAAGGGGGCCAGCACGTGGGTGGCAACCGTCATCTCGACGCCCTGCGCACTCGTCGCGTACTCGTGCGTCAGCGCACCCGCGCTGTGGACAATCCCAAACAGCCCCGCCGAATTCTCGCTCACGCGCCGCGCCAGATCGTCGAGCAGCGCCCCGTCGGTCACATCGAGCGCAGCCGTGTGCACCGTCGTGCCCTGGGAACGCATACGCCCGGCCAGTTCCTCGAGGCGCCCCTCGTCCCGACCGGTGATCCACAGGTCGGCCCCCGCGCGCGCCAGCGCGAGCGCGCTCTCGCGCCCGATCCCCGACGACGCCCCCGTGACGAGGACCGTGCGACCCTCCATGGAGGGCACCACTGGCCAATCCTGGGTCCCGCGCCGCAGCACGGCCCCGACGCGGCTGAAACTAGCCACGATGGTGGCCTCGAGCGAGGCGTCGAGGACGCGGGCGGCGAGGTGGCGCCCCCTTGACCAGGTGCGCGACAGAGCCCGGGGCATAAATCGAGTTTAGTGCTAAATTGGGTGCTTCGTCGTCGGTGTCGTCTCGTGCACCGGCCCAATCACGACGGGACCGACCACGCCATGCGCATTGCCATCATCGGATCGGGAATCGCGGGCCTGGCCAGCGCGCACCTGCTCTCCCGACGTCACGCCGTCACGGTCTTCGAGCACGACGCCCGCCCCGGCGGACACGCGCACACCGTGGACGTGACAGTCGGCGGCGAAACGCACGCTGTCGACACCGGCTTCATCGTCTACAACGAACGCAACTACCCGGGGCTCAGCGAACTCTTCGGCCAGCTCGACGTCACAACCCAGCCCAGTCACATGAGCTTTTCCGTGACCGATCCCCGCCACGATCTCGAATGGCGATCGAGTTCGCTCAACTCGGTGTTCGCCCAGCGGCGAAACCTGCTGCGCCGCGACTTCGTCTCGATGCTGCGAGACATCGTCTCCTTCAACCGCCACGCTCGCGACCTGCTTGACGACTGCGAGGCCGCGCACTCGCTGAGCCTGCGCGAGTTGCTCGCGTCCGGGCCGTGGTCACCGAGCCTGCGCGAATGGTATCTGGCGCCGATGGTCTCGGCGATCTGGTCGGCGCCAATGGCCGACGCCCTCGATATTCCGGCTGCGACCTTCGCACAGTTCTTCGACAACCACGGACTCCTCTCTCTCGGCCACCGGCCCCAATGGCGCACGGTCGTTGGCGGTTCCCGCGCCTACGTCGAGAAGATCGCCGCGCCTCTCGGACGACGTCTGCGCGTGAACACGCCAGTTTCCAAGGTGACGCGGCATCGCGACGGGGTCGAAGTGATGAGCGATGCGTTCGGGCCCGAGACCTTCGACCACGTGGTCCTCGCGACACACAGCGACCAAGCTCTCGCACTGCTGAGCGATCCCACCGACGCCGAGCGCGAGATCCTCGGGGCCATCCGGTACCAGCCCAGCGCTGTCGTCTTGCACACGGACGAGACTCTCCTGCCGCACTCCCGGCGCGCCTGGGCAAGTTGGAACTACCGCCTCGACGGCGACGGATCCCCCGCCACGGTCACGTATCACATGAATCGCCTTCAGTCGATTCCCTCGCGCCACCAGATTCTGGTCAGTCTCAACCAGACCGATCGCATTGACGCGCGGCGGATCTTGGGCGAGTACGTCTACTCACACCCGGTACTGGACGCGGGTGCGATTGCCGCGCAGCGCCGGATTGCCGAGATCGACGGCCAGCGCGGCACGTGGTACGCCGGGGCCTACTGGGGCTACGGGTTCCACGAGGACGGCCTCCAGAGCGCCCTGCGTGTGGGTGCTGGCTTCGGGCTAGAACTAGGTCGCAGATGAGAAGCGCCCTCTACGAAGGTGTGGTGCGGCACCGGCGGAGCGGTCCCGTTCGCCACGAGTTCACGTACCCGATCGTTCTGCCGCTGATCGACCTGAGCGAGCTCGACGCCGTCTGTGCACTACACCCCTGGTGGGCGCGCGAGCGCGTGCGCCCCGTCACCTACCGGCGCCAGGACTTCTTCGGGCCGGCGGACCTCGATCTGGACGAGGCGGTGCGCGAGAAGGTTGCCCGCGCGACTGGCGTGCGACCCAGCGGACCGATTGCAATGCTCGCCCACCCGCGGATCTGGGGATGGCAATTCAACCCGATCTCCCTCTACTACTGCTACGACGAGTCGCAAGAGAACGTCGAGTCGCTGGTCGCCCAGGTGACCAACACTCCCTGGCACGAGAGCCACGCCTACGTGCTGGGTGCACCCGGAGCCCACCAGGTCCAAAAGGAGATGCACGTCTCGCCGTTCATGACGATGGAAGCTCACTACAACTTCACCTTCAGCGCGCCGGCGAGTGCCCTGCACTTGTCGGTCGACGTGATCGAAAGCGGCGAGCTCGTCCTCGAGACGTCACTGCGTCTCACGCGCCGCGAGATCACCCGACGAGAGCTGGGCCGCGTGCTGTGGGACTATCCCCTCATGACCGCGCGGGTCACCCTGGGGATCTACCACCAGGCGGCCAAGCTGTGGCGCGCGGGCGTACCCTTCATCGCCCACCCCGACCGCAACACCACCCGGGGGCGCTCGACCTCCAGGGGGACCGCACGTGTCTGAGAGCGCCGCCCCGCTCTCGATCGACCAGTCAGACTCGCTGGCGACTCTCGTCGACGCCTCGCCTGAGAGGAGCCGCCGCGCGCGACGGCTCCTCTTCGCTCTCGCGCGGCGTTCCCGCGGCGGGCGCCTCGTCGTCCACGATGCTCTCGGCACCGTCGAACTCGGCCACGGGGCGCTGCTCGCCCACGTCGAGGTCCATGATCCGCGCGCCTACCGAGCACTCCTGCAGCGCGGCTCGCTGGGGCTCGGCCTCGGCTTTCTCGAGGGCTGGTGGGACTGCGACGATCTCGTGACCCTGGTTCGAATCCTGGTCCGCGGCCGCGGGCGCCTCGGCCGGATCCAGGACGAAACGGGTCGCCTGGCCAGCGTGGTGGCCGATCCGCTTCGCCGCCTGCGTCGGCGCGCTCCGACCCAGGACCGGCGCTTCGTCCAGGCCCACTACGACATCGGCAATGAGTTCTTCTCGCTGGTACTCGATCCGACGATGAGCTACTCGTGCGCGGTCTTCGACACAGTCGCCAACACGCTCGAGAGCGCCTCCTTGGCCAAGTGTGATCGCATCTGCCGCAAGCTCTCGCTGGGCGCGAACGATCACCTGCTCGAGATCGGCACCGGGTGGGGTGGCTTCGCCGTCTTCGCAGCGTCCCACTACGGCTGTCGCGTGACCACGACAACGATCTCGGCCGAGCAGTACGACTACGCCACCCGCCTGGTCGCCGAGCGCGGGCTCAGCGATCGCGTCACCGTGCTCAACCAGGACTATCGCGATCTGAGCGGCACCTTCGACAAGCTCGTCTCCATTGAGATGATCGAGGCGGTGGACTGGCGCCAGGTGCCGGGGTTCTTTCGCGCGTGCTCGCGCCTGCTCGCGCCCGACGGCCTGATGGCGCTGCAGGCGATCACGATCGAGGACGCGAGCTACGACCGCGCCAAGACGACGACGGACTTCATCAAGGCCTTCGTCTTCCCCGGCGGCTGCCTGCCGTCAATGACGTCACTGACCCGGGCGAGCGCTCGGGCGCACCTGAGCCTGGTCGACGTCGAGGACATCGGCCGTCACTACGTTGAAACCCTGCGACACTGGCGCGAGAACTTCGACCGACGCCGCGATGAGGTGCGCGCGCTCGGCTACGGCGAGAGATTCGAACGGCTCTGGACCCTGTATCTCACCTACTGCGAGGCGGCCTTCCTGGAGCGTCACGTCAGCGACGTCCAGATAATCTTCGCGCGCGACCAGTGGCGTCCGGCCCTCGCGACGCGCGCCTAATTCAGGCGCTGGCCGCGAAGCCGTTCGACCAGTTCGACCACCTCGCGGGCGTCGTGCCCGGTCCAGTGGTCGCTGCCCGCGGCGAGCGCCGCGGGCTCGTCCTTGATCGACGCCCCACCCACGAGCACGACGGCATCGCTCCTCTCACGCAATCGCGTCACGGTGTCGGCTACGGCGTCCTCGTGGCCTGCGGTGGTCACCGAGATCAAGACGCAGAAGGGCCGCTCGCGCTCGGCCGCATCGACGAATGTATCGGCCGGGGTGTCGGCACCCAGCTCGACGACGCGGAAACCGGCACCGCGTAGTTGGTCGGCGACGATGGCCACCGGGATCTCGTGGCGCTCCCCGGCGACCGCGCCCACGATCACCGTGCCGCGCTTGCGCCCGGAGCGCGCGAAGCGGGGCCCCAGGCGGGCAATGAGACGGCGTGCCGTCGCACTCGCCAGGTGCTCGCCGGCGACGTCCAGTTCCCCGCGCTTCCACAGACGGCCGACTTCGCTCATGGCCGGAGCCAGCAGGTCCAGGTGCACCTCGGAGGGCTGCGCCCCCGAGGCCAGTGCGTCCTCAACGACACGCCAGGCACCGGCCTCGTCGCCGGCCACGAGACGATCGAGCAGGTGCGTGGCCGAGGCCGGTCGCGCGCCGCCACGTGGTTGGTCGGTTCCTCGCCCGACGCGCACGGTGTCCAGGTCCCCCACCTTCACGCGCCAGGCGTACCCGTCGTACACCGCAGCCAGGCGGCCCGTGCGCACGTAGCGGTACACAGTCATGTAGTGAACGCCGAGGACCTCGGCCACCTCCCGGAGGCCCACGATCTCCTCGGCGCGCGCCGTGCCTTTCACGCCGCCCTCCCTTCGCGCAGCGGGCCGGTCGACGGACGAGCTCGGACCCTGACGCACTAATTTAGTACTAACACCCAAGGAGTCCCCTGTGCCCCACGTCGTCGTCAGCATCGCCACCGCGCGCCCACCCGCAGAGGTCCTCGCGTACATGACCGACTTCAGCCATGCTCCCGAATGGGATCCGAGCGTGGTCTCGGCCACGCGGATCGACGAGGGACCACTACGCGTCGCGAGTGCCTTCGACCTCGTCGTGCGCTCCGCCGGGCGCTCACTGCCCCTGCGCTACGAGGTGACCTCTCTCGACGAGTGGCGGGCAACGCTCACCGCGCGCACGCCCACTCTGGAGTCCGTCGACACGCTCAGCGTGGAGCCTTGCGACGATGGCACCGTCTTCACGTACGACGCGCGGCTCACCCTGATCGGCGTCCGGCGCGTCTTCACTCCCCTCCTCGCGGTGATGTTCCGCTCCCTCGCGGCCAAGGCCGAGGCCGGGATCCGAGACAGACTCTCCTAGCGATCCCGACGCAACCGAGGCGTCGAGTCTGCGCGCCGGAGCCATCAGGTTACGCGCCATCGACGCGCCCACCCGATGACCGAGCAGGGCGCTCCCGCGCTCTCCTCTCGACGTCAGGCGATGGCAGCGAAGCGTCGAGCGCCCGTCCAGCGCGCGCGGTCGAGCCCCGCGTGGTCTCGACCGTTACGGGGCGTCGTCGGTGAGGGCCACGGCGTTGCGCGCGATCACCGGCGCGTACCACTTGTAGCTGGACTTGGTCAGACGCGCGCCGGTGGGGTAGTCGACCCATACGATGCCGAAGCGGCGCGAGTAGCCAAGCGACCACTCGAAGTTGACCAGCAGGCTCCACACGAAGTAGCCCTCGACCCGCACCCCGGCCGCGATGGCGTCGTGCACGGCGACGAGGTGCTCGCGCAGGTACCGCTCGCGCTCGTGGTCGAGCACCCGCCCGTTGGGATCGACGTAGTCGTCGAAGGCCGCGCCGTTCTCCGTGATGAGGATCGGCAGGTCGCCGTACTCGTGGGTCACGCGCACCAGCAGCTCAGTCAGCCCCGACGCGTCGACCTCCCAGCCCATCGACGTCGTGTCGGTCCCCGGCGTCTCGAGGGACAGCACGTTCAGGTCAGGGAACTGCTCGTGCACAGCGACCCGGTAGCCCGCGGCGCGCGCCTCGGCGCGGCGCGTCACGTCCATCACGGTGCCCGGGAAGTAATAGTTGACCCCGAGGAAGTCCAGCGGCGCGGCCACGGCCTCCAGGTCGCCGTCACGCACCACCGAGAAGCCCGGTTCGAGCCCGGCGTAGTGCTCAAGCATGTCGACCGGATAGCGCCCGCGGAAACTCGGCTCCAGAAAGAGCCGGTTCAAGTTACCGTCGGCCCGGCGCGCAGCGGCCACGTCCTCCTCGTGATCGGTACCCGGGCGGAAGACGCTGAGGTTGAGCGTGATGCCGACCTGGCTCGACGGCGCGCCAGCGCGCACCACCGGCACGGCTCGGGCGTGCGCCAGCAGGAGATGGTGGGTCGCGGCGGCGGCGTGCCCGAGGTTGTGCTCGCCCGGGCCCTGGTGGCCCGATCCGTAGCCCAGCCACAACGAGCACCAAGGCTCGTTCACGGTGATCCAGCGCGCCACGTCGTCGCCCAGCGTGCGCACGACCAGCTCGACGTAGTCGGCGAAGCGCTCGGCGGTGTCGCGCACGACCCAACCACCCTCGTCGGCGAGGGGCTGGGTCAGGTCCCAGTGGTAGAGGGTGAGGGTCGGCTCGATGTCGCGAGCGCGCAGACCGACGACGAGGCGCCGGTAGAAGTCCAGGCCGGCCTGGTTGGCCGGCCCCTTGCCGTCGGGCTGCACACGCGGCCACGAGACCGAGAAGCGGTACGAGCGCACGTCAAGACGACCCATGAGCTCGAGGTCCTCGTCGACGCGGTGGTAGTGGTCGCAGGCGATGTCGCCGGTGTCGCCGTTCCACACGGCGCCCGACCGACGACAGAAGGTATCCCAGATCGACGGTCCGCGACCGTCGCTCGCGGCGGGCCAACGGCAAGAGCGATCCCCTCGACGCCGAGGCGGCCGCTCGGGCGGTGCTCGCCGGCACGGCGAGGGCACGATCCAAGAGTGCCGAGGGCGAAGTGGAGATGATCCGGGTGATCAAGACTGCTCGCGACAGTGCCCGCAAAGCCCGTGTGGCCGCCGTGACCAGCCTGCAGAGCCTCGTGGTGAGTGCCCCGGCGTCGCTGCGCGCGCAGTTGCGTGACCTGTCGGGCCGCGACCTCGTCGCCCGGTGCGCGAGCTTTCGCATCGGGTCGGTCG
>JAKANY010000016.1 GCA_021823525.1 Actinomycetes bacterium
GTCGCGGGGGCGGCGGTCGAGCTCGTCGACGACGGCCTGCCACATCATGGGCAGCATCATGACGTGGGTGACGGCGCGTTCGGCGATCTCGTCGGCCACGACCGCCGGGTCGAAGGGAACGAGCACCACGGTGCCTCCCGTCACCAGCACCGGCAGGCACAGCGTGTTGAGCGCGGTCGTGTGGAATAGGGGCAGCACGTTGAGCAGCACGGACGGATCGGGGCCCCAGGCGTGCCCGATGGCCAGGGCGTTGGTGAGTCCGGCCACCATGACACTGAGGTGGCTCACCAGCACCCCCTTGGGCCGCGACGTCGTCCCCGAGGTGTAGAGGCACTGGACGGCGGCCCGATCCTCGACGAGCACGGCGACCGGCTCCGTGGGAGCGACCGTCGCCTCCTCCCAGCCGATCCGCGCGGGGCCCGCCGCGCCGGTCGAGACGACGACGGGGGTCGCGCCGGGGGGCAGGGCGTCGGCCAGCGGCGCCAGGGCCTCGTCGACCAGGGCGTAGCGCACGCCCGCGTCCGCGAGGATCCACGCGATGTCCTCGCGCGTCAAGGTCACGTTGACCGGCAGGGCCACCAGCCCCGCGCGCGCGCAGGCGAAGTAGGCGGCGAGGAACTTCCAGGAGTTGGTCATCAGCAGGGCGACGGGGGTGCCGGGTGTCGCCCCGTGGTCGCGCCAGGTGGCGGCCAGGGCCTCGGCGGTCGCCTCGAGCTGGGCGTAGGTCACCGCCACGCCCCGGTCGAGCACGGCGACGCGGTCGGGGAACTGGTGGGCGCTGCGGGTCAGCGCGTCGCCGACGTTGAGCCGGGTCGCCAGGTTGTAGGCGAGCGGGTCCACGCCCGAGAGGTCCGCGTCCATGTCTCCTCCTTTGCGCGATCAGTACCCGTCGAGCCGGGCCAGCACCTGGAGCATCACCTCGTCGGCGCCGCCGCCGATCGAGGCCAGGCGCATGTCCCGGAAGAAGCGGGCCGTCCAGTTCTCCTCCATGTAGCCCAGGCCGCCGTGGAACTGGAGGCACCAGTCCGCGACGTCACGCGCCAGGCGGCCCGCGGCGAGCTTGGCCACGGTGGCGCCGCGCGTCACGTCGCGGCCAGCCACCACGTCGTCGGCGCACTGGTGGTTGTGGGAGACCAGCAGGTCGACGCGCGCGGACAGCTCGGCCATCGTGAAGGCCACGTACTGCTTGTCGGCGAGCGTCCCGCCGAAGGCGCGCCGCGTGCGCAGGTAGTCGCGCGTGCGCTCGAGGGCCTCGCGGCACTGGGCGGCGACCGTGTAGGACGCCGTCAGCCGCTCGGTCACGAACTGGGCCATCTGCTGGTGGAAGCCGCGCCCGATGGTCCCGATGGTGAAGGACACGGGCACGCGCACCGCGTCGAGCTCGAGCTCGGCCGTGTCCGAGGAGCGGTTGCCGAGCTTGTCCAGGATGCGCGCCACGCGGAAGCCCGCCGTCGAGGTCGGCACGACGATCTGGGACATGCCCCGAAAGCCCCCCTCGTCGGAGGTGCGCGCGAGCAGGCAGACCCAGTCGGCCTGCGCACCGTTGGTGATGTAGATCTTGCGCCCCGTGATGATCCACTCGTCGCCGTCGCGCACGGCGCGCGTGGCGATGCCGGCCACGTCGGAGCCCGCGTCGGGCTCGGTCACCCCGATCGCGGCCACGGCGGTTCCCGCCAGCGCGGGGGCCAGGAACCGCGCCTTGAGCTCGGGGCTGCCGAAGGAGGCCAGCGACGGTGTCGCCATGTTGTTCTGGACCCCGATGGCCATCGCCACGCCGGCCGCGCGCACCCGGCCGAACTCCTCGCAGGCCACCAGCGTGTAGTAGTGGTCGGCGCCGCCGCCCCCGTCGGCGGGGTCGTACTCGAGACCGAGGAGTCCCACGGCGCCTAGCCGGGGGAAGAGGTCGTGGGCGGGGAAGGAGCCCGCGCGCTCCCACTCGTCGACGAAGGGGTTGATCTCGCGGTCCACCACCGCGCGCACCGTGGCGCGGAAGGCCTCGTGCTCCTCACTGAGCCGCATCAGCGCAGCGTAACCCAGGTGCCCCTCGGGGCCCCGATCGGCCCTTGGCTAGTGTGCGGTCGAGACGGCGGAGAGGAGTCCCATGGCGACCGGGTTCAGCGAGCAGGGCCTGCGCATCCACGACGAGGTCCGGCGCTTCGTCGAGCACGTCATCGCGCCCAACGAGGACCTCTTCTACCAGCAGCTGGCCGAGACGGGCATCGACGGCTACCCGCCGATCCTCGAGCGCATGAAGGGTCAGGCCCTCGAGCGCGGGCTGTGGAACCTCTTCCTGCCGCACCTGCGCGCGGACAGCCCCGGCACGCCGCTGTCGAACCTGGACTACGCGCCGGTCTCTGAGATGCTCGGCCGGTACTCCTTCGGCTCCGAGGTGCTCAACTGCAATGCGCCCGACACGGGCAACATGGAGATCCTCAACCTGTACGCGAGCGACGCGGTCAAGCAGCGCTGGCTGGCCCCGCTGCTGGCCGGCGAGATCCGCAGCGCGTTCTCGATGACCGAACCCGACGTGGCCTCCTCGGACGCCACCAATATCGGGCTGAGCATCGAGCGCGACGGGGACGCGTACGTCCTCAACGGTCGCAAGTGGTTCTCGAGCGGCGCGCGCTCACCGCGCTGCGAGGTGCTGATCGTCATGGGCAAGTCCGACCCCAGCGCGCCGCGCCACCGCCAGCAGTCGATGATCGTCGTGCCGCGCGCCACGCCCGGCGTCTCGATCGGCCTCGAGCCCCACGTCTTCGGCTTCGACGAGCGTGGCGGGCACCCCGAGGTCGTCTACCGCGACGTGCGAGTCCCGGCCGACAACCTGCTCGGCGCCGAGGGCGACGGGTTCGCCATCGCCCAGGCGCGCCTGGGTCCGGGGCGCATCCACCACTGCATGCGTACCATCGGCGTGGCCGAGCGTGCCCTGGAGCTGATGGTGACGCGATCGCTGGAGCGGGCGACCTTCGGCAGCGCGCTCGCCCACAAGGGACTGATCCAGGACTGGATTGCCGAGGCCCGCATCGAGATCGACATGGCCCGCCAGTACGTGCTCGCCACCGCCGACCTGATGGACCGCGTCGGCAACAAGGCCGCCGCCACCGAGATCGCCGGGATCAAGGTCGCCGTCCCGTCGATGGCCCTGAAGGTCATCGACCGGGCCATCCAGGTCCACGGGGCGGCGGGCGTCACGCAGTTCACGCCGCTCGCCCACCTCTACGCCGGCGTGCGGACGCTGCGCATCGCCGACGGCCCCGACGAGGTGCACAAGATGACGATCGCGCGCCGCGAGATCCGGCGCTACGCGAGCGACTTCCACATCGGGCGCTAGGGGCTGGTGGTCGGCTCGTGCTCGGAGAGCACGGCGGCCACGGCTGCGGGCAGGTCGCCCGCGCGCGCGTAGCGCGCCAGCCGCGATCCGGCGCGACCGTGGACGAAGGCGCCCAGCGCTGCCGCCTCGAGGGGGTCGTGCCCGCGCGCGATGCTGGCTCCGATGATGCCCGTCAGGACGTCGCCGGTCCCGGCCGTCGCCAGGGCGCTCGTCCCCGCGCGCACGACGCGCAGGCGCCCGTCGGGGGCCGCGACCACCGTCGTGGGGCCCTTGAGGACGACGACGCAGTCGGTCGACACGGCCAGCGCCCGCGCCGCGGCCAGGCGGTCGGCCCCCGCGGCGGCGCCCCGCAGGCTGGCGTACTCGCCGTCGTGGGGGGTGAGGATCCACTCGCCAGGTGGGTGGGGCAGCGCGACCACCTCGGGTCGCAGCGCGTCGGCGTCGAGGACCACGGGCACGCGCACCTCGGCGAGCAACTCGCGGAGCCACGCCTCGGCGCCGGGGCCCAGCCCCGGACCGGCGACGACCGCCCGGCTGCGCCGGTCGACGCGCCCCGCGGAGCGCACGACCTCGCTCGCCAGGGCGACCCCCGTGAGGGGCTCGCGGCTCGTCAGGCGGATCATCGAGGCGCCCGCGGCCAGCGCGCCACGCGTCACCAGGTCGGCGGCCCCGGGCATGGTGGACGATCCGGCAATCACGTCCAGGGCGTGGACCCACTTGTGGTCGTCGTGGCTCCAGCGCACGAAGGCGCCCAGGTCCTCGTCGCTCACCACACCGATCGGGGACTCCACGTCGATGCCCAGGCGCGCCAGGCGCAGCTCGCCCGCGTAGGCCGCGGCGTGCCCGGTCACGTGCGCGGGCTTGAGGGCTCCCAGGGCGACCGTGACGTCGGCGCGCAGGGGGGCGCCCAGAACGTCGCCGGTGTCGGCGTCGACGCCCGAGGGCAGGTCGGCGGCGACGACGATCGTGGTGGGCGGGACGTGGGGGGCCCGGTAGGGCCGCGAGCAGCCCAGGCCGAAGGCGGCGTCGATCACCAGGTCGTAGCCGCGCAGGGCGGCGGGCTGGTTCGCCACCTCGACCACGTCGACGCGCGCGCCGCGCGCGCGCAGCTGGGCCGCCGCCACGCGCCCGTCGGCGCCGTTGAGTCCGGGGCCGACCAGTGCCGCGACGCGCCGGCCGTAGACGATGCCGAGGCGCTCGCGCGCGGCCAGGGCGACGGCCAGGCCCGCGTCGCGCACGAGCGCGTCCTGGCCGCGACGGGCGACGGCGCGCGCGTCGGCCCGGCGCATCGTCTCGACGGTCGCGATCGGGATCATCGCGCGGCCCGGGTGATGCGGCCAGACTCGGCTGTCGCGGCGCGTGGCCTCATGGGTCCTCCCGGCGACCACTGTAGGCATCACGGCGTTGCGGGTGGGAATAGGGTGAGCCGTGTTGGCACGAAAGGAGAGACGCATGGCACAGACGCACACGGGAGACCTAGGCCAGCCCGGCACGCTCACGTGGCTCGGCCACGCCAGCGTGCTCGCGGTCAGCGCGGCGGGGACCCGCATCATGTTCGATCCCTGGCTGGAGAACCCGCGCAGCCCGCGGGGCGTCGACGAGGTCGGCCCGCTGGACGCGATCGCCGTCACCCACGGCCACGGCGACCACATCGGCTCGGTCGTGCCCCTCGCGCGCGCGACGGGCGCGACGATCGTGTGCGTGCCCGAGATGGCCGCGTACTTCGCGAGCCAGGGGCTGGACCGGCTGGTCGAGATGAACAAGGGGGGCACGGTGAGCGTGGCCGACGTGCGCCTGACGATGGTGGGCGCCGACCACTCCTGCGGCGTGGCCAACGGCGAGGGGCAGCCCACGATCTACGGGGGCAACCCGGTCGGGTTCATCGTGCGTGCGGGCCAGGGCGACGAGTCCTTCTACGTCTCGGGGGACACCAACGTCTTCTCGGACATGGCGATCATCCGCGAGCTCTACGCGCCCGAGCTGGCCCTGATGCCCATCGACGGCTACTACAACATGGGTCCGCGCGAGGCGGCCTACGCGGTCACCCTGCTCGGTGTGCGACGCTTCGCCCCGTACCACTACGGGACCTTCCCGATGCTCGCGGGCACGCCGGCCGCGGTGGCCGACGCGCTGCGCGCGCGGGGCTCGTCAGCGAGCGTCGTGCCGATGGAGCCCGGCGACGCGATCGCCCTGAGCGGCGGGGCCTAGACCAGGCGCCAGCCCGCCGCGAAGGGCGCGAGCGCGGCGCCTACGACCAACCCGGCGACGAGGGTGGCGCCCACGAACCACTGACGCGTGCTGGCGCCGCGCACCTGGCGGCGCGTGTAGGGGAACCAGTCGCGCGGGGCGACGCGGGCCGTCTCGAGCAGGTGGCCCAGGACGTGGAGGACCATCACCCCGAACCACGCGACGAAGACCGCGCGGTGCAGGGCGAACAGCGACGGGCGCCAGGAGACCGGCGCGCCCACGACGAGGCCCACCCCCGAGGCCAGCAGCACGACCGTCAGGATCACCAGCACCGGGCCCAGCAGGCGCAGCAGGGGTCGCGGGGGGCCCTTGCGCCGGTACTCGCGGCTCCCGGTGTAGTAGCGCACCATGCGCCAGGTGGTCGAGCCGATCTTGGCGGCCACCGGGGGGATGAGGATGGCGCCGATCACGACGTGCGCGGTCAGGAGCCGCTGGACGCTCAGGATCGTCACGCCCTCGAGGAACAGCAGCACGAAAATCGCGAGCGCGAGACCGCTGGTGAGACGCGAGTTGCCCTCGACCCCGCCGCCGCGCCGCGTGGAGCGCGGGCGCGCGTGACGGCCCGCCGCGCTCGGCGCGTGGCTCGGGAAGGGCCGCGGGGCGGGACGCGAGAGCTGGCGCGAGGCGTAGTGGTCCCGGGGCCAGGCTTCGGGGGGAGACGACGGCGCCACGACGCGAACCAGGCTACCGGCGGGCCCCCCGGAGCCACCCGTCAGAACGTAATGATTGCGTAAGGCCGCCGCCGGGTCACGAGGGTCGGTCGACCATCGGGCCGCCGCGATCGCGGCGGGCCACGGGACGCGCGGGCCGCGAGCGACCGACACCGGCGCACGGGCGTTGGTTCGCGGCGAACCCGACGGTCCCGATCCCGTTCGGTAAGGTCGGCCCATGATCCCCGACGCCGACGTCGTCGCGACCGTGCCCTTCGGCCCCTACGAGACCTGGTACCGCGTGACGGGCGACCTCGACAGCGGCCTGGCCCCGCTCGTCGTGGTGCACGGGGGGCCGGGCTCCGGGCACGACTATCTCCTGTCGCTGAGCGCGCTGGCGCGCGGCGGGCGCCCGGTGATCCACTACGACCAGGTGGGCTGTGGCCGCTCGACCCACCTGCGCGAGCGCGGTCCCGAGTTCTGGACCGTCGGGCTGTTCCTCGAGGAGTTCGACAACCTGCTCGATCGCCTCGGCATCGGCGCGTACCACCTGCTCGGCCAGTCCTGGGGAGGCATGCTCGCCGGCGAGCACGCGGTGCGCGCGCCGCGCGGGCTGCGCTCGCTGGTCATCAGCAACAGCCCGGCCGCGATGGACCGGTGGGTCGCCGGGACCGCGGCTCTGGTGCACGCCCTGCCCGCGCCCGAGCGCGAGGCGCTCGAGCGCGCGGCGCGCGGCGAGGCCGTCGAGGACGCGAGGGTCGCCGCCGCGACCCAGGCGTTCTACGACCGTCACGTCTGTCGGGTCGTGCCCAACCCTCCCGAGGTCCTCGCCTCCTATGAGGTCGTGGCGGACGACCCCACCGTCTACCACGCGATGAATGGGCCTAACGAGTTCACGGTCGAGGGCACGCTGCGCACCTGGAGCCTGGTCGAGCGGCTCGGGGAGATCCGCGCGCCGACGCTGGTGATCTCGGGGCGCTTCGACGAGGCCACCCCCGAGGCCGTCCGCCCGTGGGTCGAGCGCGTCGCGGGCGCGCGCTGGGAGGTCTTCGCCGCCTCGAGCCACATGCCCTTCATCGAGGAGCCCGAGCGGTACCGCGCCGTCGTGGCCGCCTTCGTCGCCGCCCATGACTGACGCGCGCCTCACCGTGCTCGACAGCGTCCTGCTCGACCTCACGCTGCGCGTGGACGCGCTCCCCGCGCGCGGCGGAGACGTCGTCAGCGCGCCCGCGCACCTGGCGACCGGGGGAGGGTTCAACGTGCTCGTCGCGGCCCAGCGCCAGGGGCTGGCCGTGCGCTACGGGGGGCACCTGGGCGCGGGGCCCTTCGCGACGCGCGCCCGCGACGACCTGGCGGCGGCCGGCGTCGAGGTCCCCGACGTCCCCACGGCCGGTCGCGACCTCGGCGTGTGCGTGGTGCTGGTCGAGCCCGACGGGGAGCGGACCTTCGTCACGGCGGCCGGCGCCGAGCTGGACCTGGGGGCCGAGGCTCTGGCGAGCCTGGGTTGGGGACCCCACGAGTACCTCTACCTGTCGGGCTACAACTTCGCGCACCGATCGCTGGCTGCGGTGGTCGCGCCGTGGCTCGACACCCTGCCCGACCAGGTCGTGGTCGCGCTCGATCCCGGGGCGCGGCTCGGCGACGCCGACCCCGAGGTCGTCGCGCACGCCCTCGCGCGCGTCGACTGGCTGCTGGCCAGCGACGACGAGTGCTGCGCGCTGGCGGACGACACGGACCTCGCCAGCGCCGTCACGACGCTCGCGGCCGCGGTGCGCGCGGGCGTCGTGGTCCACGAGGGCGCGCGCGGCTGTCGGCTCGCGACGGGGGGCACGGTGCGCGCGATCCCGGGCGTGCCCGGGGAGGTGGTGGACTCCAACGGGGCCGGTGACACCCACAACGGGGTGTTCCTCGCCTCGCTGGCGGCCGGCGCCGATCCGGTCACCGCGGCCTGGCGCGCCAACGTGGCCGCCTCCCACGCGATCGCCCACGTCGGCGGGGCCGCCGCGCCGACGTGGTCCGAGCTCGACGCGAGGCTGCGCGCGCTGGGCGCGACGCCCACGGCCGGCTAGCGAGCGTCCAGCTCGTCGCTCCAGCTCGGGGCGCGGACGTCGCCCTCGGGCCGGCTCCACCGGTAGACGGGCTTGATGTCCAGGACCGGCGTGCCGTCGATGCCGTCGAGCCCGCGAACGACGAGGGCGCGCGTCTCGACGCTCTCGACGCGCACGGTGGACAGCAGCAGGCGATTGGGCCGATCCTTGTTGCGCTGGGCGAAGACGCCCACGTCGGGCAGTCGCGAGTTGCCCTGCGCGTGGCGGTGCCAGGGGCCCGGAGGCACATCGTCGGCCCAGTCGGCCAGGAAGATCACCTCGACGTGGGAGAAGTCCGCCAGGCCTTCGAGGGCCTCGTCGGGGACGTCGCGCGCCAGCTCGATGGTGCTCACCACCTCGGACCAGTCGTCGTCGATCGCCTCGGAGCGCTCGTTGCGGATGAAGGCGATCGCGCGCGCGGTGAACTCCACGGCGTCATGCTAGCCAGGGCCCCAGAGCCGGTCGGGCCGACCGCTATCGTGGTCCCCGCAGATGGCCGAGTTGACCTTCACCTACGGAACGATGGCGGCGGGCAAGTCCACGCTCGCCCTGCAGCTGTGCTGGCAGCTGCGCGAGAGCCGCAGCGACGTCGTCCTGTGGACGTTCGGCGACCGGGTCGGGGGGCGGGTGACCAGCCGCATCGGGATCGAGGCCGAGGCCGAGGCGATCGAGCCGGGCGCGGACCTGACCTCGCCCCTGGCCTCGCTGCGCGACCGCGAGATCCGCGTCGTGGTCATCGACGAGGTCCAGTTCGCCAGCGTCGAGCAGATCGACGCCCTGGCCCACGCGGTCGACGACGACGACATCGACGTCCACGCCTTCGGGCTCGCGGCCGACTTCCGCCTCAACCTTTTCCCGGGCTCGGCGCGCCTCCTGGCCATCGCCGACTGGGCTCACGAGCTGCCGCTGACCTCGTCGTGCTGGTGCGGGCGCCGCGGCCGCTGCAACGCGCGCGTCGTCGAGGGCGTGGTCGTGCGCGAGGGGGACCAGCTCGTGGTGGGCGACGTCACGTCGGGAGCCACGCACTACCAAGTGCTGTGCCGGACGCACTACTGGCGCGGCCAGCTCGGGCCCACCCCGTAGGGCCGGCGGCCACCTGGCGAGGAGGACCGGCCGCGCCCGCCCGCCGGTAGCGTCGGGCGCGTCGGGCACCGCGAGAGGGGGGGGTGGCGATGCGCAAGGTTGTGGCCTACGAGCTCGTGTCGCTCGATGGCGTCGCCGAGGACCCGGACCAGTTCGTCACCGACTTCGACGAGGTCATGGAGGAGAACCTGGCCTCGGTGATCGCGACCCAGGACACGGTCGTTCTCGGGCGACGGACCTACGACGAGTGGGCGCGCTTCTGGCCTCGCAGCGACATCGAGCCCTTCGCAACCTTCATCAACGGCGTCGAGAAGCTGGTCGCGACCTCGGCGCCCCTGGTGCCCGCCTGGCGCAACGCCACCGCCATTCCCGGGGCGATCGGGCCGTTCCTCGAGGCGTTGCGCACCCGTCCCGGTCGCGACGTCGGGGTGCACGGGAGCATCACGCTGACCCGCGCGCTGCTGGAGTGCGGGCTGGTCGACGAGCTCCACCTGGTGATCGCGCCCGCCCTCGTCGCGCGGGGCCGCCGGCTCTTCGACGGCGCACCCCCTCGCCGCTTTGCGCTCACGCGTTGCGTGGTCTCGCCGGCGGGCTACGTGCTCGCGGACTACGCGACCCTGGACGCGTCTAGGGGGTCGGGGCGATCTCGCGACTGAGGATCCAGGCGTGGAGCCCCACCGGGCGCACCCGCGCGAACCCCATCTCCTCGTAGAGCTCGGCCGTGCCGCTGAAGAGGAAGCGACCTTGGGCCACGCGGTCCTTGGTGGTCTCGGCGATCGCCTCGACGCGGCCACCCCGCGCGGCCGCCATGGCGACGAGTGCGGAGCGCAGTGCAGTGCGCGCGACGCCCTGGCCGCGGTGGCGTCGGTCCACGTAGATGCACGCGACGCGCCAGCGCGCGCGCGGCGGCGGATCGGCGCGGTAGGCGCGCTCGTGGGTGAGGACCAGCTCGTCGGCCGCCCCGTACTGGCACCAGCCCTGGACGCGGCCCTCGTCGTCGAAGACCAGCGCCGCCTTCGCCCGACCCGAGCGCACGAGCTGCTCCTTGAGCGTGCGCGGGTCGCTGAGGCCGCGCTGGTACTCGACGTGGCGGGGGATGCACCAGCACCCGCCGTAGATGCCGCCATTGCGCTCCACGAGCTCGGCGAAGGCGTCCCACGTGTCTGCCCCGAGCTCTCGTGTCGTCCAGTGCTGGATCTCCACTCGCTGCCCCCTCGGTCCCCGCTCCCGAGGGTAGGGGCGCGCGGCCGGCGCAACGCCTCGGCGCCTGGGCCGTTCTCAGGTGGTGCGGTCGTGGCGGCCCGACGGCACGCTCAGAAGAAGCGCGCGCACAGGTCGTAGAGCTCGCGGGGCAGGCGCCGCTGACCGCTGGCGACGTCGCTCAGGGGCGCGAGCACGATCCGCCCCTCACGGACCAGGGGGATGGTTCCCCAGCGTCCCGCGGTCGCCGCCTCGTAGGCGGCGGCACCCACGCGCGTCGCCCAGATGCGGTCGTAGGCGGTAGGGCTGCCGCCGCGCTGCAGGTGGCCGAGCACCGTCGTGCGCACCTCGAAGCCGCCGTGCGCCTCGATGCGCGAGGCCACGAAGTGGCCCACGCCGCGCAGCGCGAGGCGCGTGCCGCGCACCCCCTCGGTGGGCAGGTCGCCCGCCTCCTGCCCGCCGAGCGTGGTGAGGTTCACCCCCTCGGCCACGACGACGATGGAGAAGGCGTGGCCGCGCTCGCGCCGGCGCACCAGGTGCGCCGTGACGTCGTCCATGGTCAGGGGGAACTCCGGGACCACCACCAGGTCCGCCCCGCCCGCCAGCCCCCCGAGGGCCGCGACCCAGCCCGTCGAGCGTCCCATCGTCTCGACGACCATGACGCGGTGGTGCGAGGCGGCCGTGGTGTAGAGGCGGTCGAGGGACTCGGCGACGATGCTGATCGCCGTGTCGAAGCCGATGCAGTAGTCCGTGCCCAGCAGGTCGTTGTCGAGCGTCTTGGGCACGCCCACCACGGGGGCGCCGCGCTCGGCCAGCCAGTTCGAGATGCGCTGGGTCCCGTCGCCCCCGATCGCCACCAGCGCGTCGAGGTGCTCGGCGAGCGCCGCCAGGACGCGCTCGCGGCCGCCTTCGGGCCGGTCCAGGTCGAAGCGCGCCGTGCCCAGAATCGTGCCGCCGAGCCCGATGATCCCCGCGAAGTCGCCGTCGCGCAGCCCGCGGGCGCTGTAGGTGGCGAGCCCCGACCAGCCGTTGGCGACGCCCACCACCTCGTGGCCGTCGGCCAGGGCCAGTCGGCCCACCGCGCGGATGGCGGCGTTGAGCCCCGGGGCGTCCCCTCCGGCGGTCAGGATCCCGATGCGCATCGCACACCTTTCGACGCGTCCACTGTAGGCGGCGCCGGTGCGCACCCTCGGGGTCGCCACCAGATCCTCGATGGTTCACCGGACCGTCACGCGCGGTTCATCTGGCACTCCTACGCTGCCACCGACGAGGAGGTGCGGCGTGGACGAGGTCACGCGGCGACAGGTGAGCGATGCCCAGCTGGCCTCGGTCCTGCACAACTTGGACCCCGACCGCGACCGGCCCGCCGACGTCATCGTCGCCGAGCACCTGAGCGTGGGCTTCGCGGGCCAGTCGGTCCTGCGCGACGTGAGCGTCGCACTCCCGCGCGGGACGGTCACCGCCATCATCGGGCCGACCGGCTCGGGCAAGTCGACCTTCCTGCGCACGCTCAACCGGATGAACGACCGCGTCCGGGGCTTCGAGCGCCAGGGCGACGTGCACCTCGACGGGGAGAGCATCTGGTCGCCTGGCCAGGACCTGCTCGCCGTGCGCCGCCGCGTGGGCATGCTCTTCCAGCGCCCCAACCCATTCCCCATGTCGATTCGCGACAACGTCGTGGCCGGCGTGCGGGCGCACGGCATCGCCCGGGGCAAGCAGCTCGACGTGGTGGCCGAGATGCGCCTGCGCGAGGTCGGCCTGTGGGACGCGGTCAAGGACCGGCTCCACGGCTCGCCCTACCGCCTGTCGGGCGGGCAGCAGCAGCTGCTGTGCCTGGCGCGCGCCCTCGCGGTCGGTCCCGAGGTCCTGCTGCTCGACGAGCCCACGTCGGCCCTCGACCCGCTGTCGACCGAGGCCGTCGAGTCCCTGTTCCGCACGCTGACTCCCGCGCTCACGCTGCTCGTCGTGACGCACAACCTGGGCCAGGCCCGTCGACTCTCGGACGCCACCATGCTCTTCTACGACGGGCAGCTCGCCGAGCACGGATCCACCGCGCAGGTCTTCGAGCAGCCCCGCGACGCCCGCACGGCCCGCTACGTGCAGGGCCTCGTCGGCTGAGCTCACCGAGAAATCAACTCGGTCTCACGTCATCGTCACGCGCGGTTCACCTCGCCACCCTACGGTGACCCGGTCAACGAGAGGGAGGAACCCACGTGAAGTCCATTCGTCGTCCGAGCCTGCGGACGATCTCGACCCTGGCCCTGGTGGGCTCGGTGGCCCTGGTGGGCCTGTCGAGCGTCGCCGGGGCGGGCAGCCGTCCGGCAGCCAAGAAGAAGCCGGCGCCCTTCACCGTGAAGGTGGAGACGCCGCCGGCGGCCAGCCTCAGCGAGACCGGCAGCACCCTGCTGTACCCGCTGTGGAACCTGTGGGCCCCCGACTACCAGTCCCAGTTCCCCAAGGTCACGCTGTCGACGGCCGGCACGGGCTCGGGCACGGGCATCGCGGATGCGGCGAGCGGCACCGTGAGCATCGGCTCGTCGGACGCCTACCTGTCGCCCACGACCCTGTCGTCGAACCCGACGCTGCTCAACATTCCCCTGGCGATCTCCTACCAGGTGATCATGTACAACCTCCCGGGCCTGACCGCGCACCTCAAGCTGAACGGCACGATCCTCACGCGGATCTACCTGGGCAAGATCACCAGCTGGAACGACCCCCAGATCACCGCGCTCAACCCGGGCGTCAAGATCCCCTCGCTGCCCATCGTCGCGCTGCACCGCGCCGACGGCAGCGGTGACACCTTCCTCTTCTCGCAGTACCTGGCCCGCCAGGATGGCTCGGAGTGGGGCGTGGGCAACTACGGGACGACGGTGACCTGGCCGGCGATCAAGAACCAGCTGGCCGAGCAGGGCAACGGGGGCATGGTCTCGGGCTGCGCCGCCACCCCGGGGTGCGTCGCCTACGTGGGCGTCTCCTACCTGACCCAGGGCCTCGGTGACGGGCTGGGCTACGGCCAGCTGCGCAACGGCAACGGCCAGTACGTGATGCCCACCGCCCAGGCGGTGGCCCTCGAGGCCTCCGGCTACACCAAGATCACACCGGCGAACGGCACGATCTCGATGATCAACGGGCGCGTCAAGGGCGGCTACCCGATCATCAACTACGAGTACGCGATCGTCAACACCAAGCAGTCGTCGTCCTCGACGGCCAAGGCCATCCGCTCGGTCCTGGAGTGGGCGATCAGCCCGAAGTTCGGCAACGGCCACCAGTACCTCAGCCAGGTGCGGTTCCAGCCGCTGCCCCTGAAGGTGGTCGAGCAGTCCTACAAGCAGATCCAGAAGATTAAGTGAGGCAGCGCGCGTCCATCGACGTGATCGGAGCCCGCCGGGACGAGTCCTCGTCCCGGCGGCTCCGCCGCGTCTGGGCGCAGCGCGAGGAGTCCCTCTGGCGCGTCGGTGGCCGCGTGGCGACCCTCGTGCCGGTGGGGGCCCTGGTCTTCCTGGTCGCGGTGCTCGCCGTCAAGGCCTGGCCCGCGGTCAAGGTCAACGGCGGGAGCTTCCTGACCAGCACGGCCTGGCTGCCGGGCAACACCTACGGGGGCGTCGAGCACGTCCACGGCGTGACGATCCCCGCGGGCGCGCGCTACGGCGCCTGGCCGCTGATCGCTGGCACCCTCCAGACCTCGGCGATCGCCCTGGTGTTCGCGGTGCCCGTCTCGATCCTGACCGCCTTCGCGCTCACCGAGGGCCTGCCCGGGTGGATCGCCCGACCCGTCGGGTTCGTCGTCGAGGTGGTCGCGGGCATCCCCAGCGTCATCATCGGGCTGTGGGGCGTGCTCGTGCTGGGCCCGTTCCTGGCCCGCCACGTCTACCCGCTGGTGGCCAACCGCATCCCCGACGTCCCGGTCCTCAAGTACCTGGGCGGCTCGGTCGGCTACGGCGAGGGCCTGCTCACCTCGGGCCTGGTGCTCGGGCTGATGATCGTGCCCATCATCGCCTCGACGACGCGCGACCTGTTCCTCCAGGTCCCGGCGCTGCCCAAGGAGGGCGCGCGGGCCCTGGGCATGACCGACGCGGAGGTCGCGCGGCGCGTGACGCTGCCCTGGGTGCGCTCGGGGGTGATCGGCGCGGCCGTTCTGGGCCTCGGCCGCGCCCTGGGCGAGACGATCGCGGTGGCCATGGTCTCGGGCTCGGTGCTCGGGGTCGTCTCCCCGAACCTCTACGGCACGATGACCACGATCGCCGCGACGATCGTGAGCCAGCTGGACTCGGCCGCGACCGACGGCACGGGCTTCGCCGTGGCCACGCTCGCCGAGGCGGGCCTCCTGCTCGCGGGTATCTCGATCGTGGTCAACCTGGCGGCCCGCGCCATCGTGCACCGCTCCGGCGCCCTGGGCGCCCCGGTGGGGCGGGCCTGATGGCCCAGGTCCTGCCCACCGGGCTGCCCTCGACGCGCGGGCGCCGCGCGCGCGCGGTCGCGTTTCGCGTCTTGATGCTCGGCGCGCTGGCGTTCGTCGTGGGCCCCGCGCTGTGGCTGGTCGTGGGCGTCGTGGGACGGGCGCTGCCGGGCTGGCGCTGGAACGTGCTGACGACGCTCTCCCAGGGCACCAGCGGGGGACTGGCCAACGCCGTGGTGGGCACGCTGGTGCTCATGGCCGGCGTGCTGATCCTCGCGGGCACCACGGGCGTGCTCACGGGCATCTATCTGTCGGAGTTTGCCCAGGGCGGCCGGGGCGTCACGGTGGTGCGCGTGGCCATCGACGTGCTCGCGGGCTTCCCGTCGATCGTGCTGGGCTACGTGGGCTACGTGGCCCTGTGCGTGGGCCTGGGCTGGGGCTTCTCGCTCCTGCCGGCCCTGATGATCCTCTCGTTCATGGTCGTGCCCTACATCGCCAAGGCGACCGAGGCCGCCCTGCACCAGGTGCCGACCTCCTACCGCGAGGGTGCCGAGGCCCTGGGCATGCCCGGCGGGCACGCCCTGCGCCGCGTGGTCGTGCGCACAGCCCTGCCCGGGATCGTCACCGGGCTCCTCATCGCCTTGTCGATCGCTGGCGGCGAGACCGCGCCCCTGCTCTACACCGCGGGCGTCACCAACAACCTGCCGACCTGGTCGCTGCTGCACCACCCCATCGCCTACCTGACCTACTACGTGTGGACGGACTGGAACCAGCCCACCGCGGCCGCGCACGTCGTCTCCTACGACGCCAGCCTGATCCTGGTCGTGATGGTCCTGGCGATGCTGGTCGTCGCGCGCCTCATCGTCTCGCGAACCCAGCGCCACGCCGAGTCGGCGACCTAGCCCTCGCGCTTGCTACCCTCACCCCAGGAGGTGGGCGATGGCAACCGAACTGTGGCAGGAGCCGGCTGGGCGGCTGGGCAAGATGATCCGCGGCGGTCTCACGACCTCGCGCGAGGTCGTCGAGGCGCATCTCGAGCGCATCGCGGCAGTCAACCCGGCCGTCAACGCGGTGGTCGAGGTCCGTGCCGACGAGGCGCTCGAGGAGGCCGATCGCGCCGATGAGGCGCGCCGCGAGGGGCGTCCGCTGGGCCCGCTGCACGGCGTGCCCTTCACCGTCAAGACCAACATCGACGTCGCCGGCTACGCGACGACCCAGGGCACGCAGGCCCTGGAGGGCGCGATGGCCAGCGCCGACGCGCCCGTCGTCGAGCGCCTGCGCGCCGCGGGCGCGGTGCTGCTCGCCCGCACGAACATGCCCGACCTGGGCCTGCGGATCAACACGGAGTCCTCGCTCTACGGCCCGGCCCACAACCCGTGGCGCCACGGGCTGACGACCGGCGGCTCGTCGGGGGGCGAGGCGGCGGCCCTGGCCACGGGGATGAGCCCCCTCGGGCTGGGCAACGACATCGGTGGCTCCCTGCGCAATCCCGCCTACGCGTGCGGGATCTGCTCGATCAAGCCCTCGCGCGGCCGCGTGCCGATGGCCAGCGTGACCGATCCCTTCGAGCGCCCGCTCAACGCGCAGCTCATGCTCGCCGAGGGCGTGCTCGCCCGCCACATCGCCGACGTGCGGGCAGGCCTCTTCACCGTCATGGGCTCCCATCCTCGTGACCCCCAGGCGGTGGACGTGCCGCTGTCGGGACCCCCGCTCTCGCGGCGCGTCGCCCTCGTGCCCGAGCCGAGTGGCGGGGCGACCGACGCGGGCGTCGCCGAGGGCGTCCGAGCGGCCGGCCGGGCCCTCGAGGCCGCTGGCTACGAGGTCGAGGAGATCGAGCCGCCCCAGCTGGTGGCGACCTACCTGGCCTGGACCGAGCTGATGATGACGAGCCTGGCCGTGGCCGCGCCCCTGATCGTGCCCCTGCTCGGCGAGGACGGCCGGCGCTTCCTCGAGATGTCGATGGTCGAGTTCCCCCTGTCGGCCGAGGCGCTCTCGGAGATGCACCAGCGCCGCTTCGCCGTGGCGCGCTCGTGGCGGGCCTTCATGGAGGACCACCCGCTCGTCGTGGGCCCGACGTGGACCCAGCCGCCCTTCGCGCACGGCTTCGACATCCGCGACGCCGCGGCGGCGCAGGCTGTCAGCGAGCTGTTCCGCTTCGTGCTTCCGGCCAACCTGCTGGGCCTGCCGGCGGTCTGCGTGCCCACGGGCGTGGCCGGCGGGCTGCCGGTGGGCGCCCAGATCATCGGCCCGCGATTCCGCGACGACCTGTGCCTGGACGCCGGCGAGGCGATCGAGCGCGAGCTCGGCGTCCTGACGCCCATCGACCCCCGGCCGTGACCCTGGAGGTCGGGCCCCTCACCCGTGAGGAGGTCCCCGAGGCGATCGCGATCATCCTCCAGGGGACGCTCGTGCCCGGGGCCGAGCGGCCCGACGAGCCCGAGCGCTACTGGGCGGGCGCCGAGGCGACGCGCGCGCGCGGTGGCGAGGTGCTCGTGGCGCGCGACGCCTCCGGTGTGCTCGGCGTCGTCCAGCTGATGATCCTGCCGCACTTCCACCACGCGGGCGGGTGGACCGCCGAGCTTGAGAGCTTCTTCGTGCGCGCCGACGCCCGTTCTCGGGGCGTCGGGGCGGCCCTGCTGGCCGCGGCCGAGCAGCGTGCCCGCGAGGCCGGCTGCTACCAGGTGCAGCTCACCAGCCGCACCGTGCGTACCGACGCCCACCGCTTCTACGCGCGCGAGGGCTACGCCCAGGAGCACCTGGGCTTCAAGAAGCCCCTGGGTACCATCGCTGACGCGCCTGGCTACGCTGAGCTTGCACCCGATCCCGACCCTGGAGGTGGCGATGAACAGCAATGACGAGGTGCGCGCCGAACTGCGCCAGCCGGCCCTGGACCTGCGATCGATGATCCCCGAAGTCCTCAAGGGCTACTCGGCGATGTCGCGCGCGGCCATGGCCGAGGGCGAGCTCTCGGCGGGCACCAAGGAGCTGCTGGCCCTCATGGTGGCCATCACGCGCCAGTGCGACGGCTGCGTGGTGTCTCACACGCGCGGGGCCGCGCGCCAGGGCGTCACGCGCCAGCAGGTCGCCGAGGCGGTGGGCGTGGCGATCATGATGAACGGCGGGCCGGGCACCGTGTGGGGCCCGCGCGCGCTGCGCTCCTTCGACGAGGCACTCGCCGCGCGCGCCGCCGAGTAGGCCCGCCTAGGCCCAGGCGTAGGGCAGGTGGGTGATGCCGTTGATGAAGTTCGACGCCAGGCGCACCGGCTCGCCGGTGGCGTGCACGGCGGGGCTTCCCGCGAGCAGCGTGTCCAGCGTCACGGCGATCTCGCGGCGCGCCAGGTGGGCCCCGAGGCAGAAGTGGGGACCGGGAGCGCCGAATCCGACGTGGTCGTTGGGATGGCGCGTGATGTCGAAGGACTCCGGGTCGGCGAAGACCTCCTCGTCGCGGTTGGCCGAGGCGTAGAAGAGCAGGACCTTGTCGCCAGCCTGCAGGGTCACGCCCGACAGCGTGGCCTCCTCGGCCAGGGTCCGGCGCATCCAGATCACTGGCGACGCGTAGCGCACGATCTCCTCGACCGCCCCCGCGGCCCGGCCCGGGAAGTCGGCCAGGAGGAGCGCTCGCTGGTCGGGGTGCGCGCTCAGGGCGAGCAGCCCGTGGGCCAGGGCCGTGCGCGTGGTCTCGTTGCCCGCGACGATGAGCAGGATGAAGAAGGAGGCCAGCTCCTGGTCGCTCAGGCGCTCGGACTCGATCTGGGCGTTGACCAGGGAGCTGGTCACGTCCTCGACGGGGTGGTCCCGGCGGTAGCGCCCCAGGTCGGTCATCAGGTCAGTGAGCGTGGCGCCGGCCTCGAGCAGGGCGAGGACCGGGTCGGTGCCCTCGGGGATGAACTGGGGATCCCCGGCCGACAGGATCACGTCCGAGCAGCGCCGGAGCGTCGCGAGCTCGGAGTCGGGCACGCCCATCATGGACGCGATCACCGCCAGCGGCAGGGGAGCGGCCACGTCGGCGATGAAGTCGCCGGTCCCGCCGGCGCGCGCGTCGCCCACCAGTCGCTCGGCGCGCACGGCGATCGCACGCTCGATGGCCGCCACCTGGCGCGGGCTGAAGGCGGCGGCCACGATGCGTCGCAGCCGGGCGTGGCGGGGGCTGTCGGTCGAGATCATCCCCGAGAAGTACTCGACCATCTCGGGCGGCAGGTCGAGCACCGACACGGCCCCGGGTCCCGAGCGGAAGATCTCGGGGTGCCGCGAGGCGCGCACCACGTCGTGGTGGCGCGTCAGGGCGTAGTACCCGCGGCCGGGCGGGAAGGGGAACGCGGTGCTGGTGAAGACCGGGTCGGCGAAGTGCGCCACGGGGCGCTGCGCGCGCAAGAGGGCGAAGGCCGCAGCGCGCTCGGAGGGCGGGCGCCGCCAGAAGGCGGCGTCGGACAGGTCGATCTGCTCGAGGTGCGCGGGCCAGGGCGTCACGCCGGCAGCGTAGCCAGCCCGGTCACGGCTCGCGCGATTCCGGGCAGACTGGAGGGGTGCCGGAGCTGACCGACCAGGACCGCGAGGGGCGCCTGCGGGCGCTGCGTGGGCTCATCGACCTCATGCGGCCGGCGGTCCAGGCCGACGGGGGCGACCTGGTGCTGGTGCGCGCCGACGTGGAGACGGGCGTCGTGGAGGTCGAGCTCCAGGGCGCGTGCTCGAGCTGCGCGATCTCCTCGGACACGCTCCAGGGCGGCGTGACGCGCATCCTCAAGGACCGGCTGGACTGGGTGACCGACGTGGTGGGCGGGGTGGACGAGTCGGCGGACCTGGTGGCCTCGATGGCGCTGGGCACGGGCGGGTACGTCCCGCGCTACCGGGCGCGCTGACCGGATCGGGACCCCCCCGCGGCGGTACGCTGCGGTCGAAGGAGGTGCCCATGGGGATTCTGGACAAGGTCAAGGGCCAGGCGGCCGCCGCCGCCAGCGCCGCGCGCGATGCGGCGCAGAAGGGGCAGACGAAGGTCGACGACTTCCAGGCGCGGCGCTCCGCCGACCAGGTGCTGCGCCGTCTGGGCCTGGCGGTCTACCTGCAGCAGGCCGGCCGCGGCGCCGAGACCTTCGAGCAGGACGTGGCCGGCTTCGTTGAGACGCTGTCGGCCTACGAGGGCGAGCACGGACCACTGAGCGCCGACTGATCGATCCGCACCGGTCACGCGCGTCGGGCGCGGCGATAGTATTTAGTTACGTGAACTAATGGAGGCGCCGCCCGTGACCGTGACCGTCGACGTGACCGACACCGCGAGCCGACTGCGCCGCGCCGTGACTCGGCTGCACCGCCGGCTGCGCCAGGGCGCGCTGGGAGGCATCTCGCCAGCGCAGGCCTCGGCCCTGGCCTCGGTCGAGCGGCTCGGGCGGCCCTCGCTGGGCGACCTCGCGGCCGCCGAGCAGGTCCAGCCGCCCTCGATCACCCGTGTGGTGCGCGACCTCGCCGAGCTCGGGATGCTCGAGCGCCTGAGCGACCCCGCCGACCGGCGCTGCGTGCGGGTGCGCCTCACCGCGCGCGGCCGCCGCGAGCTGGCCGCGATCCGCCAGCGCAAGAACGAGTTCCTCACCACGACGCTCGCGGGCCTGCCGCCCGACCAGCGCGATCGCGCCGTCGAGCTGGTCGCGTTCCTCGAGACCCTCGTGGATCACGCGTGAGCCGCCGCGGTCCCTCGCGGACCTTCGCGGCGCTGCGCGTGCGCAACTTCCGCCTGTACTTCGTCGGCCAGCTGGTCTCGGTGTCGGGCACGTGGATGCAGTCGGTGGCCCAGGGCTGGCTGCTGCTCCAGCTGACCGGATCCGCCGTCGACCTGGGGATCGCCCTGGCCCTGGGCAATCTGCCGATGCTCCTGTTCGGCTCCTACGGCGGGTTGATCGTTGATCGGCGCGCCAAGCGCCGGATCCTCTACGTCACCCAGTCCTCGTCGGGACTGCTCGCCCTGGCCCTGGGGATCCTGATCTCGACGGGCCACGTCACGGTGGGCTGGGTGTACGTGATGGCGGGACTGCTCGGGATCGTCAACCTCTTCGACATGCCCGCGCGCCAGGCCTTCGTCCAGGAGATGGTCGGGCGCGACCTGGTGGCCAACGCCGTGAGCCTCAACAGCGTCCTGATGAACGCCGGGCGCCTGATCGGGCCGTCGGTGGCGGCGGTGTTCATCACCGTGATCGGCACTGCGGGCTGCTTCTACGCCAACGCCATCTCCTACGTCGCGGTGCTGGCGGCGCTGATCCTGATGGACGGCACGGCCTTCCATCCCCTGCGCACCGTCGCCCGCGAGCGGGGCCAGCTGCGCCGGGGCCTGCGCTACGTGCTCGAGACCCCGGTCCTGCGCGACACCCTGCTCGCGGTCGCGGTCGTGGGGACCTTCGCGTTCAACTTCACCGTGACCCTCCCGCTGCTGGTGCACGCGACCTTCCACGACCGCTCGGCGGTCCACTACGGCCTGCTCCTGGGGGCCATGGGGCTCGGGGCGATCTTCGGGGGGCTGGGCGTGGCGCGCCGCTCGCGGCCCACCCCCACGCTGCTCGTGGTCCTGGCCACGGGATTCGGCCTGTTCATGACGGCGGCGTCCTTCGCCCCCACCGTCCTGCTCGCCGAGCTGGCCATGGTCCCCACGGGCGCCTTCTCCATCGCCTTCATGTCCACGGCCAACGCCCTCTTGCAGCTCAACTCGACCCAGTCAATGCGCGGCCGCGTGATGGCCCTCTACGGCATCGCCTTCATGGGCACCACGCCCATCGGCGCACCCCTCATCGGCTACATCATCGCGGCGACCAATCCGCGCATGGGCCTGTTCGTCGGCGCCGCCCTGACGCTCCTGACGGCCCTGGGACTGCTCGCCAACCACCGCGTCAGCGCGCGTCGCGCCGCGCTGGAGGCCGTGCTCAGCTAGGCCGAGACGCGGGGCTCTTTGGGCAGGCCGAGCACCCGCTCGCCCACGATGTTGCGCTGGATCTCGGCCGTCCCGCCCCAGATGGTCTCGGAGCGCGAGAAGAAGAAGGACGCCTGGGTCTCGGAGACCGGGTAGTCCGCGCGGCCCCGCTGCCCGGGCGACGAGGCGGTGGTGAAGGTGCCGGTCAGGACCTGGCCCGGGGCCCCGAGGATGTCGAGGGCCAGCTCCATGGTGTCGCGGTGCGCCTCGGACCAGAACATCTTGTTGGTCGCCCCCAGGGCCACCGTCTGGTGCGTGCCTCGCAGCGCGTCGGTGAGGCTGCGCCACCCGTTGACCTCCATGATCTTGACGCGCGACCAGGACCGCACGAGGCGGTCGCGCACCAGCGGGTCGCGGTCGCGACCGTTGGCGCGCGCCGCGTCGACCAGCGTCTGCCACTCGCGCGCGAAGCGGCGGTGGCCCGTGGTGGCCGACGAGCCGCGCTCGAACCCCAGCGTCGTCATGGCGACCTTCCACCCGTTGTTGACACCGCCCACGACGTTGTCGAGCGGGCAGCGCGCGTCGGTGAAGAAGACCTCGTTGAACTCGGCGGTGCCGTCGACCTGGGTGATGGGCCGTACCTCGACGCCGGGCTGGTCCATGGGCACCAGCAGGTAGCTGATGCCGCCGTGGGCCGGCGCCGTGGGATCGGTGCGGGCCAGCAGGAAGACGTAGTCGGCGTACTGGGCCTGGGTCGTCCAGACCTTCTGGCCGTTGATGACCCACTCGTCGCCGTCGCGCACCGCCGACGTGGTCAGGCTGGCCAGGTCCGATCCGGCGTTGGGCTCCGAGAAGCCCTGGCACCACGAGATGGTGCCCGAGAGGATCCCGGGGAGGAACGCCCGCTTCTGCTCCTCGGTGCCCCACTGGAGGATGGTCGGGCCCACCAGCGTGTCGCCGAAGAAGTCGGCGCGCATTGGCGCGCCGACCCGGGCGAACTCCTCGGCGACGACGACCTGCTCGATCAGGCTGAGCCCCCGACCCCCGTACTCGACGGGCCAGCCCGCGCAGATCCAGCCCCCCTCGCGTAGCCGCGCGGTCCACTCGTGCGCGAACGCCTCGCGGGCCTCGGGGGTCAGCGTCCCGGCGTCCTCGCCCCAGCCCGGTGGCAGGTTGTCCTCGAGCCAGGTGGCCACGGTCGCGCGGAAGGCCTCGGCGTCCTCAGGGTAGGTCAGGTCCATATCGGCACTGTAGCCACGACGCGCGAGTTGGTCCGGCGCCCCCGGGTGGGGAAGAATGGGCGGAACGCCCCGCGACCCCGAAGGTGGCCCGTGCCCCGCTCACTCTCGTCCGCCCTCGCCGACACCCGGGCCTCGTGGGCGCGCTCGCGCGCGCTGGTGATCCCACCGGCGGTGGCGCCTCGCCCGCCGGCGCCCGGCGGGCGGCGGGTGGCGTTCCTGGTCTACCGGGGCAATCCGACATGCGGGGGCCAGGGGGTCTACACGCGCCACCTCACGCGCGAGCTAGTCGCCTTGGGCCACAGCGTGGAGGTCTTCGCCGGCCCCCCGTGGCCCGAGCTCGACGAGGGCGTCGGGTTCACCCCGGTGCCCGGTCTGGACCTCTACCGCGACCCGGACCCCTTCCGGATCCCGGCGCGCCGCGAGTTCACGTCGCTGGCCGACGTGCAGGAGTTCGCCATCATGCTCTCGGGGGGCTTCGGCGAGCCCGCGGCCTTCAGCCGGCGCGTGCGCCGGCTTCTGGCCGCGCGGCGCGAGGAGTTCGACCTGGTCCACGACGACCAGTGCCTGGGCTGGGGCATCGGGGGACTGGTGCGCGACGGCTGGCCGCTGCTCGAGACGATCCACCACCCCATCACCGTGGACCGGGCGATCGCCCTGGACCACACCCGCGGGGCGTGGCGGCGCTACAGCACGCGGCGCTGGTTCGGCTTCTTGCGCATGCAGGTCCGCGTCGCCCGCCGCCTGCCCGCAGTGCTCACCGTCTCGCACAACTCGCGCCGGGACATCCACGCGCAGCTGGGCGTGCCCCTCGAGCGCCTGACGGTCGTGCCGGTGGGCGTGGACCACGCGGTCTTCGCCCCCGACCCGGCGGTCGCGGCCCGCCCGGGGCGCCTCATGGTCACCACCAGCAGCGACGTGCCCATGAAGGGCTTGCTGCCCCTGCTCGAGGCGGTCGCCAAGCTGCGAGCCGAGCGCGCCATCGAACTCGTCGTGATCGGCCAGCCCCGTCCCGGGGGGCGGGTGGCCGCGGCCATCGAGCGCTTGGGCCTGGGCGACATCGTCACCACGGTGCGCGGGGTGAGCGACGCGACGCTGGCGCGCTACTACGCCGAGGCCGAGGTCGCGGTCGTGCCCAGCCTCTACGAGGGATTCTCCCTGCCGGCGATCGAAGCGATGAGCTGCGGGGTGCCGGTCGTCGCCACGACCGGCGGGGCCCTGCCCGAGGTCGTGGGCCCGAGCGGCGAGGCGGCCCTGCTCGTCGAGCCCAACGATCCCGACGCCCTGGTCGCGGCCATCGCGCGCCTGCTCGACGACCCCGCACTGCGCGCGGCGCTGGGCGCGCGCGGTCGGCGCCGCGTCATGGAGCGCTTCACCTGGCAGGTCACGGCGCGGGGCACGGCGGCCTGCTACGACGCGATCCTGACGGGCGCGCCGCTGCCCGACGCGATGCGGTTCGCCTGATGCTCACCGCCGACTTCGAGCAGCTGGGCCTGCGCGCCGGTGACCGCGTGCTGGACCTGGGCTGCGGGTTCGGGCGCCACGCCTTCGCGGCGGCGCGTCGCGGCGCCCGGGTGGTGGCCCTGGACGCCGGCCGCGACGAGGTCGAGGGCGTGGTGGGCATCCTGGCGGCGATGGTCGAGGCGGGTGAGCTGCCCGACGAGGGCGGCCACGCCGGCGTGGTCCAGGGCGACGCGTGGCACCTGCCCTTCGCCGACGGCGCCTTCGACCGGGTGGTGTGCGCCGAGGTGCTCGAGCACCTGCCCGACGACGCCGCGGCGCTGGGCGAGATGGCCCGGGTCCTGCGTCCCGGGGGGACGATCGCCGTGACCGTGCCGCGCTTCGGTCCCGAGCTGGTCAACTGGGCGCTGTCCGACGAGTACCACCTCGTGCCGGGCGGGCACGTGCGCATCTACCGGCGGCGGGTGCTCGAGAGCCGTCTGGCCGCGGCGGGCCTGCGCGTCGGGGGCCACGGGTACGCCCACGGGCTGCACAGCCCCTACTGGTGGCTGAAATGCCTGGTGGGGGTGGGCAACGACGAGCATCCCCTGGTCCGCGCCTACCACCGCCTGCTGGTCTGGGACATCGAGAAGCGTCCCGCGCTGACCCGCGCCGCCGAGCGAGTGCTCGCCCCGGTGATGGGCAAGTCCCTCGTCGTCTACGCCACCCGCCAGCCGTGACCGTCACGCGCACGCGCCGAGGGGGGCTGGTGGGCGTGGCCAGCGCCGAGGAGCTGGCCCAGACCGGTCGCTACCTGGCGAGCCTCCAGCGGCCCAGCGGGGAGATCCCCTGGTACCCCGGCGGCCACAGCGACCCGTGGAACCACGTCGAGGTCGCGATGGCCCTCACGGCGCTGGGCCACGAGGACGCGGCGCGCGCCGCCTACGACTGGCTCGTCGCGAGCCAGCTCGGCGACGGGAGCTGGTTCAACTACTACCGCGAGGGCGCGGTCGAGGACGCGCGCCTGGACACCAACGTCTGCGCCTACCTGGCCACGGGCCTGTGCCACTACCTGCGCGCGACCGGCGACGTGGACTACGTCGCGGCGTCGTGGCCGACCCTCGAGCGCGCCGTGGCGTTCGTGCTGGCCCACCAGGACGCCGACGGGACCGTGCGCTGGTCCCGCGACGCGGCCGGCCACCTCGAGCCCGACGCGCTGCTCACCGGCTCGTCGTCGATCTACCTGTCGCTGCGCTGCGGCCTCGAGGTCGCCGAGCGGCTGGGAGTCGAGCGCGGCGACTGGGCCGCGGCGGCCGGTCGCCTCGGTCACGCGATCGCCCGCCATCCGGGGTCCTTCGCCCCCAAGAACGAGTTCGCCATGGACTGGTACTACCCGGTGCTCACGGGCGCGCTGACCGGCCCGGCGGCACAGGACCGTCTGGACCAGGGGTGGGAGCGCCACGTGCTCGACGGGCGCGGGGTGCGCTGCGTGTCGACCAGCGACTGGGTGACGGCCGCCGAGACCGCCGAGTGCGCGCTGGCCCTCGACGCTTCGGGGCGCTCGGCGACCGCGACCGCGCTGCTCGCCTCCACGCGGGCCCACCGCCGCGCCGACGGCGCCTACCTGACGGGCCTGGTGCACCCCTCGGGGGACACCTTCCCGGGCGACGAGGCGACCAGCTACACCGCCGCGGCGGTCGTCCTGGCCGTCGATGCGCTGGCCGGGGGCTCCGGGGCCGCCGACCTGTTCCACCCGCACGCGCTGGTGCGCCCCGAGGAGGTGGCCGAAGACGGCTGCCCGCTAGGAGCGGCGCAGCACCCGTAGCGACCCGACGGCGTCGACCTCGGTGAACCCGTCGGCGAGCGCCGCGCGGTAGATCTCGTAGGGCGGGCGACCCCCGTCGGCCGGGTCGGGGAAGACGTCGTGGATCAGGAGCCGCCCGCCGGGCACGATCCGCGGCGTCCAGTTGCGGTAGTCGGCCCACGCGACGTCGGCGGCGTGGCCGCCGTCGATGAAGAGCAGGTCGAGGGGCTCGTGGAGGTGCGCGGCCACCAGCGCCGAGGGCCCGACGAGGCCGACCACGACGTCCTCAAGCCCGGCCCGGGCGACCGTGCGCTGCCAGGTCGGAAGGGTGTTGATGCGCCCGTCGGACGGATCGACGAGGTCGGGCTCGTAGTGCTCCCAGCCGGCCTGCTGCTCCTCGCTGCCGTGGTGGTGGTCCAGCGAGAAGAGCACCGAGCCGCTGGCGCGCGCCGCCGCGCCGAGGAAGACGGTGGAGCGCCCGCACCAGGCGCCGATCTCGAGCCAGGTGCCGCCGGGGTGCTCACGTCCCCGGCGCCGCCCGTGCGCGGTGAGGGCCCGTCCCTCGTCGACGGGCAGGAAGCCGCGCACCGTCGCGGCCAGCGCGAGCAGCGGGTCGCGGCTCACGCGCCGGCCGCCTGGGCCAGGGTGATCACGCCGAGCGTCGCGAAGACCGACGCGCCCACCATCCGGATGACGCGCGTGGGCACCCAGCGCTGGAGCAGGCGTCCGCCGAAGGCCCCGAGGTAGGCGACGACGCTCAGGGCCAGCGACCCGGCCAGGAACACGCCCAGGGCATCGTGCGTGCGCGCGGTGAGCGAGACCGCCTGGATCTGCGTCAGGTCGCCGAACTCGCCCAGGAAGGTGACGCCAAAGGCCGTCGAGATCTCGCGCCAGGGGGAGGCCGCGCGCTCGGGCTCGGCCTCGCGCTCGCCCTCGCGCTGGACGTCACGCTCGCGCGTCGCGAGCAGGTAGATCGCGCCGCCCAGGAACAGCAGGCCCACGACGACGTCGCGCGCCGTGGGCGGCAGCAGGGTGATCAGGCGCCCTGCGGTCACCGCGATCGCCATCTGCACCACGAAGCCGGCTGCCGCCCCGAGCGCGACGTGGCGGGGTCGCGCTCGCGTGGACATCACGATCGTCGCGATCATCGTCTTGTCGGGCAGCTCCAGGGCGAACATGAGGGCCATGACGCCCAGGAAGGTTCCCGGCGACACGGCGTCAGAACTGCTGTCGGATCGCCTCGGCGAAGGCCTGGCCTACGCGCATGCGCTCGACCCACTGCTCGACCGACGCGGGATACCCGCCCACGACCGGGTGCGCGGCGTGGAACGCCTCGACCTCGTCGGCCAGGGCCGGGTCGCGCACGAACGAGGCGATGCCGGCGGCGACGCGCGCGTGCAGGCTGGGCGAGAACCGCGTGGTCACCTCGTCCCAGCGCGCCGTGACGTAGCGCCAGACCGCTGGTCCGGTGACCTCGTTGCGCATCAGGGCCGGCAGCACGAGGGGGCCGTCCTGGGTGCGGAAGTCGTGCAGGCACCGGTCCGCCGCGTCCAGCGCCAGCCGCTCGTCGTTGAACGAGCCCAGCGCCCCCATGTAGCGCATGGCCTCCTGGGGTGTCGGGGCGCTGCGCGCCGCCTCGACGAAGCGCTCGTAGTCACCGGGACGACCCTCGTCGGCGACCAGGCGCAGGATCGAGTTCGCCAGGTCGCCGGGCAGGTCACCGCGGTCGTAGCGGGCCAGCGCCTCGGCGCGCACGGTCTCGTCGCGCGCCACCTCGCCCAGCAGGCGCACGACGATGCCGCGCAGCTGGGCGCGCAGCGGGTCCTCGCCGTCCTGCGCGTCCCATCCCAGCCGGGCCAGGACCGGGCTCGCGAGCTCGGCCACCTCGCCCGCCAGCACCCGGCGCGCGGGCTCGTCGAGGGACCGGCGCACCAGGTCGGCGGCCTGGGCCACGAAGTCCCAGGGGGTGGGCTCATCGAAGGGGACCATCCCGCGCGCCAGCGTCAGGAACTCGCGCCAGGTGATGACGCGCGCGAGCAGTGTCGCCCAGCCGTCGCTGAGCAGGGTGGCGCGCTCGATCGCGCTGAGGCGCCCGAGGTCCGCAGCGATCGTGGCCAGGTCGGCGGGCCGGTAGTGGCTGCGGTAGACGCCCGAGCCGCCGGCGTTGAGCAGGGTCGGGCCGGCGTCGGCGATGCGCAGGGTCTCCTCGACGACGAGGTGCCGGCTCACGTCGCCGCCCTCGAGCGGCCGGGTCAGCACCGGGACCAGCCACCGGTCGCCGATGGCCCCCTTGGCGTCGGCGCCGAGGAAGCAGAACGGCTCCTGGCGCAGCTCGTCGCCCTCCAGGCTCACCAGCGGGTGGCCGCCCTGGAGGATCCAGCTGTCCATCATGGTGCGCACCGGTGCGCCCGAGACCTCCTCGAGGGCGTCCCACAGGTCGGTCGTGACGGCGTTGGCGTAGAGGTGCTGGCGCAGGTAGTGGCGGATCCCGTCGCGGAAGACCTCCTCAGTCAGGAACTGCTCGAGCATGCGCAGAACCGAGGACCCCTTCTCGTAGGTGAGCGCGTCGAACATGCCCTGCGTGTCGTCGGGCGAGAGGACCTCGTACTCGATGGGGCGCGTGTGGGCCAGGCCGTCGATCTGCAGGGCCAGGTCCTTGTGCACCGCCTGCTCGGACCAGATGCCCCACTCGGGGCGGAAGGCGTCGGAGCACTTGAGCTGCATGAAGGTGGCGAAGGCCTCGTTCAGCCAGATCCCCTCCCACCACTCCATGGTCACCAGGTCGCCGAACCACATGTGGGCCAGCTCGTGGTGCACGACCTCGGCGATCCGGTAGATCTCGGCCAGCGAGGCCGACGCGGGGTCGACGAGCAGGGCCGTCTCGCGGAAGGTGACGCACCCGAGGTTCTCCATCGCCCCGAAGGCGAAGTCGGGGATGGCCACCATGTCGAGCTTGGCCCCCGGGTAGGGGATCGCGAAGTAGTCGGGGAAGTACGTCAGGGCGAACTGGGCCGCCTCGAGGGCGAGCGCGGTCAGGTGGCCCTTGCCGATGGGGTAGATGACGCGGACGGGGACCCCGCCCACGTCGAGGGCCTCGGTCGCCTCGAAGGGCCCGACGACGAAGGCGACCAGGTACGTGGACATGACCATCGTGGGGGCGAAGCTGACCGAGCGCTGTCCGTTGCCCAGGTCCACGTTGGCGGTCTCGGGCGTGTTGGAGACTGCCAGCAGCCCGTCGGGCACCGTCAGGTTCACCTGGAAGGTCGCCTTCATGGCGGGCTCGTCGAAGCACGGGAAGGCGCGGCGGGCGTCGGAGTGCTCGAACTGGGTGGTGGCGATCACGTGCGTCGTGCCGGCGTCGTCGACGTAGGTCGAGCGGTAGAAGCCGCTGAGCTGGTCGCCCAGGATGCCCGTGAAGGCCAGCTCGAGGGTGGCCGGCCCCGGCTCGATCTTCTGGTCGAAGGGGAAGGTGACCGTCTCGTAGCGCTCGTCGGACTCGTGGCGCCCGGCGTGGTGGGCGACACCGGCGCTGGTCACCGTCGCGGGGCTCAGCTCGAGGTCCTTGGCGTGCAGGGTGATCGCGCTCACGGGGGCGACCACGTCGACGTCGATCTCCACGCGGCCGGCGAAGGTGGCCGACTCGATGTCGGGGGTCAGGAAGACGCGGTACGCCCGTGGTAGCACGTCACGGGTCAGGCGGTAGGGATTGGGCTTGCTCATCGCTGGAAAGACTAGGGCGAAATCCTCTACGCTCGCTGGGTGACAAGTCGCCCGAGCCGGGTCTCGCTGCGCGTCAAGCCGGGTCCGACCCGCCTGGCCGTGACCGGCATCGGCAACGCCCTCCTCGACGTGATCAGCCGCGACCACGACGAGGCCTACCGCGATCTGGGGCTGGTGAAGGCGGCCATGACCCTGATCGGAGACGACGACCTGGACCGATTCCACCGGGCGATGGGCCCCACCGTGCAGGTGTCGGGCGGGTCGGTGGCGAACTCGATCGCCGGGGTGGCGGCCCTGGGCGGATCGGCGGGCTTCATCGGCAAGGTCGCCGACGACGAGTACGGGGATCGCTTCGCGCGCGACCTGCGCTCCCTGGGCGTGGAGCTGGACCTGGCGATCGCCGGAGCCCAGGAGGGCGCCACCGGGCGCTGCCACGTGTTCATCAGCGACGACGCGCAGCGCACCATGGCCACCTACCTCGGCGCGTCGAATCGCCTGGGTCCCGACGACATCCGCGAGCCGCTGATCGCGCGCTCGGAGATCACCTACCTGGAGGGCTACCTCTACGACCTGCCCCCGGCCAAGGCGGCGGTGCGCAAGGTGGTCGAGCTGGCTCACGTCCACGACTCGATGGTCGCCCTGTCGCTCTCGGACATGTTCTGCGTGGAGCGCCACCGCAGCGACTTCCTCGAGCTGGTGACCAGCGACGTCGACGTCCTGCTGTGCAACGAGACCGAGATCCTCTCGCTGTTCGAGGTGTCGCGGCTGTCGCGTGCCTACGAGCTGCTCGACGAGCTCGGACTGCTGGCGGTGGTCACGCGCGGGCCCAAGGGGGCCGACGTCGTGACCGCCTCGGGTGTGGTGCCGGTGCCCGCCCACGAGGTCGAGGAGGTCGTCGACCAGAACGGTGCGGGGGACCTGTTCGCCTCGGGGTTCCTCTACGGGCTGGCGCTGGGGGCCGACCCGGTCGAGGCCGCCGAGCTCGGCTCGCTGTGCGCGGGCGAGATCATCCGCCACCTGGGTGCCCGGCCCGAGACCGACCTCGCAGCCCTGGCCGTGGACGCGGGCCTGCTCTAGCGGCCCTGCGCGTCGAGCTGCGCGTCGAGCGCGGCGGTGCGGCGGTCCTCCTCGCGCACCCACGCCCAGGCGATGGGGATGGCCCAGGCCAGCATCAGCGCGTCGCCGCCGATCCACATGATCGCGCCGCCCAGGTGCACGTCGGCCAGGATCGAGCCCGCCGTCGAGCCCCGCGGGGCCAGACCGACGTAGGCCGGGAACGGGTTGTGCGACGACATCGCCAGGGCGAGACCCGTGAAGGTGTCCACGGGCACGGCGGCCATCACGTAGACCAGGCGCAGGCCGGGGTGGAGCTGGCGGCCGCTCTCGCGGCCCAGGGCGGCGCGGAAGAACAGGTAGCCCACGACCACGAAGGCCAGGTGCTCGGCCTCGTGGGCCCAGGGGTGCGCGAGCACCACGTTGAACAGCCCGGTCAGGTGGGTCACGGGGATGAAGACGAAGTAGGCGCCGAAGGCGACCAGGGGGTGGGTCAGCGCCTGCCCGGCGCGCGAGGCCAGGGCCGCGCGCGCGCGCGGGCTCACCGCGGCGAGCAGGTCCAGGGGCATGGCGAGCGCCAGCAGCGGACCGGCCACCATGATCAGGGCGAGGTGCTGGATCATGTGGTCGCCGAAGTAGGCGCGGTCGTAGACGCCCAGGACCGACTGGGTCGCCAGGGCCAGGGCAACCAGCCCCGCCACGAACCACCCCGTTCGCGCGCGCGGCCACGTCCCGGCGCGCCGGGCCGCCAGCGCGTAGGCGATCGCGAGTGCTGCCAGGACCGCGAGGGCCACGGGCGACACCTGCGTCAGGGTCACGTCGCGCCACCGGAAGGGCGCCAGCGGGCCGGTCACCGGCTCATCCTACGGGGACCGTGCTGCGCGCCTCGTCGGTAGGATGACGCCGTGCATTCCAAGTGGTGGGGCGCTCGGGCCCTCGTCCTCCACCTCCTGCTCGTGGCCTGGCTCGTCGTGTGCGCGGTGGCGGCTTGGTGGCAGGTCGGCCGCGCCGTGGGCGGCAACTCGCTGAGCTACCTCTACGCCATCGAATGGCCCGTCTTTGGGGTGCTCGGCGTGATCGGGTGGTTCGCCCTGATCAACCTGGAGCGCGTGACGGCCGAGGACGAGGCCGCCCGCCAGCACTTCGAGGAGCGCATGCGCGCTGAGGCCCGTGCGGCGCGCGAACGCGAGGTGGAAGAGGACCCGACGCTGGCCGCCTACAACGACCACCTCGAGCACCTGGCGACGCGGACCAAGCGGCGCCTGTGGGGCCACTCGTGAGCCGAGCGTTCGCCCGGTATCGGGTGATGTCCTTCGTCACCGGGTCGACGCTGCTGGCCCTCACCGCGTTCTTGATCCTGCACACCGTCGACCGGACCCTCTGGGACCGCCTGCGGGTCCTGGTGACGGTGCTGGGCATCGGGCACGGCGTCGTCCTCTACCCGATCTACATGGTGCTGTGCTTCCACTTCGCGCTCAAGGCGCGCCTGACCCTGGGGCTCGTGGTGCTGATGCTGCTCGCGGGCTTCGTCCCGGGCCTGGCCTTCTACATGGAGCACCGGGTAGCCCAGCGCACGGCGGGTCAGCGCGCGCTCGAGGACTCCACGCGCGTCATGGTCGAGCCCGCTCCAGGGATCTGAATTCCCGGCGTCGGCTCAGCCGCGCCCGCAGTTCGGCTTCTTGCCGTGATTGGCCTTCTTCTTGGCGCGCAGCTTGCGCTTGACGGTCCGCTTCGACATGACGGACAATCTTAGTCGACGGGGGCACTACGGTCGGGAGCCGTGGACAGCACCGGGTCGGACGTCTGGTCGGGGGGAACGCTCACCCTGGTGGCGACGCCCATCGGCAACCTCGGCGACCTGAGCGCGCGCGCCCGGGCGGCTCTGGGGGAGGCCGACGTGATCTTCTGCGAGGACACGCGGCGCACGCGCGTGCTGCTCGCCGCGCTCGGCCAGCCCGGTGCGCCCCGCCTGCGCAGCCTGCACCGCCACACCGAGGCGGCCCTGGTCGTGGCGGTCGTCGAGGCCGTGCGCGCGGGCCAGCGCGTCGTGCTGGTCTCGGACGCGGGAACGCCGGGGATCAGCGACCCGGGGCGCCGCGTCGTGGCCGCCGTGGCCGCCGCGGGCCTGGTGGTGACGACCGTGCCCGGCCCCAGCGCCGTCGTGGCCGCTCTGTCGGTGAGCGGCTTCGACGCTGACCGCTTCATCATGGAGGGCTTCCTGCCGCGGCGCGGTCCGGTACGACGCGAGCGCCTCCTCGCCTGGCGCGCCGAGGAGCGCACCGTCGTGTTCTTCGAGTCGCCCCAGCGCCTCGTGGCCACGCTCGCCGAGGTGCACGCGGTCGTGGGCGAGCGCCCCGCGATCGTGGCGCGCGAGCTGACCAAGGCGCACGAGGAGATCGTTCGCGGGACGCTCGGCGAGCTGGTGGCGCACTGGGAGGGTCGCGAGGTGCGCGGCGAGGTCGTGGTGGTGGTAGCCGGCGCCACCCCCGCAGTCGGGGCGCCTCCGGACACGCCGGCCCTGCGCGACGCGCTGGCCGCACGGCTCGCCGCGGGCGACTCGGTGCGCGACGCGGCCTCCGCGGTGGCGGTCGCACTGCGCGTGAGCCGGCGCGACGCCTACGAGGAGGCGCTGCGCCTCCGACCCGAACGCCCAGAGTGACTCGGTACGCTGGTCCGGTGGCGCGCTTCTACATCACCACGCCCATCTACTACGTCAACGACGCGCCCCACGTCGGGCACGCCTACACCACGGTCGTGGCCGACGCCCTGGCGCGCTGGCACCGCCTGGCCGGCGACGACGTCCTGTTCCTGACGGGAACCGACGAGCACGGCCAGAAGGTCGCCGAGGCCGCCGCGCGCCACGAGATGTCCGCTCAGGACTGGACCGACCAGACCTCGGCACGCTTTCGGGGCGCGTGGGACGCCCTGGACGTGAGCTACGACGACTTCATCCGCACCACCGAGCCGCGCCACCACGTGACGGTCCAGCGCTTCTTGAGCACGATCTACGAGAACGGCTACATCTACAAGGGCCTCTACCGGGGCCTGTACTGCGTGAGCTGCGAGGACTACTACACGGCCGAGGCCTCCGACCAGGGCCGCTGCCCGGTCCACGGCAAGCCCCTGGTGGAGATGGAAGAGGAGAACTGGTTCTTCCGGCTGTCGGCCTTCGAGGACCGGCTGCGCGACTACTACGACCAGCACCCGGGCTTCGTCACCCCCGAGACCAAGCGCAACGAGGCCTACGCCTTCATCGCCGGCGGGCTCAAGGACATCTCGATCACCCGGACCTCCATCGACTGGGGCATCCCGGTGCCCTGGGACCCCGCGCACGTCTTCTACGTCTGGTACGACGCGCTGATCAACTAC
>JAKANY010000017.1 GCA_021823525.1 Actinomycetes bacterium
CGTGAGGGTCATCGACGAGAGCGGCGAGATGATCCGCCACCTCACCCTCGACCCCTCGCGCGACTACCAGGCCCGCGGCGTTAGGGTCTGAGGGTTCGTCTGTCCCAAGAACTCTGAGACATCACAAGGGCTCCCAGAGCAGGACTCGAACCTGCAACCTAGCGATTAACAGTCGCTTGCTCTGCCAATTGAGCTATCTGGGATCGTTGCGGCACCGAAACTCTAGCACCGGCCCCTTCGGGCTCACTGGGCGTCGAGCCACTCCTGGAGGCGCTCCGCGTCGGCGCTGGCTCGCACGCGCTGGCGACAGCCCTCGAGCCGCTTGGCCATCCCCTGGCGCGAGATGCCCTGCGTGCGAGCGACGTCCTCGAGCGAGGCCGACGTGACCGTGTAGCTCCAGAACGCCTCGAAGTCCTCGCCGCAGGCCCGGCGCAGCGCCTCGATGACCCACGCCGGCGGGTCACTGGGGACCGCCGCGTCCTGCGCGAGGTCCGGCAGCGGGGCCGATCCTCGGCGGCGGGCACTGACGTCCTGGGCGATCCGCATGACCTCGAGAGCACGCTCGCGCCCGATGCCCAGGGCGCGCGCCACGTCCTCGGGCGTGAGATCCCGATGGGGGTGCTGGCGGCGCAGCCGCTCGACGCGCACGGCCAGGCGCATCGCCGAGTCCGAGACGCCGAGTTGCTCACGCACCGCCTCGCGCACCATCTTGGTGATCCAGTAGTTCGCGTAAGTAGCGAAGCGGATGCCCCGCGAGGGATCGAAGCGCGCCAGTGCGTTGACCAACCCTTCGATGCCCGCCGCCTCGAGCTCGTCGGCGCCGAAGCGATAGCCGCGCTCGAGGACGCGCGCGCGCACGAGTCCGCACGTCGCGCGCAGGAGCTGCGACTCGGCGTCTTGGCCGCGGCGGCGCTGGCGTTCCAGTCGCTGGCGCACGCTGGGCTCCGGCGCTGCCGCCAGCAGCAGCGCCGCCTCGCGGCCGGCGACGATCGCCGGGTACAGCAGTCGCTCCTCGTCGGCGCTCAGCGGCGGCAGCAAGGCGAGCCCGCCCACGCGCCGTGACGTGGACCCGTTCACCCGGCCGACTCCTCGACGAGCCACGCGCGCAGCGAGTCGACCGCCGCGGGCCCACGGTCCGTCTCGAGCAGCTCGAGTCGAGCCTTCACGTCGGGGATCACACTCATGGCCCGCGCGGGCGGGATCTCGCCCGCGCGCAGCCGTCGCTCAAGGCGCCGCAGGGCCGCCGTGGCGGCGACCCGCACCAGCTGGGCCACGACGGCGTCGATCGCCTCGTCGCTCGGCGCGACCGGAGGCTCGCTGACCACCGCCGCCGCCAGCAGATCCGCCGCCTCGGTCTCGCCACGCCGCGTCAGCGCGTCAATGGCCGCCGACACCGTGGGCTGCGCCGCCAGCTCCTCGAAGGCCGTGCGCTGGGCGGCCGGGAGGAAGAAGATGGCGTGGAATCGCGAACGGGCGCGGGGCTCGTGCACGCACAGGCGCAGCGCCGCTTCGCCGGGCCGGGGAGGCGCACCTCGTACACGCGCCGACGGCGCGGGCCGCTGCGTCGCGGGTGCGGGTGGCGCACCGCTCGCGCGGAGGCGCAGCTGCTGGCGCACCACGTCGAGGTCGAGTCCGAGCCGGTCGGCCACGCGCATGGCGTACTGGTCGCGCACCAGGGCGCTGGGATGCTCGGCGAGTACCTCGACGGCCTGCTCGCCGGCGCGCGCGCGGACCTCGGGCGTCCCCCCGACCGCGGGCCCGGTGACGCGATCGAGACGGAACTGCAAGAAGGGGATTGCGCCCTCGATCGCTGCCACCAGGGCCGACGGATCGTGACGGGCCACCTCGGCGGGATCCTGGCCCGCGGGCAGGCGAGCAACCGCCACGTCGACCTCGTGGCGTCGCTCCCACTGATAGACCGCCGCGGCTGCGCTCTGCCCCGCCTGATCGGCGTCGTAGGCGAGCACGATACGCCGCGCGAAGTTGCGCATCGTGGTGAAGTGCTCCTCGCCCAGCGCCGTGCCGCACGTGGCCACCGCACGGGTCACACCCGCTTGGAAGAACGCGATGACGTCGGTGTAGCCCTCGCAGACCACGATCTCGCCGCTGCGGATGACCTCGTCCTTGGCCCAGCTCAGCCCGTAGAGGGTGCGCCGCTTGGAGTAGATCGGGGTCTCGGAGCTGTTCTTGTACTTGGCGAGGGGGCGTCCGTCGTGACCGACCTGGTCGGGCAGGATGCGTCCCCCGAGCGCGATGGGCCGTCCGCTCGGGTCCAGGATCGGGAAGATGATGCGCGCCCGCATCGCGTCCTGGCGCCGTCCGCGCTGGTTGACGAACCCCAGCCCCGTCCCGGCCAGGGTACGCGCGTCGAGGTTCAGCTCCCGGGCCAGCGCGTCCCAGTCGTCGGGGGCCCACCCCAGGCGGAACTGGCGCGCCCAGTGACCGTCGATGCCTCGGCTGCGCAGGTAGTCGCGGGCCGGGCGGGCCTGCGCGTCACTGAGGAGCCGCTCCTGGTACCACGCGACGGCCTGCTCCATCGCGTCGAGGAGCCGTTGGCGCTCGTGGCGCTGGCGGCTCGCCGCCGGGTCCTCGTGCAGTTCGATGCCGCTGCGGTCGGCGAGCAGGCGCACGGCCTCGGTGAAGTCCAGGTGCAGCGTCTCACGCACCCAGGTGATCTGGTCGCCGCTGGCGTGGCAGCCGAAGCAGTAGTAGCGGCCCTCCTGGGCGTTGACCGAGAACGAGGGCGTCTTCTCCACGTGGAAGGGGCACAGGCCCGTCCAGCGCTGCCCCGCGCGGCGCAGCGCGACCTGCTCGGTGATGAGCGCCACGATGTCGGTGGCCGCCCGCACCGCCGCGATGTCCTCCTCGGTGATGGCCACGTCCGCCACCGTATCGGAGGCTCCCGGTCACGCCAGCGCGACGGTGCGAACTCGTAGACTCGCGCCGTGCCCGACTTGGCCGTCGAGACGCACGGCATCGTGCGCACCTTTCGCGACGGATCGGTGCGCGCCCTCGATGGCGTCTCGATCGCCATCCCCCGTGGCCGGGTCTTCGGGCTGCTGGGCCCTAATGGCTCGGGCAAGACCACGATGGTGCGCATCCTGTCGACGATCATCCGGCCCGACGAGGGATCGGCGACGGTCAACGGATTCGACGTCGTGCGCCAGGCCGACGCAGTGCGCCGCTCGATCGGCCTCGCGGGACAGTTTGCCACCGTCGACGACAACCTGACGGGACTCGAGAACCTGCGCATGATGGGCCGCCTCAACCACCTGGACCACGCCACCGTGCGCGTGCGCGCGACCCAGCTCCTCGAGCAGTTCGGCCTGGCCGAGGCGGCGCGCCGGAACGTGAAGACCTACTCGGGAGGCATGCGCCGGCGCCTCGACCTCGCGGCGGCACTGGTGGCCTCTCCCCCACTTCTCTTCCTCGACGAGCCCACGACGGGACTCGACCCCCAGAGCCGCCAGGACCTCTGGGGTTTCATTGAGGGCCTGGTCGAGTCCGGGACGACCGTCCTGCTGACCACCCAGTACCTCGAGGAGGCCGACCGGCTGGCCGACGAGCTCGCGGTCCTCGACCACGGCCGCATCATCGCGCAGGGGACCTCGAGCGAGCTCAAGGCTCGCCTGGGCGCCACCGTGCTGTCGCTGACCTTCTCCACCACAGCGGACGCCGAGCGCGGCGCGCTCCTGCTGGCCGACCTCACCACCAAGCCCGCCTTCGTCGAGGGCGACGTCGTCGACTTGACGGTGACGGCGGGTCCCGCCGCGGCCGCCGAAGCGCTGCGGCGCCTCGACGCGGCCGACCTCGTCGTGACCGGCCTGGCCCTGCGCGAGCCGAGTCTCGACGACGTCTTCTTGACCCTCACCGGCCACCACGCGCCCGACGGGGCGGCCGAGGAGCCGATCGCGGGCTCGGGCCGGAGGCGGCGGTGAGCGTCTCGGGTGCCCCCACCACGAGCGCCGAGTGGCGCTGGGCGGTGCGCGACGTCTGGACGATGGGCCGCCGCAACATCCTGGCCCTCGTGCGCATCCCCGTCTCCTTCGTCTTCGCCCTGGTCCAGCCGGTGATGTTCGTTTTGCTCTTTCGCTACGTGTTCGGCGGGGCGATCCGCGTGCCCAACGGTCAGTACGTCAACTTCCTCATCCCCGGCATCCTGGTGCAGACGACCATCTTCGGGGCGATCGGCACGACGATCGGACTGGCCGAGGACCTCCAGCGGGGTCTCATCGAGCGCTTCCGCGCGCTGCCGATGGCGCGCATGGCCGTGCTGGCCGGGCGCACGGTCTCGGACCTCCTGCGCAACGTGGTCGTGCTCCTCGTGATCACCGGCATGGGCTTCCTGGTCGGCTTCCGTCCCACGGGCAGCCTCATCTCCTATGTCGGGGCCAGCGTGCTGATGCTGTTCTTCGCCTACGCGCTGTCCTGGGGGTTCGCCTACGTCGGGCTGGCCGCCCCCAACTCCGAGACGGCGCAGGCCATGACGTTCCCGGTGATCTTCCCGCTCACCTTCGCGTCCTCGATCTTCGTGCCCGTGGCCTTCATGCCCTCGTGGCTCCAGGTGTTCGCGCGCAACCAGCCCGTCTCCCAGGTCGCCGAGGCCGTGCGCGGACTGATGCTCGGCGTGCCGCACGGCCACGCGACGTGGATCGCCCTGGCCTGGGCCGTCGGGGCCCTCGTCGTGCTGGCGCCCCTGGCCACGCGACGGTATCGGCGGGTCGCGTGAGCGAACCTCTCCTCGACGCCGCGCAGCTCCAGGGCATTCTGGCGGCGGCCTTCCCCGGCGCCGAGATCCCGCTGGTCGAGGAGGTCCGCTCCGAGGGCGTGACGCTGGCGCTGCCGGTCGGGCCTCACCACGTGCGCCCGGGGGGCACCCTGGCCGGACCGGCCATGATGATGCTGGCCGACACGGCGGCGTGGTGCGCCGTCATGGCGCGCGTCGGTCCCGTGGTCCTGGCCGTGACCACCAGCCTCCACATCGACTTCCTGCGCCGGCCGGCACTCGACGACGTGATCGCCCGCACCCGCATGCTCAAGCTCGGCCGGCGCTTGGCGGTCGTGGCCGTCGAGATCACGACGCGCGCGACCGGTGAGCTCGTCGCCCACGCCCAGGTCACCTACTCGCTGCCCCCGCGCGACCCCAGCTAGACCCGTGCGGTCCGACCCACTCGTGAGCCGCTGGCGGCTGACGGCGATGGCGACGGCCACCGGCGTCATCGTCGCCAACCTCTACTACCTCCAGCCCCTGCTGCATCAGATCCGCGGGGACTTTCGCGTGTCGACCGGCGCGGCGTCGGCCCTGATGACCCTCACGCAGGTGGGCTATGCGCTCGGACTGGTCCTGGTGCTCCCGCTGGGGGATCTCGTCCGGCGCCGCCCGTTGCTCGTGACGATCTTCGTCCTGGCGGCCGCGGTCATGGGTGTGGCGGGCGCGACCCACCGCTTCGCCCTATTCGCGGCGCTGTCCCTCCTCGTCGGGCTGGCCTCGGTCGGCGCCCAGACGATCGTGCCGCTGGCGGCCGACCTCGCTGCACCCGCCCAGCGCGGGCGCACGATCGCGCACGTGATGACCGGGCTGCTGATCGGCGTGCTGATGTCACGCACCTTCGCCGGGCTCGTCGCCCAGGCTGCCGGGTGGCGGGCGGTGTACGCGAGCGCGACGGTGATGCTGCTCGCCACCGCCGGGGTGCTGGCCGTCGCCGTGCCCCACGAGGCGTCGCGGCCGCGCGAGCGCTATGGCGCGCTGCTCGCGGGCACGGCGCAGCTGCTTCGCCTCGCCCCGCTGCGTCGGCGCGCCCTCTACGGGGCCCTCGTCTTCGGCGCCTTCAACGTCGCGTGGACGACGCTGTCGTTCCACCTGGCGGCCGCGCCCTTCCACTACTCCAACGCCGTGATCGGCTTGTTCGGGCTCTTCGGCGTGGCGGGCGTGACCGCGGCCAACCTCGCGGGCCACGCGGCGGACCGCCACGGCACGCACTGGTCGTCGCTGGCCGCCGCCGTCCTGGTGACGTCAGCCTTCGTCGTGATGGCGCTCGGCGGCACGACGCTGGCGGGTCTGGCCGTCGGGCTCGTCCTGCTCGACGCGGGGATGCAGGGCATGCAGATCACCAATCAGTCCATCATCTACGAGCTGCGCCCCGACGCGCGCAGCCGCGTCAACAGCGTCTATATGACCTGCAGCTTCCTGGGCGCGGCGGCCGGCTCGCTGGTCTCGGGCCAGCTCTACGACGCCGTGGGCTGGACCGGCGACTGCTGGCTCGGCGTGGCCCTCGGCGTGGCGCTCGTCGTGCCCACGGCCCGCGAGAGCCTCCGGCGCGCGCGACGCGTCAGTCGAGCGCCAGGCGGCGTCGGACCTGGCTGACGACCTCGCTCACGGGCACGCGCACCTGGGTCGTGGTGTCCCGATCGCGCACGGTGACCGCGCGGTCCTCGAGGGAGTCGAAGTCGACGGTCACCGCGAGGGGCGTGCCGATCTCGTCCTGGCGGCGGTAGCGGCGCCCGATCGACTGGGTCACGTCGTAGTCGACCATGACGAGCGGCCGCAGCATCGCGGCGACCTCCTGGGCCAGGGACTCGAGCTCGGGCTTGCGCGACAGGGGCAGCACCGCCACCTGGTAGGGCGCCAGCCGCGGATCGAGCCGCAGGACCGCGCGCGTCTCGCCGGCCACCTCGTCCTCGGCGTAGGCGGCCAGGAGGAACGCCATCATGGCGCGCGTCGCCCCGGCCGCGGGCTCGATCACGTAGGGCACGTAGCGCTCGCTGGTGGCCTGGTCGAAGTACTCCAGGCGCACCCCCGAGGCGTTCGCGTGCTGGGTCAGGTCGTAGTCGCCCCGGTTGGCGACCCCCTCGAGCTCGTCGAAGCCCCACGGGAACAGGTACTCGACGTCGGTGGTGCCGCGCGAGTAGTGCGAGAGGTCCTCGGGGGCGTGCTCGTGGAGCCGCAGCTGGTCTTCGGGGATGCCCAGGTCCCGGTACCAGGCGAAGCGCGTCTCGATCCAGTAGCGGTACCAGTGCTCGGCCTCGGCCGGCGGGACGAAGTACTCCATCTCCATCTGCTCGAACTCGCGCGTGCGGAACACGAAGTTCTGGGGCGTGATCTCGTTGCGGAAGCTCTTGCCGACCTGGGCGATGCCGAAGGGGGGCTTGCGGCGCGTGGCGGCCAGGACGTTGGCGAAGTTGGTGAACATGCCCTGGGCCGTCTCGGGGCGCAGGTACGCGGTGGACCCCTCGCCCTCGACGGGCCCCGCCTGGGTGCGGAACATCAGGTTGAAGGCGCGGGCCTCGGTGAACTCGGTCCCCCCGCAGTTGGGGCAGACCCCGTCGATCTTGTCCTCGCGCCAGCGCTCCTTGCAGCGCCGGCAGTCCACCAGCGGGTCGGTGAAGGTCTCCAGGTGGCCCGAGGCCGCCCAGATCGCGGGGGGGCCCAGGATGGCCGCGTCGATGCCCACGATGTCGTCGCGCAGCTGCACCATCGAGCGCCACCAGGCGGCCTTGACGTTGCGCAGCATGTTGACCCCCAAGGGGCCGTAGTCGTAGGCGGAGCGGAACCCGCCGTAGATGTCGGCCGACGGGAAGATGAAGCCGCGGCGCTTGGTGAGGTTGACGACCTTCTCGAGCAGGTCGGCGGGCCGGTGGTCAGTCATCGGCCAAGGATACTTGAGCGTCGCCTAGGCCCCACTGCGTAGGCGCAGGATCACCTGGTTGGCGAGAAGCCGTCCCGCCGGCGCCAGGCGCACCACGCCGTCGCGCACCTCGACGAGGTGCGCGATCTCCTCGAGGGAGTCGAACGCCTCGCGCGGCACGCCCGTGCGCGTGCGCAGCGCTAGCGCGTCATGCTCGAAGCGCCGGGTGTCCTCGTCGAGCACCTCCTCGCCGGCAACCGGTGACCGACCGGCCTCGACGAGGCGCACGTAGCGATCGGGCGTGCGCACGTTCCACCAGCGACGCCCCGCGCGGTGGGAGTGGGCCGCGGACCCCACGCCCTGGTAGTCCCCCTGGTCCCAGTAGAGCTGGTTGTGGCGCGACTCGTGCCCGGGACGGGCCCAGTTCGAGATCTCCTCCCACCGGTAGCCCGCCTCCTCGAGACGCCGGCCCACCAGGTCGTAGGCCGCGGCCTCGGCGTCCTCGTCGGGGTGGCGCGCCGGGTCCCGGCCGAGGGGCGTGGCCGGCTCGGGGGTGAGCACGTAGCAGCTGATGTGCGGCGGCGGCCCGGGCAGGCCGAGGACGTCGTCGAGCGTGCGCGCCACGTCGGCCAGCGACTCGGCCCGCGATCCGACGATCAGGTCCATGTTCCAGTCGGTGAAGCCCGCGGCGGCCACGTTCGCGGCGACCTGCGCGTGCGCCCCCACGCCGTGGCGCCGACCCAGATCGGCCAGGACGTGGGGCTGGGTGGACTGGATCCCGAAGGACATGCGCGTCACGCCCCCCGCGCGGTAGGCGATCAGGCGCTCGAGGGTCGCATCCTCGGGGTTGCACTCGACGGTGACCTCGGCGTCCGCCACCCGCTCGATGTCGCCGAGCACGCCCACCAGCGCCGCGGCGGGCAGGCGTGAGGGCGTGCCCCCGCCGAAGAAGACCGAGGTCGCGGCCGGCCGGTCCGCCGCGCTGCGCGCCAGCTCGGCGTGCAGCGCCGCGGCGTAGCGATCCTGCAGCTCGTCGCGGTCGTCGTAGGTCGCGAAGGCGCAGTAGTCGCACCGCTGCGCGCAGAAGGGGACGTGGACGTAGACGCCGAAGGTCACGGGACGCGCCCCCGGCTCGCGGAGCGGACCTGGGCGAAGCGGGCCAGAGCCTCGGCGCGCTCGGTGGCCAGGTCCACCAGGGGTGCGACGCGCGCACTCGACCCTCCCTCCGGCGCAGCCCCGTAGCGCCGCGCGTAGGCTCCCGTCGCGTCGAAGCGCGCGGCCTGGCGCTCGGGGTTGAAGATCCGGTGGTAGGGCGCCGCGTCGGTGCCGGTGCCCGCGACCCACTGCCAGCCGTGCTGGTTGGACGCGACGTCGCCGTCGACGAGCGACCACAGAAACCACCGCGCGCCCCAGCGCCAGTCCAGGTGCAGGTGTTTGACCAGCAGTGAGGCGCAGACCATGCGGGCGCGGTTGTGCATCCACCCCTCGGCGAGGAGCTGGCGCATGCCCGCGTCGACCAGTGCGAAGCCCGTCTCGCCGCGAGCCCAGTGGCGGAAGCGCGCCTCGGCGGCCGGCCCCCGGTCGACGGGCAGACTCGCCATCGGCGCGCGCAGCGCGCGCCAGGCCGACGCCGGATGGTGCCACAGGACGTCGGCGTAGAACTCCCGCCAGACCAGCTGGCGGCGGAACGCGTCGGCCGCGAGCCCGGCGCCGTCGAGCGCCGCGAGCACGGTGCGCGGGTGGAGGGCCCCCACGCGCAGGTGCGGGCTGAGGCGGCTCGTCGCATCGCGGCCCGGCTCATCGCGACCGTCCGCGTACGAGGCGACGCGCGCGACGAACGCGGCCAGGTCCCGCTGCGCCGCCTCCTCGCCCGCGGCGGGCCGGGCCGGGGCCGGACCGTCGGGCAGGTCGCCGAAGTAGGCCGGACGTCGACGGGCCACCTGGGCGCGCAGCGCCCCCGCGCCCTCGCTGCGCGCGCGGAGCCACGTGACGTCGGGGCGTGCCGTCACGTCGTCGACGCCGTGGCGCGCCCACGCACGCGCGTAGGCGCTGAAGACCGCGTAGGGTCGCCCATCGGGCTGGCGGACGACACCGGGCGCGACCCCGTAGGGCGTTCCCACGTCGCGCCAGGCGACACCCGCCGCCGCGAGGCGCGACGCCACCTCCCCGTCACGCCGCCGACCCGTCGGCGAGGGCTCGCCGGTGACGTAGACCGCGTCGGCCCCGACCTCGCGCGCGACGTCGACGACGACCGCGCGCGGGTCGCCCGTGCGCACGACCAGGTGTCCGCCGCAGGACGCCTCGAGCGCACCGAGGGCCTCGCTCAGGTACCAGCCGCGCGTGGGACCGGTCCCCGCGGCCAGGCGCGGATCCACCACGAAGAGTCCCAGGACCGGGCCGCGCGCCGCGGCGGCGGCCAATGCCGGATGGTCGTCGAGGCGCAGGTCGCGCCGGAACCAGACGAGTGAGCGCACCGCACCTCCCGGGCGCACCCTACCGGGGTGCCCCCGGCGGATCGGCCAGCGTGCGCAGGCGCCGTCCCAGGTGCTCCTCGATGGCCCCGCCCAGCAGCGCGCGCGCCTCGGCGCTCCCGGGGGGGTCCTCCTCGCGCAGCACGTTCGCCAGGTCGCCGCCGGTGATGCGCCGCAGCAGCGCCAGCGCCGGTGCCGAGAGGGGGCGGCCCCGCCGACACTCGGGACACAGCGCCCCGCCGGTCGCGGCGTCGAAGGCGACGAGAGGCTCGACCCGCCCGCAGTTGACGCACGCGTCGAGCACGAGCGCCAGCCCGTCGAGCGCGAGCAGGCGCGCGTAGAAGGCCGCGGGTACCAGGTCGGGGCGCAGGGCGCTGTCGTCGAGCGCGCGCAGGACGCGCACCAGGAGCGCGAAGCGTGCCTCGTCGGCCAGATGGTCGGCGGGCGTCGCGTCGACGGCCTCGACGATGGCGAACCCGGCCGCGATGCGCTCGTAGGAGGCGCGAAGCGTCGCCAGGTGCTCGACGCGCGCGACGTGGCGCACGATGTAGCGCTCGCCGCGACCCTGCACCAGGTCGACGCGCACCACGGCCAGCGGCTCGAGCGCCGCGCCGAGCCGGCTCGTGGGCTTGCGCGCACCCTTGGCCAGGACGCGCACGCGCCCCGCCGTGCGGGTGAACAACGTGGCCGTGCGGTCCGCCTCGCCCTCGGGCCAGGTCCGCAGGACCACGGCCTCGTCGGCCAGCTCCCTCACCGACCGTCCCGAGGGCGTGGGGGGAACTTGGGACGGCGCGGGGGGATCCCGAGCAGGCGCTCCAGGGCCACCCCCACCGCGACGAGGACGGCCAGCACCAGGGGCACCACGAGGGGCGCGACGAGCGACCGCTCGCGCGCCACCGCGAGGATCCACAGCCCCACGTAGGCCAGCCCGCCGAGCAGCGCCACGACCCGCCCCAGCATCATCGGTCCAGGCCGCCGAAGCGCCGCTCGCGCTGCTGGAACTCCTCGATCGCCGCGAAGAGATCCTCCCGGCGGAAGTCGGGCCACAGGACGTCAGTGAACACCAGCTCGGCGTAGGCCAGCTCCCACAGGAGGAAGTTGGAGATCCGGTGCTCGCCCGACGTGCGCACCACCAGGTCGGGATCGGGCAGCTCGGGATGGTAGAGGCGCTCGCGGATCGCCCGCTCGCTCACGCCCGCGGGCGCCACGCCATCGGCCACCAGGCGCGACACGGCGTCGACGATCTCGGCGCGCCCGCCGTAGTTGAAGGCGATGTTGAGGGTCATGCGGCGATTGTGCTCGGTGAGGCTGCGCGACTCGTCCATCCGCCGCAGCACCTGGCGCGGCACGCGCCAGTCCCGCCGACCGGAGAACACGATGCGCACGCCCTCGTCGTGCAGCTCGTGTGAGCGGCGCTCGAGGAGGCCCTTGTTGAAGTTCATCAGGAACCGCACCTCGTCGGTCGGACGTCGCCAGTTCTCGGTGGAGAACGCGTAGACCGTCAGGGCGCGCACGCCCACGGCGAGGGCGCCGTAGGTCGTGTCCATCAGCGCCGCCTCGCCCGCGGCGTGCCCGTCGGTGCGCGGCAGCCCCCGCCGCCTCGCCCAGCGCCCGTTGCCATCCATGACGACGGCGATGTGCGTGGGGACTCGGGTCCGATCGATCCACTCCGGGACCGGGAGCGGGCGCGGGTCGGGCACGGGTCCAACCTAGTTCGCGACCTTCGCTGCGGCGCCGCCACGTACGATCTCCGCGTGCGATCCTTCGACCCCGACGAGATCGACGAGGATCCGGGACCCGACGAGGGCGACGACGCCCCGCGCGCCGACGATCCGGCGTCGCGGCGGGCGGTCGCCGCGGCGCGACGGCGACTCGAGGCCGTGCGCGCCCGCCTCGCGAGCCCCGAGGAGCGCCCCGAGCAGGTCGCCCTGGTCGACATCGTGGCGGCCGCCATCTGCCAACGGCGCTCCGTGGTCGTCGAGGCCGGCACCGGGGTGGGCAAGTCGCTCGCCTACCTCGTCGCGGCGGCCGGCGCGGAGCGACGGACGGTCGTCGTGACGGCCACCAAGAACCTGCAGGACCAGCTGGCCGAACGCGACGCCCCCCTGGTCGCGGCGCTCGAGCCCGGCTGGAGCGTCGCCGTCCTCAAGGGGCGCGCCAACTACGTCTGCCGCAACCGCCTGGACGCGGGTCCCGCCGAGAGCCTGCCGCTGGAGGAGACTGACCTGCCCCGCAGCGCCTCGGCGCAGGTCCGCCGCGTCCAGACCTGGCTGCGCTCCTCGGACAGCGGCGACCTCGACGAGGTCGCCTTCGAGCTCGACGCGCGCGTGCGCCGGGCGATCACCGTCTCGCCCGCCGAGTGCGTGGGCCGCACGGCGTGCCCCCAGGGCGCCACCTGCTTCGCCGAGGCCGCGCGCGACCGCGCCGCCCGCGCTGACCTGCTCATCGTCAACGCGCACCTCTACCTCGCGCACCTGGCCACGGATGGCGGCATCCTGCCCGAGCATGACCTGGTCGTAATCGACGAGGCCCACGCCTTCCCCGACATCGCGGCCGAGCTCCTGGGCGCGAGCCTGAGCCCGAGCCGTCTGCGCGCGGCGGCGACGGCCGCTCGCGCGGTCGTGGGGCGCGCCGCGTGCGTCGAGGAGGTGACCACGGCGGCCGATCGCCTCCAGGACGCGCTGAGCCAGCGACTGCGCCAGGACCGGCGCTCGGACCCCGACGACCGCATCACCCGCCTGCTCGACGAGTGCCGCACCGCGATCACGCACCTGGCCGAGGAGCTGCGCACGAGCCCCGGGGCCACCGACCGCACCGACGCGCGCCAGCGCCGGGCGAGCGGACCCACCGCGCAGGTGCTGGCGGACCTGCGGCGCCTGTGCGACCCCTCGAGCGACGACGTCACCTACCTGAGCGAGCGCGAGCACGAGTCGAGCATCGACCTGGCGGTCGTGGACCCGGGTGCGCGCCTGGCCACCGAACTGTGGCCTGGGGTCACCGGGATCCTGGTCAGCGCGACGATCCCCGACGGCCTGCCCGCGGCTCTCGGCCTGGGCGACGTCCCTGTGACACGGATCCCCAGCCCCTTCGACTATCGCCACCACGCCCTCCTCTACGTCCCGCGCGATCTGCCCGCCCGCACCGCCCCCGGAGCCGAGGCCGCGATCGTGGCCGAGCTGGCCACCCTCCTCGAAGCGGCGGGCGGGCGCACGCTCGCCCTGTTCACCAACCGGTCGGTCATGGCCCGGGTCGCCGAGGCGGTGGCCGACCAGGTGTCCACGCCCCTCCTCATCCAGGGCCGCCTCAGTCGGGACCGCCTGATCGCGCGCTTCCGTGACGAGCCCGCGACGAGCCTCTTCGCAGTAACCAGCTTCTGGCAGGGCGTCGACGTCCCCGGACACACGTTGAGCCTCGTCGTCATCGATCGGCTCCCCTTCCGCGTCCCCACCGATCCCCTGGTCCAAGCGCGTCGCGCGCGTGCCGCCCATCCCTTCCTCGAGGTCGACCTACCCCACGCCACCCAGTTGCTCGCCCAGGGTGTCGGCCGCCTGATCCGCAGCGCCACCGACCGCGGCGTGGTCGCGGTCCTCGACACCCGCCTGGCCGACGCCCCCTATCGCTCGGCCTTCTTCCGGCGCCTTCCCCCGATGCGGCGCACGCGCGACCGCGAGGAGGTCGTGACCTTCCTGCAGGGACTGGCCGGTGACGAGGAGTTAGTAGACTAGTATTTCGAGTGATTTACTAGTTCTTTAGGAGCCCTCCCGTGTCCCTGTCCCTCGTGGTCGCCTCCGCCGTGGTGGGCCTCCTCGTGGGGCTGACCGGCACGGGCAGCGGTGCCCTGCTCACGCCCCTGCTGATCGGGTGGTTCGCTGTGGGCCCGGTGACCGCCGTCGCCACCGACCTGGTCGCCTCGGCCGTCCTCCGCCCGCTCGCCGTCATCACCTACGGGCGGCGCGGCGCGGTGGACTGGGGAGTCGCGCGGCGCGTGGCCCTGGGCGCGATGCCCGGCGCCCTGCTGGGCAGCCTCCTGCCGGCCAGCGCGCTGCTCGCGGGCGGGCGACTGCCACGGGTGATCGGCGTGGTCCTCCTGGCCGGAGGCGCCGCGCTCCTGGCGCGAGCGGCCGGTGCGCTGCGCCGGCGACGCCCCCGCACGCCGCCGACGTGGCTGACCGTCGGCGTCGGGCTGGTGGGCGGAGTGGCGGTGGGCGCGACCTCGGTGGGCGCGGGGGCGCTGATGATCGCGGTCCTGGCCCTGACCCACCCGTCGCTCGAGGGCCGGCGCCTGGTGGGCACCGATCTCGCCCAGTCGGTCCCCCTGGCCGCGGCGGCGGCCGCCGGGGCCCTCGGCGGCTCGAGCGTCTCGGGACCGCTGCTCGTGGCCATCCTCGCGGGCGCACTCCCGGGCGCCCTCGTCGGCTCGAGACTGGCCAACGGGCCGCTGGAGCGCGTCGCGCGGATCCTGGTGGTGGCGCCCACGACCGCGGCGGGGCTGGTGCTGGTCGGAGTGCCGGCGATCGTCGGGATCGTCGCGGGTCTCGCCGCCGCCGGAGCGGCCGCGGCGCTCAGTACCCGAAGCGGTCGAGGGCGTCGTCGCGACGCTGCCAGTCCGGCTCGACGACGACGCGCAACTCCAGGAACATCCCCTCGGGAAGCTCCTGGCGAGCCGCCGTCCCGATCGCCCGCAGCATCTGGCCCCGGTGGCCGATCACGATCGCCCGCTGGCTCGGGCGCTCGACGACGATCTCGACGGACGCTCGACGATCGGTGAGCTCGATGACGCGGCAGTGCACCGCGTGGGGCAGCTCCTCACGCGTGCGCCGCGCCACCTGCTCGCGCACGAGCTCGGCCACCCACTCGGAGGCGGGGACGTCGGAGACCTCCTCGGGGGGGAAGAGGAACGGCGAGTCCGGCATCCGGTCGCGCAGGTGCGTGCGCAGCCCGTCGACACCGGCGCCCGTGCGCGCCGAGGTCGCGAAGTAGTCGACGCGCGCGCCGACCGCGGCGGCCCGCTGGGCGTCCGCGATCTCCTCGACCACGCGGCTGACCGCCAGCAGCTGGTCGGCCACCGTGCCGCGCCGGGCCCGATCGACCTTGCTCACGACCACGACCGGGTGGAGGTCCGGCGCGCCGGCCGCCTCGCGCACCAGCGTCTCGAGCGTCGTCCGGTCGCCGGGCCCCAGGACCTGGGTCGCCTCGACCACCGCCACCAGGGCGTCGACGTCACCGGCGGCGTGGCGCGCCGCCTGGTTGAGCCGGTGGCCCAGCGGCGTGCGCGGTCGGTGCAGCCCGGGGGTGTCGACGAAGACCAGCTGCACGTCGCCATCGGTCAGGACGCCACGCACGGCGCGACGGGTCGTGTTGGGCGAGGCGGCCGTGATGGAGACCTTGGCCCCGACCAGCTCGTTGACCAGTGTCGACTTGCCCACGTTGGGCCGGCCGATGACCGCGATCATCCCGGCGCGGGTCACGGTTCCCCGTCGGGCTCGACGAGCACATCCTCCACGCGTCGCCCCTCGATGCGCTGGACGGTGAGCCGGTAGCCCGGGACGCGGAACGACTCGCCGACCTCCGGGACGCCGCCAGCGAGGTCCAGGATCAGCCCGCCGACGGTGTCCCAGCCGTCCTTGGGCAGGTCGAGCTCGTAGTCGACGTTGGCGTCGTCGATGTTGAGGCGACCACTGATGCTCAGCCCACCGCCCGAGGCGCGCGCCGCCGCCTGCTGGTGCGGGTCGGACTCGTCGGCGATCTCCCCGACCAGCTCCTCGAGCACGTCCTCGAGCGTCACGAGGCCAGCCGTCCCGCCGTACTCGTCGACCACGATCACCAGGTGGCCCCGCGTGCGGCGCATCTGGGCCAGCAGCGACGCCACCCGCTGGGTCTCGGGCACGAAGTGGACCTCGCCGACGTGCTCGCCGACGGCCTCGCCGCCGCGGCCCGCCACCACCAGCGCTGCCAGCTGGCGCAGGTGGACCAGGCCCACGACGTCGTCGACGCCCGCCCCCAGCACAGGCAGGCGCGACCGCCCGGACTCGACGGCGATGCGCAGGGCCTCACCGACCGTGTCGGACGCCTCGACGTCCACGAAGTCCGGGCGCGGGACCATGATCTCGCGCACGATGGTGTCGCCGAACTCGATGACCGAGTGGATGAAGGCCCGCTCGTCCGAGGCGATCGCGGCGTCCTCGTGCGCGACGTCGGCCAGCGCCAGCACCTCGGACTCGGTGACACGGGCGGGAGACGCGGGCGCGCCCAGCAGGCGCAGCGCACCGGCGGCCAGGCCCTGGAGGCCCGAGGAGATCCAGCGGATCGGCGCCACCCGCAGCAGGCCGGCGACCAGGGGCGCGCTGAGCCGGGCGGCCACGTCGGGGTGCGTCACCGCGAAGTTCTTGGGAATGGCCTCGAACAGCGTGAAGATGACGACCACCTCGCTGACGGTGGCCACGACGACACCCGCCGGCCCGAAGAGCCGTCCGGCGATCACGCCGACGAGCGTCGCCGAGGTCAGCTGGCACACGAGCACCAGCAGCAAGATGGGGTTCAAGAAGCGCTCGGGCGCGTCGGCCAGGCCCGCCAGGGCGCGCGCGCCGCGGCGGCCCTCGTCGCTGAGGACGCGGGCGCGGGACTTGGAGATGCGTACCAGCGACGTCTCGGCCGCGGCGAGGAAACCCGAGATCACCAGCAGCACCCCCACGACGGCCATGAGGACCGAGTCCCCGGTCGACCAGGTCGCGGCGATCACGGCCGGGCGCGGTAGTGGCGGGCCAGCAACTCCTGCTCGCGCTGCTCCATCCGCTCGGCCTCCTTGTCGAGCTCGTGGTCCCAGCCCAGCAGGTGCAGGACGCCGTGGACGACCAGCAGCGCCAGCTCGTCGTCGGTGGACAGCTCGTGATCGGGGGCGTTGCGCGCGGCGACCGCGGGGCAGATCACGATGTCCCCCAGCAACTGGGGGATCTCCAGCGCGGGTGGGTCGCCCGGGCCGGTCCCGCCGCTGTCGGGTGAGCGCCCCCCCGGCTCGGGCTCGTCGTCGATGGGGAAGCTCAGCACGTCGGTGGGGCCGGACTTGCCCATGAACTGCTGGTTCAGCCCGGCCATGGTCACCTCGTCGGTGAAGATCAGCGAGACCTCCACCAGACCCGCGACGCCCTCGTCGTCGAGGGCCGCGCGCGTGAGCGCCGACCATCGCGGCAGGTCCACCACCACGTCGTGCTGCTCGTCGGCGGCGAAGACGTCGATCACGTGCGCTCCTCGTAGGCGGCCACGATGTCGGCCACGATGCGCGCGCGCACCACGTCGCGCCGTCCGAGGTGGACGAAGCGGATCCCCTCCACGTCGCCCAGGATCGACTCGATGCGGTCCATCCCGCTCTCGCGCCCGTTGAGGTCGATCTGGGTCACGTCCCCGGTCACCACGGCCTTGGCGTTGAAGCCGATGCGCGTGAGGAACATCTTCATCTGCTCGGGCGTGGTGTTCTGCGCCTCGTCCAGGATGATGAACGAGTCGTTGAGGGTGCGCCCGCGCATGAAGGCCAGCGGCACCACCTCGATCGCGCCGTTGGCGATCAACCGCTGGGTCCCGTCGGGACCGAGCATGTCGTAGAGGGCGTCGTAGAGAGGACGCAGGTAGGGGTCGACCTTGGCCATCAGGTCCCCGGGCAGGAAGCCGAGCCGCTCGCCCGCCTCGACGGCCGGGCGCGTCAGGACGATGCGCTGGACGCGTCGCGCCTGGAGGGCCTGCACGGCGGCCGCAACCGCGAGGTAGCTCTTGCCGGTCCCCGCCGGGCCGATCGCGAAGGTGACCGTCGCGGCCTCGATCGCGTCGGCGTAGCGCTTCTGGCCCGCGGTCGTGGGCCGTACGGGCTTGCCGCGCAAGCCGCGCACGACCTCGTGGCCCAGGACCTCGCTGGGCCGCAGGTCGTCGTCGACCATGTCGATGGTGCGCGAGATCTTGGCCGGGTCGAGCGCCTGGCCGGACTCGAGGACCAGGACCAGCTCGTCGAAGAGGCGCAGGATCTTGCCCGCGTCGGCGCCCGACACCGAGATCTCGTTGCCCTGCACGGAGATCCGCGCCTCGGGGAACGCTCGCTCGATGACGCGCAGGTGCTCGTCGCGGGGGCCCAGGAGCCCGGCCAGCACGCTGACGTTGCCCACGGTCGTGGTCACGGTGGTCGTCGTGGCGTCCTCGAGCGTCATCCGGGAGGCCACTCGAGGCGCCGGCCGCCCAGCAGGTGCATGTGGAGGTGCGCCACCGACATCTGGGCGTCGACGCCCACGTTGATCACCAGCCGGTAGCCGCGGTCGCGGATGCCCTCGTCGGCCACGACGCGCTGAGCCAGCATGATCAGGTCGTCCACCACCCCGCCGTGCTCTCCGGCCACCTCGTCCGCGCTCGTGATGTGCTCCTTGGGGATCACCAGCACGTGGACCGGCGCCTGGGGTGCCAGGTCGTAGAAGGCGAGCGCCCGCTCGCTCTCGGCCACCACGGTGGCCGGGATGGTCCGGTCCACGATCTGACAGAAGAGACACTCACTCATGGCCGTCCCTTCATCATGGCGCACTTCCGGGTGTCGCGGGCGGCCCCGCCACCCGGCGCCCGAGGGTCACCAGGGTAGCGGCCGCGACTGCGGCGGTCTCGGCGCGCAGGACGCCCTCGCCCAGCGACGCCCGCCGGCGCTGCGGTCCCCACTCGCCCGGCGCCCATCCGCCCTCGGGGCCCACGGCCACCGCCGTGATCTCCGACCAGGGCGCCGGGCCGTCGAAGTCGGCCACGACGACCTCGAGAGGGACGTCCTCGACGGGCGTCGCCGGGCCGATGGCGGGCAGGTGCGTGCGCCGCGCCTGGGCTGCGGCCTCGCGCGCCACGCGCACCCAGCGCTGGCGCACCCGCGCCGCCACGTCCTCGCTGAGGCGCACCACGCCGCGCGCGGCGACCAACGGCACGAGGCGCGCCACGCCCAGCTCGGTGGCCTTGGCGACGGCCCACTCGCTGCGGTCGCCCTTGAGCGGCGCCAGATAGAGCGCGGTGGGCGCGGGCGCCGGATCTGCGGCGACCTCGCTGGCCGGCTCGAGTCCGCCAGCGCGCACGTACGCCAGCGCCCACCGGCCCTCGCCGTCGCTCACCACGACCTCCTCGCCCTCCCGGGCGCGCAGGACGCGACGCAGGTGGTGGTCATCGGCGTCCGCCAGCACGGGCCTCGCGAGGTCGCCGACGAAGAACTGGGCGACCGCGTCGCGGCGGCGCGCGTCGCTCACCGCTTGGACCGCCGGCGAAACAGCCCGCCCGCGACCTCGGTGACGTCCTCGCCCCGGTGCGCGGCCAGCTCGCGCAGCAGCTCCTCGGAGCGGTCGTCGAGCTCGCCGGGGACGTCGACGACCAGGTGCACGTACAGGTCGCCGCGACCCCGTCCCCGCAGGTGCGTCACACCCTCGTGGCGGATCCGGTGGACGGTGCCTGAGGCGCTGCCGGGCGCGACGTCCAGGGCCACCGACCCGCGCAGGGTCGGCACCTCGATGGTCGCCCCCAGGGCGGCCTGGGTGAAGGCCACGTGGGCCTGGTGGTGCAGGTCGTCGCCGTCGCGCACGTAGCGCGGGTCGGGCTCGACGCGCAGATGCACGAAGAGCCGGCCGTTGGGTCCCCCGCGCGGCCCGGCCGGACCCCGGTCGGCCAGACGCATCGTCGAGCCGTCCTCGACCCCCGCGGGGATCTGGATCGTCAGGGACACGGGCGCCGTCACGCGTCCGTCGCCCCGGCACGCCGGGCACGGGGTCGCAGTCACGGTCCCGAACCCGCCGCAGCGCGGACACGCCGAGGACGTCACCATCTGACCGAGGATCGAGTTGCGCACGCGACGGATCTCACCGAGCCCGCCGCACTCGGTGCAGGTCGTGGGGGACGTGCCCGCGGCCGCGCCCGAGCCCTCGCAGGTGGGGCAGCGCTGCGCGATGCTCGCACCGACCTCCTTGGTCGCGCCGAAGGCCGCCTCGTCGAGCGTGATCGTCACGCTGAGCTCGGCGTCGGGACCGGGCTGGGGGCCGTGGCGCGTCGGCGCGTGGCCCATGGAGCCGAAGAACATGTCAAAGATGTCCTGGACGCTTCCCGCGCCGAAGGGGTTGCCCCCCGCGCCCACGTCGGACCCGAAGCGGTCGTAGTTGGCGCGTCGCTCGGGATCCGACAGGATCTCGTAGGCCTGCGAGATGTCCTTGAAGCGGGCCTCGGCCTGCGGGTCGTCGGGGTTGGCGTCGGGGTGGTACTGGCGCGCCAGGCGGCGGTAGGCGCGCTTGAGCTCGTCGGGCGAGGCGCTCGGGTCCACGCCGAGGATCGCGTAGAGGTCGGGACTAGGCACGCTCGTGACCCTCCAGGTGCTGGGTCAGCTCCTGGGAGACCGCGCGCGCCGTGGCGAGGGCCTCCTCGTACTTCATGCGGGTCGGCCCGAGCAGCCCGACGGCCCCGACGGGCTCGCCCTCCACCGTGACGGGCGCGACGACGATGGCGCACGACGCCAGGGGCGCCACGCCGCTCTCGGATCCGATGGCCACGCTCTGGCCCCGCTCGAGGATGTCCTGCACCAGCGAGACGACCAGCAGCTCCTGCTCCAGGATCGAGAGCACCTGGCGCACGGTCTCGACGCCGTCGAAGGACTCGGCGACTCGCGAGGATCCGGCGATGAAGAGCTGCTCGCCCTCGGTGGTCGGGACGGTGGCGTGCAGCGTGGCCACCGCCTCGCGCACCAGGTCGGCCACGTGGTCGGCGCGCGAGGGCACCTCGAGGCGCTCGTCGAGCCGCGTGCCCAGCAAGAGGGCGTTCAGCTGCCGCGACGCCTCGGCGACCTCGCCGTAGCCGACGTCGAAGGTCACGTAGACGCTGTGCTTGGTCACGGTCCCGTCGGTGAAGACGGTGACGAGCAGCTGGTGGCGCGCGTCCAGGCTGACCAGCTGGCACGAGGCGATGGGCGTCCGGCTCCCCGCGGAGGCCACGACGACCGAGGTGTAGTGGGTCAGCTGGGACAGCAGCGAGGACGTGCGCGCGAACAGCTCCTCCACCTCGCCGCGCACGCCCGTGAAGAACTCACTGATCTGGTGCTGGGTCGGCTCGCCGACGACGCCGGCGCGCAGGTGGTCGACGAAGTACCGGTAGCCCTTCTCGGTGGGCACGCGACCCGCGGACGTGTGGGGCTGGGCCAGGTACCCCTCCCGCTCCAGCGCCAGCATCTCCGAGCGCACCGTGGCCGACGACACCGCCAGGTCGCTGTGGGCCGCCACCGACCACGAGCCCACGGGCTGGGCCGAGTCGATGTGCTCGCGCACCACCGTCTCGAGGATCGTGGCCTTGCGCGCGTCCAGGTCGTGAGTCGTGGTCGGCTTGCGCGCCGGACGACGGGCCATGGCACCTCCTTGTTAGCACTCGATTCTACCGAGTGCCAGTCCCGTCGGTCACTCCTCGAGGCGCAGCGCGGCCACGAACGCCTCCTGGGGGACCTCGACGCGTCCCAGGTTCTTCATGCGCTTCTTGCCCTCCTTCTGCTTCTCGAGGAGCTTGCGCTTGCGGGTGATGTCACCGCCGTAGCACTTGGCCAGCACGTCCTTGCGACGCGCCTTGACGGTCTCGCGAGCGATGACGCGCCCGCCGATGGCCGCCTGGATCGGCACGTCGAACATCTGGCGCGGAATGAGCGCACGAAGGCGCTCGACCATCTTGCGCCCGTAGTACTCGGCGTTGGCGCGGTGCACGATGGTCGAGAAGGCGTCCACGGGCTCGTGGTTGATGAGCACGTCCACGCGCACCAGCGGCGAGGTCACGTACCCGTGGGGCTCGTAGTCGAGGCTCGCGTAGCCCTTGGTCCGGCTCTTGAGCGCGTCGAAGAAGTCGATCACCACCTCGGCCAGGGGGATCGTGTAGCGCAGCTCGACGCGCTCGGTCGACAGGTACTCCATCTTGCTCATCTCGGCCCGCCGCGACTGGCACAGGTCCATGACTGCGCCCAGGTACTCGGCCGGCGTCAGGATCGAGATCGCCAGCATCGGCTCGTCGATGTGGTCCAGGCGGCTCGGGTCGGGCAGGTCGGTGGGGTTGTCGATGTCGCGCTCGGTGCCGTCGGAGAGGAACGCGCGGTACACGACCGAGGGGGCGGTGGCGATCAGCGATAGCGAGAACTCCCGCTCCAGGCGCTCGCGCACGATCTCCATGTGCAGCAGCCCGAGGAACCCGCAGCGAAAGCCGAAGCCCAGGGCCCGGCTCGTCTCGGGCTCGAAGGTCACGGCCGCGTCGTTGAGCTTGAGCTTGTCCAGGGCGTCGCGCAGGTCGGGCAGATCGTCGCCGTCGATGGGGTAGATGCCACAGAACACCATGGGCTTGGGGTCCTGGTAGCCCTCGAGCGGCTCCGATGCCGGGCGGGCGGCGTCGGTCACCGTCTCGCCCGAGCGCGCGCCGCCCACGTCCTTGATGCCCGCGATGAGGTAGCCCACCTCGCCGGGGCCCAGGCGCGGCGCGGGCACCATGTCGGGCGTGCGCAGGCCGATCTCCTCCACGTCGTGGGTCGCGCCGGCTTGCATCATGCGCACGCGCGTGCCGGTGCGCAGCGTCCCGTCGACCACGCGCACCGAGCTGACGACCCCCCGGTACTGGTCGTAGACCGAGTCGAAGACCAGCGCACGCAGCGGCGCGTCGGGCTCGCCGCGGGGCGCCGGGATCCGCGCGATCACCGCGCGCAGCAGCTCGGCGACCCCCTCGCCGGTCTTGGCCGAGATCGACAGCACCTCGTCGCCGGGCAGGCCCAAGACGCGCTCGAGCTCCTCCTTGCAGCGCTCGGGGTCGGCCGCGGGCAGGTCGATCTTGTTGAGCGCGGCCACGATCTCGAGGTCGTGCTCGAGGGCCTGGTAGCAGTTGGCCAGCGTCTGGGCCTGGATCCCCTGGCTCGCGTCCACCAGGAGGATCGCCCCCTCGCAGGCCGCTAGCGAGCGCGACACCTCGTAGCCGAAGTCCACGTGCCCCGGGGTGTCGATCAGCTGGAGGATGTGCCCCTCGAAGTGCACGCGCACGTTCTGCGCCTTGATGGTGATGCCGCGCTCGCGCTCGATGTCCATCGAGTCGAGGTACTGGGCGCGCATCAGCCGGGGGTCCACGGCCCCGGTGATCTCCAGGATCCGGTCCGACAGGGTCGACTTGCCGTGATCCACGTGGGAGATGATCGAGAAGTTCCGAATGCGTCGGGGGTCGACGGGTGGCGCGGTACTCACGGTGAGGACAGGCTACCGGCCCTTCGGTGGCACGGCGGTCCGCGTCTGCTAGCCTGACGGGGCCCCCGCGTACCGTCAATGAACGAGGTTTTCTCCGTGGCCAACATCAAGAGCCAGATCAAGCGCAATCGCCAGAACGAGGAAGCCCACGAGCGCAACAAGGCCGTCAAGTCCGAGCTGCGCACGCGGATCAAGTCGGCGAGCCGGGCACAGGGCACGCCCGACGAGGCAGCGGCCCTGGCCGTGGCCATCAAGCGCATCGACATGGCGGCCGCCAAGGGCATCATCCACAAGAACCAGGCCGCCAACCGCAAGAGCGGCCTGATGCGTCGCCTCAACGCCCAGCGGTCCGCCTCCGACGCGAGCTAGGCACCGGGCGCGCGCCCACCAGGCGCGCTAGGCGCGCCACGAGGATCTCGACGACCGTGAGGTCGGTCGCGTCGCCCTCGCCCGCCTCGGTCCGACCGCCGAACGTCGTCCCGCCCTTCAGGTCGAGGTCGGCGCGCGCCACCAGGTGCACGGCCTCGGCGATGCGTGCGGTCCCCAGGCGGTGACTCGTCGCGAGCGCCTTGCCCGCCGGGAACGGGCTCACGCCCAGCAGCGAGGCCGCCTCCTCGGGCCGGGTGATCCCGGCGCCATCGAGACGCGCCAGGCGCAGCACGTAGCGCTGGAGGGCGTTGACGACCTGGACGCCCGAGCGCGACCCCGAGCCGAGCATCCGCTGAACGACGCGCAGCGCGCCGGGCAGGTCGCCGTGCTCGATGGCATCGGTGAGGTCCCACTCGGGAACGTCGCCCGCGTCGCCGACGTAGGGCGCCACGTCCTCCAGACGCAGCGTCGAGGCTCCGTAGACCGCCAGGCAGGTGCGCGCCAACGCGTCCACGCGCGCCATGTCGTCACCCAGCGCTTCGGCGACGCCCCGCGCTGCGGCGGACTCCAGGGTCAGCCCGTAGTCGCCGAAGCGGCGTTCGACGTACGAGACCCGCTCTTGCGCCCGGGACCCGACTGCGGTCTCCACCGTCTGCTGGGCCGCCCGGGCGAGCGCGCCGGCGCGCGAGCCCACCACGCCGACGATGAGCACGGCGGCCGGGGTGGGGTCCTGCATCCAGGCCACGAGGTCGGCGGCGGCGTCCTTGCTCAGTGCCTGGGCCTCGCGCACGACGACGACGCGGTGGTCGACGAGGAACGGGGGCGTGCGCAGCGCCTCGAGCACGCGGGCCGGCACCTCGTCGCCCGCGCCGGCGGTGAAGTCCTCGAGGGCGGACGACGGGTCGAGCCCGCCCAAGGCTGCCTCGACCTGCCGGTGCAGTTCGTCGTAGACCATCGTCGCGTCGCCCCCGACCACGCAGATCGACGTGATCACGCCGCCTCCTCCAGGACGCGCGCCAGCGCGTCGCGCACGCGCACCGTGCCGCGCACGTCGTGGACGCGCAGGACGCGGCAGCCCCCCGTGATGCCCACGGCGACGGCCGCGAGCGACGGCACGCGCCGCTCGGTCACCGGCAGGTCGAAGAGCTCGCCGAGGAAGCCCTTGTTGGACGCCGACAGCAGGAGCGGCGGACCCAGGCTGGCCAGCACCGCCGAGTCGCGCAGCAGCGTCAAGGAGTGCGCGGTCGTCTTGCCCAGATCCAGCCCGGCGTCCACGACCACCTGATCGGGCCCCACCCCGGCCGCGCGGGCCCGACGCCACCGCTCGTCCAGGAAGTCGCGCACGGTGGACGTGACGTCGTCGTAGGTCGGCGTCGGATCGGCCACGCGGGGGCGCAAGCGGATGTGGGTGGCCACGACCGACGCCCCGGCGCGCGCGGCCGCGGGCAGGTAGTCCGGATCAGCGAATCCGCTGATGTCATTGCCCAGGACGGCTCCCGCCGCGAAGCAGGCCGCCGCCACCTCGCCGCGCCAGGTGTCGACGCTGAGGGGGACATCGAAGCGCCGGTGCAGCTCCTCGACGACCGGCACGACGCGCTCGAGCTCCTCGGCGGTGGTGACCTCGGGCCCGGGACCCGCCTTGACGCCGCCGATGTCGAGCAGGTCGGCGCCCTCGCGCACCAGCGCGTCGGCGCGCGCGAGCAGGTCGTCCAGCACGAGGGTGGCGGCCGGCGGGTAGAAGGAGTCGGCGGTGCGGTTGAGGACGCCCATCACGAGCGCGCGCGTGCGCAGGTCGTAGCGACGCGAACCCAGCGTGAGGGTGACCGCACCCGCCGTGCGGAACGGACCCACTAGTGCAGTCGGTTCATGAGCCGTCGACGATAGGCGAGGTAGCGCGGGTCGTCGGGACCCAGCGCGTCGAGCACCGTCAAGAGGCTGGAGCGGGCCCGCTCGTCCGAGGCCGACTGCTCGAGGAGGTGTTCGAGCGTCAGGTCGACGTCGGCATCGAGGCGCACACCCTGTCGCTCGAGTCGGACGCGGGCGAGCACCGTGCTCACCGGCACCGCCCGCGCGTGAGGCGTCAGGAGCTCCTCGGCGTCGTCGAGCCGGCCCTGGACCCGCAGGACCTCGCCGAGCTGGGCCACGACGTCCACGTTGTCGGGATCCAGCTCGTGGGCCTCGCGCAGCGACGCCTCGTCACCGCGCTCGAGCAGCTGCTCGAGGCGTGTGGCGCCGGGGGCCAGGCGGCCCACCCACTCGCGCACGGCGTGCTCGGGGAGCGCTCCGACGAAGGAGTCGACCACCTGGCCATCGCGCAGCGCGAAGACCGACGGGATCGACTGGACGCCAAAGGCCTGGGCGACGCGGGGGTTGGCGTCGACGTCGACGGTCGCGAGCTCGACGGTCCCTCCGGTCTCGGCGATGACGCGCTCGATGATGGGCGACAGCACGCGGCACGGCCCGCACCACGTGGCCCACAGGTCCACGACCACGGGAACCGACTTGGACCGCTCGAGAACCGCGGTCTGGAACGTGGCGTCCGTCACGACAGTCATGGCGTCACTTTACCGGTCGAGGTCGTCGAAACCTCAGGGGACGAGTCGGCGCAAGAACTTGCGCACGAAGCGCTCGGAGCGAGCGCCGACGAACGAGTCGACGACCTCGCCGTCGCGGAAGGCGAAGACCGAGGGGATCGACTGGACGCCGAAGGCCTGAGCGGTGCGCTGGTTGTGGTCGACATCGATCGCCACCAGCTCGACGGCACCCGCCGCCTCGCCCACGACTCGCTCCAGGATCGGCGACAGGACGCGGCACGGCCCGCACCACGCGGCCCATAGGTCCACGACGACCGGGACGGACTTGGATCGCTCGAGGACCGCCGTGGCGAACGTCTTGTCGGTGACAGCCTGCACGAACCCGACCTTACCGGTCGATCCGACCCACGAGACCCCGCCGAGCGCCTGTTAGCCTCCGGGCATGGGAGCGCCGTGGGCATTCGACCGGAGCGTCGACACCTGGCTGAGCGCCCACGCGGGGCTCGTCGCCCCCTTGTCCGCCGAGCTCATCGCGGGAGGTCGCTCCAACCTCACCTACCGCGTCGCCGACGCGCGGGGGCGCGTCGTCGTGCTGCGGCGCCCGCCGACCAGCCACGTGCTGCCCACTGCGCACGACATGGCGCGCGAGCACCGCATCATCACGGCGCTGGGCCCCTGGGGGGTCCCGGTCCCCCGCGCCCTGGCGCTGTGCGAGGACGCGACGGTGGCCGAGCACCCCTTCTACGTGATGGAGTTCGTCGACGGCCTGGTGCTGCGCGACCGGGAGCAGGCCGAGCACGCGCTCGACGAGGCCACGCGCGGGCGCGTCGGCACGAACCTGGCGACGACCCTCGCGGCCCTGCACGACGTCGACGTCGACCGCGCGGGCCTGGGCGACCTCGCGCGTCGCGACGGCTACATCGAGCGCCAGGTGCGGCGGTGGCTGGGCCAGTACCGCCAGATGAACGAGGACGCGGGCCACGACCTGGTCGTCGAGATCGGCGAGCGGCTCGGTCGCTCGATCCCCGTCGCCCAGCGCTCGACCGTCGTGCACGGCGACTACCGCCTCGACAACACCGTGCTCGACGCGCAGGGCCGGGTGCGCGCGATCCTCGACTGGGAGATCTGCACCATCGGTGACCCCCTCGCCGACGTGGGCCTGCTCCTCGACTACTGGTCGGAGCCCGGTGATGACCTGGCCGTCCTGGCGAGCGCGTCCGCCACGACGGCGGCGGGATTCGCCACACGCGCCGAGGTCCTGGCCGACTACGCCGCCCAGACGGACCTCGACCTGAGCGACATCGCCTTCTACCAAGCCTTCGGCTACTTCAAGCTGGCCTGCATCCTGCAGGGCGTGTACACCCGCTATCGTGCCGGGGCCACCGGTGGCGACCCGGGAGTGGTCACCGAGTTCCCCTCGCACGTGGCGAGCCTGGCGCAGCGGGCCTACGACACACTGGAGACAGGATGGACGACGAGATCTTCGAACGCTTGATGATCGTGGCCGAGCCCGTGCTCACCGAGCCGGTGCTGGTCTTCGCACTGGAGGGATGGATCGACGCCGGCCTGGGCGCGGGCACCGCCATCACCAGCCTGCTGGCCAGTTGCGAGACCGACGTGCTGGCGACCTTCGACACCGAGTACTTCATCGACCAGCGGGCGCGGCGCCCCATGGCGCGCATCCTCGACGGGGTCACCGCCGAGATGACCTGGCCCGAGATCCAGGTCCGCTACGGGCACGACGGCGACGGAGCGGACGTCCTGTTCCTCGTCGGCCCCGAGCCCGACTTCCACTGGAGCGACTTCGCCGACGTCGTCAGCGAGCTCGCGCGCCACTTCGACGTGCGCCTCGTCGTCGGGCTGGGAGCGTTCCCCGCACCGGCTCCCCACACCCGTCCGATCCGCGTGATCGGCACCGCGCCCGCGGCCTCCAGCCACCTGTTGACGCGCGTGGGTGTCATGCCCGGCGAGGTCGAGGTCCCGGCGGGGATCGGGGCCGTGCTCGAGCTGGACCTCGCCGCGGCGGGCATCGACGCGGTGACGCTGTGGGCGCGCGTCCCCCACTACGTGGCCTCGATGACCTACCCGCTGGCCGGGGCGGCACTGATCGACGCGCTGGCCAGCGTCGCGGGACTCACCCTCGACGGCTCGGCGCTGCGCGACTCCGCCGACGAGGCGCGGCGGCGGGTCGACGATCTGATCTCGGCCAACCCCGAGCACGACGCGATGGTCCGCCAGCTCGAGTCCGCGCTCGACGCCTCGGATCCCCACGAACTGGGCAACCTCCCCAGCGGCGACGAACTGGCCGCCGAGCTCGAGCGCTTCTTGCGCGGTGAGGCCGACTAGCCCTCGCCCTCGATCGCGTCGGCCTCGCCAGCCAGTCCCAACCCGAGGGCGTAGCCCTCGAGGTAGAGCGCGGCGTCGCGCTGGCGCGGGTAGCGATCGGCGAGGGCGCGGAAGCGCGCGGAGTGATCGGCCTCGAGCAGGTGCGCGAGCTCGTGCACGAGGACGGCGTCGAGCACCCACGCGGGCGACGAGCGCAGGCGCGAGGAGACACGGATCTCGCGCGTGGCCGGCGAGCACGAGGCCCAGCGCATGCGCTGGCTGGCCGACCAGCGCACGGCGTGGGGCACCAGGCCCTCGAAGTACCGGGCACCCAGATCGCGGCAGCGCGCCATCAGGTCCGCGTCGCTCGCGGCGTGCTGGGGCCGCTGGGCGAGCAGTCGCGACACCAGGTCCTCGACGAACGCGGCGCGCTCGCGGCCACGCAGGCGTGCGGGGATCTGGACGATGATCCGGCTCCCCGACCAGTGCGCGGCACCGGTCTTGGTGCGGCGGCTCGACGCGCGGATCTCCACCTCGGGGCGGTCGAAGCGCGGTGGCTCGACCACCACGCGCGGCGTGCTCACCGGGTCACGATGCTCACGGTCCGCGGCGCCCGCACGATCACGCGCGCGGGCACGCGGCCATCCAGCCAGCGCACGACGTCGGGGTGGTCGAGTGCCCCAGCGCGCGCGTCGTCCTCGCCGATGCCCGGATCGACGTCGAGGCGCGCGCGCACCTTGCCGTCGATCTGGATCACCATCGTCACAAGGGGATCACGACTCCACGCCGGGTCCGCGATCGGCCAGGGCTGAAGGTGGACCGAGGGATCACCCGGATGGCGGGTCTCCCACAGCTCGGCGGCCAGGTGCGGGGCCATGGGCGCCAGCAGCGCGAGGAGCGTGTCGAGGGCCTCGTCGTAGGTGGGGCGATGGACCGTGTCGTCGGCGAAGGCCCAGCGCGTCAGCACATTGAGCAGCTCCATGAGTGCCGCCACCGCGGTGTTGAACCCCCAGCGCTCGAGGTCGGCGGTCACCTTGGCGATCGTGCGGTGCACGGCGTGGCGCACCACGTCGTCGCGCGCCGGATCGTGCTCGCGCGACGCTAGCTCACGGGTCGCCAGACGGTAGATCCGGTCGAGGAACCGCGCGCAGCCCTCGATGACGTCCTCGGTCTGGTCGGTCCAGTCCACGTCGTCAGCCGGCGGGCCGACGAAGAGGTGGAAGATGCGCAGCCCGTCGGCGCCCACGGTGTCGAAGTAGCGCTCGGGCGCGATGAGGTTGCCCTTGGACTTGGACATCTTGGACCCGTTGAGCCGGATCATGCCCTGGGTGAACAGGCGCGCGAAGGGCTCGCGGGGCAGCCCCGGGGCGAGGCCCACGTCCACCAGCGCCTTGGTGTAGAAGCGCGCGTAGAGCAGGTGCAAGATGGCGTGCTCGATCCCGCCGATGTACTGGTCGACCGGCATCCAGCGCGCCGCCTGGATCGGGTCGAAGGGCCGGTCTGGCGTGAAGGGGTCGGCGAAGCGCAAGAAGTACCACGAGGAGTCGGTGAAGGTGTCCATCGTGTCGGTCTCGCGGCGCGCCGGCCCGCCGCACTGGGGACACGTCGTGTCGCGAAAGCCCGGATGCGTGGCCAGCGGCGACTGGCCGGTCTGGTCCATCGTCACGTCATCGGGCGCGAGGACCGGCAGCTGCTCGATCGGCACGCCCACGATCCCGCAGGTCGGACAGTAGACGATCGGGATCGGGCAGCCCCAGAACCGCTGGCGCGAGATGAGCCAGTCGCGCAAGCGGTAGTTGACCGTGGGCCGGCCCCCAGCGTGCTCGACCAGGAACTGCGTCGCCTCCGCCTTGGCATCGGCGATCCCGAGGCCGTCGAGGAACCCCGAGTTGATGTGCGAGCCCTCCCCCGCCCAGGCGCCGCCGGCGAAGTCCGCGGGAGGCTCGACCGTGCGCACGACGGGCAGGTCGTAGGACTGGGCGAAGGCGTAGTCGCGCTCGTCCTCGCCGGGAACCGCCATGATCGCGCCCGTGCCGTAGCTGCCCAGGACGTAGTCGGCCACGTAGACGGGCACCGCCGCACCGGTGAAGGGGTTGCGCACGAAGCTGCCCGTGAACGCGCCGCGCTTGCGCAGCGAGCCGTCCTCGGCCGTGGCGGTCCGCTCGACCTCGCTGGCCGCGGTCGCGCGCGCGACGAGCGCCCCGACCTCCGCGCGCTGTTCCTCGCGCGTGAGACGCTCCAAGAGCGGGTGCTCGGGAGCCACCACGGCGTAGGTGATGCCAAAGCCGGTGTCGGGACGCGTGGTGAACACGCGCAGCGCCTGGCTGGGGTCGTCGGCCAGTGGCAGATCGAACTCCACGCCCGACGAGCGACCGATCCAGTTGCGCTGCATGACCTTGACGCGCTCGGGCCAGGCCAGTCCGTCGAGGTCGGCGAGCAGCTCTTCGGCGTAGTCGGTGATGCGGTAGAACCACTGCTCGAGCTCGCGGCGCTCGACCAGGTCGCCGGAGCGCTCGCAGGTTCCGTCGGCCAGCACCTGCTCGTTGGCCAGGACCGTCGCGCAGCCCGGACACCAGTTGACCGGTGCGGTCGCCCGATAGGCCAGGCCCGCGCGCCAGAAGGTGAGGAAGATGAGCTGGGCGTACTTCATGTACGTCGGGTCGTGGCTGACGACCAGGCGCCGCCAGTCGTAGACGGCGCCGAGGCGCTCGACCGACGAACGCAGCTCGGCCATCCGGGCCTCGGTGAAGAGGCGCGGGTGGCTGCGCGCCTTGATCGCGGCGTTCTCGGCTGGGAGTCCGAAGGAGTCGAAACCGAAGGGAGACAGCACCGCCTTGCCACGCATGGTCTCGAAGCGGACCTTCAGGTCACCAAAGGTGTAGTTGCGGATGTGGCCCTGGTGGGCCGACCCCGACGGGTACGGGTACATGCACAGGGCGTAGTAGTGCTCGCGCGGGTCGTCGTTATCGACCTCGTAGGTTCCCTCGGCGGCCCAGCGCCGCTGCCACTTGGTCTCCAGGGCGTGCACGTCGAAGGGGCGGGCCATCTACCCAGTCTAGGAAGGCGTCTGCGCGCCGTGAGTAGCCTGGCGCCATGAGCGACGCCGCGGCGACTTACGTGCTGGTGCACGGGGCGTGGCACGGCCCGTGGGCGTGGGAGACGATGACGCCTCTCCTCGACGAGCGCGGAATCCCTTGGATCGCCCCGTCGCTGCCCAGTGCCCACGACGACGTCGCGGGCACTGCGGACCTCGCCGCCGACGCCGCAGCGGTCGTGCACGCGGCTCGCGACCGAGGGCCAGTCGTTCTGGTCGGCCACAGCTACGGCGGCGTCGTCATCACCGAGGCCGCGGCCAGCCTGGAGGTGACCGAGCTGGCCTACATCGCCGCCCTCGTCCCGCGGATCGGCGAGAGCGCCACGGACTGCTCGCGCCGGGTGCGCACGCGTACCCTCCTCGACGAGGCGATGCGCGTCGAAGGACCGTGGCTCGCCCTGGATCCCGACGCAGCGGTGGCCGCGCTCTACGGCCATCTCGACGCCGGAACGGCTGCCCGTGAGGTAATACGCCTCGGACGCCAGACGCTGGTGAGCTTTCGGTCCCCGCGACACGCCCCCGACATCGGGGCGCCGCGGCGCTACCTTCGCTGCACCGACGACCGCGCCATCGACCCGCAGCTCCAGGTACTGATGTCCCAGGAGTGCGGCGATGTGGTCGACCTGGCGAGTGACCACTCCCCCTTTCGCTCGCACGTCGAGGCGTGCGTCGCGTTCGTGCTCGGCGAGGGCGCCAGCGACTGACTGCTAGGCTTGGCGGGTCCTCGGGGGTATAGCTCAGTTGGTAGAGCGCTTGACTGGCAGTCAAGAGGTCAGGGGTTCGAATCCCCTTACCTCCACTCGTGTGATGTCTCACGTCATCGTGGACATTTGAACCCCTGATCGTAGTCACTGAGGGCGCCGCACGGGTTGGTAGTTCTTGGTCGGATCGAGCGTGGCCTCGCCGATAAGCGCGTAGCCCTCCGAGAGGATCCTGACCCGCTCGTCCACGATGTGCACGACGAGCACGCTGGCCCCGTGGCGCTTCAACCAGCTCGCCAGGGGCACCCACGCGTTGCGGGTGGGCTCCATCACGACGACGAGCTCGTCGACCTCGTCGGGCACTCTTGTGATCAACTCCTCGAGATCCTCCACGCGGGTGCGCAGCCGGACCCCCGACCACTGGATCTCACCGTGCTGGTTGGCCCCTGCCGCGACGTGCGGGGCGCGACAAGCGACGTCGATGCCGATGATGAACTTCATGATGCTCCTCTCTGGTCGGTGGTGACGGATGCCAACCCCGAGTGACGTCGCCAGACATTCGCTATGAGGGGTCGCTGCGCGCCCCGAGTTCCCACTAGGCCCCATCCCTCGACGTTGGCCCCCCGCGCCATCGCACACAACGGGCAAGAGGTCGCCAGTAGCGCCTCGATCGGATCGCAGCGACGACGCGGGGGCGTCGACCCCACGGAAGTCGCCCTCCGGCCGCGGCCCGGAGATGCTCGGTGGGACAGGACTCAGTATGAATGTCGGTCAGCACCGCCGCCGGCACGCCCCAGAGCTCACAGGCCTGAAGGAACGTGCTGGTCACGTCGGGGCCCCTCACCACGCGCAGGGCTCGGCTGGCGATGAGCAGGCGCGAGTGGTCGTCCAGGAAGTTGAGGATCTCGACCTTGGAGCCGTCCGTGAGGCGCCACTCGGTGAAGTCGCTCTGCCAGGTCTCGTTGGGCTGTTCGGCCGCGAAGCGCCGCAGGGACGATCGGGGGCGCTTCGCGGGCGCTGGCGTGATCAGGTCGGCCGCCAGGAGCACGCGACGGATGCTCGAG
>JAKANY010000018.1 GCA_021823525.1 Actinomycetes bacterium
GAACTACTCCGGTGGCCCGTCCTCAGGAGCGGCCCGCGAAATTACACCATCGGGGGGGACGCCAACCGTGAAAAGGATCGCGCGAGCAGGGGGACACCATGCGGCTGCCCAACGACACCCAGAGCGCCAAGTTCGTTTCGACAGGGCCAGCTGAGTCGACTCTCGACGACGAGACCCATGAGCCAGTGCTCGACGAGACGGGAGCTCCGCCGTTCGTGCCAGGATGCGGCGCCAAGAACTCGCCCACCGTCATGGCCCCCGCGCGATCGGTCGGGTCGTGACCATCCTCGTCGTGCTCGCACGGTCCAGGTACCTCCTGAACTACGCCGTCGTGCATCTCGGGCTGATTTCGGTCGCGGGACTGTCCTGGTGGGTCTGGGACCGCTTCGAGGTGCGTCGCCCTGTCGGTGAGAGGATGCTGACGTGCCCTCGTCGTCACAGGGTTCTGCGACCGTTGCGAGTCGTTCGGAGCCACGTAGTGCTCGAATCGAGTGGAGCGAATCATGGCGAGTCGTCGGCACTTTGGCACTGTGAGGCAGCGCTCGTCGGGACGCTGGCAGGCGGTGTATCACCACGACGGCCGACTGGTGAGTGCCGGATCGTTCGCGACGAAAGCCGACGCCCAGGCTCGACTCTCCGAGATCGAGGTCTCTGTCCGGCGCGGGAACTGGGTGGATCCTCGCGCGGGGCGAGTCACTCTTCGCGACTACGCCCACGAGTGGATCGAACATCGTTCCGACTTAGCCGTTCGAACGGTCGATCTCTACCAGCACGTTCTCGACCATCACGTCGTGCCCGAGCTGGGCGCGAGGTGTCTCGCGGAGCTGTCACCGAGCGAGGTTCGCGCGTGGCATGCGCGACTCGCCCGTCGTGCGCCGGCGACGGCGGCGAAGGCCTATCGCCTGTTGTCTTCGATCATGCGCACCGCCGTGACCGACGAGCTCATCACGGTGAGTCCCTGTCGAGTGAAGGGGGCGGGCGTCGAGCACGCCGCGGAGCGCCCGGTCGCCACGCTGGAGGATCTGGCCGCACTGGTCGACGCCCTTCCGGTACACCTGAGGGTGATCGTGCCCCTGGCCACGTGGTGCCAGCTGCGCCGGGGTGAACTCCTGGGCCTGCAGCGCCAGGACATTGACCTGGCGAACTCTGTGATCCACGTGCGACGCAGCCGGACCCACGCGATGGACGGACGGATGATCGAGAAGGCACCCAAGACCGCGGCGGGGACTCGGCAGTTGGCCGTGCCCCCGAGCGTTGCGAGCGCGCTTGCGCATCATCTCACGACGTTCTGCGGGGCCAGTCCCGAGTCGCCCGTCCTCGTCTCGACGAGTGGAGACGCACTCACGCGCAACTCCTTGGAGTCCGCCTGGCAGACGGCTCGAAAGCGCATCGGCCGACCTGACCTGCGCCTTCACGATCTGCGGCACACGGGCCTGACCTTCGCGGCGACGGCGGGGGCGACCACCGCCGAACTGATGCATCGCGCCGGGCACGCGTCCGCGGTGGCGGCCTTGCGCTACCAGCACGCGATCAGCGAGCGCGATCGGAGCCTGGCAGTCGCCCTGGAAGCGATCGCCCATCGGTCGACCTGACCTGCGCCTTCACGATCTGCGGCGCACGCGGTACAGGTAGTTTGACGCTCGCCGATCAGCGCAGCGACCTCTTCTGAGCGACGCTCAGGCGCACAATGCGGTGAGCGGGGGTATCGCTGTCGTCTCAGGGACTCCGCTGCCGCGGAGAAACATTCTCACCAGAATCTAAGAGTGCCAATAAAATGAGCAATATATGTCATAGATGTTGGAAAACTACGATATCTGTGCCTCTCATCATAAGACGCGAGCGGTAGTATAGTGAGCACCATGAGCACCACCGTGGCGATCGCCGAGAGCATCGAGGACCCGTGGCGCACGGGCCTCGCGAGCGTCCCGACAGTCAGCCTCCTCCTCCAGGCGCCGGCCTCGGCCCTGCTCGGCGAGGGCGTCGTGCAATCTCTCGAAGTCCGCCGCATCACCGGGCGCGAGGCTCAGCACCTCGACGAGCTGGCTGCGCCTACGAAGAGCGCGCTGCTGCTCGTCGTGGAGGCCGTCCTCGACGACGCGAGCGCCGTGGGGCTCGAGGACCGCGGCATAGCCTACGCCGACGCGGCGGGACGGGCCTGGGTGCCTGGTGCGCCGCGCTCGGCGCCCGCTCAGCCGAAGCGGATGCGGATGCGCACGTCCTCGATACGCGCCGCGCAGTTGATTGCCGATCACCCGGACACGACGTGGACCGAGCCCGCGCTGGCCAAGCGGGCCCAGGTCTCCAGCGGGACGGCGCACAACCTGGTGCGTGACCTGCTGTCGCTCAGCCTCGTCGAGCGCGCCGGGAAGGGTGCTGCGGGGGTGCGCTCACGCGACACGCGGGGGCTGCGACGCTGGCTCGTCGCTCAGGCACGCCGCGAGCAGCCGCTCATGGTGTCGTGCTACATCCCAGACGTCGAGGGCTTGGACAGCGAGATCGACGGGGTCACGCTCATCCGCAGCGGGGCCGAGGGAGCTCGACTCCTCGGGGTGCCGGTGGTGTCCTCGATCCAGCGAGTGATGATCCGCGTCCCGGTCTCCTCGGGTCTAGAGGACCTGCCGGCGCGGCTCGGGGGGCTACGGACCGCGGCGGGTGCCAACGTCGTCCTCGTGGCGGACAACGACCACTTCGCCGCGAGCGACGCACGCCTGGTGCACGGCGTGTGGGTTGCCCCGCCGAGTCGTATCGCGGTCGACCTCACCATGGAGCCGCGCGGCGACGCGGCGAGCTCGATCTTCCTCGACCTATGGGGCGAGGAAGTCCTGTGACGCGCGACGAGCGCCACCCGGTTGATCCCATGGTGGCGGAGGCCGCCAGTCTCCTGTACCTGCTCGGGGGCATGGGCGCGAAGCACCTCGTACTCATCGGGGGCCTGGTGCCACCTCTCCTCGTGAAGGAGCCCCGGGAGCCCCACGTCGGCACGTCGGATCTCGACATCTGCCTGTCGGTGGCGTTCACCCAGGGAGCGACCGCGGAGTACTACCAGTCCATCGAGGATCTCATCGCCCCGTACTTCGAGCCGACCGTCGGAGCGAGCTTCCGGTGGCAGAAGAGGGCCGGGGCGCCGGGGCTGCCGATCCTGGTCGACTTTCTCGCACCGCGCGGGGAGCAAGCACCACGGGCCGACGGCACTCACGCACTGAGCGACGACACCGCGGCCCACAACGCCGGGACCCGTCTGCGCCCCTTCGTGCTGGAGACCCAGGACCTGCTCGAGCTCGATGCGGTCGAGCGCGAGGCCGATATCGAACTGCTCTACAAGCCCACTCCGACCCGGGCCACCGTGCGCTTCCGCCACTCGGGTCCCCTGGGACTCCTTGTGGCGAAGGCCTTCGCACTCAACGGCCGCGATGACGACAAGGATGGGTACGACGTCGCCTGGTTCTGCCTCAACCTCGACCGTGGCCCAGAGGAGGCCGTGCGCCAGATCGCCGAGCGCCCGGCGCTCAACCACTCACTGGTGCCCGAGGCACTGGCGCTGCTGCAGCGGGCGTTCCAGGGACCCGAGTACCCGGGACCGACCGGGTACGCCAACGAACGCGCACGCACGCACGGCGAGGATTCCGATCTGCGCGTGCGGGAGTGCTTCGACGCGTACCGGGCGACACGGCTCGTGATCGACGGACTCGTCGAGCGCATCGACTGGGACAAGCAGGCAAACGGCGGGCGCGCCTAATGGGCTGCACCCAGGGAGGCCACCTCACTGGGTGCTCACTGGTGTCACGAAATGGATACGGAGCCCCTGCGTGCCGTGTGGTGGGGAGCTGCACCGGCGCAAAACCGGGATCGCAACCTGAGTCGGGCCATGGCTCTCGAGGCGATGGCCCAGTGGTCGGACGACCGCGTCCGAGCGAGTCGCGGGTGGTGAGGAGCGACGTCGTCGTGGCTGGGTCCCGCGACCTGACCATGGGCGTTCGGAGAGAAGCGCGTGAGCGTGTCGCCACTCCGGGCATCACTTGGGCATCAACGGGCATCATGTGGGCACGTCGCACGGGACCGCCAGGGATACTCGTGGACAACCGTGGACACCCGGAAACCCTTGGAAATAAAGGGCTTTCGCGGATGAGACCAGAGCACCCCCAACGGGATTCGAACCCGTGCCGCCACCTTGAAAGGGTGGTGTCCTAGGCCGCTAGACGATGGGGGCCCTTGACCACGGCGGCACTGCCATGGTGGTCGGGCTGCCCGGATTTGAACCGGGGACCTCTGCGTCCCGAACGCAGCGCGCTAACCAAACTGCGCCACAGCCCGTCGCGGGGGTTACCCCGCAGCCCGGAAAGCCTATCGCGCCCGGCAGAGGTGTGTCGTCGCCGCCGTCTCCCCCAACGGGGGACTCGGGTGGGCCGACCTACACTGCGGGTGAGGCGGGACGTGTCCCCCAACTCTCCCGTCGAGGAGGTGGCGCCATGTCCAGCGCCTTGACCGTCCGACCGCGCGTCGTGCGAGCGTCCCGGCACCGGTTCGCGAGTGTCCTCGGGACGATTGCCGTCGCGGGTGCTCTCACCGGGCCCCTCGGAGCGGGTGGTACGGCGGCGGCGGCGCTGCCTCGCTGTCCGACCCTGTCGACCTGGCACGTCCGACCGGTGAGCGCCCCGGTGCGCGCTGCGCTCACCACCTACTACGTCGCCCGCCACCTGGCCCCAGTCACCGTGCGGGCGAACCGGATGTGGGTCCTCGGCCTCGCCCTCGAACGCGTCGGCACCCACTGGTGCCTGAACGCGGGTGGCGGGCGCGCCGGCTACGTCGGCGTGGTGCCCCGGAACGCCAACGCGGCCGTTCTGGTCCAGGTGACGCATCGCGCCTACCCCGTGACCGGTGCGGCCACGACGTGGGCCACCGTCGTGCGTACGGGCGCGAGGTGGCGGGTCGTCGGCGACGACACTGCTCCCTAGTCAGGTCTCGCTGGGCGTCTCGACCGCCGGCGTGCGGTGCTCGATGACGATCTCGCTGATGCGGTGGCGATCCATCGACTGCACGCGGAAGGTCCAGCCGTCCACGTCGAACACGGCGCCGGGCTTGGGGATCTCTCCCGCGACGTCGAGTACGAAGCCCGCGATCGTGACGTAGTCGCCCTCGGGGATGGTCAGACCCAGCTCCTCGCTCACGCGGTCGACGTGCGTTTGACCGTCGACGAGCCACCGGCCATCGCGGATGCGCAGGATCTCCGGCTCGTCCTCCCGGTCGAACTCGTCGCTCCAGTCGCCCACCAGCTGCTCGAGGATGTCGCGGATCGAGACCACGCCGGCGACCCCGCCGTGCTCGTCGACCACCACGGCGAAGCTGCCGTGCTGCTCGCGCATCTCGCGCAGGCTCTCGAGGAGGTCGAGCGTCTCGGGCAGCAGCAGCGGCCGGCGGATCTTGCGGGCGATCTCCTCGGCGTCGGGCAGCGCGACGCCGATGGCCCGGCGCACGGTCGTCGAGCGGAAGAGGTCGTTGACGAACAGCACGCCATCGAGGTCGTCGAGGTCGTCATTGACCACGGGGAAGCACGAGTGCCCCGTGTCGCGCACGGCCTCGGCCACCGCCTCGGGGGTGACCGGGAAGGTCAGGTAGACGACGTCGGTCCGCGGGGTCATGACGTCGCGCAGCTCGTTGGCGGCCAACTGGTCCACGCGGGCGTGGATGGCCAGTGCCTCGGGGTTGGGTGCGCGCACGTCCCGCGATCGGCGCGACCTTCCCAGATGCAGACCCGACCGTCGCGGCCGGTCGTCGGTCACTCGGGCGTGCCCACCCGCACGGTGGCCGGGCGCCACGCGTCGTCCTCGTACGTCTCGTCCGCGAGCAGGGCGGCGACCGCCGTGCGCAGCCGGCGCGGGTCGAGGGGCTTGACCAGGAAGCCGTCGGCACCCCCGCGTCGCGCCAGGAAGACGTCCGCGCGCCGGTCGAGCAGCAGCAGGACCGGCACCGACTCGGCGGCGCCGTAGGACTCCTCGTTGCGCAGCTCGAGCGTGATCGCCATGCCACCCATCGAGCCCACCTGCATGTCCGAGATCACCAGGTCGATGCCGCCCTCGCGCACGCGCGCGACCGCCTCGGGGCCCGTCTCGGCCTCCTCGATGTCCAGCTCGGGGCCCTCGAGGTTCGTGCGCAGCTCGGCGCGCAGGGCGGGCAGGTCGCTGACGAGGAGGGCGGTGGCCACGGGCTCAGCGTAGCCGAGGGCGCAGAACGCCCCTTGCCTTGGCCTGATCAGGTCGGTAGTGTGCGCCAGCAGAGGGGGGAGGGCAGGTGACGATCGTGGTGACGCGCTGGCGGCAGGAGGGGGCGTGCCGCGGGCAGGAGCAGGCGCTCTTCTTCGCGCCCGACACTGGGGAGCCCCGCGACCAGCGCCGCGCCCGCGAGGCGGCGGCCAAGCGCATCTGCCTGGCCTGCGCCGTGCGCGACGACTGCCTGGAGAACTCGCTGGTCCACCGCGAGCCCCACGGGATCTGGGGCGGGCTCACCGAGTCGGAGCGCCGGAGCCTCTTGCGGACGGCCGAGCTCGCGTCGTCGGGCTGACCGCCAGCACGATCGCGAACAGCGCGAAGGTGATCACGTGCACCGCGGTGCACCACACGCAGATGTGCCCGATGATGAGCAGCTCGGCGGCCACCAGCCACAGGACCATCGCCATCGACACGACCACGAGCGCCGTGCGCACGAGGTGAGGCCACGCGCGCGCCGATCGCCAGGCCCACGGGGTCGTGAGGGCGCTCAGCGCGGCGAAGCTGGCGAGCCCGAGCACCGCGACAGGGATCCCCAGCAGCGTCGACTGGGGTGAGGTCGTCACGACCCCGCACTCGACGAACCCGGTCGTCGAGCACGCCAGGTAGCGCGTCCCGAAGAAGTGCGTGAAGGTCAGGTACCCCGAGACGCCCAGGCCCGCCAGGCTCAGCGCCAGTGTGACCACGAGAACCCATCGAGCGACGGGTCCGCGGTCGCCGGTCACGAGATGTGCAGGGACTTCTTGGCCGCCAAGACCCCGGGGCTCGAGCAGACCTGGCTCGGCTGGTTGTGCGTCAGCGAGCAGATCACCGCGGTGTCGTAGTTGGCCACGGCGACGATCGCGACCGTCACGGGGTTCGTCGCGTCACTCAGCCCCGCCGCGATGGTGTCACGCGAGATGCCCTGGAGGAGCTGGGGGGTGTAGCTGGCGCCCGAGATCAGGTACCGGTTCCCCAGCGACAGGAAGGGGATGGAGTAGTCCTGCGAGGAGGTGATCCCCGGGATGTACTTGGAGGTGTCGTACTTCTTGAAGACTGCCGCCTCCTGGGCGCTGGGGGTCTGGAGCGACGAGTAGAAGCCGGCCGCGCTGTCCCACACGTTGGTGTACTGCTCGACCGAGGCGAAGGCCACGTAGCGCGAGCGGTAGTGCGCCCGCACGAAGGTGAAGGTCGGGGTCCCCTGGTAGGGCTCGACCGAGCGCGTCGAGCTGATCATGTCGCCGAGGCCCGTGAAGGTTCCGAAGCGGCTGAGGGCCACGATCGTGGGCCAGCGCTCGGCTGCGCAGTAGGGGCAGTACTCGGCGCCCAGGTAGAACACCTCGGGCACGGTGGCCCCGGTGTCGCTCTTGCCCGTCAGCGCGGGCTGGCCCTTGAGGGGGATGGGCGGCGTGACCGGGACGACCTTGGAGGTCACGCCGATCGTGTTGAACACCGACGCCGGGACCGACTGGAGCTCGGCGGCGACCGAGGCGCTGGTGGGCGTGAAGGTCGAGGCCGTGGGGCTCGAGGTGCCCGACACCACCTTGATGACCACCAGGGCCACGACGACCACGACGACTAGGCCGATGGCCAGCCACGTGAAGAGCCCCGCGGGCCGTCCGGTGGCGGCGGGCGCAGGCTGGCGCTTGGCGGGGGGTCTCTTGGCCACGGTTCTCCTTCGGGCGTGGGCGAATCCTCCTCAATGTAGTTCGCCGCGCGCGGGGCTCGGACATCGTCGGGCGGTAGGTTGGGGCATGGTCGAGCCCATGGTGATCCGCCCGGCGGCGACGATCCTGCCCGTGCGCGACGGACCCGACGGCCTCGAGGTCCTCATGGTGCGCCGCAATCCGGCCAGCGAGTTCGTGGGAGGCGCCCACGTGTTCCCCGGCGGCGCGGTCGAGCCGAGCGACGGCGCGCTCGGCGCGCACGTGGTGGGGATCGACGACGAGCGGGCCTCGGCCGACCTGGGGCTGGCCTCGGGGGGCCTCGCCTACTTCGTGGCCGCCGCGCGCGAGCTGTTCGAAGAGGCCGGCCTGCTGCTGGTCGCGGGCGTCGCGCCGGACCCGTCAGCGCTCGGCGCCTGGCGGGCCGCCCTCAACGAGCGGCGGGCCAGCCTCGGCGAGCTGGTCGCGGCCGAGGGGCTGACCCTGGACCTGGGCGAGGTCCGCTACCTCGCGCACTGGGTCACGCCCCACGGCCAGCCCCGGCGCTACGACACCCGCTTCTTCATCGCGCCCGCGCCCGCGGCCCAGGAGGCGGCCCCCGACGAGGGCGAGACGGTCGCGCACCGCTGGGTCCGGCCGGTCGACGCCCTGGCCGATGGCGCCCGGGGCACCATCACCCTGATCCTGCCGACGATCCGGACGCTGCGCCAGGTGGCGCTGGTGCCCGACGTGGCCAGCGCCCTGGCCCTGGCGGCGAGCCAGGGCCCGATCGTGCGCGTGGAGCCGCACCTGCGCGAGCGCGGGGGCCAGGCCTGGATCCTCCTGCCCGGCGAGCCGGGCTACGACGACTGACCGCGCAACTCCCCGGGGAACGCGCCGGGGGCCCCGTCGCCCGCGACCGCCCTGGCCAGCGCGTCGAGCAGGCGCGCCGAGCAGCCCGCCTGGCCCGCCGGCGGCGCGACGTCGTCGCGCAAGCGGCGGGCCAGCGCACCGAAGGCCCCCCCGTCGCCCTCGAGCGCCAGGGGGCGCCCCTCGTCGCCGGCCTGGGCGAGCGCGTGGTCGAGCGGGATCGAGGCCAGCAGCTCGACCCCGAGGGACTCGGCCAGCTCGCGGCCGCCGTCGCGGCCGAAGGGGGCGAACTCCTCGCCGCTGGCGCTCGTCGCTGGGGCCATGTTCTCGACGACCCCGAGCAGGCGCAAGTGGTGCCCGCGCGCGAAGTCCGCGGTGCGCGCGGCCACGCCGGTCGCCGCCCGGCTGGGCGTGGTCACGAGCACCACGCCCAAGCGCGGCAGGAGGCGCGCCAGGGTCATGGGGACGTCCCCGGTTCCCGGAGGCGTGTCGACGACCAGGTAGTCGATGCCCGACCAGTCGGCGTCCTCGAGGAACTGGGCGACCGCCTTCTGGACGACGAGACCCCGCCAGGCGAGGGCCCGCTCCTCCTGGGCGAGCAGCCCCATCGCGAGCACCCGCAGCTCGCCGGGTCCCACGGGCCGGCGCACCGGGCGCATGCGCCCGGCGACGGCCTCGACGGGCCCCTCGACCCCGAGCAGGCGGGCGAGCGAGAACCCCCAGACGTCCGCGTCGAGCACGCCCACCACGTGGCCCAGGCGGGCCAGCGCGACGGCCAGGTTCGCCGCGACCGTCGACTTGCCGACGCCGCCCTTGCCCGAGGCGATCGCCAGCACCGGCACGCTGGGCGCCACGGTCGTGACCGCCTGGCGCTCCTGGGCGGCGCGCCGGGCGCGCTCGAGGGCGGTGCGCCGGGCCGCCGCGTCCATCTCGCCGAAGGTGACGCGCACCGAGCGCACCCCCGCGACCCCGCGGGCCGCCTCGCGCACGTCGCGGGTCAGCTGGGCGCGCAGGGGGCACCCCGCCGTCGTCAGGGCGACGCGGACCACGACGTCGCCCGCGTCGTCGACGCTGACCTCGTCGATCATGCCCAGCTCGACCACCGAGATCCCGAGCTCGGGGTCGGGAACGTCGGCCAGACGGTTCCGGATCTGCGCGACGATCTCCACGTCGGGACGCTACCGGCGCTCGCGTCGGCGCGACCCGCCGCTACCATGGGGCCACCAGGGAGGTGCCATGTCCGACGTCACGACCAGTCCACGAGAGGTGGCCACGCCGATCACGCTGACCGATGCGGCGGCGGCCAAGGTGGCCGAGCTGATCGCCGCCGAGGGAGCGAGTGAGCGCCTGGCGCTGCGCATCGCCGTCAAGTCCGGCGGCTGCTCGGGATTCCAGTACGACCTGTTCTTCGACTCCGAGATCGCCGACGACGACGTGGTGGCCGAGTTCGCCGGCGTGCCCGTCGCCGTCGACGCGCGCAGCGCCGAGCTGCTGACCGGCTCGACCATGGACTTCTCCGACGGGCTCCAGGGTGCCGGCTTCCACATCGCCAACCCCAACGCCACCCACACCTGCGGGTGCGGCAACTCCTTCAGCTGAGTCGCACGATGACCATCGGTCCCTACTCGCCCTGGCGTCGCGCGGGCGACCTCGTCGTGATCTCGGGCCAGCTCGGCCTGCTGGCCGACCGGGAGGTCCGCACCATGGCCGAGGGCGGCGCGGCCGGACAGCTGCGCCAGGCCCTCGAGAACGCTCGCACCGTGCTCGAGGAGGCCGGGGCCACCCTCGACCAGGTGGTCAAGGCCACGATGTTCCTCGTCTCGATGGAGGACTTCGACGCGTGCAACGAGGTGTGGGTCGAGACCTTCAGCGTCCCGCGCCCGACCCGCTCGGCCGTCGCCGTCGCCGAGCTGCCGCTCGGGGCGCGCGTCGAGGTCGAGCTGTGGGCCCACGTGCCCACGCACTAGGGCTCAGCCCTCCTCCTCGCGTTCGGGCACCCCGAAGCGGTAGCCGACCGAGCGCACCGTCTGGATCAGGTGGGCGTGCTCCTCGCCGAGCTTGGCCCGCAGGCGGCGCACGTGGACGTCGACGGTGCGCGCCCCGCCGTAGTACTCGTAGCCCCAGACCCGGCTGAGGAGCGTCTCGCGCGTGAAGACCCGCTGGGGATTGGTGGCCAGGAACCGGAGCAGCTCGTACTCCATGTAGGTCAGGTCCATCACGCGGCCCGCGATGGTCGCCTGGTAGGTCTCGAGGTTCATCGCCAGGTCGCCGTGGACGACGCGGGCGGCCACCGACTCGTTGCCGGCCCGCCGCAGGCGATGGCGCAGGCGCGTGGCCAGCTCGCTCACGTCGAAGGGGCCCACGACGAAGTCGTCGAAGAGGTCCTCGCGGAACGTCAGGTCGTCGAGCTGGTAGTGGTCCACGAGCAGGATGATCGGGCCCACCGACGTCGTGCGGTGTCGCAGCTGGCGGCACAGGTTCATCGCGTCGTTGAAGGGGAAGCCCGCCGCGTTGATCACCGCGCCGGCAAAGCCGCTGGCGGGCTCGAGCGCGCCGACCTCGGCCAGGCGCCCGCTGCTGGCCACGGCCGGCGAGACGCCGGCCACCTCGAGCGCCTTGCGGATCGGTCCTTCACAGGACGGCACGCACAAGACGACGTCGATCACAGCAGGGGGAGGTACCGTTCGAGCTCGAAGGGGGTGACCTGGCCGCGGTAGGCGTCCCACTCGGCGCGCTTGTTGCGCAAGAACCACTCCACCAGGTGCTCGCCGAGGGTCTCGTGCAGCAGCTCCGAGCCCTCCATCAGGTCGACCGCCTCGGCGAGCGACTGGGGCAGACGCGCGGTCCGCTCGCCCTCGGGGGGCAGCTCGTAGCCGCCCGTGACGCCGCGCAGCCCGGCGGCCAGGATCACGGCGAAGGCCAGGTAGGGGTTGGCCGCCGGGTCCGGCGAGCGGAACTCGACGCGCGTCGAGTCGATCCGGGCGGGCTTGACCGAGGGGATCCGCACCAGGGCGTCGCGGTCGTGGCGCGCCCAGCTGGCGAAGGAGGGGGCCTCCTGGCCCGGGACCAGGCGCTTGTAGGAGTTGATCCACTGGTTGGTGATCGCGGTGATCTCGGGGGCGTGGCGCACCAGTCCGGCCAGGAACCGCGTGGCCACCTCCGACAGGCCGTAGGGCCCGTCGCCGATGAAGGCGTTCTCGTCGTCGCGCCACAGCGACACGTGGGTGTGCATGCCCGACCCCTGGGCGAAGGCCAGCGGCTTGGGCATGAAGCTGGCGAACACGCCCGCCTGGCGCGCCAGCTCCTTGACCACGAAGCGCACCGACATGACCGTGTCGGCCATCGAGAGGGCGTCGGTGTAGCGCAGGTCGATCTCGTACTGGCCCGGCGCGTCCTCGTGCTGGGCGTGCTCGACGCCGATGCCCATCTCCTCGAGCATGAGCACGCTGCGCCGGCGCAGCTGGCTGCCCGCGTCGTCGGGCGCCAGGTCGAAGTAGCTGCCGTTGTCGATGGGCCGCGGGGCCCCGGCCCCGGGCGCGTCGGCGAAGTAGAAGAACTCCACCTCGGGGGCCACGAAGAACGTGTAGCCGGCGCTGCGCGCCTCGTGGAGCACCCGGCGCAGCTGCTGGCGCGGGCAGCCGGCGAAGGGGGTGCCGTCGAGGTTGTGGATGTCGCAGAAGACCCGCGCGACCCCGTCGCCGTCGGGGTACCAGGGCAGGAGCTGGAAGGTGGTCAGGTCCGGGCGGGCCAGGACGTCGGACTCGTTGGTGCGCGAGAAGCCGTCGATGGCGCTGCCGTCGAAGGTCATCCCCTGGTCCAGGGCGTCCTCGAGCTCGGCGGGGGTGACGTGGAACGCCTTGTGGCGCCCCAGCACGTCGGTGAACCACAGCTGGACGAAGCGCACGTGGCGCTCCTCGACCGTCCGCAGCACGTACTGCGCCTGGTTCTGCACGAGATTCATTGTTGCACCCCCCGCCCGGGGGCCGCGTGGCCTAGCGCCGCGCCGCCACCTTGGTCGCGGCAGCCCGGGTGGACGTGGCCGCGGCGGGGGCCTTGACGGCCTTGGCCGCCGGGGCGCGCCGCGGCGCGCGGGCCGCACCGCAGATCGTCTCGACCATCAGGCGCGAGACCACGTAGGGGTCGACGTTCGCGTTGGGGCGGCGGTCCTCGAGGTACCCGCGGCGGTCGCGCGCCACGGCGCCGGGGATGCGCACCGAGGAGCCGCGGTCCGACACGCCGTAGGAGAAGGACGACCACGGGGCCGTCTCGTGCGCGCCGGTCAGGCGGTCCTTGATGCCCGCCCCGTAGCTGTCGATGTGCTCGAGCACCCGGGTGCCCAGCGCCTCGCAGGCCGCGACGATGGCGTCGAAGCCGCCGGGCCCGCGCATCTGCTTGGTCGAGAAGTTGGTGTGGGCGCCCGCGCCGTTCCAGTCACCCTTGATGGGCTTGGCGTCGAAGCTCACGTCCACGCCGTAGTCCTCGGCGATGCGCTGGAGCAGCCAGCGCGCGACCCACAGCTGGTCGCCGATGGCCACCGCGCCCAGCACCCCGATCTGGAACTCCCACTGGCCCATCATCACCTCGGCGTTGGTGCCCTCGATGGCCAGGCCCGCGCGCATGCACGCCAGGGTGTGGGCCTCGACGATCTCGCGCCCGGGCTGCTTGGCCCCGCCCACGCCGCAGTAGTACGGGCCCTGGGGAGCGGGGAAGCCCACCTCGGGCCAACCGTAGGGGCGGCCGTCCTGGAAGAAGGTGTACTCCTGCTCGATGCCGAACATCGGCTCGAAGCTGGCGTACTGCTTGGCCGTCGCCACCGCCGCGGCCCGCGTGTTGGTCGGGTGCGGCGTGAGGTCGGCGTTGAGGACCTCGCACATCACCAGCACGTCGTTGGGCCCGCGCAGCGGGTCCGGGCAGGTGAACACGGGCTGGAGGACGCAGTCCGAGAAGCTGCCCGTCGCCTGGTTGGTGCTCGATCCGTCGAAGCCCCACACCGGCGGCTTCTTGCCGTCGGCGACGATCTTGGTCTTGGAGCGCAAGCCGTGTGTGGGCTCGACCCCGTCGATCCAGATGTACTCAGCCTGGTATGGCACCTCGGTCCCTCCACTGCTGCCCGCGGTCGCGCGCCTCGCGACCCCTCAAGTCTGGCGGCCGCCTGCCGCGAGCGCACCGCGTTGTGTTAACCCCGTGTGAAACTCGCGCGCGCGCCCCGGGGACCGCGCGCCGACCCCCGGGTAGGCTTCCCTCGTGCCGGTGGTCCGCCTCGCACTCGCCCAGATGAACGCGGTGGTCGGCGGGCTGGCCGACAACGTGGCCACCATCGGGCGCCTGCGCACCCTGGCCGCCGCGGCCGGGGCAGACCTGGTGGTGACCCCCGAGCTGGCCCTCGTGGGCTACCCGCCCGAGGACCTCCTGCTCAAGGAGGGGTTCATCGAGGCCGCGCGCGCCGCGCTGCACGTGGTGGCCGAGGGGCCCGGGCCCGCGACGCTCGTGGGCACGGTGCTGGCCGAGGGGCCCACCGTGGCGCTGGCGGCCTCGGGCGACAGCCGCGACGTGCCGGCGGGTCCCGAGCGCCCCCGGGTCGCCAACGCCCTGGCGGCCCTGGATCAGGGATCCATCGTCGCCATCGCCACCAAGCGCCTCCTGCCCAACTACGACGTGTTCGACGAGCGCCGCTACTTCCGCCGGGGCGTGGGCCCCCACGCGGTGGTCAACGTGCGCGGCGTGGCCGTCGGGCTGCTGATCTGCGAGGACGTGTGGGCCGCGGCCGGCCCGGCCGCCGAGCTCGCCGCCCAGGGCGCCACGCTGCTGGTGGTGGCCAACGCCTCGCCCTTCGCCCGGGGGCGGCGCCTCGAGCGCGAGCGCATGCTGATCGAGCGCGCGCGCGAGGTCGGCTGCCCGATCGCCTACGTCAACCTGGTCGGGGGTCAGGACGAGCTGGTCTTCGACGGCCAGAGCGTCGTGGTGGACGCCCGGGGCCACGTCCTGGCCCGGGCGGCGGCCTTCGACGAGGCGCTGGCGGTCGTGGACGTGGACGCTCGCGCCTCCACTGCGGGGGTGCCTCTGGCGGTCCGGGGGCCGAACCCCGTGCCGCGCGCGGGCCTGGTGAGCGAGCCCGCCGACGACGTGGCCGAGATCTACCAGGCGCTGGTGGTTGGCACGCGCGACTACCTGCGCAAGAACGGGTTCCGCTCGGTGGTCCTGGGCATGTCGGGCGGGATCGACTCGTCCCTGGTGGCGACCGTGGCCGTGGACGCGGTGGGCGCGGCCGCCGTGCGCGGGGTCGCGCTGCCCAGCCGCTACTCCTCACCGGGCTCGCTCACCGACGCCGCCGAGGTGGCCCGCCGGCTCGACATCGACCTGGCCGTCGTGCCCATCGAGGCGGTGCACGCGGCGATGGCCGGCGCGCTCGCGCCGGTGCTCGGCGGCGAGCCCATCGGGCTCACCGACGAGAACCTCCAGTCGCGCATCCGCGGCGTCGTGCTGATGGCGCTGTCCAACGCCACGGGCGCCATCGTGCTCACCACGGGCAACAAGTCGGAGATGGCCACGGGCTACTCGACGCTCTACGGCGACTCGGCGGGCGGCTTCGCCGTGATCAAGGACGTCCCCAAGACCCTCGTCTACGAGCTGTGCCGCTACCGCAATGAGCGCGCGCGGCGCGACGGCGACCTGGAGCCGGTGCCCGCCTCGGTGCTGGACAAGCCGCCCTCGGCCGAACTGCGCCCCGATCAGCGCGACGACCAGTCCCTGCCCCCCTACGAGGAGCTCGACCCGCTGCTGGAGCTCTACGTCGAGCGGGACTTCACCGCCGAGGCGATGGTGGCCCTGGGCCACGACCCGGAGCTGGTGGTGCGCATCGTGCGGCTGGTGGACTCGAGCGAGTACAAGCGGCGCCAGTCGCCCCCCGGGGTGCGCATCTCGTCCAAGGCCTTCGGCCGGGACCGGCGCATGCCGATCACCAACGCCTTCCGCCCGGGTTGACCTAGTCAAACGGGGCGGCGGCGCCGCTAGGCTGGGCGGCCCGCCAGCGTGGTTGCACCCACCCGTATAACAGAGATGTCCGGGTGGTGCGGGACGGAAGGAGACCATGGCCAAGGATCGCGTGGACCGCGACGACGAGGACCTCGTTCGCCTGTACCTGTCGGACATCGGGCAGTACGCCCTGCTGACCAAGGACGACGAGGTGCAGCTGGCCCAGCTCATCGAGGAGGGGCGCGAGGCGCGCGCCGAGCTCGAGGGCGCCGACGCCGACAAGAAGGTGAAGCTGGCCGCCGCGCGGCGCCAGACGCTGCGCCGGACGGTCCACCGGGGCGAGCAGGCCGAGCGGGACTTCGTCCAGTCCAACCTGCGCCTGGTGGTCTCGATCGCCAAGAAGTACCAGGCCTCGGGCCTGCCGCTGCTGGACCTGATCCAGGAGGGGAACCTCGGCCTGATGCACGCGGTCGAGAAGTTCGACTGGCGCAAGGGCTTCAAGTTCTCGACCTACGCGACGTGGTGGATCCGCCAGGCCATCACGCGGGGCATCGCCAACACCGGGCGCACCATCCGCCTGCCGGTGCACGCCGGGGACACCCTGGCGCGCGTCCAGAAGGCCCAGTCGCGCCTGGAGCTGAAGTTCGGGCGCCCGCCCACCATCAAGGAGCTCTGCGACGAGTGCGAGATGCCCGAGGACAAGCTCATCGAGGCGCTGCGCTTCCGCTCCGAGCCGATCTCCCTGTCCGAGCCCCTGCGCGAGGACGGGGACGCCGAGCTCGGTGACGTGGTCGAGGACCGCTCGGCCGAGTCGCCCTTCGACGTGGCCGCGGTCAAGATGATGCCCGAGGCCATCGCCAAGCTGCTCGAGCCCCTCGACGACCGCGAGCGCAAGATCCTGCGCATGCGCTTCGGGCTCGACGGGGCGGGCGAGATCCGCACCCTCGAGGACGTGGGCGCCGAGATGAACCTGACGCGCGAGCGCATCCGCCAGATCGAGGCGCGCGCCATGAGCAAGCTGCGCCACCCGTCCTCGGACACCGGTGCCCGGGATCTCCTGACCCTCTAGCCTCCGGGGTGGCGGGCCCGCGAGCGGCCCAGCACCGCGGCCAGCCCCAGGACCACCACGCTGACCAGGTACGGCGTGCGCGAGCGGGACCCGGTGCGCGCGCGCACCGGGTGCGTGAAGCTCAAGATGGGCCACTGGCGGTCGTGGGCCAGGCGGGCGAGCGCCCGGTCGGGGTTGACGGCGTAGGCGTGTCCGACGGCCTCGAGCATCGGAGCGTCAGTCTCGGAGTCCGAGTAGGCGAAGGACTCGGACAGGTCGATGCCGCGACGCTGCGCCAGCTCGACCATGGCGACCACCTTGTTCGGCCCCTGGGCGAAGAACTCCATCTCGCCGGTGAACTTCCCCTGGTCGTCGACGCGGGCGCGCGAGGCGATGGCCCCGGTGATGTTGAGCAGCGCCGCGAAGGGCTCGACGATCTCGCTGGGCGAGCTCGAGACCAGCCAGACCTCGTCGCCCCGGCCCCGGTGGTAGTCGATGAGCGCTCGCGCCTCGGCGTAGACCAGGGGCTCGATGACCTCGTCGAGGGTGCTGGCCACCAGCTCGCGCATCTCGTCGCGGTCCCAGCCCCGCGTGACCTTGAGCACGGCGCGGCTCATGCGCGCCAGGCGGTCCTCGCTGGCGCCGAAGCGCAAGAAGAGCATCTGGGTGACGACCGCGCGCACCAGGGTGCGCCGGTGCAGCAGCCCGCGGGCGTGCAGCTGGGGCCCCAGGGCCACCAGGGAGGACTTGGCGATGACCGTCTTGTCCAGATCGAAGAAGGCCGCCCGCACGGCCCCATGCTACGGCTGGTGCCTAGCCGACGAAGGCCTCGGCGCAGTCCTCGGCGGCCTCGGCGCGCGCCAGCAGGATGACGTGGTCGTGCTCGAGGAAGCGCATCGACGGGGTCGGCGTCAGCGGCTGGTCCTGGCGCACCACGGCCACGACGCGCACCGCGTCGCTCAGGCGCAGCTCGTCGAGCGTGACCTCGTTGGCCACGGCCGGCGAGTCCGAGGCCAGCGTCACCTCCATGAGCCGCATCCGCCCGTCGGCCAGGTCCAGGAGGTTGATCATCGACCCGACCTCGACGGCCTCGTCGACCAGCGAGGTGATCAGCGCGGGGGTCGACACCGACACGTCCACGCCCCAGCTCTCCGAGAAGAGCCAGGCGTTGCGCGAGTTGTTGATGCGCGCGATCACCCGCGGGACCCCGAACTCCTGCTTGGACAGCCAGCTCACCACCAGGTTGTCCTCGTCGTCGCCGGTCGCCGCGATGACCACGTCGACGTTGCGCAGGTCGGCGGTGACCAGCGAGGAGTACTCGCAGGCGTCGGCGGCCATGACGTTGACGCCCGGCAGCAGGGTCTTCAGGCGCTCGGCGACGGTCGTGACCTGCTCGAGCAGCGTGACCTCGTGGTGCCGGTCCAGCAGGTCCAGGGCGATCGCCGTGCCCACCGAGCCGCCCCCGGCGATGACGACCCTCACGGCCGCCTCCCCTGGAGCAGGCCGCGCAGCTCGTCGAGGCCCTCGGTGGTGACGAGGAACTCCAGGGTGTCGTCCTCCTGGGCGAAGAGGCCCTCGATGCTCACCCGGCCCGTGCCGCCGCGGATCAGGCCCACGACGCGCACGTGCTCGCCGAGGTTGAACTCGTGCAGGGGCCGCCCGGCCAGGGCGTCGGGGACGATGCGCTCGACCAGGTGCATCGAGCCCGCCCCGTCGGACCACTCGATCGAGTCGTCCGAGGGCAGGAGCCAGCGCTGGACCTGCTGGGTGGTCCAGCGCGACGTGGCCACCGTCGGGATCCCGAGCTTGAGGTAGATCTCGGCGCGCTGGGGGTCGTAGATGCGCGCCACGACGTTCTTGATGCCGTAGGTGTCGCGCGCGATGCGCGCGCACAGGATGTTGGTGTTGTCCCCGCTGGTCACCGCGGCCAGGGCGTCGGCGTGGCGCGCCTCGGCCTTGAAGAGGATGTCGCGGTCGAAGCCCGACCCCACCAGGGTCTTGCCGTGGTAGCGCGTCAGGCGGCGCAGGGCGTCGCGGTTCTTGTCGATGATGACCACGGAGTGGCCCGCGTCGGCCAGGCTCATGGCCAACTCGGAGCCCACACGGCCGCAGCCGACCACGATGACGTGCACGGGGTCCATCGAACCACACCGCTCGCACGAGCCGCAACTGGGCGCCGCCCGGCGGGGTCGCTTAGTGTACTCCTGGTGTCTGAGGCCGACAAGCAGATCTCGAGCAACACGCCGGTCCTGACGTCGCACGCCAACGTCTCGGTCGTCTACCCCGAGACGCTGGGCTACCGCCTCAAGCGCCTGCTGCTGGGGCGGCCCCTGGTCTCCGAGCAGCTGAGCGCCGAGCGCCTGGGCCGTACGGTCGCGCTGGGGGTGCTGGCGCCCGACTGCATCTCCTCGTCGGCGTACGGGACCGAGGAGATCCTCGTCCAGATGACGCCCTTCATCGGGCTGGCCGCCTTCAGCCTGGTGGTGCCGGTCATGTTCGTGATCCTCGGGGTGCTCTTCTTCGTCACCACCTCGTACCTCGACGTGATCAAGTACTACACGACCGCGGGCGGCTCCTACGTGGTGGCGCGCGACAACTTCGGCCCGCGCGTGGCCCAGGTGGCGGCCGTGGCCCTGCTCATCGACTACATCGTCACCGTCGCGGTCCAGTGCTCGGCCGGCACCGCCGCCCTGACGAGCGCCTTCCCGACCCTCACGCCCTACACGGTGCCCATCACCGTGGCCGTCGTGATGGTCCTGATCTTCGGGAACCTGCGCGGCCTGCGCGAGGCGGGCAGCTACTTCGCCTTCCCCACGTACTTCTACATCGCGATGCTCGGGATGACCATCGTGGTGGGCTACGTCAAGGAGGCCCTGGGCACCCTGCACCACGTCGCGACGCCGGCCGCCCACCTGCTCGTCGGCCACCACTTGGGCCAGCGCGGGTCGGGACTCCTGATGGGGCTGGCCTTCCTCACGCTGCTGCGCGCCTACGCCAACGGCGGCTCCTCGCTGACGGGCCTCGAGGCGATCTCCAACGGCGTGGCCTCGTTCCGGCGCCCCGAGTCGCGCCACGCCCGCCAGGTGCTGGTGACCATGGCCTCGGTGCTGGCCTTCCTGCTGCTGGGCACGACGCTGCTCGCGGCCTGGACCCACGCGCTGCCCTTCGCGGCGGGCACGCCGACGGTCGTCAGCCAGGAGGTGCGCGCGGTCTTCGGCGCCAGCGGCGCCGGGCACCTCGTCTTCCTGCTCGTGCAGTTCGCCACCCTGCTGATCCTCTACACGGGGGGCAACACCTCCTTCAACGGCTTCCCCTTCCTGGCCAACTACGTGGCGACCGACCAGTACCTGCCGCGCCAGCTGACCAAGCGCGGCCACCGCCTGGCCTTCTCCAACGGCATCATCGTGCTGGGCATCGTGTCCCTGGTGCTGATCCTGGTCTTCCGCGCCCAGGTCGACGCGCTGATCGCCCTGTACGCCATCGGCGTGTTCACCGGCTTCACCATGGCCGGCGCGGGCATGGTCGCGCGCCACCTGCGCGAGCGCGAGGGCCGCTGGCGCTTCGGCGTGGTGGCCAACGCCGCCTCGGCCACCGTCACGGCGCTCGTGGTGCTGATCTTCATCCTGGCCAAGTTCACCGAGGGCGCCTGGATCATCGTCGTCGTGGGCCCCCTGATGTACTGGAGCCTGATCCGCTTCAACCGCCAGTACGTGCTCGAGGACCAGGCCTTCGAGGCCAGCCGGGCCCGCTCGCTCGCGTCGATCCGCATGAACCGGGTCGTCGTCTTCGTCGACCACTACGACCTGGTCACCGAGCGGGCGCTGCGCTACGTGACCTCGCTCAACGCCTACTCGGTGCGCGCGGTGCACTTCGACATCGACCCCATGGTCACCAAGCGCCTCGAGCAGGCCTGGGGGGCGGCCAACACGGCCTCGTCGCGCATCCCCCTGGAGGTCGTGGAGTGCGAGGACCGGCGCGTGGACCGCGCCGCCCTGGAGCTGGTGGCCGACGTGGTGCGCGACCCCGACGTGTTCTGCATGGTGATCCTGCCGCGGCGCGGCTACCCCTCGCGGCTCCAGCGGCTGCTCCACGACCGCACCGCCGACGCGATCGCGGGTGCCATCATGCACGTGCCGCGCACCGCGGCCACCATCATCCCCTACCGCATGGCGCCCTCGCGGGCGGCCGCGGGCGTGGCGCCCAACCAGCCGGTCAGCGAGCAGGTGGTGCGCGGCGGGGTGCGCGAGGACGCCCACCTCAAGGCCGACGTGCGCCTGGCCGAGCGCTCCGGCGGCGCCTTCCCCATCGGGGCCCTGCGCCAGCGCCAGAACGCTGAGATCGCCGGGCGGGTGCGCGCCATCGCCGTCAACCACGAGGGGGGCAGCCACGAGCTGCGCTGCGTGATCGCCGACCCGTCGGGCTCGGTGACCCTGGTCTTCCAGGGCCGCAGCGCCGTCCCGGGCATCGAGCGGGGCACGCGGCTGCTGGTGCGCGGGACGGTCACGTCGCTGCGGCGCGAGGCCGTGATCCTCAACCCGCAGTACGAGATCGTCGCGGCGTCGGGCGCGGAGGAGTAGGGTCACCCTCCCGAAGGGGTCCCGAGGGGCCACGACCCGGTGATGAGGTAGGCATGGCGCGAGCATTGGTGATCGTCGAGTCCGTGGCCAAGGCCACGCGCATCCAGGCGATGCTCGGCGACGACTTCGTCGTCAAGCCCTCGGTGGGCCACATCCGGGACCTGCCCCAGAGCGCGACCGAGATCCCCGCGTCGGTCAAGGGCGAGCCGTGGGCGCGCCTGGGGATCAACCCGGAGGACCACTTCAAGCCCGTCTACGTGGTCAGCCGGGACCGCACCAAGGTCGTCTCCGAGCTGCGCGCCGCGCTCAAGGGGGCCGAGGAGCTGTACCTGGCCACTGACGAGGACCGCGAGGGGGAGGCCATCGCCTGGCACCTGCTCGAAGTGCTGCGCCCGCGGGTGCCGGTCAAGCGGATGGTCTTCCACGAGATCACCCCGGCGGCGATCGAGCGGGCCGTGCGCGAGACGCGCGACCTCGACACCCGCCTGGTCGACGCCCAGGAGGGGCGCCGCTTCCTGGACCGCCTGGTGGGCTACGAGGTCTCGCCGGTGCTGTGGCGCGCCGTCGACAAGGCCCGCTCGGCGGGCCGCGTGCAGTCGGTGGCGATCCGCCTGGTCTGCGAGCGCGAGCGCGAGCGCATGGCCTTCCGCTCGGCGCGCTGGCACGACGTGGTGGCGACCGGGGCCGTGGCGGGCGGTCAGTTCGAGGCGCGCGTCGAGTCTCTCGACGGCCGGGCGCTCGCGACGGGCAAGTCCTTCGACGCGACGGGCCGCGCCAGCGACGCGTCGACCCTCCTGCTTGACGAGGAGGCGGCCGCGAGCCTGGCCACGCGCCTGGTGGGCGCGCCGTGCGCCGTCGCGTCCATCGCCGAGTCCCCCCGCACCCAGCGGCCCCAGCCGCCCTTCATGACGTCGTCGCTGCAGATCGAGGCCAGCCGCAAGTTGCGCTTCGACCCCGAGCGCACCATGCGCGCCGCTCAGCGCCTCTACGAGCAGGGGTGGATCACCTACATGCGCACCGACTCGACGACGCTCTCGTCCGAGGCACTCGAGGCCGCCCGGGCGCAGGCCACCGCCCTCTACGGCGCCGCCTACGTCGCGCCCGCCCCGCGCCGCTACGACCGCTCGGTCAAGAACGCCCAGGAGGCCCACGAGGCCATCCGACCCGCGGGCGCCGAGTTCCGCACCCTCGACGAGGCCCAGTCGGCCCTGGCCGGCGACGAGCTGGCCGTCTACGAGCTGATCTGGAAGCGCACGCTGGCCTCCCAGATGGTCGACGCCCGGCTGCGCCAGCGCCGGGTGCGCCTGCGCGCACGGGTCGCGGGACCCGACGCCGAGGTCGAGCTCAGCGCCAGCGGCCTGACCATCGAGTTCGCCGGCTTCCGGCGCGCCTACGTGGAGGGCACCGACGACCCCGAGGCCGAGCTGGCCGACCAGGAGCGGATCCTGCCGGCCCTGGCCGAGGGCGACGCCGTGGACCTGGTGGCCACCGAGGCGCGCGACCACCAGACCCAGCCGCCCGACCGGTACTCCGAGGCCACCCTGATCAAGCAGCTCGAGGACCTGGGCATCGGGCGCCCGTCGACCTACGCGTCGATCATGAAGACCATCGACCGGCGCGGCTACGTGTGGAAGAAGGGCAAGTCCCTGGTGCCAGCCTTCCGGGCCTTCGCCGTGGTGAACCTGCTGGAGCGCTACTTCCCGGACCTGGTCGACTACCGCTTCACCGCGGCCATGGAGGACGACCTCGACGCGATCGCCGACGGCCACCAGGAGCTCGAGCCGTGGTTGGGGCGCTTCTACTTCGGCGACGCCGCTGCCGACAGCGACTTCGCGCGCCGCGGCCTGCACCGCGCCACCGCCGAGGCCGGCGACTTCGACTTCGCCGCGATCAACTCGGTGGCCCTGGGAGTCGCCCCGGACGGGGAGCCGGTCTCGGTGCGCTCGGGCCGCTACGGCCCCTACCTCGTCCACGGGGAGGACCGCGTCTCGATCCCCGAGGCGACCGAGCCCGACAGCCTCACCGTCGAGCGGGCCCTCGCGCTGCTGGCCGCGCCCTCGGGGGACCGGGTGGTGGGCGCCGACCCGGCCAGCGGCCACGAGATCGTGCTCAAGACCGGCCGCTACGGCCCCTACGTCCAGGTCGACGACGGCAGCGGCGCCAAGCCCAAGACGGCGTCCCTGCTCTCGACGATGTCCCCCGAGACCCTGACGCTGGCCGAGGCCCAGTCGCTGCTCACCCTGCCGCGCGACCTCGGGCCGCACCCCGCCGACGGCGAGCCGGTGCTCGCCCAGAACGGCCGCTACGGCCCCTACGTCACCTGGGGCAAGGAGTCGCGCTCGGTCCCCGAGGAGCAGATCCTGACCATCACGCTCGACGAGGCCCTCGCGCTGCTGGCCCAGCCCAAGGCCCGGGGTCGGCGCGCCGCGGCGGGCCCGCTGCGCGAGCTGGGCGAGGACCCCGTCACGCACCGGCCGGTGGTCGTGCGCACGGGACGCTTCGGCCCCTACGTCACCGACGGCGAGTCCAACGCGACGCTGCGCCTGGGCGACACGCCCGAGACCATCACGCTCGAGCGCGCGGGCGAGCTGCTGGCCGAGCGGCGCAACGCCGAGCCCTCCTCACGCCCCCGTGCGACCAAGCGCGCCGCGAGCCCGGCCGCCAAGCGGCCCGCGCGGCGCACGCCGCCGAGCCCCGCGACGGCCAAGGTCGTGCGGGCCGGCCGCACCCCGCGCGCCGGGGGCGGCGCGACGCGCGGGCGGGGCCCCTCGTGACGCGCGGCCGCTTCGTCGTCTTCGAGGGGATCGACGCGTGCGGCAAGACCACCCAGGCACGCCGCGTGGCCGAGGCGCTCGGCGCGCGCTTCGCCTTCGAGCCCGGTGACACCGATCTCGGGGCCGAGCTGCGCCGCTGGCTGCTCGACGCCGCTGCGCCGATGTCGCCGGTGACCGAGTCGCTGCTGATGCTGGCCGACCGGTCCCACCACGTCTTCGCGGTCATCGAGCCGACGCTGGCCGCGGGCACCCACGTGGTGGCCGACCGCTTCGCCGCGTCGACCGTGGCCTACCAGGGCTACGGGCGCGGCCTCGACCTGGGGCTCGTCGAGGCGGCCACGGCGCTGGCGATCGGGGCGTGCCGCGCGGACCTGACGGTCCTGCTCGACATCGCGCCCGAGGTCGCCGACGAGCGCCGGAGGCGTGACCACCGGGACCGCTTCGAGTCGGCCGACCTCGCCTTCCACGAGCGCGTGCGCGCGGGCTACCGGGCCCTGGCCGCGGCCGACCCCGACCACTGGGTCGTGCTCGACGGCGCGGGCGAGCGCGAGGCCGTCGACGCGGACGTGGACGCGGCGCTGCGCGCGACGGGATGGTTCCGTGGCTGACGTGCTGGACCGGCTGGTCGGCCAGGACGCCGCGGTCGCCCAGATGCGCCACCACGTCCGGCGCCCGGTGCACGCCTACCTGCTGGTGGGGCCCGTCGGCGTCGACCTGCACGAGGCGGCCCTGGCCATGGCCGCGGCCCTCCAGTGCCCGACCCACGGGTGCGGCACCTGCGCGACGTGCCGGCGGGTGCTCGACGAGGCCGAGGCCGACGTGAGCGTGGTCGAGCGCGCGGGCGTGACCTGGCGCGTCGAGGAGCTGCGCGAGGCCGAGCGGGTGGCGCGCCGCCGGCCGCTCGGGTCGGGCTACCAGGTCGTGGTGGTCGAGGACGTGGAGCTGTCGACCACCGGCGGCGTGGCGACCGCGGCCACGCTGCTCAAGTCGCTCGAGGAGCCCCCCGAGCGCACGATCTTCCTGCTGACCGCCCGGGACCTGCCCGCGGCGCTCGACACGCTGGTGTCGCGCTGCGTGGTGGTCCGCTTCCGCGCCCTGCGCCCGGCGGCCCTCGTCGCGGCCCTCGTCGCCGAAGGGGCCGACGCCGACGCCGCGGCCTTCGCCGCCGGGGCGGCCAACGGCGACCTGCGCCGCGCCCGCGTGCTGGTGCGCGACCCGGCGCTGGCCGAGCGCCTCGCCGGGTGGCGCGGGCTGCCCGAGCGCTTGACGAGCCAGCTGAGCGGCGTGATGGGCCTGGTCGACGAGATCGAGCGGGGCCTGGATGCGGCCATGGCGCCGCTGGTGGCCTGGCAGGCCGACGAGGCCGAGCGCCGGCGCGCCGAGGATCGGGTCCCCGGCGCGCGCGCGACGGGCCGGCGCGAGCAGGAGGCCAGCGATCGGCGCGAGCAGCGCCGGTTCCGCCTCGAGGAGATCGCCTGGGGTCTGCGCCTGCTCAGCGAGGTCTACCGCACGCGCCTGGTCGAGGCGGTGGGCGACACCCCGGGGCCGCGCGCCAGCGAGCGCGCCCGCGCGTCGCTGCGCGCCCTCGAGCTGGTGGCCGAGGCCCACCGGCGCCTGGGCACCTCCCTGGACGAGGTGCTGCTGCTCAGCGACCTGCTGGTGTCCCTCGCGGCCGCCTAGGTCCCGCGCCGAGGCGGTGCGGTAGTGTGTCGTCCTGCGCCTGGGTAGCTCAGTTGGTAGAGCAGCGCATTCGTAATGCGCAGGTCAAGGGTTCGAGTCCCTTCCCAGGCTCCGCGCGGCGCGGGCGAAGTCGGCCGAGCGCTCCTCCCAGTTGCGGTAGCGGTCGAAGCTCGGCGCCCCGGGCGAGAGCAGCACGACGCCCCCCGTGGGCAGGAGGTCGCGCGCGATCCGCACGGCCTGGTCGAGGTCTCCCGCCGCGACGACGCGCAGGGCGGGGGCCAGGGCGCGCACGCTCGCCGCGATGCGCTCGCCGGCCGGGCCCAGGGTGACCAGAGCCGTCGGGGACGTGCGCGCGGCCAGGGCCCGCGCGAGCGGCGCGTAGTCGACGCCGCGGTCGAAGCCGCCGGCCAGCAGCGCCACGGGCTCGTCGGCGAAGACGTCCAGGGCCGCGATGGCCGGCAGGGGCGCGGTCGCCAGCCCGTCGTCGACGAAGCGCCACGGGCCCCGTTGCGCGACGACGCTGAGCCGACCCGGCAGCGGCACGAAGGCGTCGGCGCCCGCGGCCAGGGCCTCGGCGACCTCGGCGGGCGGCCGCCCGAGGGCTCGGGCCGCCGCGGCCACCGCCAGCGCCACGTTGCGCTCGTTGTGGGCGCCCGCGAGGTGCAGGTCCGCGGCGCGAGGGCGCGCGAGGGTGGTGACGACGACGACCTCGCCCCCGAGCAGCTCGCGCCGCCCGGTGAGCTCCTCCTGGTCGGGGATGAGCGTCACGTGCGGTCCCGCCGCGCGGGTGATCGCGAGCTTGTCGCGGTGGTACTGGTCGAGCGACCCGTGCCAGTCCAGGTGGTCGCTGCCCAGCGACGTCACCACCACGACCGCCGGCGCCCAGGCGATCTCGGGGGCCTGGTAGCTCGAGACCTCCACGACCGACCAGCCCGCCGAGGCGGGCAGCGTCGGGTCGTAGGGGGGCTGGCCGATGTTGCCCAGGGCCGTCGCCTCGACGCCCAGGCAGGCGAAGGCGAAGGCCGTCAGGGCCGTCGTCGTGGACTTGCCCTTGGTGCCGGTCACGGCGACCACGCGGGACCGGTCGACCTCGCCGAACCACAGGTTGAGCGCCGAGGTGACGGTCACCTCGGCGCCCAGCGCGACGAGGTCCGCGCGCCCGCGCGGGATGCCCGGCCCCTTGAGGACGACCGCACAGGTGCGCAGCGCCTCCAGGCCGCCCGCCGCGGTGACCAGGACGCCGACGGCCGGGTCGTCGTCGACCAGCACGACCTCGGCCCCGACCTGACGCAGCCGCGCCTCGGTTGCGTGGCCCTCGCGGCCGTAGCCGAGCACGCCCACGCGGCGGCCCGCGAGGTCAGCGAAGCCAGTGGGCCGGAACACGGCTGGGTCCCTGGGGCGCGAAGGGGTCATCGGACGCGCTCGGGCCGAGCTCGTCGGCCAGCGCGCGCAGGTGCGCCTCGCCGGCCCACGCCGGGGTGGCGACCACGCGGCGCAGGGCCTCGGCGCTCTCGGCGGGGTCGCCGACGCACTCGAAGGGCTTGGGCGTGGCGCCGCGACCCACCAGGGTGCGCAGCTGGTCCCGGCGGGCGGGCGAGGCCAGCGGCTCGGACCCGAAGATCGCGGCCAGCGCGTCGCGCGGGAGGAAGGGGGCGAGCACGAGGTTGACGAACAGGCACTTGTCGCACTCACCGCACCAGGACGTGGCGCGTCGCGCCGGGTCCTGGGCGAAGGCCCGGTTGCAGCTGCGGAAGACCGGGTGGTAGGCGGGCAGCGCGGCGAAGCGCTGGGCGACCCACAGCTCGGAGCGGTCCCGCAGGAGGCTCGCCACGACCAGGTCCGCGCCCACGGCCTCCTCGACGGCGGCCGCGATCAGCTGCTCGGCGGCCCACGACTTGGACCACTGGTGGTTCACGGCGCGCCCGTCGACGACCAGGTTGGGCTCCGAGGCCGAGTGCTCGTTGCTCATGACGACGCCCCCGCGGCCGCTGGCGGCGGCCGCGGTCGCGGCCAGGAGCGTCACCATGGCCGTGACCGGCACGTGGCCCCGGCGCAGCGTCGCGTCGCCGGTCAGGGCCGGGTCGAGCCGGCGCGTGGCCCGCACGATCGGCCGGCCCGTCACCGCCGCCGTCGCCTCGAGCGCGGCGAAGGGACCGCTCGCGGGGCTGACGACGAAGAGCGACGCGTCCAGGTCGCCGCGCAGCGACTCGACGCTCACCACCGAGTCGATCCCGCCGCCGAAGGGCACCAGCACGCGCTCGGGGTCGAGTGTGGCGGGCGCGGGCGTCGCGGGTCGTCCGCCGGCGAAGGTGACGTCGGACAGGTCGAGGCCCTGGCCCAGCGCGTACTCGCCGAGGCCGTCGCGCAGGGCCGCCTCGAGCAGGGCGCGGCCCGCCGGGCCCACCGGGGTGTCGCCCAGCTCGACGCTGCGCGCGGCCCCGGCCTTGTAGTAGGAGAGCCCCGCGAGCAGGGACCACACCTGGGCGAGGGCCCGGGCGGGTGCCGAGCGCAGCGAACCCGCACCCTCGAAGGTGACGGTCTCGCGGAACGGGCGTCCGTCCAGTTCGTAGTGCCCGGTCAGGGAGTCCTCGCCAACGTCGAGGCCGACGTACGCGAACCGGCGGGCGCGCCCGGACATGGTTCCCATCGCCACTTATGCTACGAGGCGCCGGGCGACGAGGGCGAAGCGACCGGACGGTCGTGCGGCGCGGTCGCTGAAGAAGAGCGCCGCATCGTCGGTTCTCTCCGCGCAGGCGACGACGCGCTCGTCGCGCACGCCGGCGTGGCGCAGTTGCCATTCCACCACGCGGACCAGGTCGAGGCGCGAGCGATCACCCCCGTCGGCGAGGAGGGCGCTGGGCACCGCGGCGAAGTGGGCGGCAACCTCGGGGCCGATCTGATAGCGCTCGGCCGAGATCGCCGGACCGATGAACGCGTGGAGGTCGCGGATCCGCTCGAAGTGGGCGAGAGCGTTCTCCAGCACGCCGACGACCAGCCCTCGCCAGCCCGCGTGGGCGACCGCGAGACGTCCCCGGAGCGGGTCGACGAGAAGGACCGGGACGCAGTCCGCCACCAGGACGCTGAGGGCCACGTCGGGGGACGAGGTGATCAGGGCGTCCGCACGCGCTCCGTCAGCGTCGCGCGCGCGGACGACCTCGACGACGTCGCGCCCGTGCGTCTGGACCGCGGTGGCCAGGCCGTCCGTGGCGACACCCGCCGCGGCAGCGACCCGTCGCCGGTTCTCGCGCACCCGTTCCGGGTCGTCGCCGACGTGGTCGCCCAGGTTGAGCGTGTCGTAGGGCGCGGCGCTCACCCCGCCCGAGCGCGTGGTGACGAAGGCGTCCACCCCGAGCTCGCGGGCGGCGTCGATGACGCGCAGGTCGAGTGATCCACGACGCTGGGCGCTCAGCGTGACGAGTCGCGGCACGTCGCGCACACCCCCGTCAACTCCAGGACGTGGCGAACGTCGGTGAAGCCATGCTCGTGGGAGACGGCGTGCATCCAGCCCTCGAGGGGAGGGGCGTCGATCTCGCTCGTGGCGCCGCACACGCGGCAGGCCAGGTGGTGGTGGTGGGTCTCGGCCGCGCAGCGCCGGTAGAGGCTCTCGCCGCGCTCGGTCATGACCGCGTCGACGTCGCCCGTGGCGACCAGCTTCTTGAGGTGGGCGTAGACCGTCGCCAGCGCGACGTGACCTCCGGCGGTGGTGATGCGCCCGTAGAGCTCCTGCGCGCTGACGAAGCCCGTCGCGCCGTCGAGCGCCGCGAGGACCACGCGGCGTTGGCTGGTGTTGCGCGAGCTCGCGCCCACCGCCGAGGGAGTGGAGTTGTCATCCAGAATGGTTCCAAGTATACTACCTGGAATGATTCTGAACAAGGAGCGTTCGCGGGTGACGGCGCGGGGACCACGACCCTGGCACCGCACCGTCACCGCCGTGGCAGTGGTGGCGGTCGCCGTGGGTCTGAGCGGGTGCAACTCGGGCGCGACGAGCCCGGGCGGCGCGATCGCGGCGGTGGGGGCGGAGAACCAGTACGCCAACGTGATCGCCCAGATCGGCGGCCGCTACGTGCACGTCACGGCGATCATGAGTAATCCCAGCGTCGACCCGCACACCTTCGAGGTCTCCACGTCGGTGGCCCAAGAGGTGGCCCAGGCACGCCTCATCGTGCAGAACGGCTTGGGCTACGACCAGTTCATGACCCAGTTGGAGTCGGCCTCGCCCTCCTCGTCGCGCCGGGTCATCGACGTTCAGCACCTGCTGGGCCTGAGCGACGCAACCCGCAACCCGCACCTGTGGTACAAGCCCACGACCATGCCGGCCGTGGCCCGGGCGATCGAGCGCGACCTGGCGACGATCGCTCCGTCGCACGCCGCCTACTTCGCCGCGCACCTCGCGCGCTTCGACTCGTCCCTCCAGACCCTGACGGCGTCGATCGCGGACTTTCGCGCGCGCGCCAGTGGCACCGCCGTGGCCACGACGGAGCCCGTGGCCGACTACCTCCTTTCGGCGCTCGGCCTGGTGAACGCGACGCCCTGGCGCTTCCAGGCGGATGTCATGAACGGGATCGACCCATCTCCCGAGGACGTCGCGGCGCTGACGAGGCTGATCCGCGACCACCGCGTGGCGGCACTGTGCTACAACGCGCAGGTCACCAGCTCGGTGACCCAGGCACTGCGCGCCGTGGCCCAGTCGTCGCACGTGCCGATCGTGGCGGTCTACGAGACGATGCCCCAGCCTGGCTACGACTACCAGTCCTGGATGCTGGCCGAGGTTCACGCGCTGACGTTCGCCCTCCGCGCGCACCGCTCGACGTTGGTGCTGCGATGAGCGTGCACGACACCACCGGGCCGCTGCTCGAAGCGCGCGGCGTCAACGTCAGCGTCGATGGGCGCGACATCTTGCGCGACGTCAACTTCTCGATCAACCACGGCGAGTTCACCGGGCTGATCGGCTCCAACGGAGCAGGCAAGACCACGCTGTTTCGCGTCATCCTCGGGATCCAGGAGCACGCCGTGGGTGAGGTGCTGGTGCACGGTGAGCCACTGGCCCGCGCCAATCGCTCCCTCGGGTACGTCCCCCAGAAGGTCCTGTTCGACCCGGACCTGCCCATTCGGGCGCGTGACCTCGTGGCCCTGGGCGCCGACGGGCACCGCTACGGCCTGCGGCGGCGCCCGCGGGCCCTGCACGAGGCCGTCGAGGAGATGCTCGACGCCGTGGACGCCAGCGCCTTCGCCGACCGTCGGGTCGGAGGGCTCTCGGGCGGTGAGCAGCAGCGCGTCCTGATCGCCCACTCGCTCATCAGCCGTCCCGAGCTCCTGCTGCTCGACGAGCCGCTCGCGAACCTGGACCCGGGAAGCGTCCAGGAGATCATCGCGCTGCTGCACCGCGTCTCGAAGCGCCAGCGAGTGGCCATCCTGCTCTCGGCGCACGAGATGAACCCGCTGCTGCCGGTCATGGACCGGATCGTCTACGTGGCCAACGGTCATGTGGCCAGCGGGACGACCGACGAGGTCGTGCGCCCCAACGTGCTCAGCGCGCTCTACGGACACCACGTCGATGTGCTGCGCGTGCACGGTCGGGTGCTGGTGGTGGCGACGGCCCTCCCCGTGGGCCCGCCGCCCAGCGACGAGCACCCCGAGTTCGTGGTGGAGTAGGCCGTCGTGACCTGGCTCTTCGAACCTGGATGGTGGGCGAACGGCACCGTGCGCACCGCCCTGCTCGTGGGTTTCATCGTCGCGGTCACCTCCGCGGTGGTCGGCACGTTCACCGTCATGCGCGGTCAGTCCTTCGCCGGGCACGCGCTCACCGACGTGGCGACGGCAGGGGGCGCCGGGGCCTTTCTGGCTGGCGTGGCGCCCCTGGTCGGATTCGTGGGTGGCGGGGTGCTCGGGGCGGTCGCCATGGACACGATCGGGGTGCAGCGGGTCAAGGGGCGAGACATCGCGACCGGCGTGGTGCTGGGCGCGGCGATGGGCGTGGCCGCGCTCTTCCTCTTCCTGTCGGCACGCACGAGCTCGGCCACGGGCACGACGCAGCTGGTCCTCTTCGGATCGATCTTCACGGTGAGCCCCTCCACCCTGCCCGACGTGGCCTGGATGAGCGCGGCCGTGCTCGTCACGCTCGCCGTGGTGGCCCGGCCCTTGCTGCTCAGCTCGCTCAGCGTCGAGCTCGCGGCGGCTCGTGGCGTGCGCCTGCGCGTCGTCGGGGTGGTGTTCATCGTCGTGCTCGCCGTGGCCGTGGGCATGTCGGCGATCGTCATCGGGGCGATCCTGTCAACCGCGCTCCTGATCGGACCGCCGGCCAGTGCCCTGCGCGTGGCGCGGCGGGTGGGCACCAGCGTGGCGCTGGCGGCCGGGCTCGGCGTGCTGGCGACCGGGATCGGCGTGCTCTTCGCCTACGACAGCTACTACTGGTTCCCCTCCCATCGGGGCCTGCCGGTCAGCTTCTTCGTCGTGGCGGTCATCGTCGCGGAGTACGTGGTCGCGAGCGTGGCGCGACGGCGCACGCGCTCGACGCTCGTGGCGGCGATCGAACCCGAGGGGTGGACGTAGTGTTCGCCAGCTTCATGACCAACGCCTGGATCAGCGGAACCATCGTGGCGCTCCTGGCGGGAGCCGTGGGGTTCTTCGTGGTGCTGCGCGGCGCTTCCTTCGCGGCGCACGCCATCCCCAATGGGGCCTTTGCCGGCGCCGCCGGCGCCTACCTGGTCGGGATCAGCCCACTCGTGGGACTGGTCTCGTTCGCCGTGCTGGCCGCCCTGGGGATCGGCGTGAGCAGTCGGCGCACGCGCAACGACGTGGCGACCGCTCTGTCGCTGGTCGCGATGCTGGCTCTGGGCGCGGCCTTCCTCGCGGTCAACCTCCTCTACGAGCCGACGATCAACGCACTGCTCTTCGGGGAGATCCTCGGTGTGTCGAGCAGCCAGATCCTGCCGGTCATCGTCCTGGGCGTGGTGAGCGTCATCGTCCTGGCCTGGTTCTACCGCCCCCTGCTGTTCACGTCGGTGGCCCCCGAACTCGCGCGAGCCCGCGGCATCGCCACCACCACGGTCGACGTGGCCTTCTTGGTGGTGGTGGCGCTCGCGACCGCGCTCACGGTGCCCGTCGTCGGTGCACTGCTGACGTTCTCGCTGATGATCGGCCCACCGGCTGCCGCGAGGATCCTGGTGTCACGGCCCGGCTGGGCGGTGGCGGGCTCGATCGGGCTCTCCGTGGTGACGGTCTGGGCGTCGATCGCCGCGTCCTACCTCTTCAACCTGCCGATCGGATTCTTCGTCGGAGCGCTGGGCGCCGTGCTCTACCTGGGTGCCCGCGTCGTGGCCCGGCGTCGCGCGACCCATCCGGCTACGTAACGTACGGGTCGTGGACACCGACCGCCTCCTGGACGCCTGTCACTTCCCGGCGGCGCCTGCGGCCGTGGACCTCGCCGTCTCGGGAGGGCCCGACTCGCTCGGGCTGCTCCTCCTGGCGCGCCAGGCGG
>JAKANY010000019.1 GCA_021823525.1 Actinomycetes bacterium
CTCTCGGAGGGCTACGCGCTCATCGGCGAGGCCACGCTCGATCCGACCAAGAGCTACCAACCCGTGCGGCGCCCTCAGTGACTACGATCAGGGGTTCAAATGTCCACGATGACGTGAGACATCACAATGGTGCGGCTGGAGGGATTCGAACCCCCGACCCTCGGTTCCGTAGACCGATGCTCTAATCCGCTGAGCTACAGCCGCGCTGGGCGTCCATCCTACCCGGTCCCGGCCGGCGCGGTCCCCTACCATACGAGCGTGAGCGACCACACCCTGCGTGAACTCCTCGAGCAGGCGACCCCCGGGATCGTCGAGCTGCGCCACGACCTGCACGCGCACCCCGAGATCGGGTTCGCCGAGCATCGCACGACCGAGGTGATCCGCGAGCGCCTGAGCGCCCTGGGCCTGCTGGTCGCCCCCACGACCACCGCGACCGGGGCCGTCGCGACGCTGGCGGGCACCCGTCCGGGCCGACGGGTGCTGCTGCGCGCGGACATCGACGCCCTCCCGGTGTCGGAGGTGCGCGACCTCCCGTACCGGTCGACGCAGCCCGGCGTGATGCACGCGTGCGGCCACGACGTCCACACGGCCGCCCTCCTGGGGGTGGCCGAGGTGCTGAGCCGCGTCGAGGATCGACCCGGCTCCTACACCTTCGTGTTCCAGCCCGCCGAGGAGGCGCTCGGCGGGGCGCGCGCGCTCATCGACGACGGGCTGCTCGAGCGTCACCCGAGCGACGTGGTGCTCGCGGGTCACGTCACGTCGCTGGTCCCGGTGGGCTTCGTCGCGGTGCGCGCGGGCACCGCCATGAGTCGCGCCGAGGCCTTCCGCATCGTCCTCGAGGGCGAGGGGGGCCACGGGGCGCTTGCGGGACCTGAGGGCAACGTCATGATCGCACTGGGCCACGTGCTGTCGCGCCTGGGCGAGGTCGTGGCCGACCTGAGCTACGACACCGCTCCGCTCGCGTGCTCGGCGGGGCTGGTGCGCGCGGGCACCGCCAACAACGTCGTGCCGGCGCGCGCCGAGGTCGCGGGCACCCTGCGCACCTTCACCCCCGAGCAGACCGCGCAGGCCCACGATCGCCTCGACGCCCTGCTGGCCGAGATCGGCGCGGCCACCGGCGTGCGCGTCACGCGTGAGGTCACCGGGATGTCGCCCGCCGTCGTCAACGATCCCGACGTGACTCCGATGGCCGCGGACGCCGCGCGGGCGGTCGTCGGCGACGACCACGTGCTCACCATGGCGCCCACGACCGCCAGCGACGACATCAGCGAGTTCCTGGAGCGGGTCCCGGGCTGCTACCTGTTCGTCGGCGGGGCGCTGGCGGACGGCTCGAGCGGGATGCACCACAGCCCGGACTTCGCCATCGAGGACGCCGCCGCCCCGATCATGGCGCACGTGCTGGCCGCGGGAGCGCTGGTCCTGGCCGAGCTGCGCAGCTAGAAGAGGCGCGCCGCCCCGCGCACCGCCGCGTCGTTGCCGTGGATCGTGACGCGCGCGTCCTGGCCCTCGAACCACGTGGGCGACACCCGCCGCGCATTGCCCCCCGCCAGGTGCACCTCGGTGGCCTCGAACTCGGTGGCGAAGGTGCGCACCGTGGCCACCAGGTCGTCGCGCCAGCGGTCCTCGCTCAGCGCTCGGGCCTGCTCGCCCAGAGCCTCGTCGTAGGTGCGCCCGTCGGGGCGCACCTCGGCCCCCACGTCGCGCACCGGCGTGAGCGCCCCGTCGACGACCAGCGCCAGGCCGAGCCCGGTCCCCAGCGTCAGGACGACCTCGCGACCCTCGCCGCGACGGCATCCGAGGGCGGCCAGGGTGGCGTCGTTGACCACGCGCACCGCCAGGCCGGTCGCGGCGCGGAGCGCCTCCTCGAGGGGGAATCCCCGCCAGGCGCTCTCGATCGCGGGGTCGATGGGTGTGCCGATCCCGCCCACGCGGGCCAGGTTGCCCGAGCCCACCGCGCGCCCGTCGCGGAACTCGCCGGGGAACCCCACCCCCACGCGGCGGCACCCGCTGTCGCGCGCCCGATCGGCCACCACCTGGACCAGGCGGTCGGGCGGGCACGGGTAGGGCGTGGGTCGCCGCGCCAGCGCGCCCTCGAGCGTCCCGCCGGGGTCCACGACCGCGAACTTCAGCGACGTCGCCCCGATGTCGACGGCGAAGACGGCGTCGGGATCGGTGGGCACCCGCGCATCGTACTCACCGCGGGGGGCGAGGTCCGGCGCGGCGCGCCAGGCGCGTGCGCCACCACGGGCGCGCCCGCACGCTCACGGCCCGCCGGTGCCCCGCGACCACCAGCGCGGTGCGCGGGGTGCGCTCGCGCCACGACGGCGCGGGCCGTCCCTCGCGTCGAGCCCGGGGTGCCAGCTCGGGCACGTAGGTGGCCGCCGTCGGGTCGACCAGGCCGGCGAAGACGACCCGGGTGTGGTGGTTGTTGACGATCGTCGCGGCGCGCGGGCCCCAGCGCGCGACCATCTGGGCGAAGTCCTGGACGACGGTGACCAGCGTGACGTCGAGGCCCGCCACGGTAGCGGCCAGCTCGTCGAGTTCGGCCAGCGGGGCGACCGCCGGCGCCTCGTCGAGCACGAGGAGCAGGGGTCGCGACCGGCCCGCGTCCGCGCGGCGCTGCTGCTCCTCGAGGACGGAGCGCAGCGCGCCCACGAAGAGGGCCTGATAGTGCTCCTGCTCACCGCGCGGGCTGCACAGGTACAGGCTGTTGGGCCCATCCAGGGTCCGTCGCACGACGGCCCGGGGCTGGGGCTCGCGCCAGGGCCACAGCATCGTCTCGGCTGTGGTGAGCACCGAGTCCAGGGTGCGCGGGTCGTGGCCGAGGAAGTCGCGCAGCGCCATGGCGTCCCGCCCCTCGCCCTCGAGCCACGGGTCGAAGTCGCGACTCTCCAGGACCCGGGCGACCTCACCGATGTCGCGGTCCCGCTCGCGCGCCCGCACCAGCAGCAGCGCCACCAGCTTGGCGGCCAGCTCGTTCCAGAACTCGGCGTCCACCCGCCCACCGACCCGCGACGCCAGAGCGCGGGCCACGCGGTGCGCCTCGCGCGAGTCCCGGACCCCCTCGAGCGGGTCCCAGGTCAGGCCGTCGCCGCGGCCCGGATCGAGGACCTGCACCTCGCCCAGGGCCGCCCGCCACGGCCCGGTCGCGGCCAGCACGTCCCGCTTGACGCTGGTGACGACCACCGGTCCGGGCCAGCGCAGGATCGCGGGGATGACCACCCCGGCCGTCTTGCCGCAGCGCGTCGGGCCGACCACCAGGACCGACTCGCCGTGGTGCCAGCGCACCGCGGGGCCCAGCCCCCAGCCCGCGACCACGCGACGCCCGATCGGCGCGCCCCTCACGCGCGCATCGCCTGGTCGGTGTCGATCAGGTCCCGATCGGCGGCGCCCGGGCGGACCCGCACCAGCGAGCGGTGGGGCCCGTAGCGCACGAGGGCCTCACCGCGCCGCAGGGCGGTCAGCGCGGCGACCTCGCGGGCCGACAGGTCGAGCGCCGCGGCGATGTCGGCGGCCTCGTCGGTGGGCTGGCGCAGCAGCCAGGTGGTCTCGCACTCGCGCAGCAGGCCGCGAGCCCGCTCGCGTCGCGCGCTGCCCGCGTCGCCGACCGCCGAGACGTCGCCCCACCGGTGCACGACGAGGAGATGGCTGAGGCCGCGGGCCCGGGCCAGCTTCCACGAGCCCCGGAGCCACGTCAGCGCCGCGTCGTCGCCCAGGAGCGCCCACGCTTCGTCGAGTGCCACGTAGCCCGGTCGCGGGGACTGCGCGACGCGCTGGGCCGCCGCGACCGCGCTGAGCGCAGCGACCCCGAGCGCCGAGGAGGACCACTGGGCCGACAGGTCGAGCACGGTGAGCGGGCCGGCCAGCCGCAGGGCCGGACCCTCCCCGTCGAACAGCCCGGCGAGGTCGCCCTCGACCAGGCGGTGCAGCGTCAGCGCGAGCGCGCGGCGGCCGGGCTCGCCACCGGTCCGGGCGTCGCGCAGCTGGCGGGCCAGCGCGCGCAGGGGGCGCGCGGCGCCCCCCGGGCCGACCCCGCGCCACGCCTCGTCCAGGTCGAAGAGCTGCTCGGGCGAGAGGGGCCCGCCCAGCGCCGCGCCAACCACCGCGCGCACCAGGGCGCGCGGGTCCTCCGCGCCGTCGAAGGGATCGCACCACCCGTCCACGCCCAAGCGCACGGGCGCGACGCCCGCGGCCGACGCCAGCGCCCCGTACTCGCCCTTGGGGTCGACCACGACCACGCGACGGCCGCGCTCGAGCGCCCGCGCGAGCAGCATCTTGACCACGGTGCTCTTGCCCGTCCCGATGGCCCCGGCCACCACCACATTCGGGTTGGCGACGATCCCGGCCTCGTAGAGGTCGAAGGGGTCGGCGCGGAAGGGCGCGCCCCCGGCGACCACGCCGAGCGTCCCGCCGGCGACCCCGGTCCCGGCGTCGTGCGCGGGCAGGCGAAGATCCTCGAGGTCGGCCGACGTCGCCCAGTGGGTGGCGCACGCGCGCGGCGCGGACCCGGGCCAGGACGCCGCGAGCCAGGTCGCCTGCCGCCCGCCCCCCCGCTCCAGACGCAGCCCCGCGGCGCGCGCTCGCGCGAGGAGGGCCCGGCGCGCGGCGCGCAGCGATGCGAGCCGCTCGGCGCGCACCACGACGAGGATCGCGAGGCGCCCCAGCGCACGGCCCTCGGCCACCTCGCGCTCGCACTGGCGCGCCCGGGTCGCCACCCGCGCCGCCCGGGCCGTGTCGCGAAAGCCTGCGGCGCGCGCGACGGCGCGCTCGCTGCCGTCGCGGTGGGCGGCGCGCTCGACCTGTCGCCGGCCCCGCGCGGTCCCCAGCACCTCCAGGTGCACCGAGACCGTGGTGTCGCCCTCGCCCTGGAGCGCGGCCAGCGCCGCGTGGTGCCCCCCCGCGTCGAGCTGGCCCACGCGCAACACCGTCATGACGCCGTCCTCGCGGCGCAGGTAGTCCCAGCGCTCGAGCCACCCGTCGATCGGGTCGCGCGCGCCGACCACGCGCGCCGCGACCGACGCGTCGGCTCGCCAGCCGGCGGGCCACACCACCTCGGAGTCCGCGGCCAGGACCGTCGTCACGTCCCGGGCACTGGTGCGGTGGACGTGCCAGGTCAGCGCGCCGCCGCCCCCGGTCGCCAGCGACTCGGCGAGCGCACCGACGCCGCCAGCCAGCCGGCGGTCCTGCCCGGTGAGGTCGAGGCGTCCGCGCTGGACGAGCGAGGCGGCCCGCACCGCCCGGATCGCACGGGACCCGGGCGGCGTGGCCGCGCCCCGCTCGCGCGGGCGCACCACTAGCCAGTGGCGCCGGGCCACGTAGCGCGCGGCGATCAGCGCCCAGCCCCCGAGGGTCGCACCCGCGAGCGGCAGGACCGCCGCGAGGACCACCAGCCCCGCCGCCGCCTCGAGCGCCCCGTGCGTGCGCAGCGCCGCGTCGGCCAGCGCCCCCACGGCGCCGGCCGCACCCAGCGCCTGGGGGCGCGAGAGGCCCCGCCAGCGCGCGACGACGTCGCTCGCGCCCAGCGCCACGCGCTCAGTCATCCCAGTGCCAGCCGATCACCGGGCCCATATCGTCCTTGAGGATCACCTTGTGGCCGTGGCGCAGGCGGGCGGGCCCCAGGGGGAACGTGACGGGCGTCTCGGGCTGCTCGGGCATCGGCACCTCGCCCTCGGAGGGCCACTCGGGAATCCCGAAGTCCGGTCCCCGTGACGCCGGCGGCCCGAAGGGCGGCTCGGGCGCCAGCGCCCGGGCCGCCGCGACCACCGGCGACGACGGCAGGGCCGCGGCGGCGTGCGTGGCGCGCTGGCGCAGGCCGCTGGCGTGGTGCAGGGCGGACTGCTCCATCCACGGCACCAGGCGCAGGACCACGAAGGGGCTGGCCGTCGCGATCAGCAGCGTCACCGCTCCGGCCACGACGACGAGCACCGACGAGCCGTGCAGCTCGTCGAGGCCCACCACCAGGGCGACCATGATCACCACCTTGGACAGGGCGACCGCCACGAACGTCTCGGCCAGCCGCCAGCCCAGCCGGCGCAGCGACGGGATCGTCACCAGCGGCACGACGAGGGGGGTCACGACGATCAGCAGCGTCAGGACGATCCCGCGCACGACGAGCTCGCACCACAGCAGCCACGCCCCCACCGTCATGAGGATCGCCAGGGTGAACGCGCCGAAGCCCGGCGTCGCCGCGGCGGCCAGCTGCACCGCCGCCGCCAGCGGCGGCACCTGACGGGCGGCCGCGCCCGCGGCGCCGGTCGAGAGCTGGTCGGCGACGACGAGCACCACCCGCGCCAACGCCGGCCCCCACACGACCGCGGCGATCGCGGCCGGGGCGACCCCCAGGTAGACGCGCCACAGCGCCGCCGCGTCGGCGTGGGCGATGCCCTGGATGGTCGCCACTCCGAGTCCCACCAGGAGCAGGGCGGGCGCGATCGCGGCCAGCACGTGGTACTCGGGCGCCGCGGCCGCCAGGACGTCGTGCGGGCGGCCGGTCGCGGCCAGCACGTGGCCCAGCGCGCCCAGCAGCCAGGCCACGCTGGTGACGACCCAGTCGGTGAGGGCGCCGAACACCCCGCCGACCGCCACGTGCGTCACGGCCCGCACCCCGCAGCCCACCGGGTCGCCTACGCAGGACAGCCCCATCAGTGGACTGCGACGCCGGACTTGAAGAAGAAGTCGATGAGGTGGGGCGCGGCACCGATGAGCAGGGCCGCGACCAGCGACGTGAGCACCGCGCGGCGCCCGGCCATCGACTGGTGCATGTTCTGGGTGTGGCTGCCCAGCGCCCACAGCGCGGCGCCCAGCACCAGCGCGATCATCGCGCCGATGAGGCTCCACGCGGCCAGCCCGTCGGCCAGCTGCTGGAGCTCGGCACCACCGGGCAGGGCCGTGGTCGAGGGGGTGAGGCTGACGGCGACGAGCATGGGGACCTCCCGGGACGTTGGGACTCGCAACGGTCGCCGCGGTGCGGCGCGGGTCTGGAAGAATGAGGACGTGCTCGCGAGCGCCCACCATCTCCTGGCCACCTGGCCCAACGCGGCCGTCGACGCGGCGGCGGCGGGCGTCCTCGTCGTGGGCGCGGCGCTGGGCTACTTGATCAGCCACTGGCGCGACCACCGCTCGATCGCCCAGCGCCTCAGCGCGCTGGGAACGCGTCTGGGCGCCGAGCCCCGCTCGGACACCGGGCGCGTCGAGTCGGCGCTGGCCTACCTCGAGGAGGTGACCGCGGCGGCCACGACCGCCGTGGGCGAGTCCAGCGCCGAGACCGTCCGCCTGCGCCGATCCCTCGACACCCTCCCGCTGGGCTTGGTCCTGTGCAACGAGGCCGGCGACGTGGTGTACCGCAACTCCGAGGCCGAGACCCTGATGAACAGCCGCTACGGCGAGGCGATCGCCGCGCAGGCCGTGACCGACTGCCTGGCCGCCGGGTGGAGCGACGGCCTCGCCGAGCGCTCCATCGACCTCTACGGCCCGCCGCGGCGCTCCCTGCAGGTGCGCGCCACGATCATCGACGACGGCCGCCGCCCGCTGGGCGTGCTGGCGGTCATCGACGACACCAGCGAGCGCCGGCGCCTCGAGGACATGCGTCGGGACTTCATCGCCAACGTCAGCCACGAGCTCAAGACGCCCATGGGGGCCCTCGGGCTGCTGGCCGAGACTCTCCAGTTCGAGCAGGACACGACCGTCGCGCACCGGCTCGCCGAGCGCATCAACTCCGAGGCCTTCCGCGTCAACCGCATCATCGAGGACCTGCTGGACCTGTCGCGCATCGAGAGCGAGGGCTCGCCCCAGCGCGAGCCGGTGTCCGCGGCCCTGTTCGTGGCCGAGGCGATCGAGCGGATCCGCGTCGCGGCCGAGCAGCACGACGTCACCATCACCTTCGAGGAGCCCGACAGCGCGCCGGCGGTCGTGGGCGACCGGCGCCAGCTGGTGTCGGCCATGCACGCCCTGCTCGAGAACGCCGTCGTCTACTCGCCGGCCGGTAGCGAGGTGCGCGTGCGCCTGGTCCACGTGGGGGCGACCGACGACGCCGGCCCCGCCGTGCGCGTCGAGGTCGCCGACCACGGCGTGGGGATCCCGGCCAAGGACCTCGAGCGCATCTTCGAGCGCTTCTACCGGGTCGACCCCGGTCGGGCGCGCGAGACCGGCGGCACGGGACTGGGCCTGTCGATCGTGCGCCACGTCGCCCACAACCACGGGGGCACGGTCCGCGTGGAGTCGCGCGAGGGCGAGGGCTCCACGTTCACCCTCGAGCTGCCGGTGGAGTCGTGAGCCCCGCGGGCGCCTCCGCGCCAGCCGTGCGGATCCTGCTCGTCGAAGACGAGGAGTCCTTCATCGACGCGCTGAGCGTGGGGCTGAGCCGCGAGGGCTTCGACGTCGACGTGGCCCGCGACGGCGCCGAGGGGCTGGCACACTTCGCCACGCGCGCCCCCGACCTGGTGCTGCTCGACCTCATGCTGCCCAAGGTCAACGGCATCGACGTGTGCCGCGCCATCCGGGCCTCCAGCGACGTCCCCATCATCGTGGTCAGCGCCAAGGGTGAGGAGGTCGACGCCGTCTTGCTGCTCGAGCTGGGAGCCGACGACTACGTCACCAAGCCCTACCGCCTGCGCGAGCTCGTCGCGCGCATGCGCGCGGTGCTGCGCCGCCGCGAGCACGCCGTCCCCTGGGGGGAGGACGAGCCCCTGCGCCAGGGACCCTTCCGGCTGGACATCGACGCGCACCGGTGCTTCGTGGGCGATCGCGAGGTCAAGCTGCGCAAGAAGGAGTTCGCGCTCCTGCAGCTCTTGCTCGAGAACCCCGGCCGCGTGCTCACCCGCGACGTGCTGATCGACCGGGTCTGGGGCAGCGACTACGTCGGGGACACCAAGACCCTCGACGTGCACATCAAGCGCCTGCGCGCGCTGCTCGAGGACGACCCCAAGTCGCCGCGCTACATCACGACCGTGCGCGGCGTGGGCTACCGCTTCGAGCTCAGCCCCGCGTGAGGTGCGTCGTGCCCAGGTAGGGCGCGAGCACGTCGGGCAGGCGCACCGATCCGTCGGGCTGGCGGCCCACCTCGACCAGCGCCGCCCAGATGCGCGCCCACGCCAGTGCCGAGCCGTTGACGGTATGGACCAGAGCGGTCGAGCCGTCGGCGCGCCGGTAGCGGACGTTGGCGCGCCGCGACTGGTAGTCGCGGAACCAGCTCACCGAGGAGACCTCCAGCCAGCGATCCACGCCCGGGCTGTAGACCTCGAGGTCGAAGGTGCGCGCCGACGAGGCGCCCAGGTCACCCGCGCACAGGTCGAGCACCCGGTAGGTGAGGCCCAGCTCGCGCAGCAGCGTCTCGGCGCGCTCGAGCACGTCGGCGTGCACCGCGGGGGCCTGCTCGGGCGTGCAGTAGGCGAAGAGCTCGACCTTGTCGAACTCGTGGACGCGCAGCAGGCCGCGCGTGTCGCGCCCGGCCGCCCCGGCCTCGCGCCGGAAGCACGCCGTGAGCGCGGTCATGCGCACCGGGAGGCGCTCCTCGTCGAGGATCTCCCCGCGGTGCATCGAGGTCAGCGGGACCTCGGCGGTGGGGATCGCCCATAGGCCGTCGCGCTCGATGGCGTACATGTCGTCGGCGCTCTTGGGCAGGTGGCCGGTGGACTCCATGGTCTCGGTGAGGGCGAGCGTCGGCGGGCGGATCTCCTCGAAGGCGTCCTGGTGGTGGTCGAGGGCGAACGCGCCCAGGGCCCGCACGAGGCGGGCGCCGCGGCCGCGGAACAGCGGGAACATCGAGCCCGCGAGCTTGGCCCCCGCCTCCAGGTCCAGGATCCCCAGCGCCGCACCCGTCTCCCAGTGCGGGACGCGCTGGTGCTCGGCGTAGGTGGGCTGCTCGCGACCCTCGGCGATGCCGGGCCACCAGCGCCGCACCTCGACGTTGTCGTGCTCGTCGCGCCCGTCGGGGACGGCCGGGTCGGGCAGGTTCGGCAGCTGCAGCCACCGCGCGCGCAGTCGCTGCGCGAGGTCGTCGGCGGCCGCCGTGGCGGCGTGCTCCTCGTCCCCCAGGGTGCGGCTGCGGTCGGTCAGCGCCTCGGCCGCCGCGGCGTCGCCGGCGCGGCGCGCGGCCGCGACCTCCCGCGACAGGGCCTTCACCTGGGCGCGCAGCCCCTCGGCCTCCTGGAGCCGACGGCGGTGCTCCTCGTCCAGGGCGTGGACCTCGGCCACCTCCTCGGCGCTCACGCCGCGCCGGACCAGGGCGGCAGTCACCGCGACGGGCTCGCGCCGCAACTGGGTCAGGTCGATCACGATCCGAGCCTACCGTCGGGGTCCTCGGCCCTCCGGGCCCGCCGCGGTCGACCGCGCGAGCGTCTAGGTTGCCTATCCGTGAGCCACGCCGTCGCCATCGAGGACCTGCGCGTGGACTACGGCCCGGTGCGCGCACTCGAAGACGTGAGCCTCACCGTCGACTACGGCCAGGTGCTGACGCTGCTGGGCCCCAACGGGGCCGGCAAGACGACCTTGGTCGAGACGCTGCTCGGCTTCCGCTCCCCCGACGCGGGCACCGTGCGCCTCCACGGGCGCGACCCGCGGCGCGACCACGCCGAGGTCGTCGCGCGCACCGGCGCCCTGCTCCAGCGCGGGGGCGTCTGGCTGCCCGTGACGCCCGCCCAGGTGCTGGACCTCACCGCGGCGTACTACGACGCCCCGCGCGCGCCCGGCGAGCTCCTCGAGCGCCTCGACCTGCGCGGTTGCGCGCGCACCCCGTGGCGGCGGCTCTCGGGCGGCGAGCAGCAGCGCACCCTGCTGGCCCTGGCGCTGCTGGGTCGCCCGCGCGCCCTGGTGCTCGACGAGCCGACGAGCTCGGTCGATCCCGAGGGGCGCGCGGTGATCCGCGAGACGATCGACGCCGAGCGCCAGCGCGGCTGCGCGGTCGTGATCACGACCCACGAGTTGGCCGAGGCCGAGCGCCTCACCGACGTGGTGACCATCCTGCACCGGGGCCACGTGGTGGCCAGCGGGAGCCTCGACGAGCTGGCCGGCCAGGACCGGGCCGTCGCGCTCGAGGTCAGCGGGCCCGTGGACGTGGCGCGGCTGGCCACCCAGCTCGGGGTCGCGGTCGAGGCCACCGACGCCACGCACCTGCGCGTGCACGCCACCGGGGATCCCGCGCGCACCGCGGAGATCGCGGCCGCCCTGGCGGCCCAGGGCGCGACACTCGTGGCCCTGCGCACGCGCGCGTCGCTCGAGGAGCGCTACCTGGGCATCATCGCCGACGAGCGGAGCCGCCCGTGAGGGCGTGGTGGGCCCAGACCCGCGCCGAGGTCGCGATGACCCTGCGGCGCGGCGAGACGCTGCTGCTCACCCTGATCATCCCCGTGCTGCTGCTGGTGTTCCTGACGCTGGTACGGGTCACCGCCCATCCGGCGACCCACCGGATCGACTTCTTCGCGCCGAGCATCCTGGCGCTCACGGTCCTGTCCACATCGCTGGTGGCCCTGTCGATCGCGACGGGATTCGAGCGCTCCTACGGGATCCTGCGCCGGCTCCACGTGACGCCCCTGGGCCGGGGCCGGCTGATCGGGGCCAAGATCGCCGCCCTGGTGGCGACCGAGCTGATCCAGGTCGTGGTCGTGTCGGCCGTCGCGGCGGGCCTGGGCTGGCGGCCCCACGGGGGCGTCGGCGGAGCGCTGGCGGCCGTCGCGGCCGCGCTGCTGGCCTCGGCGGGCCTGGCCGGGATCGGCCTGGCCCTCGCGGGGTGGCTGCGCGCCGAGGTCAACCTGGCGGCGGCCAACGCCCTCTATCTCGTGCTCCTGCTCGGCTCGGGCATCGTCGTGCCGCTGGGATCGCTCCCGCGCGGCGTCGCGCGCGTGGCGACGGCCCTGCCCGCGGGCGCCCTGGCCGAGGCGCTGCACCGGATCGTCGGGCTCGGCCAGGCCGCGACGACGGGCGACTGGGTCGCCCTGGGGCTGTGGGCGCTGGGTGCGCCGCTGCTCGCGGCCCGGACGTTCCGCCTGGACTAGCGGATCGCGCGGATGCCCGCGGCCAGGCTGGCGTCCGAGACCGGTCCCACGACGACCGAGGCGACGGTCCCGCGGGCCGACACGAAGACCGTGTCGGGCAGGGCCGCCAGGCCGAAGTTCCCCGCGACCGCGCTGTTGGGATCGAAGGCGACCGGGAACGGGACGTGGTCGCGGCGCAGGAAGGTGAGCGCGTTGGCGCGCTGGTCGGCGGTGTCGACGCCGACCACCTCGACGCCGCCCAGGTGGTGGTGGTCGAGGTAGGCGACGACGTGGGGCATCTCCGCCTGACACGGACCACACCAGCTGGCCATGAACAAGAGCACCGTCGCGCGGCCCTGCGCGTAGGGGGCGCGCAGGGAGCCGCCGTGCACCGACGGGAGGTCGAACGACGCCGCCTTCGTGCCCACCAGGCGGTTCTCCGCCTTGGAGGTGCTGTGGCTGCTGACGATCGAGACGGCGACGATCAGCGCCACCGCGATGACCGTGCCGATCGCCAGGGGGATCAGCATCATGGGCGAGGGGTGCCCCCGCCGAGCGCGCTCAGTGGTGTCGGACAACGACGTCCACCGCCATCAGCACGAACAGGGCCGTGAGGTACGTGATCGAGAAGTGGAACAGCCGCATGGCCTCGGCCACGTCGGCGCGGTCGCTGAGCGCGTGCCGGTAGAGGCGCACCGCACCCCAGGTGAAGGCGCCCCCGAGCAGCGTCGCCGACACGGCGTAGATCCAGCCCAGGTGGGCGACCGGGCCCAGCAGCACCGTCACGGCCCACATCACGACGGTGTAGACGAGGATCTCGAGGGTGGTGCGCCGCAGCGACGCGACGACCGGCATCATCGGGACGTGCGCCGCGTCGTAGTCGTCGCGGAAGCGCACGGCCAGCGACCAGAAGTGCGGCGGGGTCCAGATGAAGACCACCAGGAACAGGAGCACCGGCGCCCACGACAGGCTCCCGGTCACGGCGGCCCAGCCGATGAGCACCGGCACCGCGCCCGCGGCGCCGCCGATCACGATGTTCTGCTTGGAGCGGCGCTTGAGCCAGATCGTGTAGACGACCACGTAGAAGAGCATCGCGGCCACCGCCAGCCACGCCGCGAGGAAGTTGACCCACGTGGCCAGGACCGCGAAGGAGATCGCCTCGAGCCCGAAGGCGAAGATCGTCGCGGCCCGCGGCGTCATCACGCCGCGCACCAGCGGGCGGTTGCGGGTCCGCTCCATGACCGCGTCGATGTCGCGGTCGATCACCATGTTGAGGGCGTTGGCCCCGGCGGCCGCCAGGGTGCCCCCGAGCAGGGTGTCGACGATGAGCCACGCGCCGGGGATGCCGCCGGCGGCCACCACCATCGTGGGCAGGGTCGTCACCAGCAGAAGCTCGATGATGCGCGGCTTGGTGAGGGCCACGTAGCCCCGAAGCACCTCGCGCCAGCTGGAGGTGCGCACCACGACCACGGACATAGTGGGCAGTCTAGGAGTCCCCTCCTCTCTAGGCTACGGGCGTGGCCCCTCGCCGACGGCTCGTCGTCACCGCGCCCCAGTTCCGCTGGTTCTCGCTCGCGGCCTTCGTCTCGATGATCGTGATCGTGCTGACCGGCGGCGCGGTCCGGCTCACCGGGTCGGGCCTCGGCTGTCCCGACTGGCCGACCTGCTACGGGCACCGGATCACCGGATCGTGGTCGATCCACCCCCTGATCGAGTACGGGAACCGGATCGTCACCATCGTGCTGGTCCTCGTGACCGCGGCCACCTTCGTGGCCGCGTGGCGCCGCGAGGAGCGCCGCCGGGACCTGATCGGACTCGCGGGCCTGCTCATTGGCGGGGTCGTCGCCGACGCCATCCTGGGTGCCTTCGTGGTGTACTCGCGGCTCAACCCGTGGCTGGTCTCGCTGCACATGATCCTGTCGCTGCTCATGGTCATCGTGGGCGCGGTCCTCTACCACCGCTCCAAGTACGTCTACGGCCCCGGGGCGCGCGCCGACGTGCGCGATCCCCACTTCCGGCTCATCGCCCGGCTGCTGTGGGTCCCCTTCGGCCTGGTCGTGGTGGCCGGCACGGCGGCGACGGGCTCGGGCCCCCACGCGGGGTCCTCGCAGGGCCAGCTGGTGGCGCGCCGCCTGCCCTTCGCCTTCGCCGACGCCACGTGGGCCCACTCGGTGCTCGCGGTCGCCTTCCTGGGGATGGTGACCGGGCTGGCGTTCGCCATCTGGCGCGCCGACGTGCCCGCCGCCCTGCGCGACGGCGTGCGTCGCCTGGTCCTGACGGCCCTGGTCCAGGCAGCCATCGGGTTCACCCAGTACGCCACGCACGTGCCGGTGGTGCTGGTCGAGCTGCACATCGCGGGCGCGGTGTCGCTGGCCATCGGCGTCACCCAGTTCCACGTCAAGCAGACCGCGCACGATCGCGTCGCGGGCACGCGCCGACCGGCGCGCGCACCGGCGCTGGCCGCCACGCCCGCCGCGGGGTAAGCGTCCCCTGAGAGCCTGAGCGCCGGGGCCTCGCATCGCGACCCGGGGCGTGCCACACTGGGGCGTCGGGGGACACGGAAGGGGCACTCGTGACACCACTCGCATTGCTGGCCGCGCTATTCCCGCTCGACCATCTGGGGCACTACATCCACTGGGGCTGGGTGTACATCAGCGACGCCAACGCCATCGTGGTGGCGTTGATGATCATCACCTTCGTGGTGGCCCTGTTCGCGCCGTTCCCCGGTCGCAGCCGCCGCAAGGAGAGCCGATGAGCTCGGCCGAGATCGAGCGCCAGTGGACGACGCGGCTGCGCCACCGCGTCGCCGGGCACCTGCCGCCCGAGAAGCTCCTGCCCGACACGCAGCCGGCCTACGTGGCCTCGTGGATCTACGTCTTTGGCGTCACCACGATGGTCGCGCTGTCGATGGTCATCCTGACGGGCTTCGTGCTGGCGATCCGCGGGCCGCAGTGGTGGCACACCTCGGACGTGGGCCACTACGTCAACTCGCTGCACCTGTGGAGCGTGGAGGTCTTCTTCTTCGCGATGGTCATCCACCTGTGGGGCAAGTTCTTCATGGCCGCCTGGCGGGGCCGGCGCGCCCTGACCTGGATGACCGGGGTGGTGACCTTCCTCACCTCGATCGCCGCGGCCTTCACCGGCTACGTCTCGCAGACCAACTTCGACTCCCAGTGGATCTCCACCCAGGCCAAGGACGGCATCAACGCGACGGGCGCGGGCGCGTACTTCAACGTGCTGAACCTGGGCCAGATGCTCATGTGGCACATCGTCCTGCTGCCGCTGGCCGCCGTCGTGCTCACCGCCCTGCACGTGCTGCTGGTGCGGGTGCGCGGCGTCGTCCCGCCCTTCGCTGACCACCCCGAGGAGGAGCAGTGAAGCGCTTCCGGCCCGACGTGGACGCGCCCGAGTACCACGGGCCCTACGCGCCCTACGACATCATCAAGGAGGGGACCATCGCCTTCGTCGTGGTGGCGATCCTGATCGTGGCGCTGGCCACCCTGTTCGGGTCCCCCGACGAGAAGGCCATCACCATCCGCACCTGGTCCAACGCCGACCCCGTCGACTTCGCGACGACCGCGCTGGGCGAGCTGAACGGCACGACGATCACCGCGGGCTACGGCGCGCCCTACAACCACGGCTCGCTGGGCCAAGAGTTGGGCCCGCTCCACCTGGCGAGCCTCGTGGGCGTGACCATCCCGGTGAACCCGGTGCAGGACTTCATCCTCGCGCCGCTGGCCAGCGTCCCCAACGACTACCCCCTCTCGGTCGCCCTGCACCAGTGGAAGGCGGCCTCGGCCACCCAGCAGTCCGCCTGGGTGGCCAACTACTCCAAGGGCGCCAGCGCCATGACGTGGCACAACGACCAGATCACGGTGCCGGCCACGAACACCGGGCCCCTGCCCACGATGATCACGTCGCTGACCCAGATGGCCCGCTCGGGCGCCCTGGACCAGGCCCTCGTCACGGGCCGCGGCTTCTACACCACCAACTACACCAAGCCGCTGCTGTTCGTGGCCGACGGCTCGTACCTGGCCAGCCTGGCCCAGAACCAGCACCTGCTGGGCAACCAGTGGGGCATGATGAACGAGACGGGCAGCTACCCCGGCCAGGCCTGGCTGTGGCTCTACACCTTCTGGTACCAGGTGCCGCCCTTCTCCTCGAGCCCCAACGCCGACGTGCAGGTGTGGGCGCTCATGATGCTGGCCTCGGTGCTGCTACTGCTCGTGCCCTTCATCCCCGGGCTGCGCGCGATCCCGCGCAAGGTGCGCATCTACCGCGTGATCTGGCGCGAGCACTACCGCTCGACCTAGGGGCCGCGCGGCGCGCGGCGCGTGACCGGTACGCTCGAGGGCACCGCAGCGAAGGAGGGACCGTGGCCGTCCAGCCCGCCGTGTTCCTCGGACACGGCTCGCCCATGAACACACTCGAGCACAACCGCTTCACCGACGCGTGGCGGACCTTCGGGCTCCTCACCCCCCGACCGCGCGCGGTGGTGGCGATCTCGGCCCACTGGTACGTGGGGGCCTCGGCGGTCACCTCGATGGACCGGCCCCCGGTCATCCACGACTTCTACGGCTTCCCCCAGGCGCTGTTCGACTTCGACTACCCGGCCCCGGGATCCCCGGAGGTGGCCGCCCTGGTGGCCGAGGTGGCCAAGCCGGCGAGCGTGGCCCTCGACGACCGCTCCTGGGGCATCGACCACGGGACCTGGTCGGTGCTCGCTCACGTCTTCCCCGAGGCCGACGTCCCGGTGGTCCAGCTGGCCATCGACGCGACCAAGCCCCTCGACGAGCACGTGGAGTTGGGCCGGCGCCTCGCGCCCCTGCTGGCCGACGACATCATGATCGTGGCCAGCGGCAACATCGTGCACAACCTGCGCGCCATCGCCTGGCACGCCGACAACGAGGGCTACGACTGGGCCCAGCGCTTCGACGCCCAGGCCCGCGAGCTGCTCGAGGACGACCCGACGGCGCTCGGGCGCCTGCAGGACGACGCCGACTACGCGCTGTGCGCGCCCACGCCCGACCACTTCGTCCCCCTGGCCTACCTGGCCGGCCTGGCCGACGCCCGTGGCCAGCGGCCCGCGGTCCTGGTCGAGGGGTGCACGATGGGCTCGCTGTCGATGACCGCCTACGTCGTCGAGGGTGAGGCGGAGTGAGCCCCATCGCGCTGTGGCGCGGCTCGGCCGACCCCGAGGCCCCCGTGGTCGTCCTGCTGCACGGGCGCGGGTCCAACGAGCAGGAGATCGTCGGCCTGGCCGACGTCCTGCCCAACGGCTGCACCTACATCGCCCTGCGCGGCCCGCTCGCGCTGCCCCAGGGCGGCTACGCCTGGTTCGAGAACCGCGGCGTGGGCCGACCGCTCGCCGACTCGCTGCGCTCGACGCTCGACTGGTTCTGGACGTGGGCCGCGGACGAGGTCGGCGCCGCACGGCCGCTGATCGCCGTGGGGTTCTCGGGCGGCGCCGCCTTCGCCGGGGCGCTGGCCCTCGACAACCCGGCGCGCCTGGCCGGGCTCGCGGTCCTCTACGGCACGATGCCCTGGGACGCGGGCCTGGACGAGAGTGTGGACCGGCTGGCCGGCCTCGAGGTCTTCCACGCCCAGGCGACCGACGACGCGGTCATCCCGCGGGACCTGCTCGAGCGCACGTGGCGGTACCTCACGGCCGACGCGGGCGCCACGGCGGTGACCCACCGGCACGCGGGGGGCCACGCGATGGACCCCGCGGTCGTGGCCAGCCTGGCGCGCTGGCTGGTGCGCCAGATGCAGACCGCCGACCGCTCGGGCGACCCGGCCTAATGGGACTGGAAGATCTGCCTCAGATGGGACAGGCTTTCCACCGAGCCGCTGACTGGTGAGCACTCGTCGGGCCTGAGCCTCGAGTTCTATGGCTAGTTCGTGCCCCAGCCAGTCGGTGAGGTCGACGGAGAAGGCTGGAGGGGTGTCGTGCCAGGAGCACTGATCCATTAGGTCGCCGCCGCTGCCCTCGGGGCTCGAGACACTCGATCAACGGAGGTGACCACGTGATATTCGTTGGAGTGGACTGGGCCGAGGCCCACCACGACATCTGCGTCCTGGGCGAGGCGGGAGACGTCCTCGCTCGCCAGAGGATCCCCGACTCACTGGGGGGTGTGAGAGCCCTGCACGAGTTGCTGGGCGGACACGCTGAGGAGCCCGCACACGTCATCGTGGGCATCGAGAAGGACCGCGGCCTGCTCGTCACCGCGATGCTGGGTGCGGGCTATCGCGTCTACGCGGTCAATCCCATGTCAGCCGCGCGCTACCGGGAACGCTACGTCACCTCGGGGTCCAAGTCCGACCCCGGGGATGCCAGGGTGCTCGCCGACCTCGTGCGCACCGATCGCCACCAGCACCGTGAGGCGGCCGGTGACTCGCCGGGCGCCGAGGCGCTGAAGGTCCTCGCGCGGGCCCACCAGAGCGCCATCTGGGCCCGCCATCGCGAGGTCAACGTCCTGCGCAACGCCCTCAAGGACTACTACCCCGGGGCTCTCAACGCCTTCGGCACCGACCTCGACGACCGTGACGCGCTGGCGATCCTGGAGATCGCCCCGACGCCCGTGCTCGGGCGCCAGCTCTCCAGGGCCAAGATCCTGGCCGCCCTCAAGCGTGCGGGACGAGAGCGCAACCTCGAGCGACGCGCCAGCGAGATCCAGTCGGCCCTGCGCGAAGACCAGCTCGCTGAGCGTTCCCAGGTCGAGCTCGCCTACGGGGCCACGACGAGTGCCCACGTGGCGATGATCCGCGCCTACAACACCCAGATCGCGAGCCTCCAAGAGGCGCTGGCGAAGGATTTTGAGCAGCACCCGGACACCGCGGTCATCCGCTCCCTGCCAGGAATGGGGACGATCCTCGGCGCCCGGGTGCTGGGCGAGTTCGGGGACGACCCGAACCGCTACTGCGACGCCCAGTCTCGCAGGAACTACGCCGGCACGTCGCCGATCACGAGAGCCTCGGGCAAGAGTCGCGTCGTGCTCGCGCGCCACATGCGCAACCGGCGCCTGGCCGACGCCCTCGACCAGTGGGCCTTCTGCTCGCTCACCCGCTCAGCGGGCGCGCGTGCCTACTACGACGCGCTGCGAGGACGGGGCAAGACCCATCGTCAGGCCATCCGCCAACTCGCCAATCGTTGGGTCGGCATCCTGCACGCCTGTCTCGACCAGCGGGTCAGCTACGACGAGACGATCGCCTGGAAGCACCGAGTCGACCTCGCCGCTTGACAAGTTAGGCACCAGGGGTGTCTAGCCTGCCCCCATGAGCACCCTGTTCGTCACGACGCCCGACGCCGAGCTGGCCGCGGAGCTCGCGGCGCTCACCCCCGACGAGTTCGTGCCCTGGGATCTCCAGGGCCCGCCGCCGGCCCCGGCCATCGACATGGTCATCCCGCCCTACATGGGCTCGCCCCGGCCGCTGGCCAACCTGGCCGGGGTGGCGGTGCGCCTGGTCCAGAGCCAGTCCATCGGCTACGACCACGTCGCCGACTGGCTGCCCGCCGGCCACGTCTACGCCAATGCCGCCGGCGTGCACGAGGCCTCCACCGCCGAGCTGACGGTGGCCCTGATCCTGGCGGCCCAGCGCGAGCTGCCCGCCCTGGTGCGCGACGCCGACGCCGAGCGCTGGCGTCGGCCCTTCACGGCCAGCCTGGCCGACCGGCGCGTCACCCTCATCGGCGTGGGCGGCGTGGGCCGGGCGATCGCCGCGCGCCTGGCGCCCTTCGAGGTCGACCTGCGCCGCGTGGGCCGCACCCGGCGCGAGGACGCCCAGGGGCTCGTCTACGGCCACGACGACCTGCCCCGCCTGCTCGCCGACGCGGAGATCGTGGTGGTCGCCGTGCCCCTGACCGCCGAGACGACCCGCATGATCGACCGGGAGTTCCTCGCCCAGCTGCCCGCGGGCGCCCTGCTGGTCAACGTGGCGCGCGGGGCGGTCGCCGACACCGACGCGCTCGTCGAGTTCAGCGCCGACGGCCGCGTGCGCCTGGCCCTGGACGTGGTGGACCCCGAGCCCCTGCCGGCGGGCCACCCGCTCTACCACCAGGCGACCGTCCTGACCCCCCACGTCGGCGGCTACACCACGGCCATGCGGCCCCGCCTCCTGCGTCTGCTGGTCGCCCAGCTCGAGCGCCTCCGCGAGGGGCACGAGCCGGTCAACGTCGTGCTGCGCACGTAGCGGCCCCGCGGCGATGGTGGAGACGATGGGGCTCGAACCCACGACCTCAGGCTTGCAAAGCCCGCGCTCTCCCAGCTGAGCTACGTCCCCGGCCCCCCCAGCGTACCAACGCCCGGCGCGGTGCCGAGGGCCGGCAGGCGGCCCGCGGCGAGCGCCGCCACCAGCGCGGCGTGGTCCTCGACGGTGCGCGCGCGGTAGGCCTCGGCGAAGCCGACCATCGCGTCGACGAAGGGCGCGCCGCGCCCCAGGTACCCGGTGATCGACGGAGCCGCGCCCGAGCGGGCGTGCGCGCGGGCCAGCACCCAGGCGCACGCGCGCCCGTAGGTCGCGAGATGGCCGGCGCTCAGGCGCTCCACGTCGACCGAGGCCTTGCGGTCGTAGAGCTGGCGCACGTAGAAGCTGCGCGGGCCCCGGGGCGTCGCCACGGCGTGCCAGCCGAGGAAGGCGTCGGGCGTCGCCTGGAGCAGGCGCTGGCCGGCCACCACGCGCGCGGCGGGGTCCCCGTCGGGGGCGTCGCCGCCCAGGACCGACGGGCGCGCCTCCTTGAGCTGGAGGACGAACAGGTCCTGCTCGTCGCGGCCCGTGAACAGCGCCGCGTAGCCCTCGGTGCCCACGGAGCCCACGCCCACGACGAGGGCCGCCACGTCGACCAGCCGGAACTGCGCGAGCAGCGCCGCCCGGTCGCTGACCAGCGTCGCGCGGTAGCCCTCGAGCACCGCCTCGGCCGTCGCGCGCCGCCACGGTGACTCCGCTCCGAGCGCCGCCAGCGCGGTCACGCGCGGTGGGCTCGAGCGCAGGCGCGGCCCCCGGCGCGTCGCCACCACGAGGTCGTCGTAGCGGCGCTGGGTGCTGGTGACGCTGACCCCGCCGATGAGGTCCGCGACGTCGCGACGCGCGGCGTCGGTGAAGAACCCGCCCAGCTCGCCGAACGCGCCGGCCACGTCGAGCGACGCGTACCAGACATCGAGCCGGCCGCGGGTGGCGAAGCGCGCGGCCGCGCGCACGTACTCGCCGGCCGCGTCGCGCACGATCCGTTCGCGCTCGTGCCGCCCCGCCCCGTTGGCCTCGGCGGCCAGCGCCAGCGAGGTCCCCAGGCGCTTGAGGTCGTACTCGAAGGGCGCGGGCGCCATCTCGTCGAAGTCGGTGACGTCGAAGACCAGGCGCCGCTCGGGCGAGGCGAAGAGTCCGAAGTTCTTGACGTGGGCGTCACCGGCGGACGGGACGATCAGCCCCGACGACGGCGAGGCCGCCAGATCGTCGGCCATCAGCACCGCCGCCCCGCGCAGGAAGGCCAGCGGCGAGGCCGCCATGCGCGCCCAGCGCAGGGGCGCGAGCTCCTCGATGCGCCCCGCCGCGCTCGCCACCAGCCGCGCCACGGGATCGGCGTCCGCGGGTCGCGTCGCCAGGTCCACCAGCGCGCCGCGCGGCGTCGCCTGGCGGTGCGCGCGTCCCGCGGCGCGCTGCGCGCGCGGCCCGCTCACGCCGCCACCGCCAGCTCGCCGCGCCAGCGCGGGCCGACCTCGAAGGCGACCAGCAGCCAGATGATGACGTCGTCGACCCAGATGACGCCGGGGAACAGGACGCCGGCGGTCGTCCAGTGCCGCAGGACGAGCAGGGTCAGCGTCGTGTTGGCCACCCCGGTCAGGTAGGTCCACGCGGTCTCGGAACCCGGCGCCAGCCACGCCTTGCGCACGGTGGGCAGCCCGGCCGCCTGGTCGGCGAGCACGAAGACCACGAGGGCCGGTGTGGCGTCGCGGATCAGGGCCCAGGCGACCAGACCGACGACCGAGGCCATCGCGCACACGACGTCGAAGGGGCCCAGGCGCCAGCGACCGTGACGATGGGGCAGGGACGCGGCCACGACCACCAGCGGCACCAGCCCGAAGACCAGCGACATGAGGGCCGCCGGTCCCACGTGGACCTGGATCTCGACCCCGAAGATCAGCAGCCCCTCGACCCCCCAGAGGGTCCAGGTGACGCGGTTGGGCGTCGTGGACCCGCGCAGGACGTCGCGCACGTACCCGCCGATCCCCACGATCGACAGGGTGGCCGCGACGAGGAGGAAGCGCGGGTCGATCACCCCCCCAGTCTGCCGCCCAGCCGCTAGCCTTCGCCCCCGTGGACGCTGCCACCTTCCTCGGGCTGCGCCGCCTCGACGAGCGACGCTTCGCGCTCACGGTCACCGATGCGCTGGCCACCCCGGGGCGATTCCTCTTCGGCGGCTGCGGGCTGGCCGCGGGCGTGGTGGCCCTCGAGGCCGCCAGCGGGCGACCGGCGGTGTGGGCGACCGCCCAGTACCTGGCCTACGCGCCGCGGGGCAGCGAGGTGGTGGTCACCACCGAGCTGAGCGTCGAGGGCGGCCACGTGACCCAGGCCCGCGCCAGCGCACGCGTCGAGGATCGCGAGATCCTCGGGGTCACCGCGGCGCTGGGGACCGGCACGCTGACGGCCCCACCCTGGACGGCCATGCCGCCGGTCCCGCCCCCCGCGGACTGCCCGCCGCGCGAGCTGCCGGCCCGGTATCAGGGGTCGATCTTCTCGGCCATCGAGACGCGCGTGGCCCGCGGGCGGCTCTGGCGCGAGCTCGACGGCCGGCCGGGCCCGCCCGACACGGCGCTGTGGGCGCGCATCCCCGGGCACCTCGAGCCCTCGGCGGCGACCCTGGCGATCCTGGGGGACTTCGTCTCGAGCGCGGCGTCCGAGCCCATGGGGCGCCGCACTCGCGGGCGCAGCCTCGACAACACGATTCGCGTGGCCCAGCTGGTCCCCTCGGCCTGGGTGCTCTGCGACATCCGCATGCACGCCCTGGTGGGCGGCTTCGGCCAGGGGACGGCCTTCTTGTGGAGCGAGTCGGGGGCGCTCCTGGGCACGGCCAGCCAGACGATCGCGGCGCGCCTCGGCGAGCCGCCGCGAGCGGGGCGGACCCCGTAGGCGGGTGGCGTCAGCCCGGTGCGCCGGGCTCGGCCGACGGGCGGCGGGCGGCGATGCCCAGCGCGCTGCGCAGCTCGTCGCTGTCCCAGACCTGCTCCATCGTCCCCTCGAAGCGGATCCGGCCCTTCTCGAGCAGGTAGCCCCGCGACGCGTGCTCGCGGGCGAAGGTGGCGCTCTGCTCGGCCAGCAGGATGCTCAGGCTCTCGCGCGCGAGAAGCGAGATCCACTCGCCCAGCTCGTCGACGACCGCGGGCGCGAGGCCCTCGGTCGGCTCGTCGAGCAGGAGCATCTCGGGATTGGTGATGAGCGCCCGCCCGATCTTGAGCATCTGCTGCTCACCCCCCGAGAGGAAGCCGGCGGTGCGCCGACTCAGCTGGGCCAGCTTCGGGAAGAGCCCGTAGATGCGCTCGGCGGTCCAGGCCCCGGTGCGCCGCGGGCACGAGCGGCGCGCGACCTCGAGGTTCTCGGCGACGCTGAGGCTCGAGAACACGCGCCGGCCACTGGGCAGGAACGCCAGGCCGCGGCGGGCCGGCAGGTAGGTCGGGCCCCCGACCAGCTCCTGGCCGTCGAGCAGGATCGAGCCGGCGCGCGGGCGCACGAGCCCCACGACGCTGCGCATCAGGGTCGTCTTGCCGGCCCCGTTGCGCCCGAGCAGCGCCACCACCTCCCCGGGCTCGACGACCAGCGACACGCCCTGGAGGACGTGGCTCGCCCCGTAGTAGGTGTGCACGTCACGGACCTCGAGCCTCACGGCGCCTCCTCCCCGGCGGTCGCGGCGTGGCCCAGGTAGATGGCCATCACCTCGGGGTGGGACCGCACCTGCGCGGGCGTCCCGCCGGCGATGACCTGGCCCTGGTGCAGGACGGTCACGTGGTCCGAGATGCCAAAGACCACGTCCATGTCGTGCTCCGAGAGCACCACGGTGATCCCGCGCGCCCGGGCCTCGCTCACGACGAGGTCAGCGATGACGGCGGTCTCGGCTGGGGACATCCCGGCCGTCGGCTCGTCGAGCAGGAGCACCGTGGGCTTGATCGCCAGGGCCATCGCGATCTCCAGGGCGCGCTGGTCGCCGTGCGAGAGCGTGCCGGCGATCGAGGACGCGTGGGCCACCAGGCCCACCTGGTCGAGGATCGCCACCGCCTCGTCGCGGGCCCGGCGCTGGTAGGTCGATGCCACGTCGAAGCCGCGGTGGCGCTGGCTGATCAGGCCCAGCGCGACCGACTCGGCCACGGTCAGGCGCCCGCAGATGCTCGACAGCTGGAACACCTGGACCAGGCCGCGCCGCGCGATCACGTGTGAGCGCTTGCCCCCGATCGACTGGCCATTGAGGATCACGCGGCCCGCGGTGGGTCGCAGCGAGCCCGTGATGAGCTTGAACAGGGTGCTCTTGCCAGCCCCGTTGGGCCCGATGACCGCGTGGATCGTCCCGCGCTCGACCGCCAGGTCGACGTGGTTGACGGCCCGGAATGCGCCGAAGTCGCGCACGAGGCCCTCGACGGCCAGCACCGTGTCGCTCACGATGCGCCTCCCTCGGGAGGGAGCGGCGCCGGCGGCGGACCGGCCGGGACGCGGTCGCGGCGTCGACGCCAGCGCTCCCCGATGGCCGACAGGCTTCCCGCCAGGCCGTCGGGGCGCAGCAGCACGATCGCCAGCAGCACCACGCCGATCACCAGCTGCCAGTCCTGGGTGTACTCGATCAGGTAGTGGTTGGCGAACTCGTAGACGAAGGCGCCCACCACCGGACCGAAGAAGGTGTACATGCCGCCGATCACCGCCATGAACACCGGGATCCCCGACGCCGTCCAGTCCACGATCTCGGGGTAGGAGGACTGCGAGTAGACCACGAAGAGCGTGCCGGCCACCGCGCAGAAGAAGCCCGAGATGACGAAGGCCGCGAGCTCGTGGGCGTAGACGTTGACGCCCAGGGCCTCGACGCGCTCGCGGTTGTCGCGGATCCCGCGCAGCACGAGGCCGAACGGCGAGTGGAGCACCTTCCACAGGATCGCCAGTGACACGGTCACGATGGCCAGCGTGAGCAGGAAGCTGTTGCGCGGGACCAGCAGCCACGAGGGCACCATGGCGCCGAAGACGCCGTTGGTGCCGCCGGTGAAGTTCGTCTGGTTCTCGGCGATCACGTAGGCCAGCTGGGACAGCGCCAGGGTGAGGAGGGCGAAGTAGAGCCGCCGCGTGCGCAGCGCGATCATCCCCAGGGGCACCGCCAGAGCCGCGCCGAGGAACGGGGCGAGGATCATCGCCTCGGAGAAGGAGAGGGACTGGTGCATCCACCCCAGCGAGACGGTGTAGGCGCCCACGCCGTAGAAGACACCCTGGCCGAAGGAGACCAGGCCCCCGAAGCCGAGCATCAGGTTGGTGGCGACCGCGAACAGGGCCAGGCTGACCGCGTACTGCAGCTCGAGCACGTTGGCGGGCGCCATGGTCAGCCCGAGGACCAGGACCGCCACGAAGAAGGCGAGGGGCAGGGCGGCGCGCCGGAGGCGCCCCGCCCACGGCGACCCGCCGGCGTCGCGCCCCGCCGCGAGCAGGTCGGCGGCTGGAAGGGTCGTCATGCTCAGCGCTCCGGGGTGCCGAACAGGCCCCAGGGCCGCACGACGAGGACGATGATCACGGCGAAGTACATGAACGTGGACGCCCACGTCGGGTCGACGAGGGTCCCCACGGTGTCGGCGATCCCGATGATGAGGGCGGCGAAGGCCGTGCCGACGATGGAGCCCAGCCCCCCGATGACGACCACGAGCAGGGAGCTCACGATGATCGACTGGTCCATGCCGGGCGCGACGGAGATTTGGGGCGTGACGACCGCACCGGCCAGCGCCGCCAGCAGCGCCCCGGCCGCGAAGACGCCCAGGTGGAGCCGGCGCAGGTTCACGCCACCGGCCTGGAGCAACTCGGGGTCGTCGACGGCGGCGCGGATCATCCAGCCCAGCGACGTGTGGCTCAGCAGCAGCCACAGCACCACGCCCACGAGGATCGCCAGGCCGATGATCACGAGGTCGTAGACCGGCAGGTAGGCGCCCGCCAGGGTGAAGGTCCCCGACACCGCCAGCGGCGCGTTCACCGATCGCGCCCCGCTCCCCCAGAGGTGGAGCCCGATGTCGGCCAGGATGTAGAGGACCGCGAACGTCGCGACCAGCTGGGTCAGGGGTTCCTTGCCCACGACGAAGCGCACGACGCCCAGCTGCACGACCGCGCCCAGCAGCGCGACCACCACGGCGGCCAGCCCCAGCGCCACCCAGAAGCGCAGCCCGCTGGACGTGCCCGCGATCGTGGTGACGAGGAACGCGCCGTACATGTAGAAGCTGCCGTGCGCCAGGTTGATGACGCGCATGGCGCCGAACACCAAGGTGAGCCCGGCCGCCACCACGAAGAGGCTCCCGGCGTCGCTCAGCGTTCCGATGGCCTCAGTGAGGAACCGCGCCACCGTGCCTCCTCGCCGTCGTGGTCGCGTCGCCGAGCGCCGGCGCCACGGGCGAACCCGTGGCGCCGGCTCCCAGCGCGGAGGTGTCCTCCGTACTGCCGTTGGTCACGCTATCCCCGCAGCTTGAGGCTCTGGGCGAATGTCAGCATGATGTCCTTGGGCTGCGCCACGAAGACGCTGTTCCACAGGCGCAGGTGGTACTTGGCGTTGTTCGCGCTCGCGACCGTGCCCACGTACTCGGGCACGTTGGCCTGGTGGTCGCACGCGCGCAGGTTGAGCGGTCCGCGGATCGTCGGCACGGTCGCGCCCGACAGGGCGGCCGAGACCTTGGTCCCGTCGAACGTGCCGGCCTTCTTGACGCCGAACGCCCACGTCTGCACCGCGCTGTAGCCCATGATGGCCCACGCTGACGGGTACGAGCCGTACTTGGCCTTGAACGCCGAGATGAACGCCGTGAGACCCGCGCCGTTCATGCCCGTCGACCCGGCGGCCCAGAACGGTGCCCGGTCGAAGCCGATGGCACCGGCCGGTGCGTGCGCGCCGAGGGACTGCAGCGGGAAGCGCGAGTACATCGCGATCACCTTGGTGTGCTTGAAGAAGCCGTACTGCGTGGCCTGCTTCGAGAACGTCACCAGGTCACCGCCGAACTGCGCGTTGAACACGTACTGCGGGTGGGCTGCCACCAGCGCCGACAGGTACGGCGCGATGTTGGTCGCCTCCAGCGGTGGGAACTGCTGGTTCACGACCTTGAAGTTCACGTGCAGGTCCTTGAGCGCCTGGATGAAGCCCGCGACCGTGCTGGTCCCGAAGCTGTAGTTGGGCGCGAAGGTCCCGATGGTGATCTGCTTCTTGCCCACCTGGTGCGCCAGGTAGTCCGCCGCGGCACGCGGCTCCATCACGGTGTTGGGCACGACCTGGAACGCGTAGGGCGTGTAGTCCTTGGTCAGCAGGTCGACGTCGTTCGAGATGTAGAAGAAGATCGGCACCTTGTACTGGGTCACCACGGGCTCCTCCGCCGCGGCGACCGAGCTCACGATCGGGCCGAACATCGCCACCGCGTGGTCGTTGAGGATGAAATTGCGCGCGTTGGACGCTCCCGTCGCCGGCGTGGCGGCGTCATCGGCGCTCACGACCTGAATCTTCTTGCCGAGCAGCCCACCGTGCGCGTTCAGGTCGCTCACCGCCAGCTGGATGCCCTGGAGACCCGTCTGGCCCAGCTCGGCGATCGACCCACTCAGCGTGGTCGACTCGCCGATGGTCACCGTGCCGCCCGAGCTCGCGCCCGCGGACCCGCTGAGCGCGGTCCCCGCAGTCGCGGCCAGTGCCGCGACGGTCATCGCCGTCACGTACGCGCGCGCGCGTCGCCACTTCTTTCCGGTCACTTCCATACTCCCTCCCTCGAGTTAGGGCGATCGCCGTCCCAAGAATGAGACATGAATCGCCGCTCAGTTGTAGCACATCGCGGTGGACAACGCGACGTCATCGACGCGAGGCGGCGCCCCCGCGAACCAACGCTCGCGCCGTCGTGCGGGCCGGTGCGAGGGGGACGCGTCGACGCCCTGGTGTAGATTGGAGCGCCTTGGGGCTATAGCTCAGTCGGTTAGAGCGCGTCACTGATAATGACGAGGTCGTAAGTTCGATTCTTACTAGCCCCACCAGGAAGAAGTCACGAAACCTCAGCCCGTGGCTCACGAAACTGGCAGATTTGAGCCCACCGAGCGCTCGTCTGGCATCGATCGTCGCCCTCTCGACCTCTCAGCCGTAGTCAGGTGCTCTCGCACTCGCCGCCGTACGCGACGAGGCCCCCGCACGGACGTGCGGGGGTCAGCAGCTCGACTGCTTGAGGTTCAGGGGTGCGTCAGGTCCTGAGTAGTACGCGCGACGCCGCCGCGTCTTCGATCACCTGCCGGTAGGTCAGCCGACGGTGATGGGTCGGACGGCCCGGTCGGCGCCGCCGCGGCCTCTCAACCGCCCGCTCCGGACTGAAGGCCAACGCCAGACGACGGTTCGCACTCGCCACCGCGAGCGCCACGCAGAGCCCGGTCTTGATGATCCCGGTCACGCGGATGCGGCCCCGCCACACGCCCTCGCGGCTCGCGTCCTTCACGTTGGCGAAGAACGTCTCCACACTCGACGAGCGCCGAGCGTACGAGCGCTGCCACTCGCGCGAGCCGAAGACGTGGCGCTGCATCAGGGGCAGGTCCTCGAGCGTGAAGCTAGGAAAGGCCTTCACGCACACACTCTCTGGCCCCGGATTGGTCGGCACGCGCAGGACCGGCAGCGCGCCCTCACGCAGTCCGCGCCGGGCCGGCTGCAGCGGGCACTCCAGCTTGCCCGCCGCCCCGGGGCACTGGAACACCTGCGTACCGTTCGCCCGTCGCGTGCCGTGGGGCACCAGGGCGTACACCTCGCGCGCGGCGATCTGGTCTTGGTACTCGCGCAGCTCCACCGGGTGCGGCGTGTAGGCCCCGTCAACCCCCCTGGGTGGGACGATCTTCATCAGCTTCCTCGGGATCGATGGCGAGTAGGGCCGCCCCTCGATGATGACGGCCCCGCGCACCGTACCGGCGGGCCCCAACTGGTACTTCGTCAGCGAGAAGATCGGCTCGCCCCCCATCGCGCGGATCGGGAGCACGAAGTCCTTCCCGTCGAGGGCAGGCGTGTAGCCCCGGTCCATCAGCACGTCGCCCAACCCGCCCCGGCGCTGGGCCACCTCGCCGATCACCGCCAGGCCCATCTCGCGGTCCTGGACCAGTGTGGGGCGCAGGCGTGCGGCCACCGCCGCCCTCGGCACATCCGGTCCTTCTTCCTCGCGAACCGTGATCGCCACCGTGAGGCAGTATCCGAAGTGCTCGCGCTTGCCCTCCACGGCGCGCGAGCCTCGATAGCCCGCGTCGATGTCCGAGACGACCCGCACTCTCTCGTAGCGGGCGTTGCCCTCTTCGTCGCGCGCGATCCGCGACCGGCCCTTCTCGTCGACCTCCCAGACGACCTCGTGACGAAGCCGGTCCGCACCCCACGACGGGATGTCTGAGCCGTCGAGCGCGATCGACTTCACGGTCGCGGTGTCCGGGTGTGCCCCCGTCGTCGCCAGCGCGTTGAAGAGCAGGTCGAAGTCGCGGTACCCATCGACGATGCGCCCGCCCTCACTGCGCACGAAGTCGCGCCGCAGCACCTCGTCGATTCGCGTCACCAGGTAGCACACCTGCCGGTACGTGACCGCGCGACCCGTCCGCGCCAGCCCCAGGCGCGCCCGGTCCTTCGGACCCAGGCTGTTGAGCCGCTCTACGACGCTCGAGAGGAAGTAGTCGCCCACGAAGGCCCCGAGCTGCAGGGCGACGAGCAGCGTCCGCACTCGCAGGCCGCCGCTGCGCCCGCCTGGTTTCCGGCTGGCCGCGAGCCGCTGCTCCAGCCATTCAGACGCCGTCACGTTCTCGATCAAGGCCGAGTCCACCAGCCGCTCGGCCTCGGCCAGCGGGGTCCCCACCCCGAGCACACCCGTCACTGGCCGACCTCCCTCGGACAGCTCGACGGCCCGGGCAACATGTTCACGTAGCGCCACAGCGCGTCGGTCGTCGTGAGTCCGCTCCACGCCACGACCTCGAGGAGCGTGAAGCTCGAGCGCAGCAGCGTCGTCAGGTAGCTCGCGCGCAACCGGTCAACCGAGAGCCTCGGGATGCCCCGTCGCCCGTCGAGCCAGCGGTGCGCCATCACCGTCGCGTACTTCACCTGCGCCGGCCCGAGCAGGCGGCCCGTCGGGCGTAGTCTCACCAGTTCGTTCAGTGGTCCCTCGAACTCCGGGAGCACCCTCGCACAGCGGCCCGCCGCTCGCACGAACACGCCGTCGACGTGCTCGTGCACGTCCGTCGCGCACACGTCGCGCGCCCCGTTCCTCACCAGGCCCGCTCCGGCTCCGAGGACCACGATGGCCAGGACGTTCGCCCGGCGAAGTTCCGTCGACTGCGCGCGTGCCGCGCTGAGCAGGGCCTCGACCTCCTCGACGCTGTAGGGCCCCTTGAGCGCCCGGCGGCCGATCTGGTGGCGCACCGGGACCTCCTCGGCCACCGTCCCGTGCTCGCGCGCCAGGCGCCAGAGGTACGGCTCCTCGTCCGGCGCCCCCACGGGCAGCTGACGCAGGAACCCCCGGATCGCGGTCGGGGAGAGGACCGCCTGGACCGTGAGCTCGCCGTCCAGACGCAGGACAAACGCCGCCAGCTTGGTGGCGGAGCGCAGGTAGGGCCGGATCTGCTCGCCTTTGAGAACCTCGAAGGGCGCGACGATCTCGCGCACCAGGGCGCCGATCTGCGCCCACTCCTGGGAGGTCACCAACGGGTACCGCCCGATCGCTGGGTTGTAGGTCGCGATGACCTCATCGGTGCGTAGGGGCCGGGGGCGGGGCACACACCCACGGTGCCGTGGGGCTCTCACTCCACAACCGGCGCACTATGCGCCGGTTAGGCTACGTTTTCCCTGATGGGCTCTCGACGCTTCCTCCCGGCCACGATCCTGGAGCGCCACCGGGACTTCGGGCGCGTCCCCGACGCCGTGATCGACTACGACGAGCCCTACCGCGACGGGGTCGTGGCCGGGGCCTACTACCAGCACCTAGTGGCCTGCACGGTGCGCGAGCACCTCGACTCCCAGCCCGATCCCCGGGCCGCGCTCGACGACCTCGCCCGTCGCCTGGGGGTCAGTCCCGGCTGGCTGCTGCGCAAGCTCCACGGTCAGGCCGCCGCCTCCCTCGACGAGATGGCCGAGTGGCTCATGGAGCTCGACCTACCGGCTCCCTCGATGCAGACAGCCATCGACGCCACACTCGAGGCCAGCCCCTTCGACCGACGCCTCGAGATCATCCACGCCGAGGACCTGAGCCCCGAGGAGCTCGAGCTCGCCCAGGCCGAACAGCTCGAGTGGGTTGCCCAGCGCCGGGCCGAGCTCGGGGAGTAGGCGCCTCTGGCCTCCCTCGAGCATGCGTGACAGCCACCGGGCAGACTCGGGTGTGATGTCCTGGGGCGACGCACTAATCGGGGGTGGAGGTGTCGTGGTCGGTGGCGTCCTGACCTACCTGGCGTCAGCCCGAGACCGTCACCAACGCGCCGTCGACGCCCGCGAGGATCGCAACTACGCCAGCCGTCGCGAGGCTTGCCTCCTCCTCGAGCGCCAGCGCGCTCGCCAACTGGAGACGGCTGAGGCCTTAATCGCAAAGTACCGGCGTGGCGAGGCGTTCGAGGAACGCTCGGATCACACGGACATTCAGAATCCCGACGTGGACGCGATGGTGTCGATCTTCCTGCCCAAGAGGATCGAGGACCTCGTCGAAGAGGCGAACGGTTTGTGGAACGGATTCCTCTCCGCCTGCGGCGCCATCGATCGGGCCGACATCGGCCAGCCCCGGATGGACGCGGTGAAAGGAATGAACGCCGCCTTCGATCAACTGCGGGCCGTGTCTCTTCGAGTTCGCCAGGCACTTCGTGACGAGGCGCAGTCGAAGTAGCAGGTTGTTCAGGCGCTCGACTCCGCGAAGAGGAGACTCTGCCACTGATGCCGCGCCGGCTCTCCGGTCGGCTCGGTATCGAGGGCGCGAGTCACTGGGCGCTGCCGATTGGCAACACGCGGGCCGACACTGGTGAAGGAGTCCACCCGCTCGCACGCCATCTGGGAGGATCTAAGAGTGATGACGAGTGTTCGGAGAATGCTGCTAGCCCAGAGAGGGATCGATCGTGGCTAACGACACGCTCTCCAGTGCGAAGAGCACCAAGAACGACGAGTTCTACACGCAGTACTCCGACATCGAGAAGGAGATGAACGCCTATCTCGAGTTCGACCCCGATGTCTTCCGGGACAAGACGGTGCTCTTGCCCTGCGACGACCCCGAGTGGAGCAACTTCACCAAGTACTTCGCACAGAACTTCGAGAGACTTGGGCTGCGGAAGCTCATCAGCACGAGCTACGCGCCGACGGCAGCGGCCTGCGGGGTCCCCTCTGAAATGGTCCAGCGCGACTGAGAGTCCCGATGCCCCAGAATGGGGTCAGGAGGACAGCATGAAGCAGAGGCACCACACGCCCGAGCAGGTGATCAGGAAGCTCGCCGAGGGC
>JAKANY010000020.1 GCA_021823525.1 Actinomycetes bacterium
CAGCCCCATCGAGTTCGAGGTCGCGGCACTCGCGATCACGTCCGAGCTCGTGGCATGATCACCACATCCAACCTGTCCGGGAAAGCGGGTCAGGCTCCAATCCGCTTGTGGTGTGTGCGGCGGGTACAACAATCGGATTGACCTGGTAAGTAATTGACGACGAGCCCGTCGCCGCACCGCTCACCGTACCGGCCGTCAACGCACTGGCCACAAGCAAGACGCCAACCGTCGCAAACCCTACCCGTCGGACTGCGTGCATCATCTCTCCCCCTCATGACGTGATTGTGCGCTAACGGAGACGCTACGCCCCTACATCGCCGCAGGCAAGGGGGGGGTCTTACGCGAGAAACTCGCCCGGAGCGTCGAGCACCGTCGCGTGCAGTTCCTCGGTGGTACTCGCGCCCCCCCGGACGTGGGCCGTCGTGCGCAGCGGGATCTCCCGCAGGAGCCAGGTCAAGGCGAAGGCGACGAGTGCGATCGGAGCCGCAACCAGGAACACCCGGTCCAGGGCCAGTGTGAAGGCGTGGATGACCAAAGCGCGCTCGGCTGGAGGCAGGTGGCTGATCTGAGACGGATTCGCCGACAGAGACCCGGCACTGAGCAGGCGACGCTCCTGGCCCGACGCGTGCGCCATGAGAACCGAAAGGAGGCGGCTGTCGAAGACCGAGCCCAGGATCGAGACGCCGAAGGCGCCCCCGATGGACCGGAAGAAGGTGGCGGTCGCCGTCGCCGTGCCCAGCTGCTCGTGAGGCACGGCGTTCTGGACCGCCACCACCAGGACCTGCATGACGAGACCCATCCCCAGACCCGTGACGAACATAGCGATCGCGGTCGTCGAGAAGGGCGTCGCCGCGCTGAGGTGCGCGAACAGGAACAGGCCGAGGGCCGTGATCGCCGTTCCCAAGATCGGGAAGATCTTGTAGCGACCGGTGCGTGATACCAGCTGGCCGCTCAAGATGAACGTCGTGAGCATGCCCAGGACCATGGGGAGGAGCTCCAGGCCCGAGCGCGTGGGCGACGACCCGTGCACCACCTGAAGGTAGAGGGGCAAGAAGACGATCGCCCCGAACATCGCGAGCCCGATGACGAAGCCGACCGCCGACGCGGCGCTGAAGGTGCGGTTGCGGAAGAGTCCCATGGAGATGATCGGCTCCGCGGTGGCGCGCTCGACGGGCACGAAGACGGCGAGCAGCACCACGCAAGCGATCGCCAGGATGACGATCTCGGGCGACGACCACGCGTACTGGGTCCCGCCCCACGTCGTGATCAGGATCAGGCCCACGACGGCCGCCGACAGCAGTGCGGCGCCCCACCAGTCGATGCGATGCGCCACACGATGCCGCGGGACGTGGAGTCCCGCGGCGATGACGACGAGCGCCACGGCCCCGATGGGCAGGTTCAGGTAGAAGATCCAGCGCCAGGAGGCGTGCTGGGTCAGCCACCCGCCCGCGAGAGGGCCTAAGACACTCGAGAGACCGAACACGGCGCCGAAGTAGCCCATGTAGCGACCTCGCTCGCGCGGCGGGATGACGTCGCCGACGATGGCCTGCGAGCCGACCATCAGGCCTCCCGCACCGAGTCCCTGGATCGCGCGGAACATGATGAGCTCGACCATGTTCTGTGACAGCCCTGACAGCGCCGATCCCCCCAGGAAGATCACGACCGACAGCTGGTAGAAGCCCTTGCGTCCCCAGAGATCACCGAACTTGCCCCACAAGGGTAGCGAGATCGTCGACGTAATCAGGTAGGCGGTGACGACCCAAGAGAGGTGGTTCAACCCGTGCAGATCACCGGCAATGGTTGGCAGCGCGGTCGACACGATCGTCTGGTCGAGCGCCGAGAGGAACATCCCGAGCATGAGCGACGTGATGATGGTCATGATGCGCCGATGGCTCAGTCCGCCGGAATCGACAGCAGAGTGCACGCGTGCTGGCGCCAGGTCGCTCATCACTCCTCAACCTCTCTACTCAGCCCCGTCGAGAAGCGCTCGAGGAGGTCGGCGAAGCGCCGCACGTCACTGCGGGGCCACGCGGCCATCACCTCGACCAACAGGTCCCGGTAGGAGGCGCGAGCGCGAGCGAACAGCTCCGCGCCCGCTGGCGTCAGGGAGATCCTCACCACGCGGCGATCGCGTTCGTCCTCCGCGCGGGTGACGAGGCCCGCGCGCTCGAGCTGCTGGACCTTGCGGGTGATCGCGGGGGGCTCCACGCCCACCAGGTGTGCGAGATCGGTCACGCGCACATCGAGGCCCCCCGCGTGTTGCAGCTTGTGCAGCACCAGCAGCGCCGATCGATCGATGCGCACGTGGAGGTCACTGAGGACGCGCTCATGGACCGGGGTTCGCGTGAGCGCTCGAACCACCGACTGCAACTCCTCCAGGACGACCTCGACGTCGTCGATCGCTTCTCGCGACGGCCCATTAGTTACTTGCATCAAGCAACTACCGTAGCACCGCCCTCGTCACGAAGGTGTCGACTCGTCGATGGGGACGCGATCACCGCCGCGCACGTCGCCCACGATCACCTGAATCGTTGCCGCGACGGGCACCGCGACCAGAACGCCGACGAAACCCCCGAACAGACCCGCCAGCCAGTCGCCTAGCTCCGCGCCGACCAGCACGGCGACGAAGACCGCGAGTGCGCTGACCCGAGTGGTCCGCCCCATGATCAGGGGATTCAGGATGTGATTCTCGATCTGGGTGTAGACGACGAAGACGACGAGCGTGATCACGCCCGCTGTCGTCGAATGCCCGAAGGCGAACAGGACCGTCGGGATGCCCGCCAAGGCGCCCCCGATGGTGGGCAGGAAGTCCACGAGCCCAACCCACAGGGCGAACAGCGCTGCGAAGGGCACGCCCGTGAGCAGCAACGTCAGGTACACGACGACGCCCGCGATCAGCGACGTGGCGAGGTTGCCGAGCATGTATCCCGAGACGGCGCGTCCCACTTGCCCGCCGATGCGCGCGACACGCTCAGCGCGCGCAGGCGAGAGAGAGCTCAGCAGGCCGGTGCGCAGACGGGGCGCCTCGAACAGGACGAGGATCACGAACGTGAACACCGTAATCAGGGCCACCAGTCCCGAGATCGCTCCGCGACCCAGGGCCAGCGCCGGTCGCGACAGCCCTTGGGCCAGCGACACCAGCTTCGACGCGTTGTGATTCACCCAGTTCGCGATGTGGTAGCGGCGCAGCAGGTGCCCGATCCATCCTTGACCCGTCTGCGCCTTGTGCACGTAGGTCGGCAGAGCGTTCGCCAGGCGCGTGACGCTGTTGACCAGCGGGTACCCGAAGAGCACGGCCAGACCGGCGAAGACCAGGGCGCCAACCACCGCGACCGTCGCCACGGCAGCACCGCGGCGCCGCAGGCCCCGCCGCTGCAAGGCCACTACGAGGGGATTCAACAGGAGAGCGACGAAACCTCCGACCAGCATGAGCAGGACGACGAGACGCAGGCGGTAGAGCAGGAGGGTCGCGACGAGAGCCGCCAGCACCACGACGACCGACGCCAGGATCGTGCGCAGCGGGACGGCAGACGCATCCGCGCGGCGAAAGAGTCGTGAGGACTCGGAACGCTCGTCGGGACTCCGCGTCATTCGACCTCCCGACGCCGTTGGCAACCGGCTCCCTCTCGCCACAGGGTCTGGGCTGACCCGACCGTACCGTATCGCCCAGCCGACCTCGTGAGAGTGACCATTCGGGCGGCATCCCAGGCATGCGCGAGCCGGGAGATACGCACGGCGCGCCGGCGATCGGGTGGGCGCTGAGGGACTTGAACCCCCGACCGGCTGAGTGTAAGTCAGCTGCTCTGGCCATCTGAGCTAAGCGCCCCGGGGTCCTCAGCCTAGGGCACCACACTTCTCGGCGGGGGGGTCTAACGTCAGAACGGGGACCGGGCCACGCGGAGCGCGAGGAGGTGCCCATGGAACGACCGGCGCGGGCAGCGAGCGTCGTGGCGCGCATCATCAGCCGTGAGACGGCTGCCTTGCTCCGCGCGTCGGTCCCGGCTCGGGAGTTGCGCGATCCCGAGGGTGTCCACCAGGCGCGCGTGGCTCTCCGCCGCCTCCGCACGGACCTCACGCAACTGGCTGGCGTCCTTGACGAGTCGTGGCGCACGCGCACGGCGCACGAACTCGCGCACTTCGGGCGAATCCTCGGTCGGCGGCGCGACCTCGACGTCGTGATCGGCCTGCTCGCGAGCGTCACGGCGCGTGAGCCCACCCTCGACACGACCGTGCTCGAGCACCTCGACGCGCGACGCGAGGCCTCCGCACCGCAAATCCGGCACGCGCTGGGATCACGACGCTACGCGCGACTGATGCGCGGTCTCGTCGACGCGACCCTGGACCCACCGATCGCTACCGTCTCGCTGCCGGCGCTCGACGCACTCGTGGTGCGCTGGCCGTCGGCGTGGGACGTGGTGAGTGCGCAGATCCATCCGTCAGAGGACGACGCGTCCCTCCACGCACTGCGCATCGCCACCAAGCGTGCGCGCTACGCGACCGAGGTCGCGGAGTGGCTGGGCGAGGACGTCCACGCGATCGTCGAACGGGCCGTCGCCGCACAAGACAGCCTGGGTGTCGTCCACGACACCGTCGTGGCCGCCGCGCACGTCGAGCGCTGGTACCACTCCCCCGCCGCGGCGCGTGGAACAGATCCGGCCGACGCGATCGAGTCGTGGTCCCACGCGCTGGCGGCAGTGCGGCCCCACGCCCAGGCGTGGATCGAGCCGTTGAACGAGGCGATGATGCTCGTGGAGGAGTGGCGGGGCACACCCGGGTCCCACCGACCGACCGTGGCGGACGGGGACGGCTAAGGGGACTCGAACATCTGCGTCAGATGGGACGGCCTAGAGGGGACCGACCGCGAGCAACGCGGCCAGCAGTTCCTCGCTGGCCGCGATGACGGGCTGGCGTGCCACGGGCTCGGCCGTGACGAGGTCGTCGCCGCGCACCTCCCCGAGAGCCGCTCCCGCTTCGCGGGCGATCAAGATGCCGGCGAGATAGTCCCACGGATGCAGACGCGAGCCGCCCGCCACGCTGAATGCGTCGAGCGAACCGTCGGCCACCAGGCAGATCTCGAGACTGGCAGCACCCAGCGCCCGGTACTGGCCCCATCCCACACGGCGACGCGGCCAACCCGAGAATCCGACGATCGCACCCCTCAGAACCTGTCTCCCCGTGGTCGCCAGTCGCACGCCGTCGCGCGTCGCACCCGCGCCGCGCTCGGCCGCGTAGACCGTGCCTGTGGCGTGGTTGCGCACACAGCCCGCCACGAGCTCGCCGCGCTCGAGAACCGCGAGGCTCGTCGAGTAGAAGGGGACGCCGCGGTCGGCGTTGGTCGATCCGTCGATGGGATCGACCACCACCGTGACGTCGCCGTTCCCCGTCACGCCCGACTCCTCCGAGACGATCCGCCATCCGGGCCGCGCCAGGACCCGACGCGCCGCCTCGTCGGCGGCCACGTCCAGGACGTACTGGGACTCCCGCTCCCCCGAGAGGCCCTGACGCCGCCGGGGTTCGACCGCCGCACCGATCTCGGCGGCGCAGGCCGCCAGCCATCCGATCAGGTCGTCCATGTCATCACGGTAGCGGTGCCCTTCCCGCAGCCCCCGCGACCCCACCTGGGGACGCGACCCGTAGACTCGAAGCCTTTGCGACTTCATCACGACGTCAGAGGGGCCGCGGACGCCCCGTGCGCCGTCCGCGAGTGGAGGCGCGGGCCGCGCGGCGCCCTCGTGGCCGCCGTCGCGGCACTGGCGAGCCTCGCCCCCGTCTCGGCGGCAAGCGCCAGCCCGCCCTTGCGCCTGAGCGCCGGCGTGATCCGCCCCGCGGGCACGTGTCCCTGGATCCTCCAGTCCCGTGACCACACCGCTTCACCCCAGGTGCTCGCTGGCGAGGTGCTCGCCCACCTCTCTCTCGTGCAGCGACTGAGCCTGGTCATCCTCTCGACCTATCCGCCGCTCGAGAACGCGAACGTCGGCATCCCGGGGCTGTGCATCCCACCACTGACGATGACCGACGGGCCCGACGGCGTCGCCAACGGGCTCACGGGAGTCACGCAGTTTCCCGCGAGCCTGAGCGTGGGCGCCAGCTTCGATCCGCAGCTCGCCTTCCAGCAGGGACGCGCGATCGCCCAAGAGGCGCGCGCCAAGGGGATCGAGGCCGTGCAGGGACCGAACCTGAATCTGGCGCGCGTGCCCGTGAGCGGGCGCATCTTCGAGAGCTACGGCGAGGACCCCTTCCTCACCGCCGAGCTGGGTGTCGCCGACATTCGGGGTATCCAGTCGACCGGCGAGCTCGCCGACGCCAAGCACTTCACGGCCTACACCCAGGAGAACGCCCGGGCCCGCCTGGACCAGCTGGTGAGCGCGCGGGCGCTGACCGAGCTGTACAACGTCCCGTTCCAGGCGGCGGTCCAGCAGGGTCACGTGGCGTCGATCATGTGCTCCTACGGGTCCTTGAACGGCGTCAACACCTGCTCGGATCCCTACATCTATCGCACGTTGCGCGCGTGGGGCTTCCACGGGTTCGTCCGCTCCGACCTGAAGGCCGCGATCGGTCCCGGCGCGGCGCTGCGCGCCGGCCTCGACCTGATCAAGCCAGCCCGGGTGCCCGAGCTCCTCCGCCTGTGGCGTCTCCATCGCTTCACGTCAGCCGAGCTCGACCGCGCGGTGCGCGCCGTGCTGACCACGATGTTCGCTCGGGGGGTGATGACCCACCCACTGGTCCCGACTCTCGACGCCCTGGCCTCGACGCCCGGGCACCGCGCGACGGCCCGACGCGTCGCCGAGGGGGGCATGACGCTGCTGGTCAACCACGGGGCCCTCCCCCTTCCCGCGCGCCCCCGATCGATCGCGGTCATCGGGCTGGCAGCCAGCGCGTCACCCGTCACCGGGGGCACGGGAAGCGCCGCCGTCGTCCCGGGCGCCATCGTCACGCCCCTGGCCGCACTGCGGGCGATGCTTCCGCGGTCGACGCGGATCACGTACGCGCCCGGTGGCATCTCGGCCTACACCCTGACCAAGCTGCCCGACGTGACGATCGAGCGGGGATCACTGCTTCGACTCATCACGCGTCCGCACCACCGCGGTGAGCCCGGAAAGTCCGACGTGGCGGTCGAGCGCGGCGACAACGTCACGCCCGCCACCGCGACCGCGGCCCGCCCCGGCCGCGGCGAAGGCTGGTCGTCGTGGTCGATTCGCTTCCACGTCGCGCGCACCGGCGTCTACGAGGTCGCCCTCCAGCAGCTGGGCGACGTGTGGATGTCGCTGGGCGATCACCCGATCCTGTCGTCGCCGGGCCTGCACGCCCGGGAGGTGATCTCGACCACCATCCACCTGACGCGCGGCACCCACTACACCCTGAGCGCACGGTGGTTCGCGGTGCGCAACCACCCGGGACCGGCGCTCGACATCTTCGACGTCACGCCCGCCATTCGCGCCGCCGTCGCGGCGGCCCGGCACGCCCGCTACGCCATCGTCGTGGCCGGCGACGTCACCGGGGAGGGCGCCGATCGGGCGTCGCTCTCCCTGCCCGGCGACCAGAACGCCCTCATCAGCGCGGTCGCGGCCGCCAATCCTCGCACGGTCGTGGTCCTCGAAACGGGTGGGGCTGTCGTGATGCCGTGGCTCCACCACGTGGCCGCGGTGCTCGAGGCGTGGTATCCCGGACAGGTCGATGGCGCGGCCATCGTCCCGGTCCTCACGGGTCGTGTCGACCCCTCAGGGCACCTGCCGATCACCTTTCCGGCGTCGAACACCTCGACGCCGGTCGACGCCGCCACGCTGTATCCCGGCGTCGACGCGCGCGTCGCGTTCGGCACCGGTGCGGGCCTCGACATCGGCTACCGGTGGTACCAGGCGAACCACGTTCGTCCCCTGTTTCCCTTCGGTTACGGGCTCAGCTACACCACTTTCGCGCTGTCTCGGGCCCACCTGCGTCGCTCCGCCAGTCGCGTCGTCGTCACGGTGAGAGTTCGCAACTCCGGGCGGCGTGTGGGCACCGCCGTCGTCCAGGCCTACGTCCGCTACCCAGCTGCCGCCGGCGAGCCGCCCGAGCAGCTCCGGGCCTTCGCGCGCGTGCGCCTGCGTCCCGGCCAGCACCGGCTGGCCACACTCGTCATCGCACGCCGCTGGTTCACCTTCGATGCCAGGGGCCGACTCGTGGTCGCGCCGGGCATCTACAGCGTGGGCGTCGGCCAGTCGTCCGCGCGCCTCCCGATCCAGCTGCCTGTCACCTGGCCCGCGCGCGCGCACCACGGCGGCGCCCCCGCAACCTGACCCGGCTACGCTGGGCAGCGATGGCCGCCATCGACGTCGCCGGGTTCGTCGCCGACCTGAAGGATCACGCGGTGACCCACGGGTTTCACGTCCACGACGAGCGGCATCTCGTCGAGACCTATTCACTGCGCCAGAGCTGGGAGGTTGACCTCCACCCCGAGGATGGGTGCGGCGGCCCCGTCGACCTGCACATCGAGCTCGACGTGGATCCGCGCATCCTGCTCGCCTTCGAGGATGCCGTCCTGGGACTCCCCGACGAGGTGGATCCGCCCGACGACTTCCACTTCCCCCTCGTGCTGACCTGGTCGCTGCCACCGATGCCACACGCGCCCGACCTGCTGCGCCTCGCGATCGACCTCGCCCCCGTGGGGGGGATCGATATGCCTCTGGAGGTCAGCGCGACCGACACCTACCCGTCTCCCACGGAGACCGGCGAGCGGCGGATCGCCATCGTCGCGCGTCGCTCGGTGTCGCTGAGCCAGGTGTCGCGGGGTGATGATCCCCTGTGCGATGTCTTCGACCGGGGACGCGCGGTGAGCGACTTCCTGCTCCAGGCCGCGGACGCGTGGCTCGCCTAACGAGCCACCCGGGCCGAACCCTCCTCCTCGCCACGACCATCCTGAGCGCCGGCGTCGCGCTCGACGCCTGCGGGACCTCGGGGGCCGTCGCCCAGGCGCGCGAGGCGTGCGTCTACGTGCATCGTGCCCTGCGCGACTACCGCGCGAGCCAGGAGGCGGCCCTCCCCTCGAGCCAGCGCGCGGCGCTCGCCTCGCGGGCCGTCGCGACGCTGTTGCGCGGCACGCCCTACGCGGCGTCGGCGACGTCGATCGACGGGGGCTGGAATCCGTTGATGACGACCATCAACGAAGGTGAGCGCGTCCCGCTGCGCTACCTGGTCGCTTCGCTGACCCACCTGTGCGCGATCGCCGACTCGCCCACTCCCGTCCTCTGATCACGCCAGCTCAGTCGTCGTCGGCGGTGCCCAGCCGACGGTGGAGCCACTTGAGGGAGTTCTCCTGGTCGACGACGTCCTCCCAGCCGCGTAGCCGGTCCTCCACCGCGAGAAGCGACGGCACGGTCGCGATCACCACGACCGAGAGACCCTCGACGGACTCCTCGGCCACCAGGAAGTCGCCGAAGATGTCTTCGCTCACGACCGCCTCAGGTTCGATCATCAGGTACAACTCACCAGTGGCCTCGACCCAACTCAGCCGGTAGCTGTTGCCCCGGGCGTCGCGCCACGAATCGCCGAACTCGTACTCGGGGCTCTCGCGCCGGGCCTCGTTGGCCTGGTAGAAGGCTTCGATGTCCACTCCACGAGCCTAGGTCAGGTCGTGGCGCTGTGCGCTGGTCATGTCGTCGGCCGCGGTGCGCGAAGTGGCGCACGCTGTGGCGTCGGCCTGGTCGTCCCGGTGGTCGCAAGCCGTCATGAACTGTCGCCATGGATATTCCCCTGGACACCCTGACCACCTTGCGTGACGAGTGGCGCTGGCACAGCCGCCAACCGGCGTCGCGCCACGCGGCGAGCCTGCTGCGTTCGAGCCATCCCGACCTGGCCCTCGCGGGCGTCGAGGACTTGGGCGACCTCGTGCGCGCGTTGGACACGCGCGGTTCACGCACGATCCTCGAGCGGGCCGCGATCGTCCAGGCGCTGCTCGTGGAGGCCCGTGACGACGAGGTGCGCCGCGCGCTGCTCCAGACGCTGCTGCCGGGCATCGTGAGCGTCTGCCGCCGACTGAGATTCGGTCAGGGCGTCCCGTGCGAGCCCGGTGAGTTCATGGGCCTGGCCCTCGCCACGACGACCGAGATCCTGACGCAGTGGGCCGGCCAGAGCCGGCCCTACGCCGCACTCGACATCCTCTCGGCGCTGCGCGGACGGCTCCGCCGCTGGATCCTCCGCGAGAAGGACACCCCACCGCCGATGACCCCCGCCACCACCGCCGACGAGCCGTCGACCCTGGACGAGAGGCTGCGCGGCTACCTCGGCGGGCCGCACGATCGGCTCGCCCGACTGACCTACGCGCTGGTGTTCGAGGAGCGCTCGTGGGACGAGGTTGCCCAGTCCGAGCACGCCGACGTCGACGCGCTCCAGAATGAACTTCAATTCTTCGCCCATCGGTACCTGGTGTGACCAACCGTGTCCGAGAATCCCTGGGTGACGTCAGCGACTCCTCGCGTTCGTGGGACGGCGACGCGTGGGACGAGGCGTCCCCGCACGGCGCACCTGGCACTGTGGTCGAGCCCTCTGCTGCTGCTCATCGTCGCGGTCACGCTGACCAGTCCGCCCCGTCCGGCCCCGCCCACGCCACGTCGTGTGCCCGCGACGACGAGCACGACCCCACCGAAACCTCCGACGAGGCTCGCGAGTACCGCGACGAGTACGACTCCGACGAGGTCCGCGAGTGCCGCGCGCTCGACGGGAGCGCTCGCGACGCCGCGCCCCGAACCAGTCAGCACGGGCGCGACGAGCACGACCTCCGCCGCGCGATCCTGGCGGCCGATCGCCTCGAGCGCCAGGCCGAGCGCGTCCGTCACCGCGCTGACCACGACGAGCGTCGCGGGCGTCCTGGCGCACGCCGGCGATTCGGTGCTGGTTCCCCAGCTGCGGTCGGGACCGTGGCGCCTCGAGACGGACGCGCCGGTCGAGGCACTCCTGCAGTGCCCGGACGCGACCTCGGTGATCGCGACCTTCTACTTCGTCCCGAGTCCCGCGTGCGATCTGACGCTGATCGCGACGAGTCCGCGCACGACGTGGCGAGCCGTGCCGATCGCATGAGGCGCTGGGTCAGCGGTCCAGCGCAGGGCGCGGCGCTGGCGCTCTACTTCGTGCTCACCCCCTACGTCGTGGTCGAGAAGTGGTCGATCGCCACCCACCGTGACCACGGCGCCGTGCTGCAGTTGCTCCTGGTCGCCCTCGCCGGGTTCTGGCTGGCCTTCGTGGTCCAGGTGGCGCGCGGCGTCGCCCGGCTCCGGCACGGTGAGGTGGTTCCCTGGGGCGGAACGGCGTGGCTGGCGGGACTGATCGTGGCGCTCCTGACGCTGTGGCCCCCGCTCGGACCACCACCACGAGGCGCCCGTCCCGTCGCTCACGTCACGGCCACGGCCCGGGCGCCGCTGCGCCCCGGCCTGCCCTCGCGTCCCACCCCAGCGGTCGGCCTCGAGGGCCTGCCCCTCGCACTGGCCGTTCGCCAGCGCACCGACCGCCTGCGACGCGACCGTGACGTTCCCGCGCCCGACGAGGTCGACGCGCTGATCACGGCCACCCGAAGCGTCGATCCCGCGCTGCTGGGACGTCTGCGCCACGTCATCGGCGACTCGCTGGACGGACTCCTTCGCGTGAGCGCGAGCGAGCCGGGGCCCCAGCGCGGCGACGATGGCCGCCCGACCGTCGTGTGCCTGGTCGACGGGGAGGACCCCGAACTCGTCTCCTTCGCGCGCGAGGGGGGTCGCCTGCGAGTTCCTGCCCAGTGGGACGACGACGCGGTGCGCGAACGGGTCGTCGGCCTCCACGACGGCGGGCGCGTGGTGTGCACCCGCGACGACGGCGAGTTGCTGCACGCCCTGGCCGTGCGGGCGGTCCGCCATCAGCTCGTCGTCTACCTGGGCGATGCCGACGCGATCGAGCCGGCCCTTCGCGCCAGCGCCGTCACGCTCGAGCGCGCCCAGCCGCCCGACGACCTGCTCGCCTCCTACGAGGGTCGGCTGGTCGCCGCACCAACCGCGCCGGTGACCAGCGAAGTCGTCGTCGAGCTCCTCCGGGCCGATCCCGTGGTGCGCGGGCTCGCCGAGCCCTTCTCCGAGCCCCTGCGCCGCCGCTGCATCGAGATGACGACGTACCTGGCGCTGCACGCGCACGAGCCGGTCACCGGCGAGCGCCTGCGCAGCCGCGTGCTGTCGCGCGCCGACGCCGAGGCGTCGGCGCGCACGTTGATGAACGTCGCGACGGCAGTGCGGCGAAGCCTCGGGACCGACGCGCGCGGATCTCGCCTCCACCCCGTCTCCTCGAGCGGGCTCTACCAAACGCACGGCGTCACCACCGACGTCGGGCGCTTCCACCACCTGGTCGCCGAGGCCCGCACGCTCTCGGGTGCTGCATCCCGCGAGCGGCTGGAGAGCGCGCTGGCGCTCGTCCAGGGCGAGCCGCTGGCGTGCGCCCTGCGAGGCTTCGACTGGTTCCTCGCCGAAGGGCACGCGGCCCGACTCCAGCGCGATGGGGAGTGGGCCGCCCTCGCGGTCCACGACGCCGCGCTGCGCGCCGGCGACGTCGAGCTCGCCTACTGGGCCCTGGAGCGCGGACGGCTCCTCGACCCCTACAGCACGGACCTGGCTGAGGCCCTGGCCCGCGTGCCGCGGCTACGCCAGTTTGGCGGCGATGGTGCCCGCACTGCGTAACACGACGCCGTCGGCGCCCGCGGCGCTGTACTGGTGGCTCGGGCGCTGCCGAGCCTCGGCGATCAGGTCAGCGAGCAGCTGCGCAAAGGGCAGCGGCGGATCCACGAACAGATGCTTGCTCAGCGAGCCGGGGATGGTATTGATCTCGTTGACGTACCACTCGTCGTCCGAGGCCAGGAAGTCGATGCGTGCGACGCCGCGCACCGAGGCGACAGCCGCGACGGTGCGCGCCGCGGCGCGCAGCGCCTCGGCCAGGTCCGGAGCGACGTTCGCGGGCAGCTCCCGGGGCGCCGACACCATCCCCTCGCCCCCGACGTACTTGTCGCGGTAGTCGAGGATCTCGCCGGCCCCCGCGGCGCGCAGCGGCCGCTCCAGGGCGGACAGCTCCAGGACCGGGAAGGTGCGCACCGCGATCTGCAGGTCGCGCAGGTCGGCCCGGTAGGGCTCGACGACGCATCCGCGCGCCAGGTGGGGGTTGGTGGTCGCGCGTGCCCGCGCGGTGTCCTCGTCGATCACGACGTCGATGCCGATCGACGAACCGCCGAAGCGCGGCTTGAGGATGTAGGGCCCATCGAAGGGAAGGGTGACGCCCTCCTCGAGCAGCACGCGCGGCAAGGTGGGCAGCCCCGCCGTCCCGACCGCCGCGGCGAAGGACCACTTGTCCATGCCTAGCGCGGCGCCCGCGACCGTCGGACCGGCGTAGGCGACGCCGGCCAGGTCGAGTGCCGCCTGCAGTGTCCCGTCCTCGCCCGGGCCGCCGTGCGTGGCCAGGACGACGGCCTCGAGGTCGAGGCGGCGACCTCGACCGAGCCGCCCGGCGACGGTGATGAACCCGCCCTCCTCGCCCGCCTGGAGCACGAGGGCGCTGGAGCCTCGGGGCACGCCACCGAGGAAGTCGGCGGCCTCGAGGTCGTTGGGCACCTGGTAGAAGACGCCGGCCTTCGACCAGTAGATGCCGACCACCGATCCCGCCCCGCGCAGCTCGCGCAGCGCCTGGAGGCCCGTCAGGATCGACACGTCGTGCTCGGGCGAGGGCCCACCGAACAGAACCGCACTCGTCACGTCGCACCTCGTCTCATCGGTCGTCTAAGGGTAGTGGTCTGGCAGATCGTTGAGGTAGAGGACCGCATCGCCGGGCCCCAGGGCCGAGCGCACCCACGCCACCGCCTGGTCACGGCGGTTCACGCGCCGCGCGCCCTCCCCGTAGCCGACGCCGAGCGGCACGGCATTGGTGCGTCCGACGACGACGAGCTCGATCCGGTGAGCGGCGGCGCGTCGTCCGAGGGCCAGATTCTCGCCGTACTGGATGCGCCCCAGCTCGACCATGCCCGGCGTGACCAGCACCCGGCGCCCGGGCACGTCCAGCGCGAGCAGGAGGTCGACCGCCGCCCGGGCGCTCGCCGGATTCGCGTTGTACGTATCGTCGACGACCGTGACGCCCGAGGGCGCCACCGCCACGGTGGCGCGACTGGTGACCGCAGGCAGCGTGGCGGCCCGGGTGACGAGCTCGTCGAGGTCGCGGCCCAGCGCGAGCCCCGCGGCTATCGCGCAGGCCACGTTGGACGCGCGCAGTCCCACGGGGGCGGAGAGCCGCCGCGGGGACTGGTCCCCCACCTCGACCACCCAGCCCTCGCCCTCGGGGCGCACGCGCACGTCCAGCCCGGCCGCCTGGGAACCGGCGAGCAGCACCTTCTTGCCCGCGTCACGCAACGACGCCACCCAACTCCGCAGGCGCTCGTCGTCGCCGTTCAGCACGACCGTCAAGGCCCGCTCGGTGATCTCCCGCTTGGCCTCCTCGATCACCCCGACCGAGCCCATGCGCTCGAGGTGCACCGGACCGATCGCCGTGACGACCGCGACCTCGGGTGGACACCACGCACAGAGTGCGCGGATCTCTCCCGGTCCGTAGGTGCCCATCTCGGCGATGAAGACCGCGGTCCCGTCGGTCAGCTGCTCGTTGATCGTGCGCGAGATGCCTGCGCGGTTGTTGTAGCTGCCCGGCGTCGCGAGGGCGTCGCCGAGCAGGTGGGCGAGGTGCTGCTTGGTCGAGGTCTTGCCGTAGGAGCCGGTGATCGCGACGATCCGCGGGCGCACGGTCGCCAGGCGCGCCGCGGCCCGCGCGACGTACACCCGCGCACGACGATCCTCGAGGGGCAGCATCACGCGGGCGGCACCGTCGACGAGCAGTGGCGTGAGCCACACCACGATGACGCCGCCGGCCCAGGCCGCCGACGCCACCATTGACAGCGCCACGATGACCGCCGCGAGTGCCGTGACGAGCGCAGCCGTCGTCGAGGCGCGGCGCGTCCAGCGCAGACGTCCGGTGCGCCCGCGCAGGGACAGTCCGGTGGGGCAGGTCAGCCCGTAGAGGATGGAGACCACGACCGCGGCCAGCGGGCGTCCCGCAAGGAGCGACGCGATGAGCGCGACAACCAGGATATGGCTGAGCGTCAGGGGCCTTCGGGTCGGGTGGCGCGCCTGGGCGCCCGGCGCCGTCGGCGACGTCCAGCGGCTCAGGAAGCGACTCGCGGAACCCGGGAGGTAATGCTCGCGTTGCATGACGCGCAGCCAGCGGAGCAACTGGGCGAGGTAGGCGCCCCCGAGTCCCAGCGCACCCAGCACCACGAGGGCGCTCATGTCCGGGACTCGTGCGTCGCCGCGACCAGGCGTTCCGGGCACGTCAGGGGCGTGAGATGCCCCGCGCCCGGCACGACGTCGAGCGTGACGCTCCCGCCGCGCGCTCGTCGGCGTGCGGCGACCGCCTCGGCGACACTCAGGGGTACGACGGCATCGTCCTCGCCCCAGACCAGGGAAAGGGGCACCGTGAGCGCGTCGATCTCCTCCTCGTAGGTCTCGGCGACCGTGGCGACGAGCACGTCGCGCACGACGCCCGAGGCCGCCCGGTAGTCGTCGGAGCCGTGGCGACGGCGGGCCGCCTCCATGCGCTCGTCGCTGAGGAGTCCGAGGTGGTGAAGCGCGCGCAGCGCGCGAAAGGACCGCTGCGGGCGCGCCGGCGCCCCCAGGCGCAGCAGGGGGGCTCCGGTCACGACGAGCCGGCCCACGCGCGAGGGCTGCCGCGCGGCCAGCACGGTGGCGACCCGGCCACCGAAGGAGTGACCGACGAGCACGGCCGGCTCGGGAAACTCCTCGAGCACTCCCCCGACCAGCTCCGCGTACGTGCGCGCACCGCCGGCGCGAGCGGGAGGGGGGGACGCGCCAAACCCCGGCAGGTCGAGGGCGATCGACGAGAGGCCGTCGTCGGCGAGACGCTGCTGGACCACCGCGAAGTCCGCGCTCGTTCGCCGCCAGCCGTGCAGGAGGAGCACCCGGGGCGCCCCCTCACCCGACACGGCTCCCATCAGGGTCCCGTCGCCCAGCGCCCGCAGCATCGATCCAGGATACCGGGCAGGTTTGGGGCGACTCGGGCCCGGTAGCGTCAGGGCGATGAGCGGTGAGATCACCTTCTCCGACGAGCTGTTGACGGGCCTCACCCCCGAGCAGCGTGAGGCGGTCACCTCGCCCGAGCGCCAGATCCTCGTGCGGGCGACCGCGGGGTCGGGCAAGACCCACGTCCTCACCTTGCGCATCCAGCGCCGCGTCGCCCGGCGTGAGCACGAGGCGGGAGCCGTCTTGGCCCTCACGTTCACGCGCAAGGCGGCCGACGAGTTGCGCCGGCGCCTGGCGCGCGCCTCCATCCGCGACGTGCGCGCGGGCACGTTCCACCGCGCGGCGCTGACCATCGTCAACGAGCACCGTTCCGACCTCGGTCGTCCGCCGGCGGTCATCGAGGCCTCGCGCCGACGCCTCGTGAGCGCCGTGGCCGAGTCGATGACCGCTGAGGGCATGCGCATCGAGGACTGGCAGGTCCCTCGCCTCGAGGTCGAGCTGGGCTGGGCCCTGAGCCAGGGCCTCACCGGGCACACCTACCTCGCCCACGTGCGCCGACATCGCCGGGACAGTCCGCTGCGCGCCGCGGACTTCGCGGACCTCCTGGACCGCTACGTCGGACTGTGTCGCAGTCGCGGCGTCTTGGACTTCGACCTCCTGCTCACCGAGGCCATCGCCCTGCTACGCGATGTGCCGGCGGTGCGCGCATCGGTGCGGCACCGCACGCGCGCCCTCTACGTCGACGAGGCCCAGGATATGAACCCGCTCCAGTTCGCGCTCCTGCGCGAGCTCGGTGGCGAGGATCCCGACCTGTTCAGCGTCGGCGACGCGAACCAGTCGATCTACGGCTTCAACGGGGCGAACCCGCGGCTCCTGGGCGAGCTGGTCGCGACGTGGCCGCGAACCGTCACGATCGACCTCACCCGAAACCACCGGTCGACCGCCCCCATCGTCCGGGTCGCCAGCACGCTGCTCGAGACGGGGGCTCGAGGCATCTCGCCAGCCCGCGAGCACGGGGAGATCCCCGTCGTGCGCGCCTACGACGCCGACGACGAGGAGGCGTCCAACGTCGTGCGGTGGCTGACCCTCCACCACCACCCCGGCGTGGCGTGGCGCGACCTGGCCGTGCTGGCGCGCACCAACGCGCAGCTGGATCCCGTGGCGCGCGCCCTCGAGGCCGCGGGCGTGCCCTACGAGAGGCGCGGCCCCGAGCACGCACCCGCCTCTGACCTGATCAGCTCGGGGGCCGGCCGCCAGAGCCCACCCGACAACCCGGACGCCGTGGCCCTCTCGACGATCCACCGCGCCAAGGGCCTGGAGTTCACGGGCGTGGCGGCGATCGGGTGGGCCGAGGGTCAGCTGCCCCACTACGCCGCGGTGGCCGCCGACCAGCTGGAGGAGGAGCGACGGCTCGCCTACGTGGCCTTGAGCCGTGCCGAGGAGCACCTCTTGATCACGTGGAGCCGCGGACGCAATGACCCGCGCTTCCCGGACCGCGAGCCCTCACGTTTCCTGACCCCCGTCGAGGACGCCGTGCGCGAGCTCGAACGCCAGGCGGCGCCCGTCACCGGGGAGGCGCTGCACCGCCGGCTCGCGGCGATCCGACGGGAGCTGGCGGCGTCGCTCGAGTCCGCGAGCGAACCTGAGCAGTAGCGTGGCGCCGTGACCGGCCCGTCCTCGCTGCGCACGTCCCTCGAGAACCTGCTCGGTCCCGGCGCCGTGACCTTCTCCCCCTACCACGCCCCCGACGACCTCCACGACGAGTCCCTCCACCCGGTGGCGATCGAGCCCTTCGCCGTCACCTATCCGACCACCACCGACCAGGTCGCCGAGATCGCCCGCCTGGCCACCCGCCACCGCCTCCCGATGACCGCGCGAGGCTCGGGCACCGGGCTCTCGGGCGGCGCCGTCCCCATCCCCGGCGGCCTCGTGGTCAGCTTCGCACGAATGAACCGGATCCGGTCCCTCGACGCGGACGACCACATCGCGGTCGTCGAGGCCGGCGTGACCCTGCGCGACCTGGACGCGGCGCTCGAGCCCCACGGGCTGCGCTACCCGGTCTACCCCGGCGAGACCTCCGGATCCCTCGGGGGCAACGTCAACACCAACGCGGGGGGTATGCGCGCCGTGCGCCACGGCGTCACACGACACCACGTCACCGGCCTCGAGGCCGTGCTCGCCGACGGCACGGTCGTCACGACCGGCGGGCCCGTCGTCAAGAACTCGAGTGGCTACGACCTCACCCAGCTGATCATCGGCAGTGAGGGCACGCTCGCCCTGGTCACCGCCATCACCCTGCGGCTCTCACCCCGGCTGGCCCACACGGCGACGGTGCTCGCGCCCTTCGAGGATCTCCGGAGCGCCGCGGCGGCGGTGCCGCCGCTGGTGGCCAGCGGCCTCGAGCCCTCCATCGTCGAGTACGTGGACCTAGTCACGATGGCCGCGATCACGTCGGCATCGGGACTGACGCTGGGGATCGCTCCCGCGATCGCCGCCCGGACCTCCGCCTACCTGGTGATCGTGCTCGAGACGCGCACCCGCGAGCAGCTCGACGCCGACCTCGAGCACCTGAGCGCGCTGCTCGGAGGGCGAGGCGTCCTGGACGTGTACGTGCTCGAGGGGGCGATGGCCCAGCGTCTCATCGAGGCCCGGGAGCGACTCTTCTGGGTCTCCAAGGCCGCGGGCGCCAACGACCTGATCGACGTGGTGGTCCCGCGCTCGCGGGTGCCCGCGTTCCTGGCCGCGGCGACCGACATCGCGGCGCGGTTCGACGCCCTGGTCGCGGGCTGCGGCCACATCGGTGACGGCAACGTCCACCTGTCAGTGTTCCAGCCCGACGACGAGCGGCGGCGCGCCCTGATGCTGGCGCTGCTGGGCGAGGGCGTCCGGCTGGGTGGGCAGATCTCGGGCGAGCACGGCATCGGGCGAGACAAGCAGGCCCCGTACCTCGCGCTGACCGACCCCACGCTCGTCGAGTTGCAGCGCCGCATCAAGCTGGCCTTCGACCCCTGGCGGCTGCTCAACCCCTACCGCCACCTCGACGAGCGAGCGGCACCGTGAACGGTGCCGAGGCGCTGGTCGGCACGCTGGGCGCCAACGGCGTCGACACCGTGTTCGCCAACGCCGGAACCTCCGAGATGCACGTGGTCGCCGCGCTCGACGGCGCCCCGGCCATGCGTCCGGTCCTGTGCCTCTTCGAGGGCGTCGCCACGGGCGCCGCCGACGGGTACGCCCGCGTCGCGGGACGGCCGGCGGCCACGCTGCTGCACCTGGGACCCGGCCTGGCCAACGGGTGGGCGAACCTGCACAACGCGCGACGCGCCCACGTGCCCGTGCTCAACGTGGTGGGCGCGCACCCGCGCGCGCACGACCGCCTGGACCCACCCCTGGCCAGCCGGCTCGCCGAGCTCGCGGGCTCCCTCGGCGGGACCGTGACGACCGCGTCGTCCGCCGACGACGTCCCCACGTCGGCCGTCGGTGCCCTGGCCGGGACGCGGGGGGTCCGCGGCGGGATCGCGACGCTCGTGCTGCCCGCCGACGTCGCGTGGTCGGATCTGTCCGCGACGCCACCCTCCTGGCCCCTCGCGCCCGCGCCATCGCGCCCTCGCCCCCCGGCGGCAACCGTCGAGGAGGCCTGGCGCTGGCTGCGGGACGGCCGTGCGGCCCTCGTGCTCGGCGGCTCCCTGGGCACCGAGGCGCTGGCCGATGCGTCGTCGGTCGCGGCGGCCGCGGGAGCGCGCCTGCTCGTCGAGACGTTCCCGGCGGTGCTCGCCCACGGTGCCGGCGTCGTCTCGCCCGAGCGCGTCATCTACCTCAGTGAGTTCGCCATCGCCCAGCTCGCCGACCTCGAGCGCGTGGTCCTCGTGGGCGCGGCCGCGCCGGTCGGCTTCTTCGCCTACCCCGGGCTGCCCAGCCGCCTGCTGCCCCCGGACTGTCGCATCCTCGACCTCGCTGAAGACGGCGTCGACCCCGCGGCCGCGCTCGCGGACCTGGCGCGCGCGAGCGACGCCGTGCGCCAGCCGGGACCCGACGCCGATCCGGTGACGGCTCCCGACGGCGACCTCAACCCCGCCTCCCTGGCCGCGGCAGTCGCCGCGACCCTCTCCGAGGACGCCGTCGTCGTCGACGAGGCCAACACGGCGGGCCTCCACCTGTACTCGGCGCTGGCCGCGGCGCCACCGCACCGCCTCCTCACGCTCACGGGCGGCGCGATCGGCTTCGGTCTGCCCGCGGCGCTCGGTGCCGCGCTGGGCAGCGGCGCGCGCGTGACGGCCCTCGTGGCCGACGGCGCCGCGATGTACACGGTCCAGGCTCTCTGGTCGCTCGCCCGCGAGGGGCTCGACGTCACGGTCGTCGTCCTGGCCAACCACGCCTACGACATCTTGCGCCTCGAGCGCACCCGGCTGGGCCCGCTCCCGAATGCCGGCGCCAGCCACGCGCTCACTGACCTCAGCGCCCCTACGATCGACCACGTGGCGCTCGCCCGCGGCTACGGCGTCGCGGCACGACGCGTGACCGACGCCACCGACTTGGTCGGCGCCCTGCGCGACGCGGCCCACGAGCCCGGACCGCACCTCATCGAGGTGCCCCTCCCGGCGATGGCGTTCGGGACCTAGACGTCGACCTCGACGCGGTGCGTGTCGGACTCGAGAGCCAGATCGATCCACACGGGGGCGTGGTCGGAGGGCTTGGGCCCGCGCCGGGCCTCACGGTCGACGGTGGCCGCCTCCAAGGCAGGAACCAAGGAGTCCTCGACGAGCAGCAGGTCGATGCGCAGCCCGTGGTCGAGGTGGAACGCGCCCGCCCGGTAGTCCCACCAGGTGTATCCCGGCTCGTGGGGATGGAGGTGGCGCCAGGCGTCGGTGAGTCCCGTCGCCTCGAGCGCGTCCAGGGCGGCCCGCTCGGCCCCGCTGACGTGCGTCGCGCCGACGAAGGAGGCCGGGTCGTAGCAGTCGAGATCCGCGGGCGCCACATTGAAGTCGCCACCGATCACCTCGGGGACACCGCGATCCCGGTCCTCGCGCCGGTCGCGCAGCGCGTCCAGCCAGCGCAACTTGGCCGCGAAGTGAGGGTCGTCCAGGGCTCGCCCGTTGGGCACGTAGCAACTCGTGGCGCGCAGGGGCCCGCAGAGGGCCGAGATCATCCGAGCCTCGCCATCGGCCAGACCCCGCTCGACGGCACGCAGGCCGACGCGCGACAGGATCGCCACACCGTTCCAGCGTCCCTGGCCGTAGTGGGCGCTCTCGTAGCCGAGTGCCGCCAGCGTCGCGGACGGGAACTGACCATCGTCCGCCTTGGTCTCCTGGAGCAGCACGACGTCGGGGGCGCTCTCCTCGAGCCACGGGACGATGCGCTCGATCCGCGCCCGCACCGAGTTGACGTTCCAGGTCGCGACCCTCACGAGGCGTCGACGACGACGAAGAAGAGGTCGGCCTCCGCGGCGAGCTCGCCGCCGACGGTGGCCACCCCGTGGCCTCGTCCCGCGCGACCCGACAGACGGGTCATCTCGGTGGCCAGGGTCACGGTGTCCCCCGGGACCACCTGACGCCGGAAGCGGGCCCGCTCGACGCCACCGAACAGGGGAAGCCGCCCGGCGTATCGCGGGTCCGCCAGCACGGCCACGGCTCCGCACTGGGCCATCGACTCGACCAGGAGTACGCCAGGCGTCGTCGGCCGCCCGGGAAAGTGGCCTGCGAAGAACCACTCGTCACCGCGCAGGTGCCATCGGCCGACGGCGCGGCGCCCCGCGTCCAGCTCGTCGATGCGATCGATCAGGAGGAACGGCGGCCGGTGCGGGAGCCAGAGTGTCGGGTCGGCGGGGAGCTCGACGTCACTCACGGGAGTCCCAGTTCTCCGAGGCGGCGCTCGGGATGGAGCGCGAGGAGCTGGAACGTGCGCACGTCGCCTCGCGCGAGCACCTCACGCGCACGTGCCGGCGGGGGGTTTCCCAGGTTCGCGGTGGGCGCGTAGCACTCGACGACGTCGGTACCGAGTCGGACCTCGACGACCGCCCCGTGGGAGGTGAAGGAGCGCACCAGGCCCTCGACGGTCGATCCCACGGGAACGGCGTCGCGCAGCGCCTCGTAGGCGGCCTCGCTGTTGACCGGCTGGCGGCTGCGATGCTGCGATCTCGGAGCGTCCTCGGCGACGGGCGCGGCGGGCGCACGACTCGGGGTCCGCGCGGGCGTGACCGCCTCGTCGACCCGCGTGCCCCGTCGCGCGCGGCGTCCCGGCGACGGGGCGGGCTCGGCGGCTGGCTCGGGTGCCACGACGACGTCGGGCGCCCGCTTGCGGGCGCGAGTCGCCCGGGCGGGTGCCACGGGTGCCGTCTCGACGGCGGGCGCGGCGCTCGCGCGCCGTCGTCCCCGCCGCGAAGCGGTCGGCACCGGCTCGGTGGCCGGAGCCGGGACCGTCTCGGTCGGCGTGTCGACTGGTGACCGGCGTCGCGAGCGTCGCGCCGGCGCCGGCGCGGGCGCGGGCTCGGGCGCTGGTGCGGGAGCGGGTGCGGCGGCCGCATCGGGCGTCGTCTTGCGCGAGCGGCGCGCGCGAGCGGGGACGGCGGGGATCTCCTCGCTGCCCACCTCAGCTTCGAGCGCCGCTTGCGCCTTCTTCGCGGCGCGCGCCGACTTCGCGCCGCGCACCGGCAGGCGCGGCGTGAAGATCCATCCCACACCCGGGACCGGCTTGCCGCCGATCAAGCGGCCCTCGTCGAAGAGCCACGGGTACGTGGGCTGGAACTCCTGGAAGGAGTCGTTGGACAGGACGGTGCCGCCGATGCGATCGGCAATCTTCAAGATGAAGGCGTCGCCTCGGCCGATCGCGCCAGCCGGTGGCGTCACGATGGTCCCCTCCGCCTCGCGCTGGTGGAACCGCGCCCGCTCGGAAGCCGCGACTCGGTGTCCGAAGGTCGCGTCGGCCACCACGATGAGCTCGGCCCGGGCGTTCTCCTCCCGAAAGGAGCGCAGGACCTCGTCGAGCTGGGCCAGGCTGGGGTCGCTTCGGCCCTCCGTGGCCAGATTCGAGCCGTCGACCACGACGCGCAGGCGAGCGCGGGAGGCGCTCATCGCAGCGCCCGATCCAGCAGGTCAGCCTGCTCGGCCGCGTGCACGAGGCCGCTGCCCGTGGCTGGGCTCGCCGACTCGGCGCGCGCCACGTGCGACACCGCCACCTCGCGCAGCTGCTGGTGCACCTGGTGGTGCACGAAGGGCCACGCCCCCATGTTCTCGGGCTCCTCTTGGAGCCACATCACCTCGCGCACCAGCGGGTAGCGCGCCAGCGCCGCGTCGATGGCCTCGTGGGGCCACGGATACAGCTGCTCGACGCGGGCGATGGCGACGTCGCGTGAGCCACTCGCGTCACGGCGGGCGATCGCCTCGTGGGCGATCTTGCCCGAAGCGAAGACCAAGCGCCGCACGTCAGCGGGATCGATGCGGTCGTCGAGCACCGGAGCGAAGGCGCCGTCGGTGAACTCCGCGAGCGGTGAGCGGGTCGCCACCGCCCGGAGCATCGACTTGGGCGTGAAGACGATCAGCGGCGTCACGTGGTCACGCCGGACCTGGCTGCGCAGCAGGTGGAAGTACTGGGCGGCGGTCGTGGGCTGCGCGAGGCGCAGGTTGTTGCGGGCGCTCAGCGACAAGAACCGCTCGATCTTCCCGCTCGAGTGCTCGGGGCCCTGGCCCTCGTAGCCGTGGGGCAGGAGCATCACCAGGCCGGCGTGCTGGCCCCACTTGTCCTCGGCGGCCACGAGGAAGTTGTCGATGATGATCTCGGCGCCGTTGACGAAGTCGCCGAACTGCGCCTCCCACATCACCAGCGAGCGGGGAGCCTCGACCGAGTACCCGTACTCGAAGCCCAGGGCCGCGTACTCGCTGAGCAGCGAGTCGCGCACCGTGAAGGCGGCCTCCGATCCCAGGTGGGCAAGTGGCACGTACTGGTCACCCGTCTGGTAGTCGATGAGCGCGGCGTGACGATGGGAGAAGGTCCCGCGGCGCGAGTCCTGCCCGACGAGGCGCACCGGTGTCCCCTCCACCAGCAGCGTCCCGAACGCCAGGGCCTCACCAAGCGCCCAGTCGACCTCCCCGCCGGCCAGGGCCGCGCGGCGTTGGGTGAACTGCCGCTCGAGCTTGGGGTGGACGGCGAAGCCCTCGGGCACCTGCATCGTGGCCTCGGCCACGCGGGTGAGCACCTCAGCGTCCACGCCGGTCGCCGGGGCGGGTGCGTCGACAGGCACGTCAGCGACGGGGACGCCGCTCAGCTCGGGCACCGGCACCGTCCGCACCTCGTCGAGAACCGCCTGCAGCCGAGCGTTGAAGGCGTCGAGGGCCGCCTCGGCCTCCTCCATCGACAGGTCGCCGCGGCGCACCAGGGTCTCGGTGTAGCCCTTACGCACCGAGCGCAACTGGTCGATGATCTGGTACATCTGAGGCTGCGTGTAGCTCGGGTCGTCGCCCTCGTTGTGCCCGTGACGTCGGTAGCAGACGATGTCGATGACCACGTCGCGATGGAACTCCTGGCGGTAGTCGAAGGCCAGGCGCGCCGCGCGGGCGCAGGCCTCGGGGTCGTCGCCATTCACGTGGAAGATCGGCGCCTGGATCATCTTGGCGACGTCCGTCGGGTAGACGCTGGAGCGCGCCGACTCGGGCGCCGTCGTGAAGCCCACCTGGTTGTTGATCACGACGTGGATTGCGCCGCCGACGTGGTAGCCCGAGAGTAACGACAGGTTGAGGGTCTCGGCCACCACGCCCTGGCCCGCGAAGGCCGCGTCGCCGTGCACCAGGATCGGCAGGTACGGGTAGACCTCGGCGATGTGGTCGCGCTCGGCGGCCTCACCCGGGCGAACGACCACGTCCTGCTTGGCGCGCACGATGCCCTCGACCACCGGGCTGACGGCCTCGAGGTGCGAGGGATTCGACGCCATCGACACCTCGATCTCGGCGCCCGATGCACTCGTGAAGACGCCGCGGGCTCCCTTGTGGTACTTGACGTCGCCTGAGCCCTGGACGCTCTCGGGATCGAGGTTGCCCTCGAACTCCGAGAAGATCTCGCTGTAGGACTTGCCCACGACGTTGGCCAGGACGTTGAGGCGCCCGCGGTGGGCCATGCCGATCACCGCCTCGCGCAGGCCCTCCTCGGTGGCTGCGTCCAGGATGGTCTGGAGAGCGACGATCGTTGACTCGCCGCCCTCGAGGCCGAAGCGCTTCTGGCCCACGTAGCGCGAGTGGAGGAAGCGCTCGAAGACCTCAGCCTCGCTCAGCGCCTGCAGGATGCGGCGCTTCTGCTCGGGGCTGACCGCGGGGTCGACGCCCTCCACGCGCACCTGGATCCAGCGCTTCTGCGCCGGATCCATGATGTGGCCGTACTCGATGCCCATCGTGCGGCAGTACGCGCGGCGGAGCAGTTCGAGGATCTCCTCGAGGGTCGCCACCTCGCGGCCGGCGAGCCCACCGGTGACGAAGCGCCGTGACAGGTCCCACATCGTGAGGCCGTAGGTCGCGAGTTCGAGCTCCTCGTGCACCGGCGGCGGATCGCTGTGGAGCGGATCGAGGTGCGCGTAGAGATGACCGCGCACGCGGAACATGTTGATGAGCTCTTGCACCCGGATGTGCTTGAGCACGCGCTCGGCCTCGTCGGTGGGACCCGGGTTGCGGTCGACGGACCAGCGCATGGGCTCGGCGGGGATCCCCAGCGAGCCGAAGACGTCGTCGTAGAAGTCGTGGGCGCCCGTCAAGCACTCAGCGACGTACTTTAAGAAGAGACCCGACTCGGCACCTTGGATGATGCGGTGGTCGTAGGTCGAGGTCATGTTCATGACGCGCCCGACGCCAAGGTCGGCCAGCGAGCGGGGATCTGCGGCCTCGAAGCCGCCCGGCCAGGTGAGCGCGCCCACGCCGATGATGACGCCCTGGCCCGGCATGAGCCGCGGGACCGACTGGATCGTGCCCAAGGTGCCCGGGTTCGTCAACGTGACGGTGGCCCCGATGAAGTCATTGGCGCCGATCGTGCCAGCGTGCACCTTGCGGATGAGGTCCTCGTAGGCGAGCAGGAAGGAGCGAAAGTCCATCGTGTCGGCCTCGCGAATCACCGGGACCATCAGGTTGCGCGACCCGTCCGCCCGTTCGACGTCCACGGCCAGTCCTAGGCCGACGTGGTCGTGGCGGATGACCCCGGGCGTCCCCTTGGCGTCCATCGCCTCGACGAAGGTCGCATTCATCGCCGGGATCGTGACCAGGGCGCGGACGACGGCGTAGGCGATGAGGTGGGTGAAGGACACCTTGGCGCCACTGGAGCGCGCCAGGGCCGCGTTGATCGCGCTGCGGTTGATCTCGAGCGCCCGAGCCGGTACGGAGCGGACGCTGGTCGCGGTGGGCACCTCGAGGCTGGCACGCATGTTGGTGACGATGCGGGCGGCCGCTCCGCGCAGCGGCTGGGCTCCCTCGACCGCCGGGGCGGGGGCCGGCGCAGGGGCGGTGGGAACGGTGGCGGGGGTCGCGACGGCGCTGGCCACGGGCGGCACGGTCGAGCGCTGGTAGTCGGCGAAGAACTCGCGCCAGCTGGCCGAGACCGAGGTCGGATCCGCGAGATACTGGTCGTAGAGGTCGTCGACGAGCCACGCGTTGGGCCCGAAGGAGCCCTTGGTCGGCGCCGGGGGCGGGAAGTCGTTCGTCACGGCTCCAGCCTAGGGCGGGCTCGTCGCACATCGAAGGCCCGACGTCCCATGGCGATCCGTAGAATCGAGCGCGTGGCCACCGCGCGCGATCCCGGACTCGTGCGCGTGTCCTCGCCCGTGCCGGGGCTGGCGACGTCGGCCCGTCGGACTGCGCACCCCGAGGCGACGGTGGTCGCCGTGCACGGAGGGCTCGATCGGGCCCGGTCCTTCACGCGCATCGCGCGCGCGCTGCCCGAGATGGATCTCGTGGCCTACGACCGCCGCGGGTACCAGGGCTCGCGCGCGCTGGGGCCGGGGACGCTTCGCGAACACGTGAACGACCTCGTCAGCGTCCTGGCGAGCGAGCGCGCGCGGACGTCGCGGCCCGTGCTGGCTCTCGGACACTCCTTCGGCGGCGTCGTGGTCCTCGGGGCCGCGATCGCAGCACCCGAGTTGCTCGACCACGCGGTGATCTTCGAGGCCCCCCTGCCGTGGGTGCTGGCCCGCGACGACTCGCCAGCAGCGCTGCCGACGGATCCCGCGCTCGCGGCCGAGGCGTTCTTCACGCGCATGGTGTCCGCGCGCGACTGGGAGCGGTTGAGCGAGATCGAGCGAGGGTCGCGGCGCCTCGACGGCCCCGCACTGATGAGCGACCTCGCCGCGCTGCGGACCGCGGCTCCGTACACGCTGGCAACTCTCGAGGTCGCCACGACGTTCGCGTTCGGCCACTGGGCGAGGACCCCGCACTTCCGCGAGCTCGCGCGGCTCGTCGGGGAGATCACGCCGCTCATGACGTTCGTCGAGGTCGCCGATGCCCGCCACGACGCGCATCTGCGTCGACCCGACGCGTTGGCCGCCCTGGTCCGTCACGCCTGCGAGGTCTCGTGCGCGTCGGCCTGACCGGCTCCTCGGGCCTCATCGGTCGAGCCCTGGCGGCGGCCCTGGTCGAGCGCGGCGACGACGTCGTGCGCTTCGTGCGTCCGGGGGTCTCATCGGGCGAGGGAACACAGGTGCGCTGGGACCCGGCGGCCGGCGCCGTCGACGAGGATGACCTGCGCCGCGTCGGCGGGCTCGACGCGATCGTGAACTTGGCGGGCGCGGGAATCGGGGACCGCCGATGGACGACCAAGCGACGCGAGGAGATCGCGATCTCCCGCACCGCGGCGACGAGCGTCGTCGTCGAGGCCATCGAGCGCCTCGCCTCGGGCGTGGGGACCCTCGTCAGCGCCTCGGCCGTGGGGTTCTACGGGGAGTCCGCCGACACCATCCTCGGCGAGGGCCACCCCGCCGGCACCGACTTCCTGGCGCGCGTCTGCGTCGCGTGGGAGGACGGGGCGATGCGTGCCCAGCGGCTGGGGACTCGCGTGGCGACGATCCGCACCGGGATCGTGATGAGTGCGTCGGGAGGGGCGCTCGGGCGCCAGCTGCCCCTGTTCCGCCGGGGACTGGGCGGCGTGCTCGGCACGGGTCGCCAGTGGGTGAGCCCGATCTCGCTGACCGATGAGGTGCGGGCGATCCTGTGGATCCTCGACACCGACCAAGAGGGTCCCCACAACCTGGTGGCCCCCTCTCCGGTGACCAATCGTCAGTTCACCGCCGCGCTGGCCTCGGCCGTGGGACGCCACGCGCGCGTGCCCGTCCCCGCGCTGGCGCTCGACGTCGCCTTGGGCCGCGGCCTCGCGCGTGGCGCCGTCTTGGCGAGCCAGCGTGCGGTCCCCGAGCGACTGATGACCGAGGGATTCGCGTTCGTCCACGCGGACATCTCTTCAATCCTCGCCGCCGCATTGTCCCGGTGACCCCAGTGGCGTTATTGCGACCGTGGACCCGTGACCAGCGTTTCTTACATTGCGATTACGTGAATTTCACCGCTGGATGAACTTGTCCGACCCCCACGTGCCCGGTACAGTGACCAACAGTCCATCGTTGATGGGCTCGTAGACGTCGAGGCCACCTCGGTGGCCCAGGGAGGCAAGTTAGATATGCATCTAGGGCGCAAACTCAGGCTCGCGATGACGGTTGGCGCAGTCGCCAGCTCGCTGTCGCTGGGTCTCATCGCTCCAGCCCTGAGTGGAGCGAGCGCTCCCTCGGGGGTCATCACGTATGCGGAAGGTGCGGGTGCCAACCCGAACTACATCTTCCCCTACATGGGCTGTAGCTACTTCTCGGTGGACAACATCAACCAGTTCCAGGACCTGATGTACCGTCCGCTCTACTGGTTCGGTCTGGGCACCTCCAGCGCCTACGTCCCGAAGCTGTCCCTGGCGGCCTCGCCCGTGTTCACCAACGGGAACAAGACGGTCACCCTCAACATGAAGGGCTGGAAGTTCATCGACGGCCAGACGGTCAACGCCCGCTCGGTCATGTTCTTCCTGAACATGTACAAGGCGGACCCGACGTCCTACTGTGGCTACAACGGCGGCTACGGGATCCCCGACCAGGTCAAGACGGCCTACGCCAAGGGTGCCAACTCCGTGGTGATCAACTTCACGACCTCGGTGAACCCCGGCTGGATCCTCTACAACTACCTGTCGGAGATCACGCCGTTCCCGGACTCGTGGGACTACACCGCGCCCGGCCAGAAGGCGAACTGCGCCGGCGGGACCTACGGAGCAGCCTCGACCAACACCGCGTGCAAGGCCGTCGAGACCTACCTCGACAACCTGTCGGGCAACACCAGCACCTACACCGGCAAGTTGTGGCAGAGCGGCGTCGACGGACCGTGGCGCTTGACCCACTTCGACAACTTGGGCAACGCGACCTTCGTGCCGAACCCCAAGTACTCGGGCCCGCAGAAGGCCCAGGTGGCCCAGGTCAAGGAACTGGCCTTCACGTCCACCCAGGCCGAGGAGAATGCCCTGCAGGCTGGCCAGATCGACCTGGGCTACGTTGACCCGTCGATCCTGACCTCGCCCGCGCCCGCGCCCGGCAAGGTCGGACCCAACTGGGGCCAGCTCGCGCAGAACTACAACATGTACACGGGCTCGCAGTGGGACTTCAACTACGCCCCGTTCAACTTCAGCCCCAACGACCCGAAGCACGCGGCGATCGCGCAGCTCTACATCCGCCAGGCCCTCCAGATGGCCGTCGACCAGCTGGGCATCATCCAGAAGGTTGACAAGGGCTACGGCTTCCCGATCTACAGCCCGCTGCCTCCCAACACCCCGTCGTCGATCAGCGGTCCGGTGAAGAACCCGTACCCGTTCAACCTCACGGCGGCCAAGGCGCTGCTCACCAGCCACGGTTGGACCGAGCAGGGCGGCGTCATGACGTGCACCAGCCCGGGCACCGGCTCGAACCAGTGCGGTGCGGGGATCACGCAGGGCTACCAGTTGAAGTTCAGCATCATCTGGGCCAGTGGTACCCCGTCGCTTGACGAGACGTTCAACGCGGAGATCGCGGACTGGGCCTCGATCGGCATCCAGTTCAACCACACCACCGCCACGTTCAACAACGTGATCTCGTCGTGCAGTGGTGGCGGCGGCTACGAGATCTGCTCGTGGGGTGGTGGCTGGATCTACGCGCCGGACTACTACCCGTCGGGCGAGACGCTGTTCACCCCCACGGGTGGCTTCAACGTCGGCACCTACAACGACCCGCAGATGACGGCGCTGATCAAGCAGACGACCTTCGGCACGGCCAAGCTCACGGCCTACGCCCAGTACGCGGCCCAGCAGTTGCCGGTGCTCTACCAGCCCCAGTCGACGGGTGCCGGTGAGGTCATCAAGACGCTGAAGAGTTCGATCGGATTCAAGCCGAACCCGTTGGAGAACTTCATGCCGGAGTACATGCACTACTAGAGTCGCGGCGCGTCCCGCGCGACGTCGGGAAACGGGGCCCCTCTCGGAGGGGCCCCGTTTCCCGTTTCCGGGACCCCGTGAGCCCGGAGACGCCGATACCCGCTGCTAGGATGGCTTCCCGTGCTGGCTTACATCATCCGCCGGATCATCCAGGCACTGATCGTCGTGCTGATCGTCCTATTCATCACCTTCTCCCTCCCGTACTTCCAGCCGCACGGGATCACCGCGCCGGCCTACGTCATCTACGGGACCCACGCAACACCGGCCAACATCGCCCTATGGGCGCACCAGAACGGGATGGACCATCCCTTCTTCGTGCGGTTCTGGAACTACATCACCCAGCTCATCTTCCACTTCAACCTGGGGCACTCCTACAAGCAGAACATGTCCGTGTGGACGATCATCAAGCTCTACGTGCCACGCACCATCTGGCTCGCGCTGGTGTCGCTCATCCTGGCCACGGTGATCGGTCTGATCGTGGGCATCATCCAGGCCTCGCGGCGCAACTCCGTGTTTGACTACACGGCCACGGGTTCCGTGTTCATCCTCTACTCGGTTCCCGCGTTCCTGCTGAGCCTGCTGCTCATCGACATCTTTGCGTTCCACTGGCCGCATCTGCCCGCATCCCCGCCGTCGGGCGTGGCGCCGTGGGCCATGTTCACCGATCCCAAGGGGTTCATCCTGCCCGTCGCCGCCCTGACGCTCCTGTCGGTCGCGGGGCTCAGCCGCTTCTTCCGCGGCGCCGTTCTCGAGGTCCTCGTGCAGGACTACATCCGCACGGCCCGCGCCAAGGGGTGCGGCAACTGGCGCGTGCTGTTCCGCCACGCGTTCCGCAACGCTATGGGTCCGATCATCACGCTGCTGGGCCTCTACATCCCGGGGCTGCTCGGCGGTGCCCTCATCATCGAGTCGGTGTTCAACTACGAGGGACTGGGCCTCCAGACCCTCAACGCGGCGTTGAACCTCGACATCCCGACGGTGCTGGGCATCACGCTGCTGGTGTCGCTGCTGACGGTGGCGGGCAACCTCCTCGCGGACGTCTTCCTCGGACTGGTCAACCCGCGGATCCGGATCGAAGGGAGCGGCCGATGACCGTGATCACGCCCGAGCAAGCCGCCGTCGTTGCGACGGAGGCG
>JAKANY010000004.1 GCA_021823525.1 Actinomycetes bacterium
CCGGAGTTTCCTTTCGTGCCTTGCTATGGACACGTCAAGGTTGCTCCGGTGATCCGTCTTTCTGACGGACCGTCCTAGTTACACCACTTCAGGGGACGTCAACCGCGGCGGTGGGCGCCGAGGCGGTGCTGGGTGCTGACGCGGTCAAGCTGCGATCGTGTCTAACACTGTTCGCCTCGATCGACGAGGGCGACGACTTCTTCGCGCACGCCCTCGAGGTGCTGTTCCACGGGGAGTGGGATGCGCGAACTGTGGCGTTGCTTGCGGTCGCGCAACCTGATGCCACTCACCCTGGCGGAGACAACTGAGTCCTCTTCGGGGGCTCACCCGGAGGTGCGGTGAAGGCGCCCTGGGCCGAGCGCCGCGCCGCTACGCGGTCGCGCCCGCTCGCTGTTCCCGTAGCGACGGGGCGAGTTCCTCGGGTGGAACCGTGATCACCGTCATTCCGAAGTAGTCGGGCAGGATGCCGACTGCCGTGAATCGCGGGACGATCTGGACGAGCATGGTGGATCCCCCATGCACGACGAGGTTATAGGGGAAGTTGCCGAACACGGCGAGCATCGGGTCCAGCGCACGGAGGACGCCCTTGGCGAGCCCCTCTCGTGTCGATGCGGTGACGCGCGTTTCGCCCGAGGCTGTCGGAGCCCAGGGGCAGTACGTGAGGAACGTCGCTGTCTCGGCGACGATCAGGTCGTGAGCGCGCCCCAGGGTCACGTCCTCGGCCAGGGACTCGGCTGTCGGACCCGGAGCGAGCGGTGCCGGCGCCTCGAGGTCGCTGCTGACGACCTGACCGTGGAGGTGTGGTTGCGTCCCGTTGACCTCGAGGCCGACATTCACGAAGGCGAGGGTGCGGTGGAAGGCCGTGGCCTGGCGCTCGCGCAACGAGAGGAGGACGGTGAGGAACTCGACCAGCTCGTCGGGCTCGAGTTCCTCGACGGACGACACGTGGCGACGCGCGATGACCAACTGCGCGCCGCTCGACTCCTCGAAGGGACGCCAGCGATTGGCCAGGGCAAAGGTGTGCGGACCCGTGTGGTCGAGCCGGCTGATCTGGGTGCCGTTGCGGATCTCACCGTGCTCGTTGACTGGCTCCGCCGCCAGCATGCAAAAGGTACACGGACCCGCGGGCTCGGGGAGGTGGCGCTCCGCGAGGGTGAAGGGCTTGTGCTGCAAATCAGGGTGGACGGACCAGGCTCCCGTCACGGGATCGCGTCGCTTCAACCCGGTGTCCACGGTCCTCCCTGGCGTCGCGTCGGCGAGACGCGGCGCTTGGTCCGACTCTAGTGATCGCTCCTTGGCGATCGCTGCTCGCGAATGTTAGGGCGGTGGAAGGTGGATGCCGGTGTACGGGAAGGTGAAGCTCGCGGCCTCGCTCGTGCCCGAGGCGTTCGTGGCTGTGACGAGCACGGTGTATGTACCCTTCTGGGCGAGCGGGAGGCTGGCCGACGTGCCCGCGCTCGCCGGCTGGGTGAGATGGCCGGACCCCGCGCCCGTCCACGTGATCGTGTAGGAGGCAACGGGTGAGTTCCCGAACTGGGTGGGTGCGCTCCAAGTCAGAACGGGGTTCGTCTGGAATCCGACCTGCTGTGCCAGGGCGAGGTTGGTGGGCGGACAGGGCGGCGCCGTGCCGCTCGTCACGCAGATGGCGGGGCTTGGGGCGGAGTCACCCGCCCTGTTCTGGGCGAGGACCATGATGCTGTAGGCGCCCGGCGTCGTCAACGGCACCGTCGCCGAGGTCGATGTGATGATTTCGCTTTGCCAGATCCCGCGCGTGCCCCAGTTCACCTCGTAGCCGGTGGTGGGCGCACCGTTGTTGTGCGCGGGTGGCGACCAGCTGATCGTGGCCGTGCCATTCGCGCTGCTCACGAGGACCAGGTCGGTAGGCGAGCTGGGGGGGAGCACCTCATCGTATTGAAGGTACGGCGAGTTCGGTCCCGTACCCAGGCTGTTCGACGCGGTGACGTAGACGACCACGTTGGTGCCGTAGGCGGGGTAGGGCAACAACACCTGGGTGGCCACGGTGGCCGCCTGAGTGATCACGCCCCAACCGGTGATCTTGTAGGTGGTCAGGGGAAGGCCGCCGTCCGAGGCCGGTGGCGCCCACGTCACCTTGATGGCGGGCCCGGTGTACGTCTTGGTGGCGAGATAGCCCGGTGCGGCGCTCACATTGAGGGGCGCACTCGGCGTATTCGTGGGCGTGACGGTCACGGCGTTGCTCACCGGGCCCGTCCCCGCCGCGCTGGTTGCGGCGACCGTGACGCTGTAGGGCGTGCCGTAGGCGGGCAGGGCGAAGCTGTCCGACGTCCCGGTCGTCGCGGACGTCCCGCTGGTGCCGTCGCCGGACCAGGCAATCTGGTAGCCGGTCACCGTGGCGCAGCCCGTGCAGGCGCTCGGTGGGGTGAAGGTCGCGAGCGCGGCCGGCGCACTCGTGTACTCGGGGACGACCGAGGTGAGGGTTGGCGGTCCGGGCGGAGCGACCGGTGTGGTCACGGTCGTGGACGCTTGACTCGATCCGCAGCTGCTGGTGTTCGCCGTCACGGTGACCGTGTAGGCGGTTCCGCCCGTCAAACCTGCCACCGTCGCCGAGGTCGTGCTCGAACCGACGGAGGTCGATTGGGACCCGACGGACGCCGTGAATCCGCTGATGCCGCACGGACCGGGCCAGATCGGTGGGAGCCAGTTCACGTCGACCGTCGTCGCGGGCGCGGAGGGATCGGGACTGGCCGTCACGCTCAAGGGTGCGCTGGGCTGCGTGGGCCACGAGCCGCTGGCCAGCGCCACGTTGAAGACGGGGATGTCGATCGAGTTCGTGTACCCGAAGCCGAGCGCCTCCATCGCGAACCCGACCGACGCCTGGACGCCGCCCTCGATACTCCAGCCGGTGTCGGTGCTGCTCAGCGTCGCGGTGTCCTGGACGCCGACCTGGGGGCCAGCGCCCGCGACGTCGGGAATGCCGTAGAGGACCTGGAGAGCGGGCCCGATCCCCACACCGACCGAGCCCCGCCACGCTCCCGTGGTGTTTGATGAGCCGGTGAGCGCCAGGGAGTCGCTTTGCTGGAAGCTCGAGCCGTTGTACCCGAAGGAGAAGGAGGCCCCCACCGAGCCGCTGAGTTGCTCTTGGAGGCTCTGGGTGAAGGCGACGCCGACCTGCCCGTCGACCGAGGCGGTTACGAGGAGGTTGAACGTGAAGCATCCGATCTCGGTGCACACCGTCGCGATCGTGATGGGCGGCAGGTCCGCGCTGACGTTGCAGTTGACGCCCGCGGCGCTCGACACCGTGATCTGGCCCGACACGCCCGGGCTCAGCGAGAAGCTACCCGAGATCTCGACCTGCCACGGCGCGTACCACGGACCCCACGACCAGCCGAGGTTCAACGACGCTGCGGGCTGAAAGCTCGCCGAGCCGCTGACGTTGAGATTCGTGCCGCATCCCACGGACAGGTTGTGAGGCGTGCGCGACTGGGGTGCGCTGAGGCCCGTGAGTGTCCGGACGACGGCGGCGGGCTGCACGGCCGCCAGGTGGAGCGTGCCTCGCGAGAAGGCGCGGAAGGGCGTGGTGGGACGCGTCAGGAGCGAGAGTCCGCTCGCACTGGAGCTGACGCCGGTGACGGCGCCCAGGATCCCGTGGGGCAGGCCGGGGCTGATCGGGGCGACGACGATGTCACCCGGGCGCACGTTGGACGTCAGGGACGACTTGGCCAGGGTCAGCGCACCGAAGGCGGGGAGGAACCGGCCCGAAGGGACGCGCACCTGGGAGCGCGGCAGGACGATCGTCGTCAGGGGCGCCTGGTCGAGGTAGCTCACGTTGAGCACGCGGGGCAGGATGGTCGCCGTCGCCGTGACGCTGAACGTCTGCACCTCGACCGCGAGGGCCCCGTGCGGGACTGTCGGATAGGCGTGCCAGGGCCGTCCGAGCGCGTTCGTGAACGTGAGGACCTTGGCGATGAGGTGGTAGGTCCCGGGCTGGGAGAGGCACGTCGACCCCGAGGTCGGGAAAGAGGTCGTCGCGCCGGAGGGCCCAACGAGGGTCACGGGGGCGCTCGCGTGCTCGGGCACGTTGAGAAGGTTGACGCGCACCGGCGCGCACACCCGTGGGTGCGAGTGATCACGCGTCGCGGTGGTGCGCGCCGCCGCGCCAGCAGGCACGACACCTAGGGTCACGAACGCGAGGATCGCCGCCGCGACGACTCGGACGGTCTGGCGACGACGCAACTTCCCGACTCGGCCCATGACCCCCTCCTCTCACCGCGGGGCCCGGAAGCGCCTGCGCGGCGTCTTACGGGTGACCGAGTGGGCGGGGGACTCGACGGGGTCGCCCGGCCGAAGTGTACTGCCGCGATCGCGACGTGACCAGGGCAGCGCCCCACAGCCCCGCTCGTCGTGGTAGCGGCCGGGATCTCAGCCGACGACCGTCACCGGGGTCCCGATGGGGGTGTTCGGCCAGAGCACCTGGGCCTCAGCGAAGGGCATCTCCACGCAGCCCAGGCTCTGGGGCCACCCGTAGGAGGCGCGCAGGAAGCCGTGGAGGGCGTCGCCGCCGTAGAAGTAGGAGACCCACGGGATCCCCGGGTCCGAGTACTTGGTGCCGTTGGGATTGGTGCCCGCCATCGTCTGCGTGAGGTAGCGCAGGTACACCGGGTGCGTGCCGAGCTGTGTCTGGGACACGCTGATGCCCGTATTGACGAGCGTCGTGAACGTGAGGTGACCGTTCACGTAGAGGTGCAGGGTCTCGGGCAGGGCCTCGGTCACGTAGACCATGTTGTAGGGGAGCCGATCGACTCGATGAGCGAGACGCGCCTGCTGCAGGGCGCCCCACGTCGGCGTGTCCATCGCCCCGGTGCTCGGGAGTCCGTGGTCGGACTGGAAGCGCATGAGCGCGCTCTGGAAGATCACGTTGAGGGTGCCGAGGCGCCACTGCGCGCGGAAGGCCGCGGGCAGCGCCGGGAAGCGCCACACGTAGTGGCCGGGCGCGAGGCGCACCTCGCGCACGTCCACGTGCGGCGTCGCCTTGCGCGGACGTGCGCTGGGAGCGCTGGGCGCGGGGACCGTGGTCGTCGTGCCGACCTGGGTGACGGGAGCCGTCGTCGTGGTCGTCGTGGCGGTCGTCGTCGTCGTGCTGGTCGTGGTCGTCGTCGTGGGCACGGGACGCGGGCGAGCCCGGGCGACGAAGCGCACCGGCAAGTAGCCCAGCTGGGCGAGGAGTTGGTCGGCCAGGGTGACCGAGTAGGTCGCCTGGCGGAAGATCGAGACCGTCGTCGGGCGCGGCGACGTGTGCGAACTGGCACCGGCCGCCGTCGGGACGTAGCCGGTCAGGGCTGCGACCAGGGAGATCGTCACCAGTCCCGCGCGGCCCCGCACGTGCCTAGCCTACTGGGCCGCACGGCGGACTCGGCACCGCCCGTGCACCGTAGCCCGGGATTCCGCGAGCCTCTGGCTACAGTGTCTCGGTGCACAGAGCCCAGGCGCGGCGATGGGGAGCCTCGATTCTCATGATCGGCGTCCTGGCCGTGACCGTCGTGGGCTCGCCGGTCCTGGGCGGGTCAGCGGACACCACCACGACGACGGTGGGCGTGACGACCACCACCACGACGACCACGACGATCCTCACACCACCGCTGGCCTGGCCCGGCCAGGGAAGCGGGGCGATCGCGATCCCGGGCCTGTCGGTCGCGGTCGCCTCGTCCAGTCAGCCGCAAGTGCCCATCGCGAGCATCACCAAGCTCATGACCGTCTGGGTGGTGCTGCACCGGCGTCCCCTGCGCGGCGGCCAGGTCGGGCCGTGCCTGGTGGTCACGCCCGCCGAAGTGGCGCAGTACCGAGAACAGGTGGCCACGGGCCAGTCGACCGTCAAGATCGCCTTGGGGCTGCGCCTGTGCGAGAACATCCTGCTGCGCGGCCTGCTCGTGCACTCGGCGGCCGACTACGCGCATCTGCTGGTGGCCCTCACCGGATGGAGTCAGGCCACCTTCGTGCGGGTGATGAATCGGGACGCGCGCGTGCTGGGACTGTCTCGGACGCACTACGTCGAGCCGACCGGCATCGATCCTCGCGATCTGTCCACGGCCCTGGACCAGGCCACGCTGGCCGTTGACCTGCTCGCGGCCGAGCCGATCGTCCGCTCGATCGTGCGCCTGCCGGCGATCCGCCTGCCCGTCGCGGGCTGGGAGGGCTCGTTCACGCCCGACGTCGGCGTGGGCGGCGTCGTGGGCGTGAAGTCGGGATTCACGCCCGCGGCCGGGGGCTGCGATGTGATGGCCGTGGACTTCACCGACGGGAGCCGGACCCTGACCATCTACAGCGTCGTGCTGGGTCAGGGCGGAGGCGATCCCCTCGGCGCCGCGGGGGCGGGTGCGCTGGCGCTGGCGCGCTCGGCGTGGTCCTCGGTGCGTGCGGGGACCGGTGGCCTGACCTGGGTGGGCCCACGCCGCGACGTGTGGGCGACCCCGCCGTGGTCACCCGTGGTCCCCCCGACGACGACCACGACCACCACCACGACGACCACCACCACGACGACGACGACGACCACCACCACGACCTCGACGACGGTTCCCCCCAGCTCTACCACCACCTCGACGACGCCCTGAGGTCCGTTGCGGACGTCGCTAGGGTGACGTGAGGAGGTGGCCATGGGAGCGCGCGAGTTCGTCGAGGTCGAAGTGCGAGGTGAGTTCACCACGATCTGGCTGAACCATCCCGCCAAGCTGAACGTGCTGACGGCAGCGATGATGCACGAGCTCACGACGGCCTTCGACGAGGTCGCCGCGAGCACCGCGACGGGGGTCGTTCTCGCGGCACGGGGGCGCATCTTCTCGGCTGGGCACGACTTCTCCGAGATGTACGGAGCGACGCTGGCCGAGTCGCGACGGCTCTTTCGGATCTGCGAGACGATGATGGCGCGGCTGCGCGCGCTACCCCAGCCCACCGTGGCGCGGGTGCACGGACTGGCCACGGGGGCGGGCTGCCAGCTGGTGGCGACGACCGACCTCGCGGTGGCCAGCGAGGGGGCGACGTTCGCGACCCCCGGTGGTCGCGGAGGCCTCTTCTGCACGACGCCCCTCGTGGCCGTCGGTCGACTCATTGGGCGACGTCGAGCGCTCGAGATGGGCATGACGGGCGACGCCATCGACGCGCCCACGGCGCACGACTGGGGGCTGGTCAACCTCGTGGTCGCTGAGGGCGACCTCGACGCGGCCACCGACGAACTGCTGGGACGCGCGACGCGCGGCTCGCTCGAGTCCAAGGCGATCGGCAAGAGCGCCTTCTACGACCAGATTGACCTCGACCTCGACAAGGCCTACGCCCTGGCTTCCGAGGTCATGGCTGCGGCAGCCCTGATCCCCGACTCGCAGGAGTCGATCGCCGCGTTCCTCGAGAAGCGGCCCGCCCGCTACCCACGCCCGGGTCGACCCTGATCAGGTCAGCCGCTGGGCCAGGGTGGTGATCCAGGCGAGGCGGTCGACGACGAGGAGCAGGCCGAGGACGCCGAGCAGCCCCGCACTGGCGAGGGTGACGCCACGTCCGTGGCGCTTGAGCCAGTTCATCGGGGCGCGGAGGCGCTCGAGGAACAGGGCCACGGCGAGGAAGGGCGCACCCAGACCCAACGTGTAGGCGACGAGGGACAGCGCCGCCGATCCAGCGTGGCCCTGCTGGGTGGAGAGCGCGAGGATCGACGCGAGGATCGGGCCGACGCACGGGGTCCATCCGAAGGCGAAGGCCGCGCCCGCGACCGGTGCGGCGAAGGGGCCCAGGCGCGCGACCAGGGGGTGGGGCCGCCACTCGCGCACCAGGGCCGGAGACTCGAGCACGACGGTGGCCAGCAGGAACAGGGCCATGGCCACGATCACGACGCCCGAGAGGCGCGTCAGGACGCCCTGCTGGCGGATGACCGCCCGGCCGAGCGCGCTGGCGGAGAGCCCGAGCACGACGAAGACCACCCCGAAGCCCGCGATGAACAAGCCGGTGTCGCGAACCATCGCTCCGACGCCTCGCTGGCAGTCCGTTCCGCTGGTCCCGCCGATGATCGCCAGGTACGCGGGCACCAGCGGCAGCACGCAGGGCGACGCGAAGGACGCCACGCCGCCCGCGAAGGCGGCGACCAGCGAGACGTCGCTCGCCAGCACCTAGACGCGCACCCCGTAGTACTGGGCCAGGGCAGCGGCCAGAGTCTGGGCGTCGAATCCGCCCACGTGAGTGGTGATGAGCTGGCCGGTCGCGCTGTAGAAGGCCGTCAGGGGCAGGGAGCCCGACCCGCCCAGGGACTGGTAGAGGCCGTCACCCTGGGCCCCACCCACGTCGTGGAGTACCGCGGTGACGTCCTTCGTGAGATGGAACTGGGCGGCGAAGGCCGTTCCGTTACCGGTCTCGAGCGCGTTGACCTCGACAACGCGGACCCGACCGCGCAGGAGGGTCGCGTCGTGGGCGAAGGTGGGCAGCTCACCCGCGCACACCTGGCACCAGCTGGCGAAGAAGTTGACGACGACGGGCTCGCCGCGCAGCGAGGCCAGCGAGACCTTGCCCGCTCCGCTGAGCCGCGGCAGCACCCAGGCCGAACTCGAGGTGCTGTAGCCGGCACTGGACGAGCGCGTCGCCACGCCGAGCGCGATGGCACCCAGCAGGACGATCGCCGCCATCCCCGCGTAGGCCTGCTGGCGCCGGCGCCGTCGCTGGCGCGCGGTGCGGGTGGTGCGAGGCGTGCTGGGGCGCGGGCGCCCCGCGGTGTGTGGTTGGGCCTTGCTGGACGTTCCAACGGGGCGCTTCTTGGTGGACACGGATACCTCCCGGGGTATCCGACCATCATGCCACGTCGGGGGGGGAGGAGGCCGAGAGACCCCCCGGGGGCGTGGCCGCCAGGCGCTCGACCGGACCGAGATGGTCCGGGACGACGCGAGTGAGTCGTACGACACCGGCGGCCACGGCGAGGAAGGCGACGGCCGCGAGCACGACCGCGACGGTGCCGTGGCGCAGCTGGTCGTGCTCGAGCCCGATGCCGAGGGCCACGCTGGCCAACGGGTCGACGATGACGATCAGGGGCTGGGAGACCTGGAGGGGCCCGACGTGGAGAGCGGCCTGCTCGCCGAGGATCCCGAGGACGCCGCAGGCGATCATCGCGTAGAGGGGCCAGGTGGTGACCAGTCCGCTCACCCCCCGACTGGCGAGCTCGGCCGTGGCCGCGCGGATGAAGGCGGCCTCGAGAGCCCACAGGAGTGCCGTCGCGATAGCGAAGCCCGCGGCGCGGCGTACGGGCCGTCCCCGCCGGGCGAGCAGGGCGCTGACGCCAGCCCCGGCGGCCACCGCTGCGCTGGCGACGACCCAGCGGCTGGGCGTCGGTACGGCGGCGCTGGCGCGCGGGGCGAGAGCGGTGAGGAAACCGCTCAGGGCGAGGATCGTCAGGCCTGCGGCACCCCACGCCGCGGGGCGCAGATGCTGGCCGAAGGAGACGCGGCGCAGGACCAGGGCGAAGGCCAACTCGGTGACGAGCAGGGGCTGCACCAGGCTGAGCGTGCCGAAGTGGAGGGCCAGGGCCTGGCCGACGAGGGAGCCGGCCATGGCGGCCCAGCCCAGGAGCCACAGAGGCTGGCGCGCGAGATGCGCGACCAGTGCCCAGCCGCGGCCGGGGGCTCCGGTGGAGGCGCGGTGCTGGCTGACGAGCCCCACGGCGTTGGCCAGCGCGGTCAGGAGCGCGAAGGCGATCGCCAGTGAGGTCCTCACCGGCGCCTCCCGGAAGGGCGGGGTGCGCGCTTAGATGCCGAGGTCGTGCGGACTCTCGGGGTCGGGGGCGTCCGCGAGGCGCTGCGCGAAAGCGCGCAGGCGCGCGAGGGCCTGGGGATCCTCGGGCGCTGGGGTCGCCGTGCGACTGAGGGCCGCGCGCACCCGGGCGGAGAGCTCGAGTTCGAGGCCGCAGGGCACGCACGCCTCGAGGTGCTCACGCAGGGTCCGCGCTCGATCGACGGCCAGTTCGCCGTCAAGGTAGCCCGCGATCCATCGCCCGATCTCGCGGCAGTTGGGACGCCGCGCGCGGGGGGCGGTGGGACTCATGACGCCTCCGGCGTGGCGGGGGCCAGACCCCGCTCGGCCAGTCCCGCGCGGAGCCGCCGTCGTGCGCGGTGCAGGCGGCTCATCACGGTCCCGATGGGCAGGTGGAGGGCGACAGCGGCGTCGGCGTAGCTGAGTCCCTCTCCGTCGACCGCGACGAGGACGGAGCGGAAGGCTTCGGGGAGGCCGTCGACCACCTCGGCCACGGCCTCGGCGAGCTCGCGGGCGTCCACCAGGTCCGCGGGCTCACGACCCAGCGCGACCAGGGTGTCGGGATCCGTGTCGTCGGCGCTCGGGGTCCGGCGGCGTGCGCGATTGATGTTCACGTTGCGCAGGATGGTCATCAGCCAGGCGCGCGGGTGGGCACCGTCGAAGCGCTCGATGGCGCCCAGGGCGCGCATCAAGGTGTCTTGGACTAGGTCCTCGGCGTCCGACGGCGAGCCCGTCAGCCGGCGGGCCTGGTCGTACAGGTACGGGATCTCGGGCACGACGTAGTCCTCGAAGCGCTGGTGCGCCGCACTGGCGGCCGTGGAGGCGGACCGCGCCGCCACTAGTCCTCGGGCTCGACGACGAGGCCCCGGACCGCGGCGACGATCTCGTCGGCGCTAGCGCCCGGCCCGAAGACAGCGGCCACCCCGGCCGCGCGCAGGTCGTCGACGTCGTTGCCCGGGACGATCCCGCCGACCACGACGGGGATCGACGATCCGCGCTGGCGGAGCTCCTCGACGACCAGCGGGGCCAGGGTGAGGTGCGCGCCCGAGAGCATCGACAGGCCCACGACGTCCACGTCCTCCTGGATCGCCGACACCGCGACCGACGTCGGCGTCTGGAAGAGGCCGGTGTAGACGACCTCCATGCCCGCGTCGCGCAGGATGCGCGCCACCACCTTGACGCCGCGGTCGTGCCCGTCGAGACCTACCTTGGCGACCAGCACACGCACGCTCACAGGACGGGGTCCTCCACGTAGCGACCGAAGACGTCGGCCAGGGTGTTCATGCACTCGCCGACGGACACGCGCGCGTGCGCCGCGGCGATGAGCGCCTCCATCACGTTGGCCTCGGGATCGGACGCGACCGCCGCGAGATCCTCGCGCGCCCGGGTCACCGCCCCGGCGTCTCGCCGCTCGCGCACCTCGCGGAGCCGCTCGACCTGGCGCTTCTCGTCGTCGTTGGTGATCCGCAGGAGCTCGAGATCCGCATCGTCGTTGCCCTCGAGGAAGCCGCTCACGCCCACGACCGTGCGCTGGCCCTCGTTGATCAGTCGCTCGAGGCGGTAGGCCGACTCGGCGATCCGGCGCTGGAACCAGTTCGACTCCACGGCCGCGACGCATCCCTCGAGCATCGATCCACCCCCCAGGGAGTCGATCTGCCCGAGCAGGTCGAGGGCCTCGCGCTCCACCTCGTCGGTGAGGGCCTCGACGTAGTAGGAGCCACCGAGTGGATCGGCGACGTTGGTGACGTTGGTCTCGAAGGCGATGATCTGCTGGGTGCGCAGCGCCAGACGTGCGGCCTTCTCCGAGGGCAGCGCCAAGGCCTCGTCCATCGAGTTGGTGTGCAGCGACTGCGTGCCACCCAGAACCCCGGCGAGCGCCTCGATCGCCGTGCGGGCCAGGTTGTTCTCGGGCTGCTGGGCGGTCAGGGACACACCAGCGGTCTGCGTGTGGAACCGCAGCTGCATCGAGCGGTCCTCGCGCGCTCCGTAGCGCTCGCGAAGCCAGGTGGCCCAGATGCGCCGGGCGGCGCGGTACTTGGCGATCTCCTCGAAGAAGTCGATGTGGGCGTTGAAGAAGAAGGAGAGCCGCGGCGCCACGGCGTCCACGGCGAGCCCGTGGTCGCGGGCCAGCTCCAGGTAGGCGAAGCCGTTGGCGAGAGTGAAGGCCAGCTCCTCGACCGCTGTCGAGCCGGCCTCGCGAATGTGGTAGCCCGACACCGACACCGGGTTCCACTTGGGCATGGAGGCCGTCGTGAAGGCGATGGTGTCGCGAACCAGGCGCAGCGAGGGCCGCGGGGGGAAGACGAACTCCTTCTGGGCCTGGTACTCCTTGAGGATGTCGTTCTGCAGGGTGCCGCCCAGCTGGGCGCGCGCCACACCGTGGTCCTCGGCATTGGCGATGAAGAAGGCCAGGACGACCGGCGCGGACGCGTTGATGGTCATCGACGTCGTGATGGCCGACAGGTCGATGCCCGCGAACAGGTCGGCGACGTCCTCGATGGTGTCGATGGCCACGCCACAGCGTCCGACCTCACCCAGCGCCATCGGGTCGTCAGAGTCGAGCCCGAGCAGCGTCGGCATGTCGAAGGCGGTCGACAGGCCCGTCCCGCCCGCGGCGATGATCTCGCGGAAGCGCTGGTTCGTATCGACGGCGGTGCCGAACCCGGCGAACATCCGCATGGTCCACAGGCGCGAGCGGTACATCGAGGCGTGGATGCCCCGCGTGTAGGGGTAGACGCCGGGATGTTCCGCGTCGGGCGGGCCGTAGACCGGGTCGAGGGGGATCCCCGACATGGTGGTGAAGGGCACCGACCGCGTCGTCGCCTTCTCGTAGGCGGATCGCCACTGGTCGACCGGACGTTCGCTCACGGGCACCTCCTCGCGTCCCATCGTAGAAGAGCGGGCCGGCGCCTGGTCGCGCTCAGCCCGGCCTCCCGGCATCGGCGATCTCCAGGGCCAGGAGGGGGGCCGAAGCCTTGGTCAGGCACTCGTGGTACTCCTGGAGGGGCCGGCTGTCCGCGACGATGCCGCCGCCGGCGTTGACCGTCGCCTGGCCCTGGCGCAAGACGACGGTGCGGATGGTGATGGCGAAGTCGGCCCCTCCCGAGAGCGCGAAGTAGCCCACGGCCCCCCCGTAGGGACCGCGGCGCACGGGCTCCAGCTCGTCGATGATCTCCATGGCGCGCACCTTGGGCGCCCCGCTCAGCGTGCCGGCGGGGAATACGGCGTCGAAGGCGTCAAAGGCGTCGAGACCTTCGCGCAGCTGTCCGGACACGTCCGAGACGAGGTGGAGCAGGTGGGAGTACCGCTCGATGTGCGCGAGGCGGTCCACCGAGACCGAACCGGGACGGGCCACCCGGCCGATGTCGTTGCGCCCCAGGTCCACGAGCATGACGTGCTCGGCGATCTCCTTCTCATCGCGCAGGATCTCGTGCTCGATGCGCCGGTCGTCGTCCTCGGTCAGCCCGCGAGGCCGGGTGCCGGCGATGGGTCGCGTGGAGACGCGGTCCCCCTCGACGCGCACGAGCATCTCGGGTGACGCACCGACGATGTGGCTGTCGCCGGTGCTCAGCAGGTACATGTACGGCGAGGGGTTGAGGGCGCGCAGCACGCGGTAGAGGGTCAGGGGATCGACCGTGCTGGGCCGGCGCAGGCGCTGGCTGAGGACCACCTGGAAGATGTCCCCGTCGCGAATGTGGGCCAGGGCCCGCTCCACGATGGACTCGTACTGCTCGGCCGTGAGATTGGACAGGGCGGCCGCGCGGGCGCGCACATCGATGCGCTCGCGCTGTGCGGGCGCCGTGGCGACGAGTCGCTCGACGCGCGGGTCGAACGCGGGTGGGGCGTCGAGCAGTCGGGCGAGCAGCTCGTCCAGCGTCGCGCGCGCCTCGGCGTAGGCCGCGGCGGGCTCGTGCGCGGCGTCCACGATCGCCGGGACGACGATGCTCGTCGCGTAGCGGAAGTGGTCGACGACCAGCACCGCGCGCGGGAAGGTGAAGTCGACGTCGGGCCCGTCGGGCGCGTCGTCGCGCGGGAGGTCCTCGAGTCGCCGCACGTAGTCGAAGCCGACGTAGCCGACGGCCCCTCCGAAGAAGTCGGGCAGGCCCGGCGGTTGCCACACACGCTCGCCGCGCAGCAGGGCGCGCAGCGTCGGCAGGGGCCCGCGAGGGTCGAGCGGCCCGTCGCGACCCTCCAGGTGGACGGTGCCCCCCGTGGTGTGCAGGCGCCAGCGCCGGCCCACACCGAGGAACGAGTACCGACCCGTGACCTCGCCCTGGCCGGCGCTCTCGAGCAGGAAGACCGCCTCGTCGCCGAGGCGCTGGAACAGGGAGACCGGAGTCTCCCGGTCGAGCTGGACCGTCTCGACCAGCGGGATGACCGTGAAGCCCTGCTGGGCGAGCGCGAAGAGGGCGCCGGCTTCCAGGGGCTCGGAGGTCGGCGCCACGGCCCGTAGGATACTCGCATGCCGGGCGGCCCCTCGGTCCTGCTGATCGACAACTACGACTCCTTCGTCTACAACCTCGCCCAGTACCTGGGCGAGCTCGGCGTGGACGTGCGCGTCGTGCGCAACGACCAAGTCGCCGACGAGGACTTGCGCTCCGGGCACCTCGGCGTGGTGATCTCGCCGGGACCTGGGCACCCGCGCGATGCGGGGCGCTGCGCCGACGTGATCGCGCACTGCGCGCGCCACGAGACACCCCTGCTCGGGGTGTGCCTGGGCCACCAAGCGATCGGTCACGTCTTTGGCGCCGCGATCGTCGCCGCGCCCACGCTGGTCCACGGGCGAGCCTCGGCCGTCGCGCACCGGGACGTGGGCGTGTTCGCCGGGTTGCCGAACCCTTTCCTCGCCGGTCGCTACCACTCGCTCGTCGTCGACCAGCTCCCACCGGTGCTCGAGGTGACGGCCTGGTCCGATGGCGTCGTGATGGGCCTGCGCCACCGCGACCTGCCCATCGAGGGCGTCCAGTTCCACCCCGAGTCGGTGCTGACGCAAGACGGGTACCTGCTCGTGGCGAACTGGCTCGCGCAGTGCGGCGTCGAGACCCACGACCGCGCTCGCGCGCGCCAGAGGGCCCTCGACGCGGTGCGCGCGGGGCTGCCCGCGCCGACCTCGCTCAGCGAAGCGGGCCGACGGGCAGACGCGTCTCGGTGACGACGCCGGCGCTGCGCTCCACGCGGTAGGCGGCGGGCGCCGTCGCGAGCTCGGCGTCGAAGCCCCCGTCGCTGACGACCTCGATGGGCTGTGCGCTCTCGTACCAGATCCCCACGTGGTCGTCAGTGGCGTAGCACGTCGCGGGCAGCGTCTCCTCGGCGACCAGGCGGTGGAGCAGGGGACGGCGCTGGGGCTCGCTGTCGTAGTGGACGCCGTTGCCGTAGGGCACCAGACCCAGCCCGTCGGTGACCGGGCGCAGCGTGGGGCCGAAGGAGTCGGTCGTCCCACCCATGTGCCAGCACACGCTGCCCGCCGAGACGCCCGCGAGGATCGTGCCGGCGGCGTGCGCCTCGGCCATCGCGGTGTCGACGCCGTGGAGGCGCCACAGGCTCAGCAGGTTGGCCACCGAGCCACCTCCCACCCACACGAGGTCGCTGTGCACGAGCCGCTCGGACGGGTCGGCCGAGGGCTGGGGGAAGAGCCGCAGCGGCACCACGTCGCAGCCCACGGCCGCGAAGGCCTCGAAGAGCGTCGCGTAGTAGGCGGAGTCGTCGCCGCTGGCCGTGAGCACGAGGCACACGCGCGGTCGCAGCGAGCCGGTGCGCGCCAGGGCGTCCAGGAGCATGACGCCGGGGCGCGCGGTCTGCTGCACCGGTCCGGGCACGAATCCGCCCGAGGTCGCCAGGATGCGGGGGAGCACCGCTCCTTTCTAGTCCACGCCCAGGGTTACTCTCGCGTAAGATCGCCACGATCGGAGGTGGGCGGTGGAGAACTCGGAGCTTGACGAGCGCGTCGACGAACTGCTGGCGGCGTTCCCGCCCCAGGAGACCGACGTCGTGACGTTCCTCGGAGCGCAGTTCGATCGCGGCCTGGCGTGGGTGCACTTTCCCGTGGGTGCGGGAGGGCTGGCGCTCTCGCCGGCCGAGCAGGTCCGTGTCCTGACCCGTCTCAGCGCGGCGTCGGCGCCCTCGGCGATGATGCGCAACGTCATCGGCTACGGCATGGTGGCGCCCACCCTCGTCGTCCACGGCACGCCCGCCCAGCAGGCCCGGTACCTGCGCCCGCTGTTCACCGGCGAGGAGGTCTGGTGCCAGCTCTTCTCGGAGCCCGGAGCGGGCTCGGACGTCGCCGCGCTGGCCACGCGGGCCGAGCGCGACGGCGACGTCTGGCGCATCAGCGGGCAGAAGGTCTGGACGACGCTGGCCCACGTGTCCGCCTACGGGCTGCTGATCGCGCGCACTGACCCGGACCTGCCCAAGCACCGAGGCATCACGGCGTTCATCGTGGACATGCACGCACCCGGCGTCGAGGTGCGGCCCCTCTACCAGATCACCGGCGAGGCGGAGTTCAACGAGTGCTTCTTCGCCGACGTCGCCGTGCCCGACGCGCAGCGACTGGGCGACGAGGGTCAGGGCTGGGCGGTCTCGATCACGACGCTGATGAACGAGCGCGTCTCGATCGGGGGTGGCGTCCCGGCGCGCGACTCGGGACTCATCGGAGAGGCCCTGCGGCTGTGGCGCGCGCAGTGGCAGGACCGGCGCGACGAGCACGCGCGCTCGACGCGCGACCGGCTCGTCGCGTCCTGGGTGCGCAACGAGGTCGCGCGCCTGACCAACTGGCGGGCCGCCGACCTGCGCCGCGCGGGCACTCCCGGCCCGGAGGGCTCGGCCGCCAAGCTGATCTTCGCCGAGGAGAACCAGCGCACGAGTGCGCTGTGCGTCGACCTCCTCGGGGCCGACGGGATGCTCTACGGGTCCGACTACCCCCTGGTGCGCCCCTCGGCGTCGGCGTTCAACGCCACCGATCCGCGCAAGGCGTTCTTGCGCATGCGCGCGAACTCGATCGAGGGCGGGACGAGCGAGGTCATGCGCAACATCATCGGCGAGCGCGTCCTGGGCCTGCCCGGGGAGCCGCGGCTCGACAAGGACATCGCCTGGCGCGACGTCCCGCGGAGCTGATCAGGGACGATCGCGCAGGTGCTCGGCGAACCAGGCGAACGCCCGGGCCATCGCGTCGCGTGAGGCCTCGGCGTTGTAGTTGGCCGGGCGGGCATCGCAGTTGAAGCCGTGCTGCGCCTCGGCGTACCGGACGATCTGGGTGGCCTGGCCCGAGGCCACCACCGCGTCGCGGAGCCTCTCGACCTGCTCGACGGGGATCCCCTGGTCCTGGTCGCCGTAGAGCCCGAGCCAGGCGCACCGGAGGCCGGGCGCGAGCTCGAGCAGCGAGGGCAGCCCGAAGCGGCCGGCTTCCACCCCGCCGCCATAGAAGGTGACCGCGGCGCCCACGACGCCGAGCGTCGCCCCGTAGAAGGTCACCGATCCGCCCATGCAGTAGCCGACCATCCCCGTGGAGGCCGCGTCGAAGCCGGCGTCGTCCAGGAAGGCGCGGGCCGCCAGCAAGTCGTCGGTGAGGCCCGGGGCGCTCAGCGTCGCGATCGCCTCCATGGCCTGGGGGAACTGGTCGTAGGGCACCTCGGGAGACCCGGCGCGGTGGAACAGCTCGGGCGCCACGACGTAGTAGCCCTCGTCGGCGAAGCGCTGGGCGACGGACCGGATGTGGTCGTTGACGCCGAAGGCCTCTTGGATCACGATCACGGCCCGGGAGCTGCCCGCATCGCCGGCGCTCTGGACGGGAAGGCCCCCTTGGAGGACGTGGCGGACGATCATGCGAGACCTGCACCTTTCGTGGGCGTCGTGGTCCTTTCTAGTCCGGCGCTGCGCCCGGCGCGCGTCACGCCGGTGTGGCGAGCGCGCTCCCGGCCGCGCGGAGCACGGCCACGACCACGTTGATGACGCGCACGACCGTGGGCAGGTCGAGCATCTCGTCGATGCCGTGCGCGTTGGACCCAGGCCCCAGCACCCCGGTCGACACGATCTGGACGCCCGGGTACCGCTCGCTGAGGGCGTGGAGGAACGGGATCGAGCCGCCCTCGCCGACCCACCCCGGCGCGGCGCCGTACGCATCGTCCGCGGCGGCGTCGAGTGCCGTGGTGAGCCACGGGTGCAACGGGGGCGCGACCCAGCCCGCGCCGGTGCTCGTGACTCGTGCGTGCACCGTCGCACCGCTCGGTGGCGCATCGGTCAGGACCTCGAGCAGGCGGATGGCGGCGCGGTCCGGATCGACGGTCGGGGGCAGGCGCACGGACAAGACCGCCGTGGTCGAGGGGCGCAGCACGTTGCCGGCGACCTCGGGCGAGGGTGCGCCGCCCAGCCCGATGATCGACAGCGCCGGTCGCCACGTCTGGGCGAGGACGCGCTCGGCGGGGCTCGTCCCCATGAGTTGGAGGCCGGGAGCGAGCGGGAGGTCGGCAAAGAGACCGTCGCCGAAAGTCGCGCCCAGCTCCTCGGCGGCACGGCGGTGGGCGTCGGGGATCGGGGCGTGGAACTCGTCGAGCAGGAGGTGGCCAGTGGCCGCGTCCTCGACCCGGTCGAGCAGCTGGCGCAGGACGCGCGCCGAGGACGGGACGACGCCGCTGGCTAGCCCGCTGTGGAGTCCCTGGGACAGGACCGTGGCGGTGAGCTCGACGTTGACGAGGCCGCGCAGGCTGCTCGTGAGCCACAGGCGGTCGTAGGTCAGCCCACCGGCGTCGAGGCACACCAGCAGGGCGACGTCTGCCAGGTCGCCGCGCAGGGCGTCGAGGTACGCCTCGAGGTCGCTGCTGCCGGTCTCTTCGCTGGCCTCGATCAGGACGACGCAGCGCGGGTGGTCAGCGGCGGTCGCCTCGAGCTCGGCGAGCGCGTGGACCGCCGCGAAGAGCGCGTAGCCGTCATCGGCGACGCCGCGGGCGAAGAGCTGGTCGCCGCGACGCACGGGCTCGTAGGGTCCCAGGCCCGCCGACCAGTCGCCCAGCGGGGGCTGCTTGTCGAGGTGACCGTAGAGGACGACGGTCGAGGTCGCCGGGCCGCGTGCGGGAACGGTGACCGTGAGCACCGGCGTGAGGCTGGGAAGCTGGCGCACCTCGACCTCCGCTCCGGGGAGCATGGTGCGGGTCCACGATGCGAAGAGGTCGGCGGCGCGGGCGAGCGCCCCGTGCTCCTCCCAGGACGGGTCGAACCCCGGGGACAGGCACGGAATCGTCGCGTACTCAATCAGGACGGGCAGGGCGGAGCGTTCGAAGTCGGCGAGGGTGACGGGCACGTCGTCGAGGTTATCGGGCGCGGCCGGTCGTCTCGAGCGCCCGCCAGCAGTACCACGCGACCGCCGAGCGGAAGCCCGCGAAGGGGGTGCCGAGCTCACGCAGCTCGCGCTCGGACACGGGTTCGGGCAGCCCGTGGATCCGGCTCCATCCCGCGCGCACGCCGTAGTCGCCGGTGGGCCAGACGTCGGGGCGCGCCAGGGCGAACAGGAGGTACATGTGCGCCGTCCAGGGACCGACACCGCGGATCTGGGTGACCTCGCGCACGACCTCGGCGTCGCTGCGCCGGCCGTGGAGGTCGACGCGCACGCGACCCTCGTGCGCGGCGCTGGCCAGGTCGACCATGGCGCGCGCCTTGGTGCGCGTGAGGCCGGCGGAACGCAGCCGCTCCGGTCCCAGGGCGAGGAGGCGCTCGGGCGTGACCGAGCCATCCGCGAGCGCGACCAGGCGGCCGTGGATGGCCGCCGCGGCGGCACCCGCGAGCATCTGGTACGCGATGGACTCGACGAGCGCGGCGAATCGCTGGTCGACGGGCGTGGGTCGGTTCCGGGGCAGTGGTGCCGTGAGGCTGACCACCGCCGCGAAGGCTGGGTCGATTGCGACGAGGCGGGCTGCGGGATCGTCAGTTCGCCCTCGGGCGGAGCGTACCGGGGTCGGGCTCACGAGGGGATGTAGACGCCGTCGGGAGCGGTCGCGGTGCGCACGACGTCGTGCAGGAGACGCTGGACCGCACGCACCGGCGCCGCGGGGAAGCCGAAGCGTCGGGTCGCCAGGCTGACGCGCCGCAGGGCGATCCCCTCGATGTGCACGCTGGTGAAGGTCGACCGGAGATGGCTCGAGAGCATGGTGGCCGGCAGGATCGCGGGTCCGTAGCCGTCGAAGGTGAGCGAGGCGATCGTGCGCAACCCGTCGAGCTCGACGATGGGCTGCAAGGTGACGCCCCCGCGCGCGGCGGCCTCGTCGATCTCGCGGCGCAGGGGAGTGCCCGTCAGCGGCAGCAGCAGGGGGAGGGTCGCGAGCTCCTCGAACGTCACGGTGCGCTGGGAGGCCAGAGGGTGCGTGCGCTCCACGATGAGGACGAGGTCCTCGCTGAACAGGTCGCTCTCGATGAGTTCGGGAGCGGCGGCGGGCCAGGCGAGGACGGCCAGATCGAGCTGACCGTTCACGACGCGTGGCTCGAGGGCCGAGTTCGTGCCCTCGCTGATGCGCAGCGCCACGCCCGGGAAGCTGCCTCGCTGGGCGTCCAGGAGGAGGGGGACGATCCAGCGTCCCGCGGTGCCGATCATGCCGAGGTTCACGTCGCCGCGGATGTCGGCGCGCAGCTCGGACACGTCGGCCGCGATGGCGCGCAGCTCGCCGAGGATGCGCCGCGCCCGGCCCACCACGACGTCCCCGGACTCGGTCAGCTTCCCGGTCGCGCGGTCCACGAGCTCGGTGGCCAGCTCCGCCTCGAGTCGAGCGATCCGCGTCGAGATGTTGGACTGGACGGTGCCCAAGGCGTCCGCGGCGCGCGAGAACGTCCCGTGGTCGGCGATCCCCACGAGGGCCTCGAGCTGGCGGATGTCCATGCATCGAGTCTACAGATGGGAAGTATCTATTCCATTGCGTTGTGGCATACGTCGCGGGGCGGCATACTGGATGAAGCCTCCTCACCGCGAATCCCCCCCTCGAAGTGAGAACAGGTTTTGCGAAAGGGCCAGCCTCCCCCCGGCTGGCCCTTTCGTGCTGTTACCGGGGAGTCGCAGGCGCGGGCTTGTTAGCGTGAGTCCCGTGAGACTGTCGCAGTGGCGCACCGGCCTGGCGGTCGTGGCGGTGCGAGCGGTCAATGGGGTGTCGCGGCGTGCGGGGCGTGGTGCCGGGACCGTCGCCGGGGGCAACGCGGGCCTCGGGATCGATCCTCATCTCCTGGAGCGACTGGCGCGTGGTCGGGAGATCGCGCTGATCAGCGGCACGAACGGCAAGACCACGACGACCGCGATGGTCACGCGGGGGTGGGGCGTCCCGGTCGCGACGAACGGCACCGGGGCCAACATGCCCGCCGGGCACGTCGCGGCGCTCGTCGCGTCGCGCGCTCCCCACGCCGCCCTCGAGTGCGACGAGCGCTGGCTGCCCGAGGTCGTCGATCAGCTGGCCCCGCGCGTGGTCGTCCTGCTCAACCTGTCGCGGGACCAGCTCGACCGGGCCGCCGAGGTGCGGCGCCTCGCTGAGCGGTGGCGCGAGGTCCTCGGGACCGGGGAGTTCGTCGTCGTGGCCAACGCCAGCGATCCCCTCGTTGCCTACGCGGCCGGCACCGCGCCGCACGTCCACTGGTGCGCGGCCCCCACCACCTGGACGCTTGACGCCCGCTCGTGCCCCGCGTGCACCCGCGAGCTGATGTCGGGGCCCGAGGGCTGGCGCTGCAGTTGCGGGTTCGCGCAGCCGCCGGCGGCGAGCTACCTCGAGGAAGGGGACGCCGTCGTGCGCGGCACCCCGGTGCCCCTGGCGCTCGGCCTGCCGGGCCGCGTGAATCGGGGCAACGCGCTGCTGGCGCTGGCGGCGCTGAGCGAGCTCGGCATCGAACCCAGCGCCGCGGCCCCCCGGCTCGCAGCCCTGCGCGAGGTCGAGGGTCGCTACGGCGTCACGGAGATCGGCGGTCAGCCGGTGCGCCTGCTCCTGGCCAAGAATCCGGCGGGCTTCGCCGCGCAGCTCGAGGACCAGGCGCAGGGGTCCGGCCCCTTGTGGATCGCCATCAACGACGGGGTGGCCGATGGACGCGACCCGTCGTGGCTCTACGACGTCCCCTTCGAGCAGATCCGCGGACGCCCGGTGTGGTGCCTGGGGAGCCGGCGGCTCGACCTCGCCACGCGGCTCTGGTACGGGGGGGTGGAGGCGACCGTCGTCGAGGGCGCGCTGCCCCGTCACGACGGCGTCATCGACGTGCTGGCCAACTACACGGCGTTCCAGGACCTGCGTCGCGGGGTGGTGGCGCCGTGAGGATCGCCGTCGTGTTCCCCGAGCTGCTCGGCACCTACGGGGACGGCGGCAACGCCCTGGTCCTGTCCGAGCGCCTGGTCCGACGGGGACGGTCCGCATCCGTGACCGCGATCGCCCCGGGCGACGTCTTCCCGGAGGCGGACCTGTACCTCCTGGGAGGGGGCGAGGACGGTCCCCAGCGGCTGGCGGCGGATCTCCTCGCCGCGTCGAGCCTGCGGGCGCGCGTCGCCGACGGGGCCAGCGTGTTCGCGGTGTGCGCGGGGCTCCAGCTGCTCGGCACCTCGTTCGCCGTCGAGGGAGACGCCGTGTATCCCGGACTGGACCTGGTGCCCGCGACGACGGTGCGGGGCCCCGCGCGCGCCGTGGGTGACGCGGCGACGCGCGTTGGGGGGCGCATCGTCGTCGGGTTCGAGAACCATGGGGGCGTCACCCACCTCGGTGCCGGACTCGCGCCTCTGGGAGAGGTCGTCGTGGGCCACGGCAACGATGCCGCCCACGACGGATTCCGCGCGGGCCGCGTGTGGGCGACCTACCTGCACGGGCCGGTGCTCGCGCAGAACCCGTGGCTGGCCGACGAGGTCCTGAGCTCGGTGCTCGGCGAGCGGCTCGAGCCCCTGGCGAGCGTGGCCGACGCGCTCTACGAGGCGCGCTGCGCGCGCCTCAGGGCGATGGAGGCCTGACGCCGTAGGTCGGGTCCCCGCTGACCTCACGACCGAGCTGGGCCACCGCGCCCTCGATGCGCGCGCCGAAGCGGCGCAGGTTCTCGCCCTCGCCGAAGCGGATCGGGTCGCCGAAGGCCACGATGACGTGGTGCCGGCGCCGGCTGGGCGCGGTGGTGAAGCGCGGGGCCTTCGCGTACTTCGGGCCCCGGATCCAGGCGGCGTCGTGCAGGTACGTGGGCACGACCACCGCTCCGGTGCGTTCGGCCAGGTAGGCGGCGCCGCCCTTGAACTCGCGCAGCTCGCCCGTCGGGGTGCGCCCGCCTTCGGGGTAGATCAGGAGGTTCCAGCCCTGCTCGAGGAGGTCCTGGGCGATCTGGGCGCTGCGGCGGTTCACGCGGTGGCGGTCGATGGGGATCGCGTTGAACGCGAAGACCGTGCGCACCGCGATCATCCACGACATGAAGAAGCTGTCCATCGCGGCGGCCACGACCGTGTGGTGGCGCACGCGTGCGGGCAGCGCGCTGAGCAGCAGGGGCGTGTCGAGGTGGCTCGTGTGGTTGGCGGCGAAGATGACGGGCGACGTGGTGGGGAGGCCCTCGCGGCCGCGCACCTCGAGGGTCGCGATGTAGCGCATGTAGGGGGCCATGAAGGCGCCGTGGAGCGCGCTGCGCGCAGTGCGCACAACGCGGCCGCGACTCCACGCGGTGGGGAAATCGAGACCCAGCTTCACCACGGACACCAAGTTACTTACGACGGGAGGGCTTTTTCGGGGTGTAGCGCTTGGATGCGCTCGGGGCGGCGGGTCGGGACGGGCTGACCGGCCCCTTCGAGCCCCGCTGGGAGCGGCGGGTGGCGCGGCGCGCGTCGGCCGCCTCGCGCGCGCGGCGCGAGGAGCCCACGAACGTGGCGTCGCCGTACTTCTGGAGCCGGAACGCGCGGACGATGTACCAGCCGCCCACGAGGATGAACGGGAAGCCCGCGGTGCCCAGAGCCAGGCCCAGCAGCAGGGCGCTGCCCGCGACGAAGGCGCGGCGCCGGCGTGCGGTGAAGAGCGCGATGACCCCCGCGAGGATGAGGATCTCGAGGAACTGGGGGAGCCAGTCCAGCGGGTGGGTCACCTCGTTCCACGTGCACGTGCCCTTGACCAGGTGGTAGTTCGCCGGGCAGCCCGTGGCGGTGCGCGCCGTGTGGTGGGTGACGATCGTGTTGTGCAGCAGGTGAGGAGCGATGATGGCGGCGAGGGCCACCGCGACGGCCGCCGCGACCCAGCCGACCTTGCGCTCGAGGTCGTCCATGCCCAGGACCACGCTGCGCGGCACGGCCGAGCGCCGCCGTCGTCCCTCGGCGGGCGGTGGAGTGGAGGCATCAGACACGCGAGCAGGCTACAGCGTCGTCCCATGGGTTCGAGTGGTCCCGCCTTGGTAGCATGGTCGCTCCGGGCGCTTAGCTCAGTTGGTTAGAGCGCAGCCTTCACACGGCTGAGGTCACAGGTTCGAGTCCTGTAGCGCCCACCGACCGGGACGGTGCGCGAACCGCATCGCCCGCCATGGTGTCGCCCGCCAAAGGCACGCGAAAGACGGGCTGGATGGCGTTGCGGCTATCTACACGAATTTCGTGGATGAGGGCCTGCAGGAGCGATTTGACCACGGCTGGTGAGCCTTCGGCGATGGCCTCGTTCACTCGGTCTCGCAGTGTCGCGAGTTCCTCGGGTGATGCGCACGTGATGTCGGCCTGTTCCATCTCCTCGTTCAGTTCTTCGCGGCGGACTCGAAGGATCGTGGCGCGCGTGGCGAGTTCCTTCACTCGTTCACCGCACAGTGCCTCGGGCATGGAGCCCGACTCGAAGGCTCGCAGGTAGCGGTCAACACTGGCGTCGACTTTGGCGAGTTCGTTGGTGACGGCTTGTAGTTCGTCGTCGTGGCGCGAATGACCGTCGCGGGCTTGGAGTTGCGCTTGGCCAACGGCGGCGCGAAAGAGGTCCGAGTCCTCGTAGGCGGCGAGGAGCGATTCGATGATGGCGCTATCGAGCACGTCGGCGGGCAGCCGGTCGGCGTTGCAGGTTTTGGTGCCGTAGCGCTGGCGTGAGCCGCACGTGTAATACCGGTAGGTCTCGTTGCGACCGGTCGCGCGCGTGCCGCTGAAGCGCTGGCCGCAATTGTTGCAGACCACGAGTCCCGTGAGCAGGTAGTCCGAGGCGTTGGTCGCGCGTTTAGAGGTGTCCTCTGCGCGCTCGTCGAGGATCACCTGTGCGGCGGCGAAGAGTTCTTCGTCAATAAGGGCGCGATGGCTGCCGTCACACCACCCGTCGCGGTAGCGGACCTGGCCCAAGTAGACGCGACTGCGCAGCACCGTGAGCACGGACTTGAACGACCAGGGGCGGCCTGATCGCGTCACCAGGCCCGCACTGTTGAGCCAGTTGGCGACGGCGTGACTGCCGAGGTGCTGGTTCGCGTAGAGGTTAAAGAGCACCGGCACGAGGGGTGCTTCGACCTCATCGACGCTAAGGCGACCCTCGCCCTTCACCGCGCGGTAGCCGTAGGGGGCGACGCCACCGCACCAGCCGCCGAGACTGGCCTTGCGGTCCATGCCCGCGATCACGCGGTCAATAATCGTCGCGCGCTCGAACTCGGCGAAGACCCCGAGCATCTGGACCATCATGCGCCCGGCCGGTGACGTGGTGTCGAAGGGTTCGGTCGCCGAGCGAAAGCCCACGTTCACCCCGTCGAGGGTCTCCAATATCTCGGCGAGTCCGCGCACGCTGCGCGAGAGTCGATCCACCCGGTAGACGAGCAGGAGATCGAACTTTCCGGCCTTCGCGGCGCGCAGCGCACCGTTGAGGCCCGGTCGCTCTAACTTCGCCCCCGACATCTGGTCGGTGAAGGTGGAAACCAACTCCCAGTCCTCTTGGCTCGCGACGTAGTTGCTGAGCTTCTCGGACTGCGCGCCGAGCGAGTAGGGCTGGTTGACCTCGTCGGTCGAAATCCGGGTGTAGGTGGCGATGCGCACGGCTCTCTCCTCAATCGGTGTCGGTGGACACCACTTCAAACACGCTGAACGTCCACGTTGCTAGTCAACCATGCGTCGACGCTGTGACATCGGAGGGTTCGCCCGCGGCACCGGTGGCGCTGCGCAGACCCTGGACGAGCACGGACCCGAGGAGTGTCGCGAGTGCGGTGGTGGCGCGAATCTCGTCGGCGTTCGAGAGATCGACGAAGACGGGTGCGTTGATGCACAGCGAAACCGAGGCGTTGTCCTTCGGGGTCGTTGGTCGAGGGGGCTGCACGGGTCGGCCAGGTCCGGGGCCACGAGAACCGGGGTAGTCGACCTTCGGACGGGGGTTCTTGCGTGACGTCACGGCTCCACCGCTTCGACATCAAGGGAGTGACGAGGTCGCTCGTCCCAGGGGTCGGCACTACTTCTTCGTTCGAGGCAACGGGCCTCGCGGGCCTCGGTTCGCGACCGCATCTTTTCTCGCTGACACTGCAACGCGAGCCAGGCATCACCAAGACTGCTCCAACCGGCCCCGATCCACTTCCACACGCCAATAGTGATTGACTGTTCGTTGGGTGCGCTGCCGTGTTGACGCCGCACTTGCCAGGCTTGGCGCTCCGCCCGCAAGAACTTGAAGGTCACCGAGTAGCGCCGCGACTTGGTGAGCCAGTGACCGCCAAAGCCGAGCGAGTGCGCCCAGGTGCGCAGGCGCGCCAGGTGGGTCAGCGCGCCGAGCCGCCACGCCGTCGTGACCAGACGGCGAAAGTGCGCTGACACGTTACGTGCGTCGAGGTCGTCGAGGCTCGTGAGACGCCGGTCGAGGGCGCCCAGATCGTCGGTGGATTTTGTCGCGTACTTGGCGACGTAGTTGGCGACCGCGCGCGAACTACGTCGTGCCTCACTACTGTCGGCGTCGTCACCATCGACTTCGTGGGCGCTGATCACGCGCACGTCGAGTTGTCGACCCCATCGGGCGCTTCCGAGTGCGGTGCCCGAGAAACCTCGGGGCAGCGGAGCCGACACCTTTGAGGCGGCGGCGCGAATGGCCGAGGTGAGAGTCTGCGCGCTGATGACGTGCGGCACGTCACCTTTGTCGTCACGGGGATCGACGCGCAGTATCGCGTGCAGGTGCACGACGCCCCGGCGCTGAAACTCGGCGACCTTGGCGAACGAGAGTCGGACCGACTGGTCCAGTTCTTTCACGTTCATCTCGCAGAGTCGCGCCAGTTCGCGTCGCACGTAGATGGTGGTGCGTCGCCACAGTTCGGGGCAGGTCGCGTTCCACAAGACTGATTGCTCGTAGTCGTAGCAGTCGGGACAGATCGGGTGTCCGAGTAGGGGGTCGTCGGCGCGGTGGCGAAGGTGGCAGGTGACGAAACGACCGTGCGCACAGGGTTGTTGGTTCGTACCCGCTCGACAGGGCTTCGTGCCCCTCGCGCCGTGAACCGCGCCGAAGCTCGGGGCGGTGAACGTGGCGAAGACCATCGGGTGTTGCGACACGGACTCGCTCACGCCCTTGCCGCCCGAGAGACCCGAGCGCACGAGCATCCTCGCGTCACTCGCGTAGAGGGCGGCGCAACTGGGACAGCGCGTCGCGCGCCTCGTGCCGCAGGCCTTCAAGAGAACACCGTCGGGCTCGTCGTTCGTGGAGTACGAACGCAGAATCTCGCCGGTTGCCGTGTCCACGCTCACCGAGTTTCCAATGAGACGAATGGGGTGCGCGCACCAGCCGCACTGTTCACCCTGGAGTTGCAGGTTGGCGAGGGACGCGGGGTCACTGGCGCGGGCTAGCACCCCGTGCCAGGTCGTCTCGTCGGGCGCGCGGGTGATGGTTGACATCAGTTCCTACTTCCCGAGTCGAAGTTGGCGGGCACGCTCGGCCAGTACGCGCACGTCGTCGTCGGTGAGGTGAAAGGTTCGCAGTTGCACTGGTACGCCACCTTCGTGGAGCAAGAGTCCGACCCCGCGCCGCGCCGAGTTGAGGTTCGACGCGGAAAATCCCTCGCTGGCCCAACCGGCCCCGAGCACGGTGTCACTCGCGTCGCGCGTCGCACAGCGCAGCGCCCACCTGAACCCGAAGAGGTCGCGCAGTGTTGACGGCACAATATCCGTCGAGGGCTTCTGGGTCGCCGCCAACACGATGATCCCAGCGGCTCGCCCACGTGCGACGAGGTCGCGCAGCAGTTCGGCGAAACGCTGGGCGGACTTCTTGTCGATCCCCGCGACGTAGAGCGCGAGCTCGTCGATGACGACGACGTGCAGACGCAGCCCCTCGGCGCGGGTTACTTTGCGCACGCCGCGACGCAGAAGCTCGTCATAACGGTCGTCCATCTCGGCGGTGAGCTCTTCGAGCACGGTGATGGCAAGTTGCACGTCGTGTCCAACGAAGACTCTCGCGCTCGCGGACCACGCACTGAGTTCGACCACTTTGCCGTCGAAGAGCCAGAGGTCGACTTCGGGGTCGAGTGCGGCGGCAGCCACCAGCAGTGACAGGGCCACCGACTTGCCCGCACCAGGTTCGCCGCCCAGGAGCACGTTGCGCTCGGGTAGTGACAGCGTCACGATCCCACCCTCTTCGTTAACACCCACGGGTATCGGGTCCCAGAGGCTGTTCCGCTTCACGTCGAGCAGCGGGCATCGCAGTGACGCAATAGCGAACGGGTCGGCACGGGTGATGGTGAGCGTGACGAGGTTCCGCTTCGCCGCGTTCGCCACGCAGCGCACCTGGCGCACTCCGAGCGACGCCGCGAGGACCGCTTCGGCCTTTGCGAGGTCGTCGATGGACGTGCCGCGCCAGAGTCCGAGCTCGACACGGTCCCCGAAGGTCGTGCGAGTGATCTTGTGGATGCGCGGGCGCTTCTCGCTCAGCACTCCGGGCAGCGCGTGGAACGCCGTTTCGAGGTGTCGACGCACGCGCGCTCGGTGCAACAGCCGCCCGAGAAATCGGCGAAGTGGACCGACGCAGAGGGCCGTCGCTACGAGCGCGAGCGGAGCGGCGACGGCGAAGAACAGACCGAAGCGCACGTAGAGCCAGACGCCGAGTCCGGTGGGTAGAGCGAACAGCACGAGCTCAACGCGCCAGACGGCGAGCTGGCGCAGCAGTTCATCGAGCATTTCGTCGGTCATCGAACGTGAGTTGGTGGGAGGGTTCATTGGAAGTTCCTTTCGAGAAAGGGGGCGCCCCGAGAGAGAGTTCCCTCGGGGCACGCCTCCTTAGGCCGCGACCGGGGCTTTGGTCGTAGTGGACAGGACTTCCACCTTGTCGGCGCGAAAACTCACGCCGTGACGGTCGCCCATCTGCCAGGTCGTCGCCACGAGACCAGTGACCTTCACCTGGGCGCCGAGCGTGAGGCTCTTGGGCTCACCCGCCACCTTCACGACGAGGATGTCGGCTCCCTCGCCGCCAATCGCCACGACGCTGACGGCGAAAATCGCCTTGCCGTCGGCGTCGACGCGCTGCTGCTTCGAGTCGAAGTCGATCACCGGCTCGGCGATCGACACTGCGAGAAAGTCGAGGCTGCTTGTTTCAATGGGTAGTTTCATGTTCGTTCCTTCGTGTGTTGTCGGCACAATCTGTGGCGACGACACGAAGGTAAAGAACCCGAGGTTGCGAAAAGGCGAAAACAGTCAAAGTCACAGCAGAATTGTGAGTGATTGTTAGTTGCTGTTGAGGTCGCCTTCAGGCGCGTAGGGCTACGTCAACTCTGGCGCGCGGAGAACTCGTCGAACCACTCAGCCGTAGAGGCGCTGCTTGAGTTTGCGCAAGGCGGGACTGCGACGTCGGCCCAACTGGTCTTCGATTTCTTCGATGATCATCATCACGAGTCCCAAGTTCCTGAGCTCCTGGGGTGCGATCTCTTCGATGTGCAGCAGCGTGTCGATCGCGCGCTCGGGCGACTTGATCAGCAGATTGGCTCGCGCGACGTCGATCAAGAAGCGGGCCTGACGTTCGGGTGACAGCGTTCGCGGCGCGACGGCTTGGGCGCGGTCCAGGGCCTCTTGTCCGTTGCCCAGTTCGACCGAGATCGCCACGGCGTGCATGGCCACGTTGGTTGGACCGAACTCGGTGCCGTACTCGTTTCGGTCTTCACCCAACTGACGAGCCAGTTTCTCCGCCGTCTTGAGCGACTTCTGCGCTGACGCGGTGTCGTGGTCACGAGCGAGCAATACCCCGGTCAGCAGTGCGCACGCTCCCACCAGTGAAATCAGCCCCGGATCGTGCGAGGACTTCACGTCGTTCGCCATGACCATGGCCCGCTTCAAAACGTGCACCGCCAGTTTCTGGTCCTTGCCGTCGAGCATGGTGCGCGCCATGCGTAGTTGACCCGCCAGGATCAGGCAGCGATCACCGCAGCGTTCCCCAGCGGTGATGGCCCGATCAGCCGCGACCCAGGCGGCGCCGTGGTCGTCGACCTTGACGAGCATCGCGGCGGCGACCTGGTAAACGTCGGCGAGACAGGTGAGGGTCCGCGTCGAGTCAACGTCACTCGTCGATCGACTGGCGGCCTCGGCTGCGGGAATGAGCGCCGCGAGTACGTGGCCGAGTTCTGGGTAGGAAGAAGCGTGCACCAACGCCCAGGCGCGACGCGTCTGGGCCTCTAACTCTTCCAGGGTGACACTGCTCGACACCGCCGCTGCGTTGGGCACGAGTGACTCGGGACTGGGGAAACCGGCAATGGCGACGCGCACTATCTCCACGTAGTCGCGCTCACGCAGGTTCTTCGCGGCGTCGGGAACCCCCGTCGCGCGCACGAACTCGATCAGCGGGGCGCCTAGCGCCAGGGCGAGACGCCCGAGATGGTTGATGTCCCTGACCTCGATCTCGCCCTGCTCCACCTGGGCGACCCAGCTCGTGGACATGCCGATCTCGTCGTGGAGTCGCTCTTGTGTCCAATTCCTCTCACGCCGGTACTGCTTGACGAGCGTGCCTACGACGTTGGCGTCGCCGTCGCTGTCACTTCGCACGCAGGTCTCCGTTGATCACGCCCGACAGTGTTGTCAGCGGCCAGACTTCGGGTGGACCAGCCAGGTGCTGGTCTCGCTCATGGAGAAATCGAATCGTGTGGGCCTGAGCTTCGTGGAACTGGAAGGCGTCGTCGCTCTGGTAACACTCGTAGAAGACGCGTTCGTGGGGACGCTCGGAGCGCTCGTGACTCACGTAGACCAGGGTCTCCGGTTCGCCGAGTGCAATCTCGGCCAACGTCTCAGCGACCAGCGCGTCGAAGGCTTCGAGGTGGTCGGGGAGCACGGTAAAACGAACAACCAGAGCGAACACGGCGTGGCCTCTCATTAGCAAATTGCTGTTCTTGAAACCGTACCCGCCCCATTCGGACGGGTGACGCAATCCTGAATGCACGCGATTCCGTCCGAGTCAGGTCCATGAACTGCGTTCGACTAATGTTCACGCTCACCAGCGCCAGAGACCGAACCATCGAAGTTCATCGACACGTGTCGGAATGGGAGCTCGTGTGAACGCACCTGCAATCGACCAATGAATCCAAGTAATCAACTTTCAGGGTTGATGACGAAGCGGTGGCCCTGCCGGGAACCTTCGGCCCCCGTCAGAGCCACCGCCATTGCGCCAAGGCCAAGTGTGTGAGAACTTTAAGTATTCAAGGGGGTGACCTTTCGTTTTGGCGACTTTTCCAACTACCGGATCCGAGTCTGTCCCTTCGCCTAAAAGCCGAATGGCGAGTGCTCGGCTCGATCGTCGTTTATTGAAGATGCACACCCGGTCAGAATCCGAAGAGCGAGATTACCCCCGACCGCACAGTCTTACGCTTCGAACTCCCCCGCTGGTATTACCACAGATTGCTCCACCCCCTGCGGCCACGACGCCGACGCTGACCACCTTAAATCAGGAACTGGCTCTCTCTTGACAAGTCTACGATGACATGATACAAGTGACTTACTGATGTGTAATTGATTTGGGCATCGGATTCTGACTCCGTGATTGCGGCGACGTTGTATTGAGAAGGTCGTATTCGTATCGAATTGGGGGAGAGATGCATTTTCGTATTAATCGGGGGCCGGAAAAAGGGGAGAAGACTTTTTCCGGTAATTTCTTTCACGCGGGGCCGTCACGAGTTTCAATGATCGTTGTAGCAGTTGTTGGTCTGTTGGCGCTCTTACTAATTTCTGGATCCTCTGGAACTGGAGCCAACGCCGCTTCACAAACGTTGATTTCATGTGGGGCTGGAATTCCAGCGGTGAAATGTAATCCTTCGTTGGCACCTGGACCAAACCCAGTGCCGGTGGGCGGATGGCAAGTTCCCTCAGTCCCTACGGTGTCAGTGCCCACGACGGAACAGTGCGCTAGTTCGTTCTTGAGTAGTACCGAACTCGGACTTTTGAACGCTCGCTTCGGCGGCATTCAGTGCTTTTTAATTAAGTCCTCAAGTACCTGGGTGATCTTTGGGGCAGGAACTTCAATGACGTCTCTTGCACCGAATACGCCTTCGCCAGGGGGTTCAATGTTGGCCATCGAGACCTGTGCAAGCACTAATGCAAATTGCCTAGATCCAAACTTGATTCATTCGTTTGCTGATTTCACGGTCTATTATCCGCCATTTCCTGGTAGCGGGCAAAGCACGCTCCAAGAGTTGATTTCTCCAACACTGATCAACGTCTATAACGGCTTTTGTGGAAACTTCATATTCGATACGGCGAATAGCAGTTGGTACCTCGGCAACGCCGTGAATGAGTCTATCTTTAGGGCAGGTGGCCAAGTCACCGGTGCCGTAGTTACGCCACCTTCCGTAAGTGGCTCGACTGCCGAAGGCTCCCCGTTCCCAGCTGAGATGGTCACTTCATGCCAGACACCTGCACAATGAGTAAATGGCTCGTGGAATTGGCGTATGCCGCAACCTTGACCGATTGGAGGCGGGTTAAATGAGAATTGCAAAAACGTCGAGGTTGGTAATAGTTGCAAGTCTGGTCTCAATAATGCTGCCGATGGTAGCGACGGTGTCAAACGCCGCGCAGTCTCCAGTTCCAACCAACTTCTCACTTGATACGCCTCCAGGGGGGCCCTTCCCGTCAATCTCAGGGGAACCTCATGCTGCGAATGCTGTCGTGGTTGAAGGTTTGGGCGGATTCAGTTGTGGCGATTATTCAACAACATCAATTGAATATGCTGCATCAAATCGAATCAACGCGAACGAAGAAACGATTATTGAGATAAGTCCTCAGTCAACATGCGGAACACTCTCGCAGTATGAAGGTGAGATTTCCGCCATCGCATCATATGTTGAAAGCCACACGACGAATCCCGGTCAATATTGGGGGGGATTTATGCTGGATATTGAGACCGCTTGGTTTTCGGTTTCCAATTCGACCGCACTTGTTGAATACACAAACAGCCTCATGTATGGCACACCCGGGATGTCATATTGGTTTGACGAAGATCAACCTAATAGTTTCACACAGGCTCAATACGAGTCGCTGCTCACTCATGGCGGATGGCAAGCGCCTCAGATTTACTCGTCAAGTATGGCGAAGACCGTAAATCTAGCCTGCGCTGACGTTGGCGCATGCACCAATATGGTGACACAGTGGCTCGGGAGTCCGAACCCACCGTTCAATACCTGGACATACCCAACTACTCAAGTGAACGGTCCGCCATGGTCGAATTCGTATTGGGGTAGCGCATATTGGTGGAATCAGTACCAAAACGTTTGACTTTAGGTCTGCTTGGAATGGCAATTGAAGAGGAGAGGGGCCAGCTCTAAATGCTGTGTCTTAAAAGACGCAAGCATCTACTGAATGATGCGCCAGGTTGTGTCTTTGGAGGTTCACCCCGAACCACAATAAGAGCAGAGATTGATCTTCCTTCCCAATTCCGGTCACTCCGTGATCAAAGATGCAGAGCGGCCATCGTTCCACTTGAAGGCGCAACCGCATCGTGGTCTGGGTGGTTTCAGGGTAACTCCACTCCCCTGGCGTCTTCACCGCCCGGGGAGTGGAGTTCGGTCAACTCGTCAAATTGAGCGTGTGAGAACTTTCTTTACGTATTCAAGGGATGTCGAGATCGCCTGACTTTCTCCAGATTCACAGCAACGATCACGGGAACGCCCACCAACAGAACCTGAATCAGGGTGCTGAAGGTCGGAACGGCCAGCCACTTACCCACGCAGTGCGTTACAGTGGGCTGATCAGGTCCACCAAAGCTCGCGCAGTCGTTCGTCCTTGTCGTGAGCGAGAGAAACAGCATCGGCAAGACCAGTGCAATCCCACCCGGAAATAGAAGGGTTGCGACCATCTTCTCCTTGCGGGTCCATGTGTTGCTCTGCCAGAGCCATGCCACGCCGACGAGCCATCCGACGCCCACCAAGAAACCACCGGCTAAAATTAGCCAAGGGACCCATCTGTCCCGTGTCGATGTCAACACATTGAGATCTCCGACCAGGTTCCGTCACCGTTCATGTAGTAATTAATGATCGAGACGCCTGCCCAACCACCAGTCCACCATCCCGAGTCCGTGTAGGTGATATGGGCCGAACCGGTAGCTTCGTATTGGTGCCAGATGCTGCCACTGTAGTTAGCCAAAAAGAAGTTTTGCCAGTAGTCATTCGGGGATGACACGTAGGTGATTACGGAACCGTTGTAGCTGAAGCCCAGATACGAGTGATACCACCAACTGCCTCCTATCGAACTGTAGTTGCACTGTCCCGACATCACCGTACCGTCCGAGCCCCCGCCCCCGACCACAACTAGGCCACTAGGGGCGTCCGCCGACATCTGACTCTCAGTCGGCTCGCTTACCGATACAGGGATCCTCATCAAGTACTGGCGTTCTGCTGGGGTCAGCCAAGACTTGCCGATTTCGTTCTCGACCCAGGACTTCGCTGGGAGATCGACGCTTTGTCCCGGCGAGAGTTGCACCTGGGGTTCGGCAGGTGCTGCCGCCATCAGTTGTGTCAGAGTCATGGGGGAGTCTGCCGCAGCACTGGCTGGACCAGCCGACCACAACAGCGCATACAGCGAGACTGAAGCGACGGCCACCGCTGCCCGACTGGCACCCTTCGTACGAGAGAGAATCATTTGTCGCCTCCATTAACCCTTAGCGCGTTCGCGTCGTTTGGCCTAACACACGACTCGGTGCGTGTCAAGTCTTGTGGAAACGCTTTTCGAGATTGACGCAGTGAGTTGAATTCAGCGGTCACGACCGATATGCGTCTGCACGATGTCTGATCGCGGTCACCTTCACCGTGTGCGTGGCATCGTCAATGAAGTACAGCACTCGATAGTCGCCGCGCCGAGCTGAGTACGCCGACGCGAGGGGTGGCTCGAGCGGTTTTCCAACCCGCTGAGGGTTGTCGAGCAGTGGCCCGATGATGAACTCATACACCGCATGCGCGATCTTCTCGGGGAGCGCTTCGGAGAGAGTCTTTACTGCCGATCGGGCGATGAGGACGTTGTCACGTTCCCTACTTGGTGTCGACACTGCGCCCAACATTCTTCATTGCCTCGGCGAGTTGATCACTGTCGAGGACATCACGTTCCGAAAGCGCTTGTACACCCTCCTGGTGAGCGAGCAGCAGCGCAGGGTCGGACAACACGGCAATTGTCTCGCGCATGGCGTCGTAGTCGTCGGCCCCCATGAGCACGGCGGCTCGGTGTCCGTTCTTCGTGATTTCGATCCGTTCGTGCGTCCTACTGGCTTCGTCGACCAATTTGGACAACTGGGCGCGGGCATCGGCAATAGGCAGCGTGGTCATGTACAGAATTATAGCGTTAACCGATCGACGGTGAACTTATGGTTCGTATTGTGTGACTCAAGGTCCACCAGAGGCGATCGGGGGAGCCCGGTTGCCTCAGGTGGCGGCGGCAGCCGGATTGCCGGGCTGGTCCCACCACGCCAGCACGCGGCGTGCCCGGAGCGTGATCCAGCGCGAGGGCTGACCGACGCCGTCATCGACGTGGAACCACACCCGACCCGGCGCGCGCTCCTCGAGGAGCCAGCGACCGTCGGACTGGCGGCGGCTGCGCACGTGGAGGATCGCCTCGCCGAGTCGCGCGTCACGGGTCTCGTTGGCGTCGCGGAAGTAGTCCAGCGCGCGCAGGACGTCGTAGCGCCAGCGGCTCGGGTGGGTGAGCCGCGCGAAGGAGTCGTCGGCGATCTCGCCAGTACGGAGGCGCCGGAAGAGGTGGCGCTCCAGGAGGAACTCTTCGGCGGCGCGGCGGGCCTCGCGAACGCGCGGCGCGTCGCCTCCGGCGCGCTCGTACGCCAGAAGCCCCTCGAGGACGTTGATCGTCGAGGCGAAGGACGAGCGCACGGAACCGTTGGCGCGCTCGCAGTTCCAGCCGCCGTCGGGGAGGCGCTCGCCGAGGAGCCGCTCGACCAGCGGACTCATGTCGACGCCGAAGTAGCTGCCATCGGCGACGGTGCGACCGTTGATGCACTCTTCGACCTCACCCTCCCAGAAGGGCTGGCCCGCGTGGTCCCAGCGCGCGCTCTGGCCGATCAGCGCGACGGCCCGCTGCACGCGCGCGCTGCGCGGGTCGACACCGAACTCCCGCAGGTCGCTCAGGGCGTACGTGGTGGCCGTCCAGGGTTGGCCGACGCGCTCCCACTCGTCGGAGTCGAAGTCGCGAGGCAGAAACGCGCCGCCCGCCCACTGGCCGTCATCGTCCTCTAGCGCCAGGAGTTGCGCCCCCCAGCCCTCGAACTCGACGCGCCGTCGCTCGGCCCGCCAGCGAGCGGCCGGAGCCTTCGCGATGTCGCGCAGGGCCTGCCAGCTGATGGCGGGGTCCGACGCCACGAGCCAGTCGAGGACTTCGTCGGTGCCACTCACGTCGTCACCGTAGCCACGGGGCCTGACGTCGTGTCGGGGCGGACCGGGCGCCATGGCCGCGGTCGAGCCGGTACCGTGGCGCGGGGACGACGTTCGTCCCGCTCGACGACGGGGGAGTCATGGCCGAGACCGACGGGCTGCTCGCAGCGGCTCAGAGCTACGCGGAGACCTTCACGCACGGAGACCTGCCGATGCGGCCCCGGCGGCCCGTGGCGATCGTGACGTGCATGGATGCGCGCATCAACCTCTACGAGCTCTTCGGCCTGCGCGAGGGTGACCTCAACATCCTGCGCAATGCGGGCGGTGCCGTGACCGACGACGTCATCCGGTCGCTCGTCGTGTCCCAGCGCCGGCTGGGGACCCGCGAGGTGCTGGTGATCCAGCACCGCGACTGCGGCATGCGCGTCGTTCGCGAGGAGGAGTTCTTCGCGGACCTCGAGAGCGAGGTGGGGCAGCGACCGCCGTGGGCCCTCGGGGAGTTCGGCGACCCGGAGGACGAGGTTCGCGCGGCGCTGGCGCGTCTCGCGGCGAGCCCCTTCCTCGCCGCGGGGAGTTCGGCGCGGGGATTCCTCTACGACGAGCGCACTGGGCGACTCGCCGAGGTCGGGCCGCCCGCGGCCGCCCGCTGAGACCCCCGAGCTTCTCCGACCAGCCGCCCGATCTGGGACCAGTGGCTCCGCTCGTGGCGCGCTAGGCGGGTGACGTAGTCGCGCACCGTGCGGCGCAGGGGCGCACCGGCGCCCGTCACGGTGATGGAGAGGTCCCAGTGATCCGCCTCCAGGGAGCCCAGCAGGGCCAGCAGTGAGGTGCGCTGCGCGCGAAACGCAGCGCAGTTGGTCCGGTAGGAGCGGTCGCGGTAGTCGGTTCGGGTGATCCAGGCCAGCGGGTTGACCGCGCGCAGGGAGTTCTCGTGGCCCGCGAGGATGGTGGCGATCGCACCTTCCCAGACGTCGGCGCACGCGCGCAGGTGTGCGAGCACGTCGACGGCCGTCCACGCGGGGGGGCTCGGCTGGGACCCGACGGGGCCCGTCGAACAGCGCAGGCGCGCGGGCGTGGCCGCGAGGATCGCCAGCAACGCTGAGGGCTCGAGTGCGCGGGCCGCCACGCGCCCAGTCTGGCGCGCGAAGCGGCGCACGCGCATCTCACGGGTGGTCGCTCGATCGCGGAGCGAGGGGCCACCGGCACTCCTCGCGCCACGTGCGGAGTGCGAGGTCCCGGCGGGCGAGCGCCAGCAGCGCGATGGGCGCGTCGCGGGGGCTGGCGCGCGTCGCGGCATCGGCGGCGTCGAGGAGGCGGGCGCGCGGCCACCGGGTCGCGACGGTCACGTGGGGGCGGTACGGGCGCTCGCGCGCGGCACTCGGCACGGGCGGGGCGCCCAGGCTGGCGAGGAGTTCGGCGAAGGGTGCGGGTTCCACGGGCTGGAGCGCCACGACGCGCGCCGAGAGCCACACGGGGGGCGCGAAGCGGGCGATCCACGACGCGGTGCGCGAGGCGGCGAGCTCCAGGCGCTGCGCGATGCCGTCGGTCCCCGACGGCTGGTGCCACGGCGGCCAGAGGGTGACGTGCGCGGACAGAGACCCCGGGTGGCGCCACGGGGCGACGAGATCATCGAGCGCGGGGACGAGCAGGTAGGTGACCAGGAGCTCGTCGTGCGCCATGGTCCCGTTGTAGCCCGCGCAGGGGGCGCGAGAGGCCGCGCGGGGCTGGCTACCATGCAGTGAGAGGCGCGTGACTCGACGCCGCGAGTGCGCGCCCAGATGGGGAGGCGCGTGCGATGAGACGGTGGCGATCAGTGGTGAGCGGTGCGGTGCTGGCGGGCGTCGTGGTCTTCGGGGCGATCTCGGGCGGTGCGGTGACGCGGGGGCCACGCGTGATCGTGCGTCCGAGCACCGGTCTGCGCAACCACGAAGTGGTCCGGGTGAGCGGCTCGGGCTTCAAGCCCCACGACGCGGTCTTCCTCGTCGAGTGCCTGGCCACGGCGCGCGGTCAGGGCCAGTGCGACATCGCGACGGCCACGCCCGCGACGATCACGGCCAAGGGGATCCTGCGGGTGACCAGGTTCCGGGTCCACACGGGCAAGGTCGGCAGCGGCGCGTGCGGCACGTCGGTGAAGAACGCGCGCGCCTGTGCGATCAGCGTGGGCAACGCCAGTGGCAAGGACACCGGATCCGCGCGGATCGCCTTCGTCGTGCGCCGGTCGTGAGCGCCGACGGCGAGGACCGCGCCAGGTCGGTCGCGCACGGGGGCCAGATCGTATCGGCGGCACGGCCGTGACGAGCTCATCGGGGGCACCGTCGAGCGTGCGCCCGCCCCTGCGTCGTGCCCGGATCCAGGTGAGCTTCATCGCCCTGATGTCGGTGCTCTTCCTGACCTTCCTCGACAACACCGTGGTGAGCCCCGTCCTGACCGGCGTGCAGTCGGGGCTCCACGCCGGCGTGCCGCAACTCCAGTGGGTGGTCGGCGGGTACGCGCTGGCCTTCGCGAGCCTGATGCTGATGAGCGGGTCCATGGGCGACGTCATCGGGCGCAAGGTCGTGCTGCTGGCTGGCGTGGGCGTATTCATTCTGGGCTCGGTGGTGAGCGCGCTGGCCCACAACGTCACCGAGCTCATCATCGGGCGCGTGATCATGGGGATGGGGGCCGCCGGCTCCGAACCCGGGACGCTGTCGATCCTGCGCCACATCTATCCCCAGCAGCAGGCCCGAGCGCGCGCGCTCGGCGTCTGGGCGGCGGTGTCGGGGCTCGCTCTGGCGGCGGGTCCGGTGGTCGGCGGGATCCTGGTCGGGCTGTGGAGCTGGCGCGCGCTCTTCTGGTTCAACGTCCTGTTCGGCGCGCTGGCGCTCGTCGTCGCGACGGTCGCGCTGCCCAGCCGCCCCCCGCGCGAGCGCGGCCCGATGGACGCCGTGGGCTTCGCGTTGAGTGCGCTCTCCTTGAGCACGGTGACCTTCGCCATCATTCATGGCGAGTCCGTGGGCTACGGCGCGGGATCGGTGATGACGCTGTTCACGGTTGGCGTGGTCGCGGCGATCCTCTTCGTGGTCGTCGAGCTGCGCGTGCGCGAGCCGATGCTCGACCTCCGCTACTTCACGCGGCGCACCTTCGCGGGGGCCAACGCCGTCGCCTTCGCGAGCTACTTCTCGATCTTCTCGATCTTCTTCTTCGTTGCCCTCTACCTGGAGGTCATCCGGGGGGCGGGTGCGTACCGCCTCGCCATCGACTTCCTGCCCCTCCTAGTGGGCATGGTGGCCGCCTCTCTGGTCACCGGTCGCTGGGTCGCCCGCACGGGGTCGCGCGGCCCGATGGTGATCGGGAGCCTGCTCGCGGCGGCGGGCGTCCTGACCACCAATGCCGTCGTCGCGCGCGATCCCGGCCTCGGGCTGCTGGGCTGGACCATGGGGCTCGCGGGCGTGGGATTCGGCATCGTGGTCGTGCCCGTCACGTCCGACGCCTTGGGCGCGCTGCCGTCGGAGCACTCGGGCATGGCGGCCTCCACCGTGAACACGGCCCGCGAGCTCGGCGCGGTGACCGGCGTCGCCGTGCTCGGGTCACTGGTGAACGGGCAGCTGACCGTCCAGCTGATGGAGCGCCTCCGCGCCATCGGCGTGCCGCCCGCCTTCCGCGAGGAGATCATCAACGCCCTCACCACCGGGACGATCTCGGCGCAGGCTCGCCAGTACGAGGGGGGCTCCAAGGCGATCCAGGCCATCATCAACCGGGTGGTCAAGGCGGCCTACGACGCGTTCACCAGCGGACTGCACATCGCGCTGAACGCCGCCGGCCTGCTGATGGTCCTGGCCGCGGGCGTGGCGCTGGCGACGGGAAGCTCGGCAGCGACCTCGGTGGAGGAGGGCGAGGGGGATTGAGCCCGCAGGGTGGCTGCGGCCGCTCACGCTAGGGTCGCGGCATGCTGACCGCCACCGCGCCTCCGAGGACTCGAGGTCCCGGGCGAGGACCCCGCGGGAGCCGGCCCAACGAGACCTGGTTCCGCCCGTGACGGCGATCACGTGGGCCTTCGCGCTGGCGAGCCTGGCGATCATCGTGGTCCCCGGACCCAGTGTCCTGTTCACCCTGGCGCGAGGCGTCGCGTGGGGCCGGAGGGTGGCCGTCGCTTCGGCGTTGGGCAACTCCCTGGGAACCCTGGTGTTGGCATCGGCGGTGGCGCTCGGGCTCGGTCCGATCGCAACGCGATGGCCCGCGGTGTCGCGGGTCCTGCAGATCGCCGGCGGACTCTACCTGGTGTGGCTCGGAGCGCAAGCGCTGCGGCGACGCCACGATGTCGCCCGCACGATGGCCGAGCCCCAGGGGGGCCGGCCCACGCTGGGGCTCGCGCTGCGCCAGGGATTCGTCGTGGGAGGGCTCAACCCCAAGGCGCTGGTCTTCTTCCTCGCGGTCTTCCCGCGCTTCGTGCGCGCGGGGAGCACGCCGATCACCGTGCAGCTGCTCGCCATGGGCGTCTTCTTCAGCGTGCTCGCCTTCGCGAGCGACTCCTCGTGGGGGATCGTGGCGGGCACGGCGCGTGTGTGGCTCTCGGGCAGTCGGGCGCGACTGGTGGCCTTGCGCGTCGTGGGGGGCACGATCATGGTCGCCCTGGGCGGCGCGGTCGTGCTGGGCGCGGTCCTCGACTGACCGGGCGCTCGTCCTGCCCGAGAGCCACGAAGGTGGCCATGGGCGAGGGAGGGCCCCCGAGACCGGTCTCGCGCTCAGCGCGACGGCACGGTCATCGAGCAGTGCGTCACCCGAGCATCGTGCGCTGCGGTGACGGCCGCCGCGGACCCCGTCGGCCCACTCGGCGACACCCGGACCGCCGGGCCCTCAGCCCATCGCGTGGGCGCCACCGTCGACGTGGAGGATCTCGGCCGTCGTCGCGCGCAACAGCGGCGACAGGAGGGCGAGGGTCGCGTCGGCGACGGCCGGTGCGTCGTGGACGTCCCAACCCAGGGGGGCCCGCTCGCCCCACGAGTCCTCGAAGACGGCGAAGCCGGGGATCGACTTGGCCGCCACGGTGCGCACGGGGCCGGCGGCCACCAGGTTGACGCGGACGTGGTCCGCGCCCACCTCGCGCGCCAGGTAGCGGCTGAGCGATTCCAGGCCCGCCTTCATCACGCCCATCCAGTCGTAGAGCGGGTAGGCCCGTGTGGCGTCGAAGTCCAGCCCGACCACCGACGCGCCGCCCGGGGCCTCGGCGCGGCGCAGCAGGGGCAGGAAGGCGCCGACCAGGGTCGCGAGCGAGTAGGTCGACACGTGCAGAGCCGTAGCCACGTCCTCGAAGGGCGCGACCAGCATCCCCTGCCCGAGGCACGAGGGCGGCGCGTACCCGATCGCGTGGACCAGGCCGTCGAGGCGCCCGAAGCGCTGCTCCACCGCCGCGACCGCCGCGGCCACCTGCGCGGGCTCGGTGACGTCGAGCTCGAGGACCTCGCCCACGTCGCCCAGCTTGCGCGCGGTGCGGCGCGTGAGCGACAGCCCGCGTCCGGCGCCGGTCAGGATCACCTCGGCCCCTTCGGCGAGCGCCCGCTGGGCGATGGCGAAGGCCAGCGAATCGTCGGTCAGGACGCCCGTGACGAGGAGCCGGTGATTGGCGAGCAGGGTCATCTTGTTAGCGTAACGACCGAGATCGAGCGAGGCGAGGACATGGCGACAGTGGGGATCCTGGGGGGGACCGGCCCGGCGGGACGGGGGGTGGCCGTGAGGCTGGGTGCGGCGGGCCACGCGGTGATTATCGGATCGCGCGAACCCGAGCGCGCCCGCTCCGTGGCCGCGACGCTCACGACCGCGAGCGGCCTGGCGGTGCGCGGCGCGGGCAACGAGGAGGCGGCCGCAGCGGACGTCGTGGTGGTCGCGACGCCGTGGGAGTCGACGCTGGCCACCGTGCGCTCTCTGCACGAGGCGCTGGCCGGCAAGGTCGTCATCTCGATGGTCAACGCACTGGCCAAGGACGGTCGCGAGGTCGTGCCGCTCACGCTGGCGCGAGGATCGGTGACTGCCCACGTCGCCGCGGCCCTGCCGGCGAGCCGCGTCGTCGGCGCGTTCCACCACCTGCCCGCGGCGCAGATGGAGGACCTGGGCAGCGGACTGGAGTCGGACGTCTTGGTGGTCGGCGACGACGCCGCCGCGCGCGCCGTCGTCAGCGAGCTGGTGCGCGCCGCACCCGGGCTGCGGCCCATCGACGTCGGCGGGACCGCGCTGGCCGGGGCGGTCGAGGCCTTCACGGCCGTGTGCATCACCGTGAACATCCGGCATCGCGCCCACGCGGCGCTGCGCCTGACGGGCTTGGCGTGATCCACCTCTACGACACCGCGCGCCAGAGCACCCAACCGCTCGAGGCCGGACCGGTGGTGACGCTCTACAGCTGTGGGATCACGCCCTACGACGCGGCCCACCTGGGCCACGCGTACGTGTACCTCATCTTCGACGTTCTCCAGCGGCGCCTCCGCGATGCCGGGCACGACACGCGCTGCGTGCGCAACGTGACCGACGTCGACGACGACATCCTGCGCAAGGCGCGCGAGCTCGGCGTGAACTACCTGGATCTCGCCGCCCAGGAGATGGCCATCTTCGAGCGCGATATGCAGCTGCTCAACCTCGTGCCGTGCTTCAGCGAGCCCCGGGCGACCTCGGCGATCTCCGAGATCCTCACGCTGATCGGTCAGCTCTTCACCCGGGGCCTGGCCTACGAGGTCGACGGCTGGGTGTACTTCGAGGTCGCCAAGTTCCCCCGCTACGGGCAGGTGAGCCACGTCGAGCGCGACCGCATGGCGGCCCTGTCGGCCGAGCACGGTGGCTGGCCGGACGATCCGCGCAAGCGCGATCCCCTCGACTTCGTGCTGTGGCAGCCCTCGCGGGCCGATGAGCCGGCGTGGGAGTCGCGCTGGGGCGCGGGGCGGCCCGGATGGCACATCGAGTGCTCGGCTCTGGCCATGCGCGAGCTCGGGGAGACCGTGGACGTCCACGGCGGCGGGCGGGACCTGGCCTTCCCCCATCACGAGTGCGAGGCCGCGCAGAGCGAGACGGCCACGGGAGTGGGGTTCGTCAAGCACTGGCTGCACGTCGGCCTGGTCGGGCTCGACGGGACCAAGATGTCCAAGTCGCTGGGCAACCTGGTGTTCGTCTCGGAGCTCGTGGCGCGCTCCGAGCCCGCGGCGGTGCGCCTGGCCCTGCTCGACCACCACTACCGCGGCGACTGGGAGTGGCGCGACGAGCTGCTGCACCTGGCGCAGTCGCGTCTGGCGACGTGGCGGTCCTCGCTCATCGCGGGTCGCCCGTCGAGCCTCATCGACGAGGTTCGCGCCGCGCTGGACGACGATCTCGACTCGCCGACGGCCATCGCGGCGATGGATCGGGCCGCCCACGGCGGCTACAGCGTCGGTCCGGCCGCGGCGCTGCTCGGCGTTACTCTCTAGGGGACGAAAGGGGACGTGGCGATGTCCGAGGTGGTGGTAGGGCTGCCGGACGGCTCGACGCGGTCGCTTCCCCCAGGGTCCACCGCTCGCGACCTGGCCGCGGCCATCGGGGCCCGGCTGGCGCGTGACGTCGTGGCCGCCGAGGTGGACGGCCGACTCGTCGACCTGGCGACCGTGCTCACCGACGGCGTCTCGGTGCGGCTCGTCACGCCGGCGAGCGACGAGGGCCGCGACATCGTGCGCCACTCGACGGCGCACGTGATGGCGCAGGCGGTGACGCGCCTGTGGCCCGGGGCGCGCTACGCCATCGGGCCCACGATCGAAAACGGCTTCTACTACGACTTCGAGCTGCCCGGGGGGGCGCACTTCAGCGACGACGACCTGGTGCGCGTCGACGAGGAGATGCGGCGCATCATCGGCGAGGACCAGCCCTTCGTCCGCGAGGAGCACTCGGTGGACGAGGGGCGCGCGCTCTTCGCCGACCAGCCCTTCAAAGTGGAGATCATCGAGGGCGTCGAGGACGGCTCACGCGCGTCGGCCAGGGAGCCCGCCGGGGCCGCGACGGTCACGGCCTACCGCAACACCGAGAGGTTCGTCGACCTGTGCCGTGGCCCGCACGTCCCCTCGACCGGGCGCCTCGGGCACTTCCGCCTGACGCGCGTGGCCGGGGCCTACTGGCGCGGCGACGAGCATCGCGAGCAGCTCCAGCGCATCTACGGGACCGCGTTCGAGAGCGAGGCGGCCCTGGAGGAGCACCTGGCGCAGGTGGCCGAGGCCGAGCGCCGCGATCACCGACGGCTGGGCCAGGAGCTCGACCTGTTCTCCTTCCCCCCCGAGATCGGGCCCGGGCTGGCGGTCTTCCACCCGCGCGGGGGCACGGTGCGGCGCGTGATGGAGGAGTACTCCCGCCAGCGCCACGAGGCGGCCGGCTACAGCTTCGTGTACACCCCGCACATCACGAAGGCCGATCTGTTCGAGACGTCGGGCCACCTGCAGTGGTTCGCCGAGGGCATGTACCCGCCCATGGAGCTCGACGAGGGGCAGCGGTACTACCTCAAGCCCATGAACTGCCCGTTCCACGTGATGATCTTCAAGTCGCGCCAGCGCAGCTACCGCGAGCTGCCCCAGCGCCTCTTCGAGTTTGGTTCGGTCTACCGCTACGAGAAGTCCGGCGTGGTGCACGGGCTCACCCGCGTTCGGGGCATGACCCAGGACGATGCCCACATCTTCTGCTCGCGCGAGCAGATGGGCGACGAGCTGGCGAACCTGCTGGGCTTCGTGCTCGACCTGCTGCGGGACTTCGGTCTGCGGGACTTCTACCTCGAGCTCTCGACGCGCCCGCCGGGCAAGGCCGTGGGGTCCGACGAGGAGTGGCGCGAGGCCGAGGCGACCCTGGCGCGGGTGGCCGGCTCGGCGGGGCTCGAGCTGGTGCTCGACGAGGGCGGGGGAGCCTTCTACGGCCCCAAGATCTCGGTCCAGGCGCGTGACGCGATCGGTCGCACGCACCAGATCTCGACGATCCAGCTCGACTTCCAGACGCCCCAGCGCTTCGACGCCACCTACGTGACAGCCGAGAACCGGCGCGAGCGCGTGATCATGATCCACCGGGCCCTGTTCGGCTCGGTCGAGCGCTTCCTCGCCATCCTGCTCGAGCACTACGCGGGGAACCTGCCGACCTGGCTATGCCCCGAGCAGGCGCGGGTGCTCAGCGTGCGCGACGAGTTCGACGACTACGCCCACGACGTCGCGGCGCGCCTGCGCGGCGCCGGGCTGCGCGTGGAGGTCGAGGCGGCCGACGAGCCGCTCGGCGCGCGCATCCGCCGGGCCAAGCTCGAGAAGATCCCCTACGTGCTGGTGGTGGGCGCCGAGGACGCCAACGCCCAGACGGTCGGGGTGAACCGGCGAGGCAGCAACGATCCCGAGCGAGGCGTCCGCGTGGCGGACCTGGTCGACGCGCTGGCCGACGAGGTCGCGCGCCGCGGCGCGCCCGAGGACCGGTAGATGCCCCTCGAGCGCTTCGCCGCAGCGTGGCGCGAGCAGTACGTGAGCACGGCCGGGGGAGCCGGCGAGGGGGCCGACGAGTGCGTCTTCTGCCGCCTGAGCGACGAGCCCGTAGCACCCGAGACGGGCGTCGTGTGGCGCGGACCGCTCTCGTTCGTCGTGCTCAACGCCTTCCCCTACGGCTCGGGTCACCTGCTCGTCCTGCCCCGCGCCCACGTCGCGCACCTCGATGAACTCGACGCGAGCGCCTACGGCGACTTCTCCGAGACCCTCCGCCGCGTCGCGGTCGCGCTGCGGCGCGCCTACGAGCCCGACGGGCTGAACATCGGCATGAACCTGGGTCGCGCGGCCGGGGCGGGGATCCCGGGTCACCTGCACGCCCACGCGCTTCCGCGATGGAACGGTGACACCAACTTCATGACCACGATCGGCGAGGTGCGCGTCCTGCCCGAGTCCCTGGAGTCGACGTGGCGCAAGGTTCAGCCGTTCCTGCAGGACGGCTCGACGACGGTCCCTGAGTAGACTCGGCGCGAGCGACCCAGGGGAGCCATGTTCGACGGACGTTTTCGCACTGGGGTGGAGAAGGTCACGGGGCCGGTGGGAAGCTGGCTCGTGCGGCGCCGGGTCTCGGCCGACGTGCTCACCGGTTCGGGACTGGTCTTCGCGGGGGTCACGGCGGTCGCGATCGGCGCGGGGCAGCACTTCGTGGCGATCGTGCTGCTGACCCTGACGGGATTCCACGACATGCTCGACGGCGCGGTGGCCAAGGCCTCCCAGCGCGCGAGCCAGCGCGGGAGCTTCTTCGACTCGGTCGTCGACCGCGTGTCCGACGCGGTCCTGATGGGCGGCGTCGCCTACGAGCTCACCGCGAGCCACCACGGACAGCTCGTGCTGCTGCCCTTCGCCATCCTCACCACGACGTTCCTCATCTCCTACCAGCGCTCCAAGGCCGAGAGCCTGGGGCTGTCGGCGCGCGGTGGGCTCATGGAGCGGGCCGAGCGCATGATCCTGCTGGGCGTGGCGCTCCTGTCGTCGGCGATCTTCGTGCCCGTGCTGTGGCTCATGCTGGCGCTGACCGGGATGACGGCGCTGGGACGGTTCCGCCGCGTGTGGCGCGCCGCAGCGCGCCCCGAGCCCCTGCCGCGACGTCCGGAGGTGCGCACGCACCGGCACGCGAGTCGGGTGCGGCGGCGTCTGGCGCGCAGCCTGCGCCACTAGCACCCGTGGAGCGGCGCGTCGTGGCGCTGCGGGCCGCTGGCCGGCTCCTGCAGGTCGTTCCCGAGTGGATCGGGCTGGGGGTGGCGCGCCCGGTGGCCGTGCTGGTGGGTCGTCGGGCCGCGGTGCGCGTGCCCCTGCGCGACAACCTGGCGCGGGTGCTCGGCGGCGCGGCCCCGCCGCGCGCGCTGCGCCACCTCGCGGACCGCGCGATGGCGTCGTACGCGCAGTACTGGGTCGAGGGTGCGCGACTGCCCACGACGCCCGCGTCCGAGGTCCTGGCGCGCTTCGCCATCACCGAGGGCCGTGAGCACCTCGAGGACGCCCGCGATCGCGGAGACGGCATCATCCTGGCGCTGCCCCACATGGGCAGCTGGGAGTGGGGCGGGGCGTTCCTGGCCCAGATCGGGCTCCCCATGACCGCCGTCGCCGAGGCGCTCGAGCCGCCCGAGCTGTTCGCCTGGTTCGCCGAGCAGCGCGAGGCGATCGGCATCCACGTCGTGCCACTCGACGAGCGAGCCGGGACCGCCATGCTCGAGCGACTCCGCGCCCGCGGCGTGGTGGGCCTCCTGTGCGACCGCGACCTGCAGGGCAACGGCGTCGAGGTCACGTTCTTCGGCCAGCGCACGACGCTGCCGGCCGGCCCCGCGACGCTGGCGCTGCGCACGGGGGCGACCCTCATGGTTGCGGCGTGCTACAGCGGACCGGGCCGCGATCACCACGCCGTCATCCTGCCGCCGATCGCCACGTCCCGCCAGGGGAGGCTGCGCGAGGACGTGGCGCGCGTGACGCAGGAGATCGCCGAGGCACTCGAGGGGCTGATTCGGCGGGCGCCCGAGCAGTGGCACGTGCTGCAGCCCCGGTTCGCGCCATGACGCGCGTTGTCCTGCTCTGCCCGTACTCCCTGGCCGCCTACGGGGGCGTCCAGGAGCAGGCGCTGGCCATGAGCCGCGAGCTGGTGCGCCGGGGGTACGACGTCGAGCTGGTGGCGCCCGACGCCCACGGGGAGGTCGCGGCGCGCACGCCCGCGCGCCTGCGCGACGCGGGAGCGAGCGTGTCGATTCCGGCCAACGGCTCGCGGGCGGCGCTCGCCCTGGCTCCGACGGCGAGTCGGCGAGCGCGCCGAGCCGTCGGCACAGACCCGGGGACCGTCGTCCACCTGCACGAGCCCTTCGCCCCGGTGGTGGGCTGGTCGACCCTGCTGACCCACCGCACACCGAGCGTGGGCACCCTGCACCGGGCCGGCGAGGGCCCCGCCACGCGCTGGACACGGCCCATCTTGCGCCGCCTGGCCCGGGGGCTCGACGTGATCGCGGCGGTGAGCCCGGCGGCGGCGCGCACCATGGGCGGCGCGGCGGGCCTGCACCCGGAGATCCTCTTCAACGGCTTCGAGACCGATCGGTACCGCGAGGTCGCGCGCGTCGTGAGCCCGACGCCCACGATCCTCGTCGTGGGCCGGCTCGAGGAGCGCAAGGGCACACGCGTGGCCCTCGAGGCCGTGGCCGCGCACAACCGCACGGGGGCGCCGCCCTGGCGACTCGTCGTGCTGGGTGAGGGGCCCCTGGGAGCGAGCCTGCGTGCGGGCTTCGGGGCGGACCCGCACATCTGGTTCCTCGGGGCGGCGAGCGACGAGGTCAAGCGCGCGTGGCTGCGGCGGGCCTCGGTGGTGGTCGCGCCGGCCCTGGGGCGCGAGAGCTTCGGGCTGGTCCTGCTCGAGGCGATGGCGGCCGAGACGCCCGTCGTGGCCAGCGATATCGCGGGGTACCGCGAAGCCGCCCAGGGTCACGCCATCCTCGCGCGACCCGGGGACTCCAGCGACCTGGCGCGGGCCATCGCGGAGGCTCTCGAGGCGGGACCCGCGCGCGTCGCGGGCGCGCGCGCGCACGCCGAGGCGTGGTCTATGAGGCGCCTGATGGATCGCTACGAGGAGCTGTACGAGCGGGCGCGCGAGCGATTTGGGGCCCGGCGGTAGCCTGGACCCATGGCGCAGAGCTCTCGAAACCGCCGTCGCGGCACTCGCCCCAGCTCCTCGGGGTTCGTCGCGCCGGTCCTCGACCCCTCCTGGCAGAGCCCCTACGTGCCCGCCCATCACGAGCGTGAGCACAACCTCACGGCGGTGCGCCGCGCCTACTGGAGGCGCCAGAGCATCGTCAGCGTGATCGTCGGGCTGGTGACGGTCGGCCTGATCGTGGCCGCGCTGCTGGCCAGCGCCTGGTGGGGCCTGGTCGCGGCGGTCGTCGTGGTCGCCTACGCGATCTTGACGCCGGTCGTCGCGGCGCGCCTTCGCCGGCGCAGCGCCGACCTGGGCACGCGGATGGTCGCGGCCTTCGCCGAGGCGCGCAGCGCCCACGACGAGGGCCGCCTGAGCACCGTCCTCGAGCGGCTCGCGGCGACTTTCGGGGTGACCGAGGTCGACGCCCTCATCGTGCGCGACGGGGGCTACAACGCGGCCCTGGTGCGTCGCGCGAGCGGCCTGACGCTCCTGGTGACGTCGGCGCTGGTGAGCGACTTCGACCTGATCGAGCTGGAGGGCGTGGTCGCCCACTGCCTGGCCCGCGAGCGACTGGGCCTGGTGACGCGAGGGTGCGCGGCGGTCGTGGTAGGCCGCGACGGGGCCGACCGCCAGCAGCTGGCCGGGACGGGTGCGGCCTTCCGCGCCGACGAGGTCGCCGCGGCCCAGATCCGGTACCCGGTGGGGCTGGCCCAGGCCCTGGAGCGCTGCGCGCGCCAGGAGGTGGCTGGCGACTCCTACTTCGCCTCGCCCGACTACGACCTGACACGCTGCCTGTGGCTCAACCCGCGCAGCGGCGAGCCCCAGGCGCGCGAGGGCGACCTCGACCACCCCCTGGTACGGGCCGCCGCCCTCGAGGAGTGGTGATCTGCGCCAGTAGGCTGAGGTCATGACGACTTCCCCTGACAGTTCCACCGTCGGCTCGACGCTGGTCAAGCGCGGGTTCGCGGACATGCTGCGCGGCGGTGTGATCATGGACGTGGTCAACGCCGAGCAGGCCAAGATCGCCGAGGATGCGGGGGCCGTGGCCGTGATGGCCCTCGAGCGGGTCCCCGCCGACATCCGGCGCGACGGCGGCGTGGCGCGCATGAGCGACCCGCAGCTGATCCAGGAGATCCAGGCAGCCGTGACGATCCCGGTGATGGCCAAGGCCCGCATCGGGCACTTCGCCGAGGCACAGATCCTCGAGTCGCTCGGCGTGGACTACGTCGACGAGTCCGAGGTCCTCACGCCCGCCGACGAGGAGCACCACATCGACAAGTGGGCCTTCACCGTGCCCTTCGTGTGCGGGGCGACCAACCTGGGCGAGGCGCTGCGGCGCATCGGCGAGGGTGCGTGCCTGATCCGCTCCAAGGGCGAGGCCGGGACGGGCAATGTGGTCGAGGCGGTGCGGCACCTGCGCACGATCAACGCCCAGATGCGACGGCTGCACAGCGCGGACGCGGCGGAGCTGGCGGGGCTGGCCAAGGACCTCCAGGCACCGCTGCCCCTGGTGCGCGAGGTCGCCGAGCTCGGGCACCTGCCGGTGCCGATGTTCTGCGCGGGCGGCATCGCGACCCCCGCCGACGCGTCGCTGGTGATGCAGCTGGGGGCTGAGGCCGTCTTCGTGGGATCGGGCATCTTCAAGAGCTCGGACCCCGTGCGCATGGCCGAGGCGATCGTGGAGGCGACGACCCACTTCCGTGACCCGAGCACGGTGGCCAAGGTCTCGACGGGGCTGGGCACGGCGATGCGCGGGTCGGAGACGGCGAGCCTGGAGCAGCGACTGGCCGAGCGCGGCTGGTAGTGGCGTCGGTCGGCGTCCTGGCCCTGCAGGGCGACGTCCGCGAGCACGTCGCGATCCTCGGGGCGCTGGGCGCGAGCGTCGTGGAGGTGCGCCACGTCGAGGACCTGGCGCGGCTCGACGGGCTGATCATCCCGGGCGGGGAGTCCACCACGATGGCGCGGCTCCTGGTCACGTCGGGGCTGCGCGAGCCCCTGCGCGCGCGACTCGCCAATGGCCTGCCCGTCCTGGGCACGTGCGCCGGGCTCATCATGGTCGCGCGCGACATCGTCGACGGCCGCGCCGACCAGTGGAGCTTCGGGGTGCTCGACGTCGCGGTGCGCCGCAACGGGTTCGGACGCCAGGTAGCGAGTTTCGAGACGGTGGTGGCGGTCGAGGGGATCGGGCCGGTGGCGGGAGTCTTCATCCGCGCTCCCCAGGTCGTGGCGACCGGACCGGAGGTGACGGTGCTGGCGCGCCACGACCACGGGTCGGGTCCCACACCGGTGCTCGTGCGCCAGGGGTCCGTCCTGGGGTGCGCGTTCCACCCCGAGCTGGTGGGAGAGACGCGGATCCACGAGCTGTTTCTCTCGTCGTGCTAGTTGTCCGGTAGCATGGCCGCGCCCCACTGGGGGCGGGAGGAATCATGTCCGGCCATTCGAAGTGGGCGACGACCAAGCATCGCAAGGGCGCCAAGGACCAGGCGCGCGCCAAGGTCTTCGCCAAGTTGATCCGTCAGGTGGAGGTCGCCGCGCGCGAGGGCGGGAGCGACGTGAACGGCAACGCCAGCCTGCGCACGATGTACCAGAAGGCCCGGGAGGCGTCGGTCCCCGTGGACACCATCGAGCGCGCGATCAAGCGCGGAACCGGTGAGCTCGAGGGACTGCGTTACGAGGCCGTGTCCTACGAGGGCTACGCGCCCGGCGGCGTGGCGGTGATCGTCGAGACCCTGACCGACAACCGCAACCGCACGAGCGCCGAGATCAAGCACCTGTTCGCCAAGAACGGTGGGTCCATCGCCGAGCCCGGCGCCGTGGCGTGGCAGTTCGACCGTCGCGGGCAGATCACGCTGGCGGGTCCGGTCGACGAGGACCAGCTCCTCGAGTGGGTGCTGGAGTCGGGGGGCGAGAACTTCGAGGTCGCCGGCGACGAGATCGTGGTCACGACCGAGCCCCAGGAGCTCGCGCGCGTGCGCGAGGCCCTCGAGGGCTACGGACTGCGCGTGCTGGGCTCCGAGCTCACGCTGGTGCCCCAGAACCCCGTGCCGGTGTCCGACGAGTCCGAGGCCCGGCGGGTCCTGCGCCTCGTGGACGCGATGGACGACCACGACGACGTGCAGAACGTCTACGCGAACTTCGACATCGCCGACGAGGTGATGAGCGCCTTCGAGGAGTAGTCCATCCCGGGCGCGACGTCGCGAGTAGTATCGAACACGTGTTCGTCTTGGGCATCGACCCCGGGTTGACGCGCTGTGGCTACGGCGTGGTGTCCTCGGGCCCGCGCGGGGCGATGCGCGCCGTGCGAGCGGGCGTCATCGAGACCAGCGTGAGCGCACCGGTCGAGGAGCGGCTGGGCGCACTGCACCGCGAACTGCGGGCGCTCCTGGACGAGGAGCAGCCCAGCGTGGTGGTCGTCGAGAAGGTCTTCTACCAGCGCAACGCCCGCACCGCCATCCCGGTCGCCCAGGCCAGCGGGATCGCCGTGGGCCTGGCGAGCGCGGCGGGGCTCGAGGTCCGCCAGTTCACCGCCCAGCAGGTGAAGCTGGCCGTGACGGGCTACGGCGCGGCGTCCAAGGAGCAGGTCCAAGAGATGGTGGCCCGACTGCTGCGCCTGGCGACCGCGCCCGATCCGCCCGACGTCGCCGACGCGCTGGCGCTGGCCGTCACCTACGCGACGGTGGCGCGGCGCGACGGGCGCCTGGCCGCAGCGGAGTCCCGCGCGTGATCGGGGGCCTGCGCGGCACGGTCGTGGCGCACCTGCCCAATGGCGCGATCGTGGTCGATGTCCGGGACGTGGGCTACGAGGTGCACGTGGCGTCCGCGAGCCCCGAGATCGGCACGACGGTGGACCTGGCGATCATGACCGTGGTGCGCGACGACCAGATCCTGCTCTACGGCTTCGCGGACTTCGACGAGCGCTCGATCTTCACCCAGCTCCTCGCAACGCCGGGCGTGGGTCCCTCGACGGCGCTGGCGGCGCTGCGCACGATGCCCGTGGCGCGTCTGCGCGCGGCGATCGAGGCGGGTGACGATCGCCTGGTCGCCTCGATCCCGGGGGTGGGCCCCAAGACGGCGGCGCGGATCGTGCTCGAGCTGCGCGGCAAGCTGCCCGTTGGGGCGGGGGGAGCGGTTCCCGCGGGCGTTGCCGAGGCGCTGCGCCAGTTGGGCTACGCCGCTGCCGAGATCCGCCAGCTCGAGTCCGTGATCTGGCCCGAGGACGAGGGGCAGGCCCTGCGCACCGCCCTGCGGGCCCTGGGACACCGATGAGGCGCGAGGTCGATCTAGCCGACGAGCGCGCCGTCGCGGCCGATGGCACCGACGCGGAGAGGCACGTCGAGACGTCGCTGCGCCCGACGCGCCTGAGCGACTTCGTCGGGCAGCGCGAGCTCGTGGGGCATCTCGGGATCGTCCTGGGCGCGGCGCGCACCCTCGGCCACAGCGTGGACCACCTGCTCTTCGCGGGTCCCCCGGGACTGGGCAAGACCTCGCTGGCCGCAATCGTCGCGACCGAGCTGAACGTGGGTCTGCGCGTGACGTCCGGACCGGTGCTGACGCGCCCCGGCGATCTCGCGGCGCAGCTCAGCGATCTCGAGGAGCACGACGTGCTGTTCATCGACGAGATCCACCGCCTCCCGCGCGCGGTCGAGGAGGTGCTCTACCCGGCCATGGAGGACCACCGCCTCGACGTGCTGCTCGGCCGGGGCCCGACGGCCCGCTCCATCCGCATGGAGCTGCCCGACTTCACCTTGATCGGGGCGACGACGCGCACGGGACTGGTGGCCTCGCCGCTGCGCGACCGCTTCGGCTTCGTGGGCCAGCTCGACCTCTACGAGGTGGACGAGCTGGAGCGGATCGTCGAGCGCTCGGCGTCGCTGCTGGCGGTCACGATCACCAGCGGGGGCGCGGCCGTGATCGCGCGGCGCAGTCGCGGGACCCCGCGCATCGCCAACCGCTTGCTGCGGCGCGTGCGCGACTTCGCGACGGTGTCGGGTGCCCACGAGGTCGACGACGCGCTCGCCTCCGAGGCCCTGACGCTGTTCGGCGTCGACGAGCGGGGCCTCGACAAGATGGATCGGCGCATCCTGGAGCTGCTGTGCCGCCAGTTCCGGGGTCAGCCGGTCGGGCTGCTGACCCTGGCCCACGCGCTGGGCGAGGAGCCCGCGACGCTCGAGGACGCCTACGAGCCGTACCTGCTGCGCAGCGGGCTGCTGGTGCGGACCCCCCGCGGACGGATCGCCACCGACGCCGCGTACCGCCACGTGGGGATCTCCGCACCGGGCGGCGGATTGGTCTAGTCGCCCCACCCGGGTCGACTAGGGTGTCAAAGGTCACAAACCGGAGGGACCATGCTCGCAGCGACCAAGGGCGGCTCGTCGTCGATCCTGATCATCTATCTGCTCGTCTTCGCGGCGCTCTACTTCTTCTATCTGCGGCCCCGCAGTCGCAAGCAGAAGGCGGCGCGCGCTGAGGCTCGCAAAGTCGAGGTGGGCCAGCGGGCCCAGACCGTGGGCGGATTCGTGGGCACCGTGGTGCGCATCGACAGCGACCTCGTGACGCTGCGCTCGAACAGCGGCGTGGAGCTCGACTTCGTGCCCTCGGCGATCGCCCGGAGGTTCGACGTGCCCCCGGCGGAGCCTCCGGCGCCCGAAGTCGAGGCCGGTGACGGTCAGTAATGGCGGCGGTCGGCTCTCGTCGATCCCTGGTCGTCAGCCTGGTGCTGACGGTCGCGATCTCCTTCGGGGCGCTGCTGGCGACGGTGCTCGCCGGGTGGAGTCCCAAGCTCGGACTGGACCTGGCCGGCGGTCTGTCGGTGGTCTACAAGCCGGCGACGACGACGACGACGGCCAACATGGACGAGGTCGTCAACATCCTCAACAACCGCGTCAACGGGCTGGGCGTCTCGGGCTCGCAGGTCAACCTGCAGGGTCATGACGTCGTCGTCTCGGTGCCGGGCGTCTCGGACGCGCGCGCGGTCCTCAAGACGGTGGGCCAGACCGCCCAGCTGCTCTTCCGGCCGGTGCTCTGCGAGACGGGTCCGGCGGTCAAGGGCGCCAAGCGCGTGGCGACCGTGCCGGCGTGTGGCTCCAACTATCTGATGACCGCGGCGAACCTCGCGGTGAACAGCTCGACGGGTCAGCCCACCAACAACATCGGGCTGGACCCGGCGTATGCGAAGATCGCCTCGACCAACCCGGCCGAGGACAACCCCAAGGCCACCGTGATCCTGCCGGCGCTGGGGTCCAGCGCGGTGCGCTACGTGCTGGGCCCGGCCCAGCTGACCGGAACTGCGGTCAAGACCGCGCTCGCCCAGCAGAACCAGGTGGGCGCCTGGGTCGTCAACTACTCGCTCACCTCGGCCGGGAGCCCCGCCTGGGACCGCGTGGCCCAGGCCAACTTCCACGCCGAGCTGGCCATCGAGCTCGACGGCGTCGTGCAGTCCGCGCCGCTGATCCAGCCCGACCAGGCGTCGTTCAGCTCCTTCAACGGGCAGGGGCAGATCTCGGGCTCGTTCACCGAGTCCTCGGCCAAGAACCTGGCCCTGGCCATGCAGTTCGGCGCCCTGCCGGTGCGCCTCGTGCCGCTGACCATCCAGACCGTCTCGCCGACCCTGGGCCACAGCGCGCTCATCGCGGGCCTCGGGGCGGGGCTGGTGGGACTGCTGCTGGTCCTGCTCTACACCATCGCCTACTACCGCCTGCTCGGGCTGGTGATCGTGGTGGGCCTGGCCGTGGCCAGCTCGCTGCTGTGGGCGATCATCTCGGCGCTCGGGCACACGGCCCTGGCGCCGAGCTTCGAGCTCTCGGGCGTGACCGGCCTGATCGTGTCGATCGGCATCAACGTGGACAGTTACATCGTGTACTTCGAGCGATTGAAAGACGAGGCGCGCTCGGGGCGGTCGATCCGCACGTCGGTGGACCGCGGCTTCAAGTCCGCCTGGCGCACGGTGCTGGCCGCAGACACCGTGAGCCTGCTCGCCGCGGTGCTCCTCTACCTGATCGCCGTGGGCAGCGTGCGAGGCTTCGCCTTCTTCCTCGGGCTCTCCACCCTGATGGACATCGTGATCACGTGGTACTTCACCCGGCCGCTGGTCATCCTGCTGGGTCGGCGCAGTGCCGACGAGGGCAGCGCGATCTCCATGGCGGCGGGCCTGGCTCTGGTGGGAGGCGAGCGTGTCAGCTGAGATCGGCCCGTTCCGCCGCCTCTATCGCGGGCTGACCACCTTCGACTTCGTGGGTCGGCGCCGCACGTGGTTCATCGCCTCCACGACCGTGATCGTGGCCGGGCTGCTGTCGCTGGGCCTGCGCGGGTTCAACCTGGGCATCGACTTCAAGGGCGGCAGCTCCTGGGAGGTCCTCGCCCCGCACACGTCGATCTCCGCGATGACGAGCGCGGTCGAGGGCGCCGGACTTCCCCAGCCCGTGGTCGAGAAGCTCGGATCCGACACCTACCAGGTCTCCGCCGACCTGAACAGCCTGTCGGTGACGCGCCAGAACCAGATCACCAACCAGGTGATCGGGGTCATGGCCCGCCTGGCGGGGGTCACAGACAACCAGGTGTCCACCAGTGCCGTAGGCCCCACCTGGGGCGGGCAGATCACCCAACGGGCTCTCGAGGCGCTGCTGGTCTTCTTCCTCGCGGTCGTCGTGTACATCTCGCTGCGCTTCGAGCCCAAGATGGCGTTGGCGGCCTTCGTCGCGATGATCCACGACCTGCTGGTCACGGTGGGGGTCTACTCGCTGTTCGGCTTCCAGATCACGCCCGACACGGTGATCGCGGTGCTCACCATCCTGGGGTACTCCCTCTACGACACCGTGGTGGTGTTCGACCGCGTGCGTGACAACACCGGGACGGTGCTCAAGAGCGGGAATCTGACCTACTCGGACATGGTGAACCTGTCGATGAACCAGACGCTGGCGCGCTCGATCAACACCTCGCTGGTCGCGATCTTGCCGGTGCTGTCGGTGCTGGCGGTGGGCGCGTACCTCCTGGGCGCAACTACGCTCCAGAACTACGGCCTCGCGCTGACCGTCGGCCTCATCAGCGGGGCGTACTCGTCGATCTTCATCGCCAGCCCGCTGCTCGCCGTGCTCAAGGAGCGCGAGACGCGCTACCGGGACCTGGCCTCGCGCGTCGCATCGCGCGTCGAGCGCACGGTGCTGACCCCGGCCGGGGCGGCGCTGCTCACCGCGGAGGGTCCCGCGCGCAGCGCGTCGAGCCCGGCCGCGCGCCGCGCGGCGACCGTGCAGGCCCGGGCGCGCAAGGCCAAGCGGCGCTAGGGGGCCGGTAGGCTGCACCCATGGTGGACGTGACGCCGCGGACGTCGGTCGACGCGGCGCTCGTGACGTCCGTCGAGCGGCTGGTCTCGCGCTACCGCGAGCACCACGACGACGACGCGACGCTCATCCGCCGGGCCGGCCTGGCCGCCATCACCGCCCACGAGGGGCAGCTGCGGCGTACCGGCGACCCCTACGTGACGCACCCGATCGCGGTCGCCGACATCGTCGCCGACCTCGGGCTCGACGCGATCACCATCGCGGCGGCGCTGCTCCACGACGCCGTGGAGGACACCGGGGTCACGACCCAGTGGCTCATCGACGAGTTCGGCGAGCACGTGGCGGCCGTGGTCGACGGGGTCACCAAGCTCGACCGCCTGGAGTTCGACTCCAAGGAGGCCCAGCAGGCCGCGACCATCCGCAAGATGTTCATCGCGATGGCGCGCGACTGGCGCGTCCTCATCATCAAGCTGGCCGATCGGCTGCACAACATGCGCACGATCTCGGTGATGCCCATGGCGCGTCAGCGCGCCATCGCCCAGGAGACCCTTGACGTCTACGCGCCCCTGGCGCACCGGCTCGGCGTCCAGCAGGTGAAGTGGCAGCTCGAGGACCTGTGCTTCGCCACCTTGCACCCCAAGCGCTACGCCGAGATCGAGCAGATGGTGGCCGCGCGCCAGCCCGAGCGCGAGATCTACCTGCGCCAGGTCATGGACGAGCTGTCGGCCAAGCTCGAGGGCTTCGGGATCCGCGGGGACGTCACGGGCCGCCCGAAGCACCTGTGGAGCATCTACGAGAAGATGGTCGTGGGAGGCAAGGAGTTCGACGAGATCTACGACCTGGTGGGGTTGCGGGTCATCGTTGAGCACGAGCGCGACTGCTGGGCCGTCCTGGGGGCGATCCACGCGCTGTGGTCGCCGGTCCAGGGACGCTTCAAGGACTACATCAACTCGCCGAAGTTCAACCTGTACCAGTCGCTGCACACCACGGTCATCGGCCCGCGGGGCAAGTCCCTCGAGGTCCAGGTGCGCACCAACGAGATGCACCGGCGCGCCGAGTTCGGCATCGCGGCCCACTGGGGCTACAAGGAGGGGGCCTCGGCCAAGGAGATCGCCTGGATGCAGCGCCTGGCTGACGTGGAGGCCGAGGAGGACGATCCGGTCGCCTTCCTGGAGGCGCTCAAGCTCGACCTGGGCCACGACGAGGTCTACGTCTTCACGCCCAAGGGCCGGGTGATCGCCCTGGTGGAGGGGGCCACGCCCATCGACTTCGCCTACGCCGTCCATACCGAGGTCGGCCACCACTGCGTGGGCGCCAAGGTCAACGGGCGCCTCGTGCCCCTGGACACGGTGCTGCACTCGGCCGACGTGGTCGAGATCGTGACCTCCAAGAACGACGCGGCCGGCCCGTCGCGTGACTGGCTGCAGATCGCGCGCTCCTCGCGCGCCAAATCCAAGATCCGCCAGTGGTTCCAGCGCGAGCGCCGCGAGGACGCGATGGAGTCCGGGCGCGAGGACTTCATCAAGGCCCTGCGCCGCGCGGGACTGCCGGTGGCCTCGTCGCTCTCCTCCCAGGCCCTGGTGGCGGTGGTCGAGTCGCTCAATCTCGAGGGCGTCGACGCGCTGTTCGTGGCGATCGGCTCGAACCACGTCTCGGCGCTGGCCGCCGTCCAGCGCCTGGAGCGCGAGCTGCACGGGGGCCAGGGCGCCCAGCTGCCCACGACCGTCACCAAGATGCCGCGGGTGGGCCGCGCGAACCGACGCGGGGCCGGCGTCTACGTCGAGGGGCTCGACGACGTCATGATCCACCTGGCGCGCTGCTGCTCGCCCGTGCCGGGCGATCCCATCATGGGGTTCATCACCCAGGGCCGGGGCGTGTCGGTGCACCGCGACGACTGCTCGAACGCGGTGGCGCTGGCGCGCCGGCTCGGCGAGCGCATCATCGACGTCGAATGGGACGGGACCGGCGGCGGCCAGTACCGCGCGGTGCTCGAGGTGCTGGCCTTCGATCGCTCGCGGCTGCTGCTGGACGTGTCCAAGGTGTTCGCCGAGTACCACCTGTCGATCAGCTCGTCGTCGACGACCAGCTCGGGGACCCGCATCGTGCGCATGGTCTTCGACATCGAGCTGGCGGATCCCGCGCACCTCGAGAGCCTGCTGGTGGCGCTCAAGGCCGTCGACGGCGTGTTCGACGCGTTCCGCCAGCTGCCCGGCCAGCGAAAGGGGTCCTGAGTGGAGACGTTTCGAGCCCCCATCGGGACCCACGACGTCCCGCCACCGGCGTCGGCCTGGTGGGAGGACGCCCTCGGGCGCTTCGCCGGGCTCGCGCGGCGCTCGGGCTTCGGACTGCTCATCTCGCCGCTGTTCGAGGACGTGGCGGTCTTCGACCGGGGCATCGGGGCCACGAGCGACGTGGCCACCAAGGAGATGTACGTGTTCACCGACCGGGGCGGGCGCCAGCTCGCCCTGCGGCCCGAGGGCACCGCGTCGGTCGTGCGGGCCTTCGTCCAGCACCGGCCGCCTACGCCCTGGAAGGTCTGGTACGCGACGCCGGCGTTCCGCTACGAGCGCCCGCAGGCCGGGCGCTACCGCCAGCACCACCAGGTGGGCGTCGAGGCGCTGGGGTCGGCGGATCCGGCCCTGGACGTCGAGGTGATCGCGCTGGCGGCGCGCTTCTACGAGGCGCTGGGCCTGCGCCAGGTGCGCCTGCTGGTGAACTCGATGGGGCACCCCGAGTGCCGGGGCGCCTACGTCGCGCTGCTCGCGCAGTACCTGGGCGCGCACGCGACCGAGCTGTGCGAGGAGCACCGCGAGCGGGCGCAGGAGAACCCGCTGCGCGTGCTCGACTGCAAGCGGCCCGCCTGCGTGGCGGTGACCGAGCGGGGCCCCCAGCTGCCCGACCACCTGTGCGAGGAGTGCCGCGACCACTTCGCGACGGTGCGCGAGGGCCTGGCCAGCCTCGGGCTGGACACGACGCTGGCCCCGCGCCTGGTGCGCGGCTTCGACTACTACACGCGCACCACCTTCGAGTTCGTGTCGGACGCGCTGGCCTCGGCCCAGAACGCCATCGGCGGCGGGGGCCGCTACGACGGCCTGGCCGAGCAGCTGGGCGGCCCGCCCACGCCGGGCGTGGGCTTCGGCAGCGGCCTGGAGCGCCTGCGCCTGGCCTGGGAGGCCGAGGGCGCGGGCGACCCCGCGGCGGACCCGCGCGCCGACGTCTTCGTCGTGGACACCACCGGCGGCCAGCGCGCGACGACGCTGGCCGACGCGCTGCGCCGGGCGGGACTGGTCGTCGAGCGCGCCTACGACCAGCGCTCGATGAAGGCCCAGATGCGCCTGGCCGATCGCTCGGGGGCGGCGGTCGCCGTGCTGGTGGGCCCCCAGGAGCTGGCCGCGGACAGCGTTACGATTAGAGACCTGCGCGGGGCCGTGGAGGGCGCGCAGGTGAGCGTGCCCGCATCCGATGTGGTCGCGGCGGTGCGAGAGCGAGTGACGGAGCGGTGATGACCCACGACGAGGCGACCAGCCTGCGAGACCTCCAGTGCGGACACCTGACCCGGGGCGACGAGGGCCGTCGCGTCAGCGTCTGCGGGTGGGTGGCCAAGCGCCGCGAGCACGGGGAGCACCTGGTGTTCCTCGACGTGCGCGACTGGACGGGCGTCGTGCAGGCGGTGGTGCCGGGCTCGGTGGACGTGCGCGCCGAGTACGTGGTGCGCGTGACCGGGACGGTCAGCGCGCGGCCCGCCGGGACCGTCAACGAGCGCCTGGCCACGGGCCAGGTGGAGCTGACCGACTGCGAGGTGGAGGTGCTCAACGCCGCCGAGGCCCCGCCGTTCCCGCTCGACGAGCGCACCGAGATCGACGAGGCCGTCCGCCTCCGCTTCCGGTACCTGGACCTGCGCCGCGAGCCGATGCAGCGGAGCCTGCGCACGCGAGCCCTGATCAACCGGACGCTGCGCGCGTCCCTGGACGCCCAGGGGTTCTGCGAGATCGAGACGCCCCTCCTGTGGGCGCCCACCCCCGAGGGGGCCCGGGAGTTCGTGGTCCCCTCGCGGCTGCACCCGGGCGAGTTCTACGTCCTGCCCCAGAGCCCCCAGATCGCCAAGCAGCTCCTGATGGTGGGGGGATTCGACCGCTACTACCAGATCGCGCGGTGCCTGCGCGACGAGGACCTGCGCGCCGACCGGCAGTTCGAGTTCACCCAGCTCGACGTCGAGGCGAGCTTCGTGACCCAAGACGACGTGATGGGCTTCGTGTCGCGCGCGGTGGCCGCCGCCGCGCAGGCGGTCACGGGGGAGGCCCCCGAGGCTATCGCGACGATGAGCTGGGCCGAGGCGCTGGAGCGCTTCGGCACCGACAAGCCGGACCTGCGCTTCGCGATGGAGCTGGGCGACCTGACGGCGGCCTTCGCCGGGACGGGAGTGGCGGCGCTGGCGGCCCCGTGCGTCAAGGGGCTGCGCGTACCCGGCGGCGCGGCCTTCGCGCGCAGCCGCCTCGACGCGCTGACCGAACAGGCGCGCGCGCTGGGGGCGAAGGGTCTGGCGTGGTTCAAGGTGGGCGAGGGCGGCCTCGAGTCGCCACTGGCGCGGCACCTGAGCCCCGCCGAGGCGGCGGCGATCGCGGCCCTCGACGCACCGGCGCCCGGCGACCTGGTGCTGGTGGTGGCCGACGAGCACGACCTGGCGTGCCGCGTGCTGGGTGCGCTGCGCGTGACCCTGGGCGCCCCGCCGGTGGGCGAGGGGCCCTACCGCTACGCGTGGATCACCGAGTTCCCGATGTTCGAGGGCGTCGACGAGGACGGCAACCTGGTCGCGGCCCACCACCCCTTCACGATGCCCGTCGCCGAGGACCTGGAGCGCCTCGAGAGCGACCCGCTGTCGGTGCGCTCCCAGGCCTACGACCTGGTGCTGAACGGCTGGGAGCTGGGCAGCGGCTCGGTGCGCATCCACCGCGCGGACATCCAGTCGCGGGTGTTCCGGGCCCTGGGGATCGGCGAGGAGGAGGCGGCCGCGCGCTTCGGGTTCCTGCTCGGCGCGTTCCGCTACGGAGCGCCACCCCACGCGGGATTCGCCTTCGGCATCGATCGCCTGAGCGCGATCCTGGTGGGCGAGGAGAACATCCGCGAGGTGATCGCCTTCCCCAAGACCCAGTCGGGAACGGACCTGATGACCGGGGCACCCAAGGCCATCACGGCGCGCCAGCTGCGCGAGCTGCGGCTGCCCGCGCCGGCCCCGCGCGGGTGAGCTCGCTCTTCGACGAGGCGGCCGAGCGCCGACGCACCGAGCGGGCTCCGCTGGCCGAGCGCCTGCGGCCCACCACGCTCGACGAGGTGGTGGGCCAGGACCACCTGATCGGCCCGACGGGCCCCCTGCGCACGCTGGCCCGCGCCGGCCGCCTGCCCTCCCTGATCCTGTGGGGGCCGGCCGGGACGGGCAAGACGACCCTCGCGCGGCTGCTGGCCGCGACCGCGGGCGACGAGCTCGTCGGGCTGTCCGCCGTCTCGAGCGGCGTGCGCGAGGTGCGCGACGAGCTCGAGCAGGCCCGCCGGCGCCTGGGCGAGTCGGGCCGCGTGACCGCGCTGTTCATCGACGAGATCCACCGGTTCAACCGCGCCCAGCAGGACCTCCTGCTGCCCGCGGTCGAGCGTGGGGACGTCGTGCTGCTCGGGGCGACCACCGAGAACCCGTACTTCGAGGTGAACGCGCCCCTGCTCAGCCGCTGCAGCCTGTGGCGGCTGCGACCCCTGGACGACGGGGCCCTGGCCACCCTGGTCGCGCGCGGCGCGCGGGCCTGCGGCGTGCGCGTGGACCCCGAGGGCGCCAGCGAGCTCGTGGGGTTCGCCAGCGGGGACGCGCGCGCGCTGCTCACGGCCCTGGAGGCCGCCGCGGCGCTGGCCCGCGACGGCGTCGTGGGCGCCGAGCAGGTGCGCCAGGCGCGCGACCAGCGCCTGGTGCGCCAGTCGCGCGACACGCACTACGACCAGATCTCGGCGCTGATCAAGTCGATCCGCGGGTCCGACCCGGACGCCGCGCTCTACTGGCTGGCCACCATGCTCGAGAGTGGGGAGAGCGCGCGGTTCGTCGCGCGACGCCTGGTCATCTTGGCCAGCGAGGACGTGGGGCTCGCGGACTCCTCGGCCCTGGTGGTGGCCGAGGCCGCGGCGCGGGCCGTCGAGCTGGTGGGCCTGCCCGAGGCGCGCCTGACGCTGGCCCACGCGACCCTCGTGCTGGCGCTCGCCCCGAAGTCGAACACCGTGACGCGGGCGCTCGGGGCGGCCAGCGCCGCGGTGCGCGCGCGCGGGCTCGACGTGCCCGACCACCTGCGCTCGAGCGGGTTCGCCGGCGCGGCCACCGAGGGGTTCGGGGTCGGCTACCGGTACCCGCACGACGATCCGCGGGGCTGGGTCGACCAGGAGTACTTGCCCGACGGGGTGCCGGGCCGCCCGTTCTTCGTGCCCGGCGGCCACGGCGACGAGGTCGCGGCGGTCGAGTGCTGGCGGCGGCGCGTCGCTCCCGACCCCGGGTCGCGCGAGGACCCGCCAGTAGAGTGAACCCGTGGAAGCCGCCGCGTTACGCTCAACATTCCTCTCGTACTTCGCTGACCGAGGGCACCTGGTCGTCCCGTCGGCGAGCCTGATCCCCCACGACGCGTCCCTCCTGTTCACCATCGCCGGGATGGTCCCCTTCAAGCCCTACTTCCTCCAGGAGGAGACCCCGCCCTCCCCGCGAGCGGTGTCGGTCCAGAAGTGCTTCCGGGCCCCGGACATCGACATCATCGGCACGACGCGGCGCCACCTGACGTTCTTCGAGATGATGGGCAACTTCTCCTTCGGCGACTACTTCAAGGAAGGAGCCATCAACCTCGCGTGGGGCCTGATCACTGAGGGATTCGGGCTCGACCCCGAGCGCCTGTGGGTGACGGTGCACCTCTCGGACGACGAGGCCGAGGCGATCTGGCGCGACGGCGTGGGCGTGCGCCCCGAGCGGATCCAGCGCCTTGACGAGGACAACTTCTGGGGCATGGGCGACACGGGGCCGTGCGGTCCGTGCTCGGAGATCTTCTTCGACAAGGGACCCGACTTCGGCGCCGACGGGGGGCCGGCCTTCGGGGGCGAGGACCGGTTCGTGGAGTTCTGGAACCTGGTGTTCATGCAGTACGAGCGCCAGGGCGGCGCGTCCATGACCGAGTTGCCCACCAAGAACATCGACACCGGCGCCGGCTTCGAGCGGGTGCTGTCGATCCTCAACGGCGTCGAGTCGGTGTTCGCGACCGACCTGTTCTCGCCCCTGATGGAGACCGCCGCGCGCCTGATCGACCAGCCCTACGGGCGCGACGAGGCGACCGACGTCGCGATCCGGCGGATCGCCGAGCACGGGCGGGCCATGACGATGCTGGTGTCCGACGGGGTCCTGCCCAGCAACGAGGGCCGCGGGTACGTCCTGCGCCGGATCGTGCGCCGCGCCGTGCTGGCCGCGCGGCGCACCGGGGCGGCGGGGTCGCTGGTGGCCCCCCTGGTCGACGCGACGATCGAGAAGATGGGCTCGGCCTACCCGGCCCTGGTGCACGACCGCGACCTGGTGGTCGAGGTGCTCGAGCGCGAGGAGCACGGGTTCGAGCGCACCCTGGCCACGGGCATGAGCCTGCTGGCCGAGGAGGAGGAGCGCCTGGTGGCCCGGGGCGAGACGGTGGTGCCCGGCGAGGTGGCCTTCAAGCTCCACGACACCCACGGCTTCCCGGTCGAGCTCACGCGCGAGGTCGCCGCCGAGGCCGGGCTGACCGTCGACCAGGAGGGCTTCGCGGCCGCCATGCGGGCCCAGCGCGAGCGGGCGCGGGCCGCGGCCAAGACCCTGCGCCTGGCCGACGACGCCCACTACCGCGACCTGGTCGAGCGCCACGGTGTCACCGAGTTCATCGGGCGCGAGCCGGAGCGCTACAGCGCCGAGACCGAGGTCGTGGCGCTGCTCGCGGGTCCCGAGTGGAGCGAGCTGTTCGTCTCCCAGACCCCCTTCTACGCCGAGAGCGGGGGCCAGGTGGGGGACCAGGGCAGCATCGTCACCGAGACGGGCCGCTTCGAGGTCGTCGACACCCAGCTGGTGGCCGGAGGGCTGATCGCGCACCGGGGACGCGTGATCGGCGAGGTGCTGCCCGGACAGGTCGCGGCGGCGACCATCGACGGCGTGCGCCGGGAGGCGACGCGCCGTAACCACACCGCGACGCACCTGGTGCACGCGGCGCTGCGCGCGGTGCTGGGCGACCACGTGCGCCAGCAGGGTTCGCTGGTCGCGCCCGATCGGCTCCGCTTCGACTTCTCCCACGCGGCGGCCCTGGCCGACGAGGAGCTGGCGGCCGTGGTCGAGCTGGTCAACGGGGACGTGGTGGCCAACGCGGGCGTGGAGACCGTGGTCACCTCCAAGCGCGAGGCCGAGGCCCTGGGCGCGATCGCGTTCTTCGGCGACAAGTACGGCGACCGGGTGCGCGTGGTGCGAGCGGGCGCGCACAGCCTGGAGTTCTGCGGGGGGACCCACGTCGAGCGCCTGGGGGACATCGGCCAGGTGCAGATGGTCAGCGAGGGGTCGATCGGTGCCAACACCCGCCGGGTCGAGGCGGTGACCGCCCTGGGCGCCCTGCACCGGGTCAGCGAGCTCGACGGGCTGCTGAGCGCGGTCGCCGGGGCGCTGAAGACCTCCCGCGAGGACGTGGTGGGGGCGCTCGGGCGCGTGCTCGCGCGCCAGCGCGAGCTCGAGCGCGAGGTCGGTGAGCTGCGGCGGGCCCAGCTGGAGGTCCGCGCGGCGCAGCTCGACGCGGCCGCGACCGGTCCGATCCTGGCGGCGCGCCTGGACGGCTACGACGGCGAGCAGCTGCGGGCGCTCGCCGTCGAGCTGCAGCGCAAGGGCCGTCGGCTGGTCGTCGTGGGCGGCGCCCTCGACGGGAAGGTGGCCCTGGCGGTCGCGACCGACGGGAGCGTCGACGCGGCCGCGACGGTGCGGCGGCTGGCCGCGTACGTCGGGGGCGGCGGGGGCGGGACGGATCGCGTGGCCGTGGCCGGCGGGCGCGACGTCGGCGGCCTGGCCGGGGCCCTGGCGGCCGTCGGCGAGGAGTGATGGGGCGCATCCTCGGGCTCGATCCCGGCTCGGTGCGCTGTGGCGTCGCGATCTCGGACGCGGGGCGCACGATGGCCTTCCCCCGTCCGGCGCTGCGCGCGGGTCCGGGGCTGGTGGCCGAGATCGCCCGGATGGTCGACGAGGAGCACGTCGACCTCGTGGTGATCGGGCGCCCGGTCGCCCTGTCGGGGCGCCAGACGTCGAGCACGTTCGCCGCCGACGAGCTGGCCCACGGACTGCGCCAGGCGCTGGCCCACGCGACGGTCGTCCCGTGGGACGAGCGCCTGACGACCGCCCAGGCCTCGCGCCAGCTGCGCGCGGCGGGACGGCGCGCCGAGGAGCACCGCGAGCGCGTGGACTCGGCGGCGGCCACGGTCCTGCTGGAGCACTACCTCGAGGCGATGCGTGGGTCGTAGGGGCCGCGCGGTGCGGGCCGTGCTGGGAGTGCTCCTGCTCGTGGGCGTCGGGGGCGGATCGTGGTTCTACCTCCAGGTGGACCCGCCGCGCGCGCCCGGTCGCGTCGTGACCGTGACCGTGCGTCCCGGTGACTCGCTGAGCACCATCGGCGAGACGCTGGCGCGTGACGGCGTCCTGGCCAGTCCGCTGGCGTTTCGCATCGACGCGGTGCTCTTCGGCGCGCCGACGGTCCTGCCCGGGACCTACGAGGTCCCCCAGGGGTCCTCGTTCGGGGCGATCTTCAAGATCCTGGGGGCGCCGCGCGTGACCGTGAGTGCCGGCGAGACCCTGGGCGAGGTCGCGACCTCGGTGAGCGCGGTCATGGGTCGCGCCTACGGCGCGGCGCTGCGCGTCGCGGCGGCGCAGGCCCTGGCGCGCCACCCCCTGGGCGCCACGCGCTCGATCGAGGGGCTGATCGGCCCGGGCACCTACGCGATCACGTCGGGCGAGCCAGCGGCCGCCCTGCTGGGGGCGATGCGCCGCTCCTTCGAGGCCGAGGCCGCGGCCGCGGGCCTGTCCGCGGCGAGCCGGGTGCAGGGCCTCGACGCCTACCAGCTGGTGACGGTCGCTTCCATCGTCCAGAAGGAGGGGTACTACCCGCGCAACATGCCCCGCGTGGCGCGCGTGATCTTCAACCGCCTGGCGCTCGGCGGGCCGCTGCAGATGGACGCGACGGTGCTCTACGCGCTGGGTCGCGACGGGGGGCGCGTCACCCCGGCGATGCTCCAGACGCGCTCGCCCTACAACACGTACCTGGTCAACGGGCTCACGCCCACGCCGATCTGCACCGTCTCGCCCGAGGCGCTGGCCGCGACGCTCCACGCGCCGCCGGGAGCGTGGCGGTACTTCACGGTCATCGACGCCGCGGGCACCGAGGCCTTCGCCGACACCTTCGCCCAGCAGCTGGCCAACGAGCGGCTGGCGGCGGCCCGGGGCCTGCCGTGATCTGGCGCCTGGGCGTCGCGGGCCACCCGGTGGGCCACTCGCTCTCCCCGGTGCTCCACGAGGCGGGGCTGGCCCAGCTCGGGCTGACCGGCTCCTCGCGGCGCGTCGACGCGCGCGGCGTCGGCGAGCTGGCCGCGGTCCTGGGGTCCTTCGACGGCCTGTCGATCACGATGCCCCTCAAGGGAGTGGCGCGGGCGCTGTGCGACGAGGTCGACGACGTGGTGGGGCGCACGGGGATGGTGAACTCCCTGGCGCTCGGCGGGGGGCGCGTGCGCGGGGCCAACACCGACGGGCGCGGCCTGCTCGACGCGCTCGACGCCCACGGGTGGGCGCCGCGTGGGGCGCGGGTGGCGGTGCTGGGCGCGGGCGGGGCCGCCTGGTCCATCGTCGAGGCGCTGGTCGGCGCGGGCGCGCGGGTCGCGGTGTCCACGCGGCGACCCGAGGCGCTGGTCGCGCTGCGCGCGCTCGACGCGCACATCGAGGCCCTGGCCGACGGCGGCGCCGCGGACCTGGTCGTCCAGACCGTCCCGGTGGGCCGCCGGGGCGGGGCGCCGACCGTCCGGCCGGCGGGGCCCCACGCGATCGCCGTCGATATAACGTATGAGCCGCGCGTTTCGCCCTGGCTGGCGGAGCACGGCGCGCGAGGTTGGATCACGATGAACGGACTGCCGATGCTGGCCTACCAAGCGGCGCGCCAGCTCACGTGGTGGCTTGGGGCCCCCGTCGACGGGGCGGCGCTCGCCAGGACCCTGGCGTGAGCGAGACGCTGAGCGCCGTCCTGGAGCGCACGCGCAGCCGCGACGGGTTCGACGTCGGACTGTACCTGGGGCTGATCGTCCTGGGACTGGTCGGCGACGGGATGATCTACTCGGCGACCCGCCAGGCCCTGGTCAACGCGGGCATCGATCCCCACTACTACCTGATCCGCCAGGGCATCTTCGTCGTGGCGGGGATCGTGGTGATGACCATCCTGGCCCGCATCGACTACCGGCGCCTCGAGATCGTCGCGACGCCCTTGTACGTCGTGGCGCTGCTGGGGCTGGCTGGGGTGTTCGTCGCGGGCTCGAGCGCGCTGGGCGCGCAGCGCTGGTACAACCTGGGTTTCGTCCAGGTCCAGCCCAGCGAGTTCACCGTGCTGGTGCTGATCGTGGCGATCGCCACCTACGCCCACCGGCGCAGCGAGGGCCTCACCATGTACGACGTGGTGCGGATCCTGCTCATGGGCGGGGTCCCCCTGGGCCTCATCATCCTCCAGCCCGACCTGGGCACCGGGATCATCATCGTGCTGGTGGTGGCGGCGATGATGGTGATCGCCGGGGTGCCGCCCCGACTGATGACGATCCTCGCGGTCCTGGGGTCGGCGGGCGTGGCCGGCGCCATCTACTTCGACCTGCTGCACAAGTACCAGGTGGACCGGTTCGTCTCCTTCTTGAACCAGAACTCGACCAACCCGGCGTTGGCCCCGCTGATCTACGAGGTCTCCAACGCCAAGAGCGCCATCGGCTCGGGCGGGCTGACCGGGGCGGGGCTGTTCCGGGGGCTCCAGACGGTCCTGGGCTACGTCCCCGAGCAGCGCACCGACTTCATCTTCACGGCCATCGGCGAGCAGCTGGGGTTCGTGGGCTCGGCGCTGGTGATCCTGCTGCTGGCCTTCGTCGCGTTCCGGATGTTCCGCATCGGTCAGACCGCGCGCGACACCATGGGCCGCGTGCTGGGGCTGGGGGTGTTCATCTTCTTCGCCTTCTCGAGCTTCGAGAACATCGGGATGACCATGGGCATCATGCCCATCACCGGGATCCCGCTGCCCTTGCTCAGCTACGGGGGGTCCTCGGTCCTCGTCTTCTACGCGGCGGGCGGCCTGGTGCTCGCGGTGTCGCGCCGCCGGGGCATGGCGCCGTGAGCGACGAGACCGCGCCGATCGGGGCGGGAGCCCCCGACGAGGAGCCGCAGGCGGTCGAGGAGGCCGAGGTCGTCCAGGAGACGGGGCGCGCGGCGTCGGACGCCGGCGCCCCCAACGTCGTGATGAGCGTCGAGTCGGTGACCTACGACCTGGGCGAGGCGTCGCCGATCGTGCGCCTCAGCGAGGCCGAGGCCCCGTTCCGCAGCCTGGAGATGCCCCTAGCCCTGCCCGAGGCGATCGCGCTCCAGGCGGCACTGGAGAACCGATCCGGGCGCCGGCCCAGCACCCACGAGCTGTTCGCGACGGTGCTCGGCGAGCTGCGCGCCGAGGTCGTGGCCGCGCGGATCGCCCGCGTGGAGAACGGGGTCTTCTTCGGCGAGCTCGTGCTCATGACGCCGCGGGGGCGCAGCGTGGTCGACTGCCGCGTGAGCGACGCCCTGGTGCTGGCGCTGCGTCAGCCCGTGGTGGCGCCGGTGCTCTGCGACGCCGAGGTGCTCGAGCGCCTCGAGCGCAGGTGAGCGCCGCGGCGCAGCTCGCCACCGCCGCGCGGGGCGGCGTTCTCGTCGGAGATGCGTAGGAGCAGCGCGACGATGATGTAGTTGGCCACGAGCGAGGAGCCGCCGTAGGCCATGAAGGGAAGCGTGATGCCCGTGAAGGGCAGGATGCGCAGCACGCCCGCGGCGATGAAGAAGGCCTGGAGCCCCACGACCGTGGTCAGGCCCGTGGCCGCGAGACGCACGTAGGGCGAGGTCGCCCGCTGGGCGATGCGGAAGCCCTCGCCCACGAACAGGACGAACAGGCCCAGGACGGCGAGGATCCCGATCAGGCCGAGCTCCTCGCCGATGGCCGCGAAGATCATGTCGGAGGTCACCTCGGGGATGGTGCCGGACTGGCCCAGTCCCAGCCCCGTACCGGTGACGCCGCCGGCGGCCAGGGAGAACCACCCGTAGGCCAGCTGGTGGGAGAAGGCGAAGTTCGCCGACGACCACGGGTCCAGCCACAGGCCGACGCGCACGTGGACCTGGCTGAAGTAGCGCGCGGCGATCCCGGCGCCCGCGACGAAGAGGGCCCCGCCGAGCACGACGTAGGTCTTGCGCCCGGTGCTCACCCACAGCAGGGCGAGGAACAGCGCGAACAGCAGCATGGCGAAGCCGATGTCGTCCTCGACGCCCAGCACGGCGATGGCGAACCCCCACGCGACCAGGACCGGGAGCAGCGCGCGCGGCGGCACGACGAGGAAGCGGCCGATGCGCTGGGTCGGCGTCGAGAGCATGGGGGTGTTGGCCGCGAAGTAGGAGGCGAAGAAGAAGGCGAGCAGGATCTTGGCGATCTCGATGGGCTGGAAGGAGATCGGCCCGAGGCCGATCCACAGGCGCGCGCCACCCACCGAGATCCCGAGGCCCGGCACCAGGGGCAAGAGGAGCAGGCCGACGGCGCCCACCAGCGTCAGGTAGCGGTAGCGGTCGAGGTCCCGCACGCGCCGTACCAGGGCCAGGGTCACCACCAGGGCGACACCGCTCACGAGGAACCACAGCGACTGGTAGGCCGCCTCGGCGGGGTCCCAGCGCGCGATCTCGACGTACCCGATCCCGTTGAGCAAGGTGGCGATGGGCAGCAGTACCTGCGAGGAGGCGGGGGCCAGGCGACGGATTGCCAGGTGCATCCCGAGCGAGATGGTGATGAGGCCCGCGAGGAAGAGCCACAGGCGCGGGGGCAGGTGGCCGACGGCGCCGACCCAGGCGAGTGCGTAGAACGACGACGTCACGATCCACGACAGCACCAGCAGCGTGAGCTCGGCGGATCGGGAGCGGGCCACCGGCTCCGTCGCGCGCGCAGAGGCGCGCCGGTGGTCAGACATACCCGTAGAGTAGTCGTGGCGGGGCGAGCGAGGGAGGTAGGAGGTCGTGGACGTCCGCGACTTTGGGCCCGAGAGGTTCTCGAGCCGTGAGCTCTCTCGCCTGGAGTTCGGCGCGCGTCTGCTGGACCTCGCGGGCGATGACTCGCTGCCGGTGCTCGAGCGCTGCAAGTTCGTGGCGATCTTCGCCGACATGATCGACGAGTTCTTCCAGGTGCGCGTCGTGAGCCTCCTGGACAAGGTCGCGGCGGGCGTCGAGACGCCCTCGGTCGACGGGATGCGCCCGCGCCAGCAGCTGGCGACGATCCGCGAGCGGATCCTCGAGCTCGTCGAGCGCCAGGACCAGCTGGTGCGCGACCAGCTCCTGCCGGCGCTGAGCGCCGCGGGCATCGAGGTGGTGCGCTTCGGCGATCTGGACGCTGAGGAGCGCGCGCGCCTGGGCCGCTACTTCGACCAGCACGTCTACCCGGTGCTGACGCCGCTGGCGGTCGATCCGGGCCACCCGTTCCCGATGATCTCCAACCTCTCGCTCAACGTCGCGGTGGTCGTGCGCGACCAGGAGTCCGGCGAGGAGCGCAGCGCGCGCGTCAAGGTCCCCAACTCGCTGCCGCGCTTCCTCGAGGCGCGACCGGGACGCTGGTGCCGCCTGGAGGAGCTGATCGTGGCCCACCTGGGCCAGCTGTTCCCGGGCATGGTCGTGGGCCGCGCGGACCTGTTCCGCGTGACGCGCAACGCCGACCTCACCCTGGAGGAGGACGAGGCCGACGACCTCCTGGTCGCCCTGGAGGTGGAGTTGCGCCGCCGGCGCTTCGGCGAGGCGATCCGCGTGGAGATCCACCGGGGCATGGACCCCGAGTTCCTGGACCTGCTCCTCGGGGAGCTGGGCCTGGGATCCGACAGCGTCTACGTCAGCGACGCGCCGCTGGGCCTGAGCGACTTCTGGCACCTCTACGAGATCGAGCGGCCCGACCTCAAGGGTGAGGGCTGGTCGCCCCTCACGCCCTCGCGCCTCTTGGTGGGCGACCACGTCGGCGACATCTTCGCCATCATCCGCGAGGGCGACGTCCTGTTGCACCACCCCTACGAGTCCTTCGGCGACTCGGTCGAGGTCTTCGTCGCCCAGGCGGCCGACGACCCGCGGGTGGTCGCCATCAAGCAGACGCTCTATCGCACGTCGGGCGACTCGCCGGTCGTGGCCAGCCTCATCCGCGCGGCCGAGCACGGCAAGCAGGTCGTGGCCCTGGTCGAGCTCAAGGCGCGCTTCGACGAGGCCGCCAACATCGAGTGGGCCAAGGCCCTCGAGGACGCCGGCGTGCACGTCGTCTACGGGATCGTGGGCCTGAAGACCCACTCCAAGACCTCGCTCGTGGTGCGCAACGAGTCGGGGCGCACCGTGCGCTACGCCCATATCGCCACGGGCAACTACAACTCCAAGACCGCCCGCACCTACGAGGACTTCGGCCTGCTCACCGCCGACCCGGCGATCACCCACGACGTGGGCGAGCTGTTCAACTACCTCACCGGCTTCGCGCGCAACGTTGGCTACGAGCGCCTGGTCGTGAGCCCCACGATGACGCGCGCGCGCGTGGTCGAGCTGATCGAGCGCGAGCGCGACAAGGGTCCCGCGGGACGCATCGACATCAAGGTCAACGGCCTGACCGACCCCACGATCATCGACGCGCTCTACGAGGCCAGCGTCGCGGGGGCGTCGGTGCGCCTGCTGGTGCGCACGCTGTGCTGCCTGCGCCCGGGCATCGAGGGGCTCTCGTCGTCGATCACCGTGCGGAGCCTGGTCGGCGAGTTCCTCGAGCACTCGCGGATCCTGCTCTTCGGCGAGCCCGGTCCCGACGAGGTCGTGCTCCTGGGATCAGCCGACCTCATGGAGCGCAACCTGGACCGGCGCGTCGAGGTGATGGTGCCCATCGCCGACGAGGCGATCCGGACCGAGCTGCGCGAGTCCTTCGCGATCACGTGGCGCGACGACGCCTCGACCTGGCTGCTCGGGCCGGACCGCCGGTGGCGGCGGGTCCAGGCCGTCGAGGGGTTCTCCGCGCAGGCCGAGTTCAAGCGACGGGCGCTGGCGCATCACCGGGCGACGGTGGGCTAGGCCCGCGGCCCCACTCCAGGCTGGCGTAGGAGACGCCCCCGATGGGGATAGGGATCCAGAAGTTGATGAGCCGGTAGGCGAGCACGGCGAGGATCGCCTGGCTGTGGGGGACGCCGAAGCCCAGCAGCGACGAGACGAGCACCGCCTCGACCACGCCCAGGCCGGCCGGCGTGAGGGGGATCGCGGCCAGGACGTTGGCCAGGCCGTAGGCGACGAGCAGGTCGACGGGCGAGATGACGTGGCCGAAGGACCACACGAAGATCCACAGGCACGCGGCGTCGAAGAGCCAGTTGAGCGTGGCCCACACCAGGGCCGCCCACAGGGTGCGCCGGTAGGTGATCAGCATGTTGATGCGGTCGGCCACCTTGCCCAGGATGGCCGAGACGCGGTCGGGGTCGAGGCCCGGCACGCGTGCGGCGATCGCCCGCAGCCAGCGGTCGGCGTGGCGCTGGCCCCGCGTGATCAGGATGATCGTCCCGAAGAAGGCCAGCAGCAGGAACACCCCGGCCAGGGCGGCGAAGCCGTAGAGGGGGTTGAAGCCCTGGAGGGGCACCGAGATCACCAGAGCGCACCAGAAGATCACGTTGAGCACCACCGCCGAGCCGGTGCCCTGGGTGGCCATGCCCAGGGCGTTGGACTCCTTGGGCACGCCGAGCTGATTGAAGATCCGGTACGAGAGCGCGCCCGCCGGGGCGGTCCCGCCGGGGATCACGTGGCTGATGGCCAGCCCGGCCAGGTTGACGCGCAGCGTGTCGAAGCGGGGCGGCGAGTGCGGGTAGAGGACCGCCCGGGTCAGCTCGACGTAGGAGTAGATGGCCGCGATCTCGCACAGGACCGCGACGCCCACGAGGACTGGGTTGATCGTGGCCAGCAGATGGAGGGAGCTGCGCGCCGAGGCGAACTGGGGGATGACGAGGTACTCGAAGACGAAGACCAGCAGGCCGATGCTGACGATGATGCGCAGCTCGCGGGGGACGGCAAAGCGCGTCCTCGGGTGCTCGTCGGCCACGTCATAGCCTGCCACGCCCGAGGGGCTCGGGCACGGGACTGCCCTCGAGGGCCGGGAAGTAGGCTGGATCGGTGCGCACGCTGGTGGTCATCCCCACCTACAACGAGATCCTCAACGTCGAGCCGATGGTGCGCGCCCTGCGGCGCATCGTGCCCTCGGCCGACGTGCTGGTGGTGGACGATTCGAGCCCCGACGGGACCGCGGACGCGGCCCGCGAGCTAGCTCGCGAGGTCGGGCAGGTCGAAGTCCTGGTGCGGCCGGCCAAGTCGGGGCTGGGCGGCGCCTACCGGGCGGGCTTCGCCTGGGGGCTCGAGCGCGGCTACGACCGGCTGGTCGAGATCGACTGCGACTTCTCCCACGACCCCGAGATGCTGCCCGCGCTGCTGACGGCCGCCGAGACCTTCGACGTGGTGATCGGGTCGCGCTACGTGGTGGGCGGCTCGACGCCACGCTGGTCCGTGCCCCGGCTCCTGCTCTCGCGCGGGGGGAACTGGTACGCGTCGGTGATGCTGGGCCTACGGGTCCACGACGCCACCGCCGGGTACCGGGTGTACTCGGCGCACGCCCTCGAGGAGATGGACTACGAGACGGTGAGCGCCGACGGGTACGGCTTCCAGATCGAGATGACCTTCCGGGCGCGCCAGGCCCACCTGTCGATCAGCGAGGTGCCGATCTCCTTCACCGATCGGGCGCGTGGCGAGTCCAAGATGTCGGGAGCGATCGTCTTCGAGGCGCTGGGCCTGGTCACCCGCTGGGCCCTGACGCGCTGGCGCCGTCGCTCACACTCGGTCGCGCAGCAGGGCCGACAGCACACTTAGCAGCTTGTCGCGCGTCTCCTCGCGCTCGGCGATGGGGTCGGACTCGTCGACGATGCCGGCGCCCGCGCGGGCCTCGAACGTAGCCCCGCGCAACAGCACGCCGCGGATCCCGATCCACCACTCGCCGTCGCCCTCGGCGTCGATCCAGCCCACCGGCCCGGCGTAGGGCCCGCGGGGGTGGCCCTCGAGCCGGGCGATGAGCGACTCGGCCTCCTCGCGCGGGATGCCGCCCACGGCGGCCGTCGGGTGGAGCCGTCGCAGCAGGTCGAGGGCGCTTGGCGGGTCCTCGGCACCGCGGTAGGCGCCCGTGACCCACGTCCCCAGGTGCGCGACCGAGCGCAGGGCGACGATGCGGGGTGCCGGATCGGCGGCGACGTCGTAGTCGGGCTCGAGGGTCTCGACCAGGTCGCGCACCAGGACGTCGTGCTCGTGGCGGTTCTTGTGCGAGCCGAGCAGCCAGGCCTCGTAGTCGTCGGGCGCCACGTGGCTGGGCAGCGCGATCGTGCCGGCCAGGGGGTGGCACGCGACGTCGCGGCCGGTGCGGCGCACCAGGAGCTCGGGGCTGGCGCCCACGTAGCGGCGCCCGAGGCGTGTGGGCACGCTGTAGAGGGTGCAGTGGGGCTCGCGCACGCGCAGCCGCTGGGCGAGAGCGGCCGGGTCGATCTCCTCGGACGCGATGCCGGTGATCGCGCGCGCCAGCACCACCTTGCGCAGCTCGCCGCGCCGCAGGCGCTCGACGGCCTGGGCGACCCGGTGGGCGTACTCCTCGGGCGTGGGATCGTAGGCGATCGAGCGGATGTCCACGGGCTCCTGCGTGGGCTCGGCCACCCCGGCCAGCAGTGACGCGATCGAGGCCGCACCGCGCGTGGTAACCCACGCGTGGCCCTCCCGGTCCTGGGTCACCAGGATCCGCGGGATGTGGAGGCTGCCGGGGCGGGCGCGCTCGAAGGGCAGGGAGCCCAGGGCCACGACGCCGGTGCCCGGTGGCCCGTCGTCACCCGCGAGCGTGACCTCGGGGAAGGGCGGGGCGACGACCGACCCGGCCTCGGGCAGCTCCCAGGTGAGGGCCGAGCCGCCCAGGCCGCAGCGCAGCATCGTGGGTGACTCGACGAGCCAGCCGCTGCGCGCCGCCAGCGCCCGCAGCGTCGCGGGCGCGAGGGGGGCGATGGCGCGGCGCTGGAACCTCACGCCGACCTCGTGGCGAGGATCTCCTGGCTGAGGCCGCCCAGGATGGCCCGGTGGTTCACCGCGACGAAGCCGGCCTCGTTGAACAGCGCGCGCAGGGCGGGCAGGTCGGGCAGGTAGGCCGTGGAGCGCGGCAGGTAGCGGTAGGCCTTCGCGTCCGACAGCGCCGCGCCCACCAGGGGCACGATGCGGCGGAACCACAGGCGGAAGCCCGCGCGCCACAGGCCCCCCCGGGGCTCGGCGACCTCGAGGACCGCCACGCGCCCCCCGGGACGCACGACGCGGGCCAGCTCGGCGAGGGTCGCGCCCAGGTCGGTGAAGTTGCGCAGCGCGTAGCCGCAGGTGATGCCGTCGAACGCGCCCGTGGCGAAGGGCAGGGCGCGCGCGTCGGCCTGCACCCGCGCGTAGGGCCCGTGGCCCGCGGCGAGCATGCCCCAGCTGAGGTCGGTGGCCACGGCGCGCAGGCCTTGGTGCTCGAGCTCGTGGACGAAGTCCCCGGTGCCGGCGGCCACGTCGAGCACCAGGCTGCCCGTGGGCAGCTGCAGGTGGGCCGCCGCGCGGCGCCGCCAGCGCCGGTCCAGCCCGAAGGTCATGACGCGGTTCAGCAGGTCGTAGCGCGGCGCGATGGCGTCGAACATCGCCCGGACCTGGCGGGTCTTCTCCTCGCCCTGGGGCAGCTGGTCCCGGTCCACCTCAGCGGTAGTAGCGGTAGAGGACCTGGGCGACCAGGGAGGGCTTGGCGGCGTCGCGAACTTGGACCTGGACGTCGAGGACCACCTGGAGGCCGCCCTCGAGGGGGCTGACCTCGACGAGCGTGGCGCCGGCGCGCACGTCGGCGCCCACCGGGACCGGCGCGGGGAACCGCACGCGGTTCGCGCCGTAGTTGACGCCCATGCCCACCCCGGTGACCTGCCAGATCTGGCCCAGGAGCACCGGCAGCAGCGACAAGGTGAGGTAGCCGTGCGCGATGGTCCCGCCGAAGGGCCCCGCCGACGCCCGGGCGACGTCCTGGTGGATCCACTGGTGGTCCCCGGTGGCGTCGGCGAACAGGTCGACCTGCGCCTGGGTGACCGTGTGGTACGGGGAGTAGCCGAGGTGCTCGCCGACGTGGCTCGCCAGGTCGGCCAGATCGAGAGTGGTCATGGCTTCCACTCCGGCGACTCTACCGTGCCGCGCTCGTCGGTCCGGTGGCGTGCGGCTTCGTAGACTGGGCCGGTGAGCCTGGACCACTTCGCCCACGAGCCGGGTGTCCACGTGGAGGGACACCGCCAGATCGCCGAGGGCTGGGTCCGGGCGGGGATCTTCGGGGTGAGCGACGGACTGGTGACCAACGTGTCGCTGATCCTGGGGTTCGCGGGCGCGAGCCCCGGCGCGCACGTCGTTCGCCTCGCCGGCCTGGCCGGCCTGGTGGCCGGGGGCTTCTCGATGGCCACGGGCGAGTACCTGTCCATGCGGGCCCAAAAGGAGCTCCTCGAGTACGAGATCGACGTCGAGCGGCGCTCCATTGCCGCCAGCCCCGAGGCCGAGCGCGTCGAGCTGCGCGACATCTTCACCGAGCGCGGCATCGAGGAGGAGCTCGCCGATCGCCTGGCGCGCGACCTCATGCGCGACCCGGACCTCGCCCTGCGCACCCACGCGCGCGAGGAGCTCGGGGTGGACCCGTCGGCCACGGGCACGCCGGTCCTGGCCGCAGTGGCCTCGCTGATCGCCTTCGCGGTCGGGGCCTTCGTCCCGCTGATCCCCTGGCTGCTGCCGGGCGTCGCGCACGCGGTGTGGTGGTCGGTGGCCTGTGGTGGCTTCGGCGCGGCCGTGGTGGGAGGCGCCATCGGGTGGTTCGCCAAGCGCGGAGTGGTGCGCTGGGCCCTGCGCCAGGTGGGCGTCGCCGCCGTGGCGGCCAGCGTCACGTTCCTGGTGGGCCACCTGGTCGGCGCGTAGCGTCGAAGCGCACGAGGCGCTCGCGGCGCACGACGGCGAATCCGAGGTCGTCGTAGAGGGCGCGGGCCACGTCGTTGGTCGCGTCCACGAAGAGGGTGACGGTCGCGAGCCCGCGCGCGCGCAGGCTGGCGACGCCCGCGACGACCAGGGCGCGGCCGAGCCCTCGGGCGCGCAGCGTGGGGTCCACCGCGACCACGTAGATCTCGCCGAAGGGGGCGCGGGGCCCGTCGTGGACCTTGGTCCAGCACGAGGCGACGACCTGGCGGCCTCGCGCGAGCACGAGGAAGCCGCGCGGGTCGAACCAGGGCTCGGCCAGGCGCTCGCGCAGCTCGTCGGCGCGCCAGGACCCCTGCTCGGGATGCGCGGCGAACGCGGCGTGGTTGTGGGCGAGCCACGCGGCGACGTCGTGCGCCGGGTCGAAGGTGCGCAGCGCCGTGCCCGGCGGCCACCGCGGCGCCAGCGCGGGCAGCGCGTCGTGGCTGGCCCGCAGCTCGAGGGTGCGCCGCGTCGTTCCCCCCGGGAAGCGACCGGTCCTCTCCCACCAGTCGACGACGCCGTGGCGCTCCAGCAGGATGGCCAGCAGCTCGGCGTCGACCCGCCCGCCGACCGCCTCGACGACCGGTGGCGAGCCGGGCGCGACCTGCGCGTAGTCGCACAGCCGTCCCGCGGCGTCGCGGCGCCACCAGTGCAGCGCGGGCCGCGCGAGGCGCACGATGCGCTGGCGCGACTCGTCGAGCGCCTCGCGGCCGCGCCGGGACGCCGTGCGCGCGAGCAGGTCCAGGACCTCCGCACGCTCGGCGTCGCTCAGTTCCCCGGCGTCGTGCCAGGGCGAGCGCGACGAGGGGGTCACGCCAGGGTGCGGCTGAGGCGGGCGAGGCGTCGCAGGAGCGTCCCGATCGTGCGCTCGGCGGCGACGAGCTCCTGGTAGGCCGCGGGGGGCAGGGCGGCGGCCTCGCGCTCCACGAGCTCGGTGAGGCGCGCCGACAGCTCGCCGAGCGAGGTCGTCAGGGTGGTCAGTTCGCGCTGGACGGCCATGTCCCGGTTCTCGCTCCTCGTTCGGGCCCTAGCGTAGTGGGGTGCCCGTGACCGTCTCCGCGTCGATTCCCTGGCGCCGCTGGGGGGTGGCGGGTGCCGACGCTCGCGCGTACCTGCACAGCCAGGCGACCCAGGACCTCACCGGGAGCCTCGCGGGCGCCGGGCGCTGGACGGGCTTCCTCGCCCCGACCGGCGAGCTGCAGGCCGTCGCCCTGGTCGCCGAGCGCGGGGACGAGCTCGAGCTGCTCGTGCCCGAGGAGCTCGCCGGAGCGCTGCGCGCGCGCCTGGAGCGCTTCGTGCTGCGCAGTCGCGTGCGCTTCGAGGATCGCGGGCCAGCGCCCGGGCCCTACCCCGATACGGCCGAGCTGGTCGCGGCGCGCTGGCCGGGTCCGCACGAGCTGGCTCGCCAGCTGACCCCCCACGCCTTCGGTCGGGCCTTCGTGGAGGCGACCGTCTCGTTCACCAAGGGGTGCTACCCGGGCCAGGAGCTCGTGGCGCGCCTGGAGTCGCGCGGCAGCCTGCCCCCGTGGCGCCTGGTGTGGGGGCGCGCGCGTGACGCCGAGCGGCTCGACGCGTTCGTGCGCTCGGCGGGACCCGCCGGCCCCCAGGGGCTGACGACGGTGGTCGCGGGGCCCGACGGGGAGATCCGCGCCCTGGGGATCGCCCACCGGACGCTGCCGGCGGCTCCGCCGGGTCTCGAGGTCGACGTCGTGGCGTGAGGGGAGGGGCCCCAGTAGCGTGAGCGGGGGAGGAAGCGTGCGACTGTTCCCCGAAGGTCTCTTCATCAAGGTGGCCGGGGTCGTCAGCGAGGATGACGCCCTCCTAGCCGTGGGCCTGGGCGCGAACGCCGTGGGCTTCGACTTCGGCCCCACGCCCTGGCGCGTGACGCTCGACGACGCGCGCGCCATCGGGCACCGCCTGCCCTCGGGGATCACGACGGTCGGGTCGTTCCGCCACGAGCTGCCCCAGCGCGTCGTGGAGGTGACCAACCGTCTGGGCCTGTCGGCCGTGGAGATGGTGGCGCCGCTGGCGCTGGCCGACGTGAACTACGTACGCGACCGCGTGGCGACGCTGTTCGTCCGCCTGGACGTCGAGACCCTGGCCGCCGAGCCGCCGTGGCTCGGCGCGGTCGACTACGCGATCGTCGACCCGCTCGACGGCGTGGGCGCGCTGGCCGCGGTGCTCGACGGGGGTCTCGCGCCGTACCTGGGGCCGGCGGTGGTGGCGGGCGACCTGAGCGCCGACGAGGTCGACGAGGTGGTGCGCACGCTCCCGGTGTGGGGGGTCGAGGCCGGGGCGGCGCTAGAGCAGTCGCCCGGCGTCAAGGACCCCGTCACCATGGGGGCGTTCATCGCCAGCGCGCGGCGCGCCTTTCGCGAGCGCGCGTGGGAGAGCGACGACTAGGACGCCACGCGGCGCAGGATCACGCTGCCGTTGTGCCCGCCGAAGCCGAAGGAGTTCGACAGCACCGTCTCGTAGGAGCCGGGCCGCGGGGCTCCGTGCACGACGTCCAGGGGGATGGCGGGGTCGACGGTGGTGGTGCCGGCGGTGGGCGGGATGGTCTGCTCGAGCAGGGTCAGGACGGCAGCCACGGCCTCCAGGGCGCCGGCGGCGGCCAGCGAGTGGCCCAGGTGCCCCTTGACCGAGGTCACCGGCGGCGCGTGGGAGCCGAAGACCTCGCCCACCGCGACGGCCTCGGCGAGGTCGTTCAGCGGCGTGGACGTGCCGTGGGCGTTGATGTGGGAGATCTGCGCGGGGGTGAGCTCGGCGTCCTCGAGCGCCAGGCGCATCGAGCGGATGGCGCCGCGGCCCTCGGGATCGGGGGCGGTGATGTGGTACGCGTCGGCCGTCGAGGCCGCGCCGATCACCTCGGCCAGGATGCGCGCCCCGCGCGCGTGCGCGTGGTCCCAGTCCTCCAGGATCAAGATGCCCGCACCCTCGCCCATGACGAAGCCGTCGCGGTCGACGTCGAAGGGCCGCGAGAGGTCCTGGCTGCTGAGGGCGGTCATGTTGCGGAACCCGGCCTCGGCGATCTCGACGAGGACCGCCTCGGCGCCCCCGGCGACCACGACGGGTGCGCGCCCGGTGGCCACGAGGCGCGCACCGTTGCCGATGGCGTGAGTCCCCGCGGCGCACGCCGTCGTGACGGTCTCGCACGGACCGCCCAGGCCGAAGCGCATCGACACCGCGGCGGCCGCCGCGTTGGGCATCATCATGGGGACCATGAAGGGTGAGACGCGTCCTAGGCCCCGGGCGTTGCGGACCGCCACCTGCTCGAGGATGGTCTGCAGTCCCCCGATGCCGGTGGTGACGATCGAGGCGCCCTCGAGGAAGGGGCTCGCCAGTCCCGACTGGCGCCAGGCCTCGTCGGCGGCGACCAGCGCGTAGAGGGTGAAGGGGTCGAGGCGGCGCAGCTCCTTGGGCCCGCCGATGTGGGAGGCGTCGAAGGGCGCGACGGCCTTGCTCGCGGGCGCGACGGGCTCGAGCAGCGCCGACCACAGCGCCGGCACCCCCAGGCCCGCGCACGAGACGGCCCCCATCCCCGTGACGGCCACGCGACGCCCGACCAGTGGTCCCTCGGGGGTGCGAGCGACGAGCACTACAGCTTCGCGTAGATCAGATCGAAGGCCTGCCCGACGGTGCCGATGTCCTTGAGCTCGTCCTCGCCGACCTCGATGCCGAAGTTCTCCTCGAGGGCCATGACCAGCTCGACCAGGTCGAGGCTGTCGGCGCCGAGGTCGTCGGCGAAGGAGGCCTCGGGTGTGACCTTGGCCGGGTCCACCGCGAGCACCTCGACGGCGCTGTCGGTGAACTTCTTGAACGCTTCGTCGCGGTCCATCCTGCCTATCCCTTCTGACGTGTCGCCGTATCGTACTAAACGCGTGCGGGGTTCCGCCCGGAAGCGAGACGTGCCTGCCGCGCCGCCTGATGGCGTTCTAGGATGAGCGCGCGACCCGGGGGAGGGCGTGGCGGTTCTTCGTGGGGGAGGTTCATGATGGGGGGACGGCTTTACTTTCGGGTAGCCCGCGTGACGGCCGCGGTGGCCCTGGCGGGCGCCGCGGCGCTGGCGGCCGTGCCGGCGTCGGCGGCGCCGACCGGCAAGGGCGGCTGGGGTCAGGGGACGCCCTACCTGGCGCTCGGCGACTCGATCGCCTTCGGGTACACACCCTCCGCGGTGACCACCGCCGCGCAGTACGCGGACGCAGCGAACTTCACCAGCTACGCGAACGACGTGGCGACCGCGCTCAACCTCCGCCTGGTGAACGCGTCGTGCCCGGGCGAGACGACCGGCTCGATGATCAACACGTCGGCGATCTCCAACGGCTGCGAGAACACCCTGGGCCAGGCCGGCGGGTACCGGACGGCGTATCCGCTGCACGTCAGCTACACCGGATCGCAGCTGTCCTTCGCGGTGCACTTCTTGCGCTCGCACCCGGCGACGCGCCTGGTGACCATCGACATCGGGGCCAACGACGCCTTCGTGTGCCAAGAGACCACCAAGGACCAGTGCCTGAACCTGGCCGAGTTCGGGGCCGTCCTGACCCAGATCGGCAAGAACCTGACGACCATCTACCACGCGCTGCGCGTCGAGGGCCGCTACACCGGGGCCCTGGTGGCCGTGGACTACTACGCGCTCAGCTACGCGGACCCCGTCCAGATGGGCGAGGCCCAGCAGCTCGACCAGACGATCAACAACGTGACCCACCAGTTCCACGGGATCGTGGCTGACGGCTTCGGGGTGTTCCAGGCGATGTCGGCGGGCGCTCAGGGCGACCCCTGCGCGGCCGGCCTCCTGATCGCCTACCCGGCCTCGAGCGGCCAGACCGGCTGCAACATCCACCCGAGCCCGCTGGGCCACGAGCTGCTGGCGGCGTCGATCGAGTCGGCCCTGCTGAACGTCGCCCCGCCGCTCGCCCGGCCGAGCCGGGGCTAGAGCCCGAGCGCCAGGCCGCCGTCCACCGGGACGACGGCCCCGGTGATGTAGCGCGCGCCGTCGCTGGCCAGGAAGGCGGCCAGCGCGGCGACGTCGTCGGCCTCGCCGACGCGGCCCAGGGGGATCGTGGTCGCCGCGACGGGGCCGTCGGGGGCGAGGTCGCGGGTCATGTCGGTGGCGATGAGACCCGGGGCGATGACGTTGACGGTGATGGACCGGCTGGCCACCTCGCGCGCGAGCGCGCGCGCCAGGCCCACGAGCCCCGCCTTGGCGGCGGCGTAGTTGGCCTGCCCGGGCACCCCGAGGAAGGGGCTCACCGATCCGATGAAGATGATCGAGCCGCGCCGCGCCCGCACCATGGGCCCCAGCGCGGCGCGCGCGGTGTAGAAGGCGCCGTCCAGGTCGGTCGCCAGGACCTCGCGCCACTGGGCGTCGGACATGCGCAGGGCGAGCCCGTCGCGGGTGATGCCGGCGTTGACGACGGCGACCTCGGGAGCGCCGTGGCGCTCGGTGAGGGACTTCAACGCGGTGCTGACCGCCTCGGAGTCGCTGACGTCCACGGCCAGGGCCTCGGCGACGCCCTCGGGAGCCGTTCCCCGGCGCGAGAGTGTGACGACGACGTCGCCCAGCGCGACGAAGCGACGCGAGATCGCCGCGCCGATCCCCTGGCTGGCGCCGGTGACCAGGACGACGCGGCTCACGCGACGGCCTCCAGGTCCGCGGGGCCCGCAAGGGCGACCTGCGCGTCGAAGTCGCGGATGCGCCGGGTGAGGCCCGTCAGCACGGCGCCCGGCGGCATCTCGATCGAGACGGTGACCGTCGCGGGCAGGGCGCCCGTCGCTCGGACGAACTCGACGGGCGAGGTCAGCTGGCGCGCGAGCAGGTCGTGCCACTGGGCCCCGGTGTGGGCGGCGCCGTCCACGTTGGCGATGACCACGACGTCGCTCTCGCGCCACGTGACCGTGGCGAGCTGCGCGTCGAGGGCCGCCTGGGCCGGCGCCATGAGGGGCGAGTGGAAGGCCCCGCCGACCGGCAGGGGGGTGGCCCGGCGAAAGCCCAGTTCGCGGTGGACCGCGACCAGGTCGGCGAGGGCGTCGGGCGTCCCGCTGACGACTAGCTGGCCCGCGCCGTTGACGTTGGCGACCCACAGGTCGGCGCGACCCGCGAGGCGCCCCCGCGCCTCCTCGTCGCCGCCCAGGAGCGCGACCATCGAGCCCGCGCGCGCCTGCGCCGCGGCGGCCATGGCCGCGCCGCGCGTGGCGATGAGCCGCGCGCCGTCCTCCAGGCTGAGCACGCCGGCGGCCGTCAGGGCGCTGAACTCGCCCAGGCTGTGGCCCAGGTGGTAGCGGGGGCGCACGCCGCGTGCGAGCAGGTCGTGGTAGGCGACCAGCGAGAGGGCGAACGTGGCCAGCTGCGCGTTGTCGGTGCGGATGACCTCGTCGTCGCCGGCCTCGAGCAGCAGCCGCTCCACGTCCACGCCGGTGATCGCGGCGACCTCGCCCACGAGCGTCCAGTGGGCGCTCGCGGTCCAGGGTCGTCCCGCGCCCTGGCCGATGGCGCCTTGACCGGGGAAGAGGGCGACCGTGTCGTCGCGCCACGCTGGTGCGCTGCTCACGGCGCCACGCTAACAGGGCGGGGGGCTCCAGCCGGGGGGCGTGCGGCGTGCCCGGAGTGGGACTCGAACCCACACACCCTTGCGAGTAAAGGCTTTTGAGGCCTCCGCGTCTACCGATTCCGCCATCCGGGCTAGTCGGTCTACGGTAGCAGCATCGAACGGCGCGCCGGCACCCTGGACGTGTGGCGCCATGACGTGCGCCTCGCGCGCGGGGTGAGCGCCGCTCACCAGCGCCACGACGTGCGCCCGCGCCTCTTCGCCCGCGCCGCCCAGGGCGACGACGTCGGCTACGGCGAGGTCGATCCGCAGCCCGTGGCGCTCAACGGGGACCCCGGGGTCGACGAGGTCCTCGAGGCCCTGCGCGACGAGGTCGGCCCGCGCCTCGGCGAGATCACGCGCCGCGAGGGGCGCCTGCCGTCGTGGCAGCGGGTGGCGCACCTGGCCGCCTCGCGGCCCGCCTCGCGCTTCGCCTGGGCGCTCGTGGAGATGGCCCTGCTGGACCAGGACCTGCGCCGCACGTCGCGCTCGACGCCCCTGGGCTGGCGCGACGGGGGCGAGGTCGGGGTGCTGGCGACCGTCTCGCTCCTGGACCCGCCACCCGAGGGGATCCGGCGAGCCGATCGCCTCCGGGCCAAGTTGCGCCCGGGCACGTGGGACGACGCCACGGTGTCGTGGCTGGCCGCGCAGGCGACGCCGGTCCTGCTCGACTACAACGGCTCGGCGGGATCGCCCGCGCAGGTGCTCGCGGACTGGGATGCCCTGGCGCCGCGGCTCGCGATCGTCGCGATCGAGCAGCCTTTCGCCCCCGGGGACCTGGCCAGCGCGGCCGAGCTGGCCGCGCGCTGCCCGGTGCCCCTGAGCGTCGACGAGGGGGTCCGCTCGTGGCAGGACGTGCGCCTGGTCGCGGCGCACGGCGCGGCCCGCCTGGTGTGCGTCAAGCCCGCGCGGGTGGGAGGGCTCGCCGTCGCGCGCGCCCTGTGCCACCGGGCTGGCGCGGCGGGGCTGCGGCCCTACGTCGGGGGCTTCTTCGAGTCGCCACTCGGACGCAGCGCTCTGCGCCTGGTGGCGCGCGACGCGGTGGACGAGCCGAGCGACGTCGGCCCGGTCGGCGTCGACGAGGAGGCCGAGGTGGACGAGGACGGGGCGGGCCTGGGGTTCCGCTTGCGCGCGGTGGTGACGGAGGGTGCGCCAGGCTTCGTGCTGGCGTGGTAGGACCCTACACTGAGGGCGATGAGCTCTCGCTCGCAGCGGCGCCGGCTGGAGGACTCCCAGCGGCGTCTGAGCACCGCGCGCGAGAGCCTGCACGTGCTCGAGGAGCAGGTCGCGGTGTGGAACGCCGCGCTCGACGAGGCGCGGATCCGGGCGCTAGTGTCAGAGACCCCGGCGCAAGCCCAGGAGTACGAGGAGTTGTCGCGTCACGTGGCGGTCGCGGCGGCCGAGTTGCAGCGGCGCCGGCGCGAGGTGGGAGAGTTGCTGGCGGAGCGCGACGAGCTGCTGCGCTCGTGGGAACCGAAGGACGGCGATGGAACGACGAGTAGTGATCGCGGATGACGAGTCGATCATCCGGCTCGACCTCAAGGAGATGCTCGAGAGCGACGGCTACCTGGTCGTGGGCGAGGCCGGGCGCGGCGACGACGCCCTGGCGCTGATCGAGGAGCACCACCCCGACCTGGCGCTGCTGGACATCAAGATGCCGGGGCTGGACGGCATCGAGGTCGCGCGCGCGGTGCAGGGCCGGGGCACGGTCGTCGTGCTGCTGACCGCCTTCAGCCAGCGCACGCTCATCGAGAACGCTCGCGACGCGGGCGTCGCCGCGTACCTGGTCAAGCCGTTCCGCTCGAGCGAGCTGCTGCCCAAGCTGGCCGCGATCCTCGACCCGAGCGCCGTCGAGCCCGCGGCGGGACCCGACCCGCACCGGGCCGACGACAAGATCGAGACGCGCGAGCTGGTCCAGCGCGCCAAGCAGCGCCTGATGGAGGACCGGGGGCTCGACGAGCCCACGGCCTTCGAGACCATCCAGCAGTCGGCCATGCGGGCGCGCGTGCGGATGCGCGACGTGGCCCAGCAGATCCTGCGCGGGGAGTTCGGTGGCTGAGCCGGCCCCCGGGGGCCCGTGGGTCCTCCTCGACGGGATGTCGCTCGCCTTTCGCGCCTTCTTCGCCCTCAGCACCGAGATGACGACCGCCGAGGGCGTCCCGACCAACGCCCTGCACGGCTTCGCCGGGATGCTCCACACGCTGATCCGCACCCAGAGGCCCTCGGCGCTGGTCGTGGCCATCGACCTGCCGGGAGGGTCGTTCCGCAACCGCCTGACGGGCGACTACAAGGGCGGGCGCGCGGCGACGCCGCCCGAGCTCGAGCCCCAGTTCGACTTCATCGCCGGCCTGTGCCGGGTCCTGGGCATCCCGGTGGTGGGGGTCGCGGACTACGAGGCCGACGACGTGCTCGCCACGCTGGCCACCTGGGGTCGCGATCGCGGGCGCGAGGTCGTGGTGGTGTCGGGGGACCGCGACACCTTCCAGCTGGTGCAGGACCCCTACGTCCGGGTGCTCTACAACCGGCGCGGCGTGTCCGAGTACGACCTCTACGACGAGGCGGGGATCCGGGCGCGCTGCGGGGTCGAGCCGGCGCGCTACCCTCAGCTCGCCGCGCTGCGCGGCGACGCGTCGGACAACCTGCCCGGGGTGCCCGGCGTCGGCGAGAAGACCGCCGCCAAACTGCTCGAGCGCTTCGGCGACCTCGAGGGCATCCTGGCGCACCTCGAGGAGCTGACGCCCAAGCTGCGCGAGAACCTCGCGGAGCACCGGGACCGGGCGCGCGCGAACGAGACCCTGATGCGCCTGGTGCGCCAGGTCCCGCTGCCGGTGTCCGTCGAGGACCTCCACCTGGGCGGGTGGCGGCGCCAGGAGGTGAGCACCTTCTTCGAGCGATTCCAGATGCGTGCGATGAGCCAGCGCTTCCTCCAGCTGCTCGACGAGGGTCTGCTGGGACCCCCGGGCGACGGGGAGATCGTGGCGCGCGACGCGCCGCCGGGGCGCGAGCTCCTCGAGGTGGACCTCGACGCGCTCGGGGGTGCGGGGCCCGTCGTCGTGGCCGTGCGCGAGGGGATCGTGGCGGTGCTCGACGAGGCGAGCGCTCGCGTGGCCGTCGCGCCCCTGGCGGCGTGGCTCGCGCGCGACGGGGGGCGCGCGCTGATCGGCCACGATCTCAAGGGGCTGGTGCGCGCGCTCCTCGAGGCGGGTCACGAGGCGACGTTGCGCGACGATAGCGCGCTCATGGCCTACCTGGTCGACTCGGTCAGCGGGAGCTACGACCTCGCCTCGGTCGCCCAGCGCACGCTGGGCGCCCCGGCGCCCGCGTCGGGGCAGCTCTTCGCCGATCAGGGTGCGGACCTGCGCGAGGAAGTCGCGTTGGTGGCGCGGGTCGGCGAGCGCCTGCGCACCGAGATCGACGCGTGGGAGCTGCGCCGCGTCTACGAGGACATCGAGCTGCCCCTGGTGAGCGTCCTGGCGCGCATGGAGATGGTGGGCGTGGGGGTCGACGCGGACATGCTGCGCGCCATCGGCCGCGAGTTCGCCGCCGAGGCCGCGCAGCTCGACGCGCGGATCCAGGAGCTCGCCGGGCACCCCTTCAAGGTCAACTCCTCGGCCCAGCTCCAGCAGGTCCTGTTCTCCGAGCTCGGCCTGCGACCGGTACGCCGCATCAAGACGGGGTTCTCGACCGATGCCGCGAGCCTCGAGGCGATGGTCGACCAGCACCCGATCGTCGAGCACCTGCTGCGCTACCGCGAGGTCGAGAAGCTGCGCAGCACCTACGGGACGTCGCTCGTCGAGAGCGTCGGGACCGACGGGCGCATCCACGCGGTGTTCAACCAGATGGTCGCGCGCACCGGGCGCATCTCGTCGGAGGGCCCCAACCTGCACAACATCCCCGTGCGCACGGCCGAGGGCCGTCGGCTGCGCACCGCGTTCGTGCCACCGCCGGGGTGGTGGCTCGCCGTGGCCGACTACAACCAGATCGAGCTGCGGATCCTCGCGCACCTGTCCCAGGACGTCGGGCTGCTCGCCGCGTTCGCGGCCGGCAGCGACGTGCACCGCCAGATCGCCTCGCTGGTCTTCGGCGTGGCGCCCGAGGAGGTCACCCACGAGCAGCGCGAGCAGGCCAAGGCCGTCTCCTACGGCCTGGCCTACGGCATGGAGTCCTTCGGGCTGAGCCGGCGGCTCGGACTGCCCGTCGCCCACGCCCGCGAGATCATGGAGCGCTACTTCGCCGGCTTCCCCACCGTGCGCCAGTACATGGACCAGACCGTCGCCGAGATCCGCGAGCGCGGCTACTCGCGCACCGAGTGGGGCCGGATCCGCCCCTTCCCCGATCTGGCGACCGCCACGGGCGCCCAGCGGGCCGCCGTCGAGCGCCAGGCGATGAACGCCGGCATCCAGGGAATGGCCGCCGACGTCTTCAAGTCGGCGCTGGTGCGCCTGGACCGCGCGCTGAGCGCGGGACCGTGGCGATCGCGCCTCGTGCTCCAGGTCCACGACGAGGTCGTGGTCGAGGTGCCCGAGGAGGAGCGGCTCGAGGTGGGCCCGGTCATCACCACCGCGCTCACCGAGGCGGCGAGCCTGAGCGTGCCCCTCGAGATCTCCCTGCGCTGGGGTCGGGACTGGGCGGCGGCCAAGGGGTGACGCTGCGCTAGGCTTGTCGACCGGGTCGGCACCGGAGGCCCCCACGGTATCGTCCAGTCAGATCCCGGTGCGATCACGAAAAAGGCAGTTCGCATGACGGAAGGCTCGCTCCTCTCCAGTGTCCCGATGGGGACGTTCGACGCAGAGGGCAACTACACCCCCCGGGTGGTCACCGAGGACAACCTGGTGGGCACCGAGCTGGCCGACCTGGTCGGCAGCACCGTTCTCGAGTTCGATGACGGGGACCTGGTCCTGGGCACCGTGGTCAAGATCGACCGCGACGAAGTTCTCCTGGACATCGGGTTCAAGTCCGAGGGCGTCATCCCGGCGCGGGAGCTCTCGATCCGCAACGACGTCGATCCGCGCGACGTGGTCTCGCTGGGCGAGCGCGTCGAGTGCCTGGTCCTCCAGAAGGAGGACAAGGAGGGACGCCTGGTCCTGTCCAAGAAGCGGGCCCAGTACGAGAAGGCCTGGGCCACGATCGAGGACTTGAAGGCCCGCAACGAGGTCGTCAAGGGCGTCGTCATCGAGGTCGTCAAGGGCGGCCTGATCGTCGACATCGGCCTGCGGGGCTTCCTGCCCGCCTCCCTGGTCGAGCTGCGCCGCGTCCGCGAGCTGCAGCCCTACATCGGCAAGACCGTCGAGGCCAAGATCATCGAGCTCGACCGCAACCGCAACAACGTCGTGCTGTCGCGCCGCGCGTGGCTCGAGGAGACCCAGAAGGAGCAGCGCGGGGACTTCCTCAACAACCTCAAGCCCGGCGAGCGCCGCAAGGGCGTGGTGTCCTCGGTGGTCAACTTCGGCGCCTTCGTCGACCTGGGTGGCATGGACGGGCTGATCCACGTCTCGGAGCTGTCCTGGAAGCACATCGACCACCCCAGCCAGGTGGTGGCCGTGGGCGACGAGGTCGAGGTCGAGGTCCTGGACGTCGACTACTCCAAGGAGCGCATCTCGCTGTCGCTCAAGGCGACCCAGATGGACCCGTGGCAGGTGTTCGCCGAGGGGCACGCGGTGGACCAGCTGGTCTACGGGCGCGTCACGAAGCTGGTGCCCTTCGGAGCCTTCGTCCAGGTCGGCGACGGGATCGAAGGCCTGGTGCACATCTCGGAGATGGCCACGCACCACGTGGACTCGCCCGACCAGGTGGTCTCGCCCGGCGAGGAGCTGTGGGTCAAGATCATCGAGCTGGACACCGGGCGCCGGCGCATCAGCCTGTCGATCAAGCAGGCCCTCGAGGGCGGCGAGGTCTCGGCCGAGTACCGCGAGGCGTTCGGCGAGCACGCCTACGACGCCGAGGGCAACTACATCGGCGGGATCGACTACGGCGAGTTCACGCCCGAGACCGAGGCGCAGGCGGCGTGGGCCGACTACGCCGCCGAGGCGACGAGTCGAGGCGACGAGACCGCCGAGACCGCCGAGTAGCGCCTCCTCGTCCGGCTCTCGCCTCGGGCGGGGTCGCTACGGTGGTCCGGTGATGGTGATCGTCCTGAGCGGCGGGATCGGCGCGGGCAAGAGCGCGGTCGGGGAGTACCTGCGCCAGCGCGGCTGGCCGGTGCTGGACGCCGACGAGGCCGCGCGCGCGGTGACCGAGCCCGGCACGCCCGCGTGGCGGGCGATCGTCGACGCGTTCGGCACCGCGGTGCTGCGTTCCGACGGGTCGCTGGACCGGGCGTTCCTCGCCGACGTGGTCTTCCGCGACGCCGCGGCGCGCCGCCGACTCGAGGCGATCACGCACCCGGCGATCCACGCGCGACTGCGCGCGCAAGTCGCGGATCTGGGCGCGCCCATCGTGTTCGTGGCGGTGCCCCTCTACGAGCCGGCGCTGCGCGCGGCGATGGGGGCGAGTGCGGTGTGGGCGGTCGTCGCGCGCCCCGAGACAGCCCTGGCGCGTCTGGTCGGCCCGCGGGGGCTGAGCGAGGACGACGCCCGGAGGCGCCTGGCGTCCCAGGTGGACAACGACGCGCGGCGGGCGTGGGCCGACGTGGTGATCGAGAACGACGGCACCCTCGAGGAGCTGCACACCGCCGTCGACCGGGCGCTGGCCGCCCTGGGGGCGCCGTGAGCGCCTTTCTGGTCGAGTCACCCTTCGCGCCCGCGGGCGATCAGCCGGCGGCCATCGAGGCCCTGGCGCGGGGTGTCGACAGCGGCCTGCGGTTCCAGACGCTCGAGGGCATCACCGGCAGCGGCAAGACGGCGACGATCGCCTGGCTGGTCGAGCGGGTCCAGCGCCCGACCCTGATCCTCGAGCCCAACAAGTCCCTCGCCGCCCAGCTCGCCGCCGAGCTGCGCGAGATGATGCCCTCGAACCGCGTCGAGTTCTTCGTCTCGTACTACGACTACTACCAGCCCGAGGCCTACATCCCGCGCACCGATACCTACATCGAGAAGGACAGCTCGATCAACGAGGAGATCGACCGGCTGCGCCACGCCGCAACCTCGTCGCTGCTGACGCGGCGTGACACCATCGTGGTCGCCTCGGTGTCGTGCATCTACGGCTTGGGCAGCCCGCTCGAGTACCGGGACCGGATGCTGCCCCTGCGCGTGGGTGACGTGGTCGACCAGCGGGCGCTATTGGGCCGGCTCATCGAGATGCAGTACGCGCGTAACGAGCTGACCCTGCAGCGCGGGACCTTCCGCGCCCACGGCGACACCATCGAGATCCAGCCCGCCTACGCCAACGAGGCGCTGCGCGTCTCGACGCTCTTCGACGAGATCGAGTCGCTGACGTTCTTCGACCCACTGACCAACACGGCGCGCGGCCAGGTCCCCGAGACCACGATCTTCGCGGCCTCGCACTACGCGACGGGGGCCGAGACCCTGGCCCGGGCGTGCCGCTCCATCGAGGAGGAGCTGGGAGGGCGCCTGGCCCAGCTCACCGCCCAGGGGCGCCTCCTGGAGGCCCAGCGGCTGCGCCAGCGCACCGAGTACGACCTCGAGATGCTCGAGGAGACCGGGATCTGCTCGGGCGTGGAGAACTACGCGCGCCACCTGGACGGCCGGGCGGCGGGCGAGCGACCCTACACTCTGCTCGACTACTTCCCCGAGGACTACCTGGTCGTGGTGGACGAGTCCCACGTCGCCGTGCCCCAGGTGCGCGGCCAGTTCGCCGGCGACCGCTCGCGCAAGGACGTGCTGGTCGAGCACGGGTTCCGCCTGCCGAGCGCCTTGGACAACCGGCCGCTCAACTTCGACGAGTTCATCGACCTGGTGCCCCAGATCGTGTTCGTCTCGGCGACGCCCGGGCCCTACGAGCTCGAGGTCAGCGACCAGGTGGTCGAGCAGGTGATCCGTCCGACGGGTCTGGTCGACCCCGAGGTGCTGCTGGTGCCCACGCGCCACCAGATCGACGACCTGCGCGGGCGCCTCGACGTGGTGATCGCCCGGGGGGAGCGGGCGCTGGTGACGACCCTGACCAAGAAGATGGCCGAGGACCTCACCGCGTTCCTGGCCAAGGCGGGCTACCGCGTGCAGTACCTGCACAGCGACATCGACACCATCGCGCGCATCGAGATCCTGCGCGACCTGCGCACCGGCGCCTTCGACGTGCTGGTGGGCATCAACCTGCTGCGCGAGGGGCTCGACCTGCCCGAGGTCTCGCTGGTCGCGGTCCTCGACGCGGACAAGGAGGGGTTCTTGCGCTCGCGCAGCGCCCTCATCCAGACGATCGGGCGCGCCGCGCGCAACGCCAACGGCCAGGCCGTCCTCTACGGGGACCTGCTGACCGACTCGATCCGCGAGGCCCTGGCCACCACCGAGCACCGGCGCCGCCGCCAGCTGGCCCACAATGCCGAGCACGGCATCGAGCCGCGCACGATCACCAAGTCGGTCAACGACATCCTGGGCCGGCTGCGCAGCGACTCGCCGGCCAGCGCGCGCGCCGCCGCCCCGACGACGTCCCTGGAGGAGCCGCCGGCGCCCGTGGAGGCCGCGGAGATCGCGCGCGTGGAGGAGGCGATGCTGCGCGCGGCCGACGAGCTGCGCTTCGAGGAGGCCGCGGCGCTGCGCGACGTCCTCTACAGCCTGCGGCGCCCGGGCGTCGCGCTGTCTGGTCCGGGTGCCGACGAGTCGTGACCGCGAGCATCCGCATCCAGGGGGCCCGCGTCCACAACCTGAAGAACGTGAGCCTGGAGATCCCGCGCGACCGCCTGGTGGTGTTCACGGGACTGTCGGGATCGGGCAAGTCGTCGCTGGCCTTCGACACGATCTACGCCGAGGGCCAGCGCCGCTACGTCGAGAGCCTGTCGGCCTACGCCCGCCAGTTCCTGGGCCAGATGGACAAGCCCGACGTGGACTTCATCGAGGGCCTCTCGCCGGCGATCTCGATCGACCAGAAGACCGCCTCGCGCAACCCGCGCTCGACCGTGGGCACGGTGACCGAGGTCCACGACTACCTGCGCCTGCTCTTCGCGCGCGTGGGGGTGGCCCACTGCCCCTCGTGCGGGCGCCTCGTCTCGCGCCAGACGCCCCAGCAGATCGTGGACCTGGTGCTGGCGCGACCGGCCGGGCAGCGGTTCCTCGTGCTGGCCACGGTGGTCGAGGGGCGCAAGGGGGAGTACTCGACGCTGCTCGACGAGCTGGCCGGGCAGGGCTACTCGCGCGTGCGCGTCGACGGCGCGGTCCACGACCTGGCCGACCGCGAGCAGATCGCCCTGGCGCGCTACGAGCAGCACACCATCAGCGTGGTGCTCGACCGGCTGGCGGTGCGCGCGTCCAACCGCCAGCGCCTCACCGAGTCGGTCGAGACGGCGCTGCGCCTCACCGGCGGGGTGGTGACGGTCCTGTTCACCGAAGGGGACGCCGAAGAGGAGGTCGCCTTCTCCGAGCGCCTGGCCTGCGTGCATTGCGGCCTGAGCTTCCGCGAGCTGGCGCCCCGGGACTTCTCCTTCAACTCGCCCTACGGGGCGTGCAGCGCCTGCAGCGGGCTGGGGACGCGCTTCGAGGCCGACCCCGACCGGGTGGTCCCCGACCCCAGCAAGTCACTGGCCCAGGGGGCGCTGGCCCCGTGGTCGGGGATGCGCTTCAAGTACTTCGACCGGCTGCTCGAGGCGGTCGCCGCCTCGGGGGGCTTCGCCATGACGACGCCCTGGAAGCGCCTGCGGGCCCAGGACCGCGAGCTCGTGCTCCACGGGTCCGCGACGCCCATCGCCGTGCGCTACCGGGGCCGCGGCGGCCACCAGCGCACCTTCGAGACCGCCTACGGGGGGATCGTCGAGTGGCTCGAGCGCAAGCGCGCGGAGGCCGACGGGGACTGGACGCGCGAGCAGATCGAGCAGTACATGCGCGAGGTGGAGTGCCCGGCGTGCGGCGGGCGGCGCCTGCGCCCCGAGGTGCTGGCGGTGCTGGTAGGCGGGCGGTCGATCGCCGACGTCAGCACCATGACCATCGAGGAGGCCCTCGTCTACTTCGAGGAGCTGGCTCTGGGTGAGCGCGAGGCGCAGATCGCCCGCGAGGTCATCAAGGAGATCCGCGAGCGCCTGCACTTCCTGGTGGACGTGGGGCTCGACTACCTGACCCTGAGCCGCGCGTCGGCGACTCTCTCGGGGGGCGAGGCGCAGCGCATCCGCCTGGCCTCCCAGATCGGGAGCCGCCTGGTGGGCGTCCTGTACGTGCTCGACGAGCCCTCGATCGGCCTGCACCAGCGCGACAACCACCGCCTCATCGCCACCCTCGAGCGGCTGCGGGACCTCGGGAACTCGGTCATCGTCGTCGAGCACGACGAGGAGACGATCCGCGCCGCCGACTTCGTCGTGGACATCGGGCCCGGCGCGGGCGAGCACGGCGGCCGCGTGGTCTTCGCCGGGGCCCACGAGGAGCTCGCCCAGTGCCGGGGGTCCCTCACCGGGGACTACCTCGCCGGGCGGCGGCGCATCGACGTGCCCTCCACCCGGCGCGAGGGCGACGGGACGCGCCTGGTGGTGCGCGGCGCCCGGGCCAACAACCTGCGCGACATCACCGTCGAGCTGCCGCTGGGCACCTTCACGGCGGTGACCGGCGTGTCGGGCTCGGGCAAGTCGACCCTCATCAACGGGATCCTCCTGCAGTCGCTGGAGCACACGCTCAACGGGGCGCGCACCGAGGCGCTGGCCCACGACGGGATCGACGGGGTCGAGCACCTCGACAAGGTGGTGGCCGTCGACCAGCAGCCCATCGGGCGCACGCCGCGCTCGAACCCGGCGACCTACACGGGCGTCTTCGACAAGATCCGGCGCCTGTTCGCCGAGACGACCGAGGCCAAGGTCCGGGGCTACGCGCCGGGCCGGTTCTCCTTCAATGTGAAGGGCGGGCGCTGCGAGTCGTGCGCGGGCGACGGGACGCTGCGCATCGAGATGCACTTCCTGCCCGACGTGTACGTCACCTGCGAGGTCTGCCACGGGACGCGCTACAACCGCGAGACCCTCGAGATCCTCTACCGGGGACGCTCCATCGCCGACGTGCTGGCGATGCCCGTGGACGAGGCCCTGGAGTTCTTCGCCCGCCAGCCCGCGATCGCGCGCCAGATCCAGACGCTGGCCGACGTGGGCCTGGGCTACGTCCGCCTCGGCCAGCCCGCGCCCACGCTCTCGGGCGGCGAGGCCCAGCGCGTCAAGCTGGCCACCGAGCTCGCGCGGCGCCCGACCGGCCACACGCTCTACGTGCTCGACGAGCCCACGACGGGCCTGCACTTCGAGGACGTGCACCGCCTGCTCGTCGTGCTGCACCGCCTGGTCGACCAGGGCAACACGGTGATCGTGATCGAGCACAATCTCGACGTGATCAAGACCGCGGACTGGATCGTGGACCTCGGCCCCGAGGGCGGGCGGCGCGGCGGGGCGCTGGTGGGCGAGGGATCGCCCGAGCACGTCGCGCAGCTCGACACGGCGACCGGGCGCGTGATGGCCGCCGCCTTGGGGGGCCCCGCGTGAGCCTGGCGCGGCCCGCGGGCATCCCGCGAGCCAGCGGCTGCTACCTGTTCCGCGACGCGCGCGGCACCGTCATCTACGTGGGCAAGGCCCGCTCCCTGGCCTCGCGCCTGGGCAGCTACTTCCAGCGCCGCGATGGGCTCACCCCCAAGACCCAGGCCCTGATGGACGAGGCCTCCGCCGTCGAGTGGATCGTCACGCCCTCGGAGGTCGACGCCCTCATCCTCGAGAACGAGCTGATCAAGCAGAACCAGCCGCGCTACAACCTGATGCTCAAGGACGACAAGAGCTACCCGTGGGTGGCGCTCGACCTGCGCAGCGCGTTCCCCGTGCCGAGCCTCACGCGCGCGGCCCACGTGCGCGGGGTGCGCTACTTCGGGCCCTTCGCCGACGTCGGCTCGCTGCGGCGCACCCTCGACGAGCTGGCCCAGGCCTTCCCCCTGCGCACGTGCACGCGCCACAAGTTTCAGTATCACGAGCGGCTCGGGCGCCCCTGCCTGCTCTTCGACATCGGCCGGTGCCCCGGGCCGTGCGCGGGGCGCATCGACGAGGCCGCCTACGCCGAGCGGGTGGAGGCCTGGGCCTCCTTCTTCGAGGGACGCGTCGCCCCGCTGCGCGCGCGCCTGAGCGCGCAGATGCGCGCCGCCGCGCAGGCGCAGGACTACGAGGCGGCCGCGCGCAGCCGCGACGGCCTGGCCGCCCTGGAGCGCGCCGCCCAGCAGCAGAGCGTGGTGCTCGACGACCACTCGGACCTCGACGTGCTGGCCGTGGCGCTGGCGACCGGGCGGGCCGCCGTGGTGCGCTTCGCCGTGCGCGCCGGGCGCATCGTGGGGCGCCGGGTCTGGCTGGTCGAGCGGGCCCTGGACGAGTCGCCCACCGAGGTGATCGAGGCGGCCGTCCCCCACCTCTACACCGCGGCCGACGTCCCCGGCGAGGTCGTCGTGAGCGAGCCGGCCTCCGAGGTGGTGGCCGCCTTCCTCACCGGGCGGCGCGGGCGCGCGGTGCGGGTCCGCGAGGTCCAGCGCGGTCGGCGCCGCCGCGCGGTCGAGATGGCCCAGGCCGACGCGCGCGCGGTGCTCGCGCGCGACGACCTGCGCCGCGAGCACGACCACCGGGTGCGCACCAGCGCCCTCGAAGGGCTCGGGAGGGCCCTGGGTCTCGCGGCGCCGCCGTTCCGGATCGAGTGCTTCGACATGAGCCACCTGCAAGGGACGAGTTACGTGGGCTCGATGGTGGTCTTCGAGGACGGGCTGCCGCTGAAGTCCGCCTACCGGCGCTTCGACGTGCGCGAGGTGGCCGGCAATGACGACGTGGGCGCCATGACCGAGGTGCTCGGCCGGCGCCTGGCCCGCGGGGAGTCGGGGGACCGGCGCTTCGCCCCGGCCGACCTGATCCTCCTGGACGGGGGGCTCGGCCAGCTCCACGCCATCGAGGACCTGGTGCGCTCGCGGGGTACGCCGGGCGTCGAGCTCGCGGCGCTGGCCAAGCGCGAGGAGCTGCTCTACCGGCCCGGGAGCTCGCTGCCGGTGGTGCTCGCGGGAGGCTCCGAGGAGCTCTACCTCGTCCAGCGGATCCGCGACGAGGCCCACCGCTTCGCCATCACCTTCCACCGCTCGACGCGCGGGCGCGCCATGGTGGCCTCGGCCCTCGACGGCGTCGCCGGGCTGGGCCCGGCTCGCCGGGAGCGCCTGCTCGCCGCCTACGGCTCGCTCGATCGCGTGCGCGCCGCGACGCGCGAGGAGCTGAGCGCGCTCGGGTGGCTGCCCCGGAGCGTCGCCGTGACGCTCTACGATCATCTCCACGGGCGCGGCGCGGTAGGAGGGCGGGTCGATGAGTGAGATCGTCCTGGTGACGGGCATGTCCGGGGCGGGGCGCTCGACCGTCTCGGCCGCGCTCGAGGACCTGGGCTGGTTCGTCATCGACAACCTGCCCATGGAGCTCGTCGCGCGCGTGAGCGACCTCGCGGGCGGCGGCGTGGACTTCCCGGGCGTGGCGCTCGTCGTGGGGCGCGGCGGGCGCGTGGCCCCCGAGGCGGTCCTCGAGGTGGTCCGGGACCTGCGCGCGCGCCAGGGCGGGGTGCGGATCCTCTTCCTCGACGCGCCCGACGAGGTCCTGATCCAGCGCTACGAGTCGAGCCGGCGGCGCCACCCGTTCCCCGCGCCCAGCCTGGCCGACGCCATCGCCGGCGAGCGCGTCGCGGTCAAGGTGCTGCGCGACGCCGCGGACCTGGTCATCGACACCTCGACGACGAATCCCAACCAGCTGCGCGCGCGGATCCAGGAGGACTTCGCCACGCGCGAGGGCGCGGCGATGCGCGTCTCGGTGGTCTCCTTCGGGTTCGCCAACGGGATGCCCCGCGACGTCGACCTGGTCTTCGACTGCCGCTTCCTGCCCAACCCGCACTGGATCGACGAGCTGCGGCCCCTGACGGGCCTCGACGCGCCCGTCGCCGAGTACGTGCTCGCCCAGGAGGCGGCCCAGCACCTGATCAGCGACATCGTGGCGATGCTCGGCTGGCAGCTGCCGGCCTTCGCGCGCGAGGGCAAGGCCTACCTGAGCGTGGCGGTGGGCTGCACCGGGGGGCGGCACCGCTCGGTCGCCGTGGCCGAGGAGATCGCGCGGCGCCTCGACGTGGCCGCGACCGTCTACCACCGCGACCTGCCTCGATGAGGGCCGTCGCCATCGGGGGCGGCCACGGCACGGCCGTGTCGCTGCGCGCGCTGCGCCGCCTGACGCCCGACGTGACCGGCGTGGTGTCGGTGGCCGACGACGGCGGGTCGACCGGGCGCCTGCGCGCGATGCTCAGTGTGCCCGCCGTGGGCGACCTGCGCAAGTGCCTGGGGGCGCTGGCCGACCCCCACAACCCGGTCGCCGAGTCCTTCGAGCACCGCTTCAGCGTCGGCGAGCTCGCCGGGCACACCGTGGGCAACCTCCTGCTCGTGGGGCTCATCGACGCCACCGGCGACCTCGAGGCGGCGATCGGCGCGGTCGCCGAGGTCCTGGGCGTGACCGGGAGGATCCTGCCGGCCACCCGCGAGAAGGTGGTGCTGTGCGCCTCGACGGCCGAGGGCTCGGCGCGCGGGCAGACCGAGGTGCACCGCCAGAGCGCCATCCGTCGCGTGGTCCTGGACCCGCCCTACCCGGCCGCGCCGATCGCCGCCGTCGAGGCCATCGAGCGCGCCGACCTGGTGCTGGTGGGACCGGGCTCCCTGTTCACCAGCGTGCTGGCCGCGGCCGTGGTGCCCGGCGTGACCCAGGCGCTCGCCGGCTCGCGGGCCACCCGCGTCTACGTCGCCAACCTGCGGCCCGAGCTCCCCGAGACCGCCGGCTACCGCCTCCAGGACCACGTCGACGCCCTCGACGCGCACGGGATCGTGCCCGACGTGGTGCTGGTGGACGCGCAGAGCCCCCTCGGGCGCGACCCGTGCACGCTGCCCACGGTGCGCGCGCGCCTCACGGGGAGGAACCCCTACGTGCACCGTGTGCAAGACTTGGCGCGCGCCGTGGGGCGTCTGGTCGCCGGCGAGGGACGAAAGGCGGAGGGATGAGCATTCGCGTGGGAATCAACGGCTTCGGGCGCATCGGGCGGGGCTTCGTGCGCGCGGCGCTCGATCGCGCCGACATCGACATCGTCGCCGTCAATGACCTCACGTCGCCCGCGACGAACGCGCACCTGCTGGCGCACGACTCGACGCAGGGTCGCCTCGGGGTGCCCGTCACCGTCACCGAGGACGGATTCCAGGTCGGCCACCGCGCGATCCGCGTCCTGGCCGAGCGGGATCCCGCGAAGCTGCCCTGGGGCGAGATCGGCGTCGACGTGGTCATCGAGTCGACGGGTCTGTTCACGTCGCGCGCGGCCGCCGCGGCCCACCTGGCCGCCGGGGCGCCCAAGGTCGTGATCTCGGCGCCCTCGAGCGACGCCGACGCCACCTTCGTCCTGGGCGTCAACGAGTCCACCTACGACGCCTCGGTCCACCACGTGGTCTCGAACGCCTCGTGCACGACGAACTGCTTCGTGCCCATGGTCAAGGTCCTCGACGACGCCTTCGGCGTGCGGGCCGGGCTCATGACGACGGTGCACGCCTACACCAACGACCAGAACCTGCTCGACCTGCCCCACAAGGACCTGCGGCGCGCGCGCGCCGCGGCGATCAACATCGTGCCCTCCTCGACGGGGGCCGCGCGCGCGACCAGCCTGGTCCTGGCGGCCATGAAGGGTCGCCTCGACGGCACCTCGCTGCGCGTGCCCGTCCCCGACGGCAGCATCACCGACTTCACCGCCGTCGTGCGCACGACCAGCGTCGCCGAGGTCAACGAGGCGTTCCGCGCCGCGGCCGCCGGGAGCCTGCGCGGCATCTTGGACTTCACCGACGAGCCGATCGTCTCGAGCGACATCGTGGGCTCACCCGCTTCGTGCACGTTCGACTCGCTGATGACCATGGTCCAGCCCCTCGACGACGCGAGCTGCCTGGTCAAGGTCTTCGGCTGGTACGACAACGAGTGGGGTTACGCGAACCGCCTCGTCGACCTGGCCGCCATCGTCGCGCGGCCGTGAGCTCCGCGGTCCTGCCGACGGGCGACGCGTGGGAGCTCGACGGGCGCACCGTCCTGGTGCGCGTCGACTTCAACGTGCCGGTCACGCCGGGGCCCGACGGCCCCGAGGTCGCCGACGACTTCCGCATCCGTACGGCCATCCCCCTGTTCCAGGACCTGCAGGCGCGCGGGGCCCGGGTCGTCGCGTGCACGCACTTCGGCCGACCCCACGGGCGCGTCGACGCGCGCTACGCGGTCGAGCCGATCCGGCGCCGGCTCGACGAGCTGTGCCCGGGCGTCGAGCTCCTGGAGAACCTGCGCTTCGACCCGGGCGAGGAGTCCAACGATCCGGCCTTCGGCGCGTCCCTGGTCCAGGGGCGCGACGTCTACGTGAACGAGGCCTTCGGCGCGTCGCACCGCGCCCACGCCTCGGTGATGGTGCCCCCCAGGCTCGTGCCCAGCGCCGCGGGCCCCAACCTGCGCCGTGAGGTCTCCTTCCTGCTCGACGCCCTGGAGGAGCCCGCCCGGCCGTTCGTGGCCATCGTGGGCGGGGCCAAGGTGGCCGACAAGCTCGGCGTCGTGCGGGCGCTCGCGCAGCGCGCCGACACGGTGATCGTGGGCGGGGCCATGGCCTACACCTTCGAGCTGGCCGCGGGCCGGGCCGTGGGCGCGTCGCTGGTCGACGAGTCCGCCGTGGCGTCGTGCCGGGACCTGCTCGCGACGGGCAAGGTCGTGATCCCCGTGGACACCCGCGGCCTGGCGGTCGGGGTGCCCGTGGGGGAGGGCGGCGGAGACGCCGAGCCGGTCGACTTCGGCGCGCAGATCCCCGAGGGCGCCGAGGGCTTCGACATCGGCGCGCGCAGCGTCGACCTCTTCGCGCAGACGCTGGCCCCCGCGCGCACGGTGTTCTGGAACGGTCCGCTCGGCTTCTTCGAGGACCCGCGCTTCGCCGTGGGGACCGAGGCCATCGCGCGCCTGGTGGCCAGCTCGTCGGCCCTGAGCATCGTGGGCGGCGGGGACTCGGCGGCGGCGCTCAAGCGCTTCGGCCTCGAGGCCCAGATCGACTTCGTCTCGAGCGGCGGGGGCGCGTCCCTCGAGCTGCTGGAGTTCGGCGACCTGCCCGGCCTGCGGGCCCTGCGCGAGGGGCGCGCGTCGTGAGCCGCGCCCTGGTGGTGGGGAACTGGAAGATGAACCTCGACCACGTCGAGGCCGTGCACCTGACCCAGCAGCTCGGGGTGATCCTGGCCAGCCGACCGGCGCCCCACGTCGACGTGGTCGTCGCCCCGCCCTTCGTGGACCTGCGCAGCGTCGGGTCGGTCCTCGAGGCCGATCGCAGCGCTATCGAGCTCGCCGCCCAGCACGCGAACCCGCTGCCCAGTGGCGCCCACACCGGCGAGGTGTCGGTGCCGATGCTGGCGCGCCTGCGGGTGCGCTGGGTCATCGTGGGCCACTCCGAGCGGCGCGCCCTCTACGCGATGAGCGACGACGTGGTCGCGGCGACTGCGCGCGCCGTCGTGGCGGGGGGCTTGCGGGCGATCGTGTGCGTGGGCGAGGACGAGGCGGTCCGCGAGGCGGGCCGGCACCGCGAGCACGTGCGCGCCCAGGTCCTCGCCGCCCTCGAGGGGCTGAGCGCACCCGAGGGCGACGTCGTCGTCGCCTACGAGCCGGTGTGGGCGATCGGCACGGGCCGCAGCGCGGGCGTCGAGGAGGTTCGCGAGATGGCGCACGTCATCGCCGAGGCACTGGCCACGACGCGCGTCACCGGGGCGCGCGTCCTCTACGGGGGCTCGGTCAACGCCGACAACGCGGCCGATCTGCTCGGTGGCGGGGTCGACGGATTCCTGGTCGGAGGGGCCAGCCTGCGCGCCGAGAGCTTCGGTGCCATCGTGAGCGCGGGCGAGTCCTGCTACGCTGGCGGGCGCTAATCGGAGGTTTGCGGTGTTCACGTGGGCGTTCATCATTATCGAGGCAGTCTCCGCAGTCTCCTTGATCTTTCTGGTCTTGCTGCACTCGGGTCGCGGTGGGGGTATCTCCGACCTCATGGGGGGCAGTTTGGGCGCGACGGCCGCCGGATCGACGGTGGTCGAGAAGAACCTCGACCGGATCACCGTGGCCATGGCCCTGGTCTTCACGTTCGCGACCCTGACGCTCGATCTGCGCCTGCAGTAGTGCGCGCGAGGAGTCGGCGACCCGCGCGGCTCGCCCTGGCGGCGCTGGCGGCGACGCTGGCGCTCGGCGGGTCAGGATTGGCCGAGGCGACGACCACCACCGTGCCCGCGCACGTGACGCTGACGCTCTCGCTGCCGGGGCCCTTCGTCGGCTGCTCGGTGCTCGATCCCACGGCGTCGCCCTCGCTGCGCGCGCTGCTCGACCTCGTGCGGCCATCGGCCTTCCTGACGTCGTCCACCGGCGTCCTGCAGGGCTCGCAGGTGGCCGTCACGTCGGCTGAGCTGACCTCGCTGGCGCCCCAGACGGTCGTTTACACGATCGCGCCCGGTTTGCGCTGGAGCAACGGCCACCCCTTCCGCGCCCAGGACCTGGTCGCGTGGTGGCGCGCCGCGCGCGCACAGGCCAGCGTCGCCAGCGACGGCTACCGGGCGATCCGCCGGCTGGCGGTCAGCGACGGGGGACTGCGCGTGACGGCGGTCTTCGCCCACCCCTACAGCCCCTGGGCGCTGCTCTTCCACGACGTCGGCTATCGCGGCGAGCCTCTCACGTGCCCCGCCGGAGGACTGGCCGCCGAGCCCTCGTTGGGTCCCTATCGCGTAGTCACGGCGAGCGCGTCCCAGGTCGTGCTGGTGCGCGACGCCAACTGGCCCGCCAGTCCCGATGAGCCCTCGCGCATCGTCGCGCTCGTCGACCAGCCGCTGCCGGCGTCGACCGCTGCGCCCTTCGCCAGCTTCTCGCTGACCGTCGACCGCGGCCAGATCGACGAGCTGAGCTCCCACGCGGCCGACCTCAGCCACCTGGGCTCCTCGAGCGGTCTCGAGGAGGTCGTCTACTCGCCGACGAGTCGCTGGACGCGCCCGATCGCCCTGCGGGAGGCTTTGAGCGTGGGCATCGACCGGACGTCGCTGATCACGGCCCTGTGGGGTCAGGTGACCTTCTCTCCGTCGGTCGCGGCCTCGGCGCTCTACTCTCAGGGCGACCCCGAGTATCCCGGGGTCGCGGGCCACGCGCCGAGCGAGTCGACGACGTCGACCACGCTCGCGGCCACGTCGACGACCCTGGATGCCGCCGCCACGGCGCAGGCCGATTGCGTGACGTGCGCCCGGCTCCTCCTGCACTCCCTGGGATTCCGCCGCACGGCCGCGGGCCTGCTCTCGCCGGCGGGCTCGCCGGTGCGTCTCGTCGTCGCCTACGGTCCCACGGACCTGGACCGGACGGCAGCGACGCTGATCGCCCGCCAGTGGGGAGCGCTCGGCTTCGCGACCACGCTGCTGGCGACGCGCAGCGAGCGCCAGGCGGTGGGCGAGGTGGCGACCGGGCATGCCGACGCCGCCGTCGTGCTTCGCCAGACGACGACCTCCCCGGCGACCATGGCCCGGGCCTTCGTCGGACCCGCCTACACCGACGCCTACTCGAGTGGAGCGGTCGTCGCGGGCGTCGCCGCCCTCTACCACCGCGCGATGGACTCCTTCAACGCCGTGTCGGCCCGGTCCGTGTGGAGCGAGCTCGACCACGCGCTGCTCGAGAGCTTCTGGGTGCGGCCCCTCTTCACGCCGCCGTCGCTCGAGGTGTGGTCACCGGTGCTCAGTGGCGTCGTCGCCAGCGACACCTTGGCCGAGATGGTCGACCAGATCCCGTCGTGGACGTATCAACCCCTGACGCCGACGACCTCGACGACCGCCGCGCATTCGTCGTCGCGGAGGCATCGGGTACACTGAGGGTCCGCGTCGGAGTGGCGGAATAGGCAGACGCGCCAGCTTGAGGGGCTGGTGCCCTCAGGGGCGTGCGGGTTCAAGTCCCGCCTCCGACACCACCCAGTGGGAACAATCCCACGAATCAAGCCTCTTCACCTCTGACGGTCCTGCCACCAAGCCAGGCGCAGGACCGAGACACTCGCCCGGTCGCCATCGAGGGCGTCGGCGGCGAAAAAGAGGCGAGTGCGCCGGGCAGGGCCGCGTCGACCGTCGCCGAGGTGACCCCGACAACGCTGCGCCTGATCGCCCGCCACGACACCCTGCGCGCCGGTCCGGGATTGCACCACACCGCTATCGCCTTGGCGACGTATCGCGCGCTGGTGGGCCGACCGACGGCGGCGGTAGACGGCCATTCGCGACGCAACAATCGAAGGCGTCAACGTGGCCTGCCAGATTGATCCCAGCCTCGCCCCGTACTTCTGTGCGATCGACGACTCGATTCGCAACGATGACTCAGGGACGCGTCCGGTGGCGGTGGCGCTCTTCTCGCACCTCGTCACACGGCTTTGACCAGTCGTGCGCTTACATGCTGGCTTTGGAGCGCGCGCGATCGCGAACTCTGGTGCGATACGCGATTACGCGTGGCTTATCAGGTTTCCTACCTGATCCGCGTAGCCCGGCCAGTATCACGGATCACGTCCCGCCGAGTGGTGTCACTTCGTGAAGCAGCCTCGACGCCCCGTCAGTCTGTCACGCGGGACTGAGCTCGGGTGTGCTGGCTGAGTCGA
>JAKANY010000038.1 GCA_021823525.1 Actinomycetes bacterium
ACCAGGAGGAGTCCACACGCGTCGTGCGTAGGATCGCGTCATGAGCACGCGGCGCGCGTCGTGGATCGCGGTGGCGACCTTCGCGGCCGCGGCGCTCGCCCTAGTCGCGCTGCCGGGTCACGCGCGGGCCGCGAGCGGGGCGGTGGACGAGGCGACCGCGTGGCCGGCGTCGCTGTGCGGGATCGCCAGCCCCCAGACCTCGAGCACCCTCGTGCAGTCGCTCGACGGCGCCGTGCACGGGTGCCTGCGCATCCCGCCCACGACCCGCAGCACGCTGGGCGTCGCGCTCCAGTCGTGGGTCGACCAGCACGCCGAGAGCTGGCCGGTCCCCACCACCGGGATCTCGACGAACCTCAATCCCGACGGGGCCTTCCGACTCCGCGTGGACGCGACGACGGTGCGCCCGGGGCAACACGTCACGCTCCGCCTCGTCTACGCCCACCGGCACCCCGCCGACCTGTCGCAGTCGCTCGACGTGTGCTGGGACGGCTGCCAGAGCGGGATCGTCGAGACGGCGATGGCGCACGCGATCTCGCGGTCGGTGGTGCGCGCGACCCTCGTCGTGCCCGACGCCCCGTGGTTCGCGTGGTCGGCGGGGCGCGTCGCCGTCCATCCCCTCGCCTCGGGCGCCGACACCGTCGGCGTCGAGTGCCTCGTCGCCTCGTCGGGCTGCGCGCTGGCACCCGCTGACGCGGCCGTCGTGGTCCACCTGGTGGCTCCCCTGAGCACTCCGTGCGACGCGACCCACGCGTGCGCCACGCTGAGCCTTCGCGCGGCGGTGCTCCAGGTCGGCGACGTGCTCGTCGTCAGCGGGCGCGCTCCCCTCGAGCAGCTCATCGGACAGCCCTGGGGCTACAGCCTCACGACCACGGCGGCGCCCAAGACGCACGCGCCCTGGCTGACTCTCCAGGGGGCGGCGAGCGCCACCGAGCAGGTCGCGACCCTCGCCCCGCGCACCGTACGCCTGCGCGCGCCGGCGACCTGGGCCTCTCAGGGGCGCCTGCACGCGGTGAGCGCGACGTGGTCCGGCACCGCGGCCGCGACGCCGCTCGACGCGCGCGGCGACGTCGCCTGGTGCGATCCGGGCGCGATCGAGCTCACGGGGCCGAACGGACTGGTCGCGCGCCTGGCGACGGCCACCATGGCGAAGGCCTTGACCGGCAGCGGGCTCTCTCTCGTGGGCGTCCACGTGGCCCCGACCTGCGCCACGGCCCTCGTCGACACCGCGAACCCGCGCCACGCCGTCGCCGTGCTGGGTACGGGCGTCCACGGGGTGATCCCCCCCGTGGTCCTGGTCGGGCTCGAGACCTCGAACGGCGGTGCCACCTGGCACCTGATCCCCACGCCCCACGGGGCACAGCCCTCGTGGTTCGGCGGCTTCGTCACGCGCGGAGACCGCGTCGAAGCGCTGTTCACGCCGAGCCCGACCGTCGCGTCCGGTGCGGTCATCGCCGTCGAGCAGACCACACTCGCCGACCTCGCCTGGACGACAGGCACGCTGACGTGTCCGTCCACGGGACCCTGCACCACCTTCGGACCCGTGGTGACGGGCAACTGCGCGATGAACCCCGCGTTCCAGCAGCTGCTGGTCGGCCACGTGGCCGCGGGTGTCGCCGCCTGGGGCACCACGACGTGGGTGAGCGCCGTGGACGGGTGCGCGTCCCAAGAGCTCGCCGTGACCGCAGCGCACCAGCTCGCCCTGCTCGACCCGGCGTCGTCCTACCCCCTGCTCGTGAGCGATGACGGCGGGCGCACGTGGCACGACGTGGCCCTGCCCGCCCTCAGCGGCCTGTCGGCCGCGGCCGGGACCTACGGTGCGGCCCTGGCCCTGGCCCCCGACGGATCCGTGCTCGCCCAGCTGCGCTCGCCCTCGACGGGCGCGTGGTCCCTCTGGCGCCTGACGCCGCGCGCCACGCGCTGGTGCGCGGTGCGCGCGTCGCTGCCGCGCCCTCTGGGCGCGATGAGCCCCATCCGCGTCGCGGGCGAGGACCTGGTGTGGACCGCGACGGCGCCCAGCAGCACGAGCGCCCGCAACGTCCGGCTGCCGCTGGCCCGGCTGACCTGCGAAGCCGCCTGACGCTGCGCCCTCGGCCCCCGTCGAGGCCGAGGGCGCAGCACGGGTCAGGCGATGTAGAAGGTCTTCGCGTTCATGAACTCGCGGATGCCGATCACCGAGAGCTCGCGCCCGTAGCCCGACTTCTTGATGCCGCCGAAGGGCAGCTCGGGCGTCGAGGCCACCAGGGCGTTCGCGAACACCATCCCGGCCTCGATGCCCGCGATCGCCTGCTCGATCTCGGCGGGGTCGGTGGCCCAGATCGAGCCGCCCAGCCCCCAGGGCGTGGCGTTGGCGAGCTCGATGGCCTCGGCGAGGTCTTCGACGACTTCGACGACGGCGACCGGACCGAACAGCTCCTCGCAGCCCGCGCGCGTGTCGCGCGGGACGTTCGTGAGCACGGTCGGGGCGTAGTAGTAGCCCGCGCCCTCCAGGAACCGTCCGCCAGTCCGCACGACGGCCCCGTGGGCGACCGAGTCCTGCACCTGGGCGTGGAGCTGCTCGCGCTGCTCGGAGCTGACGAGCGGGCCCATGCCCGAGCTCGCGGCCATCGGGTCGCCCACGGCGACCTCACTCATCGCCTTGGTGAACCCGTCGATGAACTCGTCGGCGCGCTCGCGGACCACGATGAAGCGCTTGGAGGCGATGCAGCTCTGCCCGTTGTTCTGGATGCGCGCGGTGACCGCGCTCGGGATGGTCACGGCCAGGTCGGCCGAGCCGGCCACGATGAAGGCGTCCGAGCCGCCGAGCTCGAGCACGCACTTCTTCAGAGCCGCGCCGGCCTGGGAGGCGACGATCGTGCCCGCGAGCTCCGAGCCGGTCAGGGTGACGGCGGCGACCCGGTCGTCGGCGATCAGCCGGGCGAGGTCGTCGTGGCCCATGAACAGGTTGATGAAGACGCCCTCGGGGAATCCCGCCCGGCGGAACAGCTCCTCGAGGAAGGCGGCCGAACGCGGCACGTTGTGGGCGTGCTTGAGGATGCCCACGTTGCCCGCCATGATCGCCGGGGCGGCGAAGCGCAGCGCCTGCCACAGCGCGAAGTTCCAGGGCATCACCGCCAGCACCGGGCCTAGGGGCTCGTAGCGCACGCCGCTGCGGCTCGCGGGCGAGGCGATGACCTCCTCGGCCAGCATCGACTCGGCGTGCTCGGCGTAGTAGCGCATCGTCTTGGCGCACTTGAGGACCTCGCCCTTGGCCTGCGCGTGGGTCTTGCCCATCTCGCCGGTGAGCATGGCGCCGATCTCCTCGACCTCGTCCTCGAGGATCTTCGCGGCGGCGCTCATCAGCGCGCCACGCGTCGCGAAGGGCGTCCGGCGCCAGGAGCGGAACGTCGCGGCCGACAGCGCGACGGCCGCCTCGATCTGCTCGGGGGTGTGGGCCGCGAACTCGGCGACCACCTCGCCCGTGGCCGGGTTGATGGACGTGAACGACATGACTCTTCCTCTCTGAAGGGGCCCGATGGGGCTCGCGCCCACTGACTATCTCTAGTCGGTGCCGACCGCCCGCGCGAATCCAGGGCGTCGAAGCGTTTTCACGACGGGTCGCCGAACCCCGCCGGCAGGTCCAGGGCGATGACGTCGGCCTCGACCGTGACGCGGCCGCCGACGAGCACCCGCGACAGCACGCGCACCTTGCGCCCCGTGATCTCGGCCACGCGTCCGCGCACCTCGAGCTCGGGGCCGAGCGGCGTAGGCTCGACGTAGCGCACGAGCAGCTGGCCGGTCACGCACCGGTGTGCGGGCGCGGTGTCCAGGGCGCGCCCCTCGGCGCGGTAGAGCGCGGCCGCGGCGGTCCCGGTGCTGTGGCAGTCGACGATCGAGGCCAGCAGCCCGCCGTAGACGACGCCCGGCACAGCCGTGTGGTACGGCGCGGGCGTGAAGCGCGTGACGCTCTCCTCGCCGTCCCAGCGCGTCGCCAGGTGGTAGCCGTGGGCGTTCAGGCGCCCGCAGCCGTAGCAGTGGGCCAGGTGCTCGGGGTAGAAGTCCTGGAAGGACGGATCAGGGGCGTCGCTCACTCGCGCATGGTAGGCGCTGGTCGTCGGGTTCCGCTGTACGACAGTTTGCGATATATCGCTATACTCTGTGATCGGTTGTTTCGGAGAGGAGAATCCCATGCACGACCACGACACGGATCCCGGGTTCGATCGAGACGACGCCGGCTGGCCCCGGCGAGGAGGACCGGGACGCCGTGGCGGCCCCGGGCCCTTCGGCGGGCCCTTTGGCGGACCCTTCGGCGGCGGGTGGGGCCACCCGCGCGGCGGTCCGCGCGGACGCGGGCGCCAGCGGCGCGGCGACGTCCGCGCGGCCCTGCTGGTGCTGCTCGAAGAGGGTCCCCGCAACGGCTACCAGCTGATCCAAGAGCTGACCGAGCGCTCCCACGAGGCGTGGCGCCCGAGCCCGGGCTCGGTCTACCCGGTGCTCCAGCAGCTCGAGGACGAGGGTCTCATCGAGGCCACGGCCGCGGGCTCGGGCCGCACCTTCCAGTTGACCGACGCCGGGCGCGCCTTCGTCGACGAGCAGCGCGACCATCTGGGCCGGCCCTGGGAGAGCGCGGCCAACGAGATGGGCGGACCCGCGCGCGAGATGATGGGCACGATGCGTCAGGTCCTGCTCGCGTCGCGCCAGGTGATGATGGCGGGCTCGGAGGCCCAACTCACGCGGGGCGCGGCCATCCTGGCCGAGGCTCGGCGCGCCCTCTACGCCATGCTGGCCGAGGCCGAGGAGTAGCCGGTGACGCCCCACCGCGCCGCCCGCCGGCGCGGTGGGGTCGATCCCGTCTTGGCCCCGTTCGCGCTCACGCCGAGCACACCCTGACCCCCGGGGGTCGCGGATCTACGGGGCGGGTGGCGGCAGCATGCACCCCGCAGTGCCCCGGGTCAACAAATTGAATCTCACCAGGCCGGCGGAGATGCTCGAGACAGTCTTGACCGGATGGTGCGCGGCATTGAGCACCTTTTCGGGGACCAGCGTGCTGGCGCCGTTGTTGTACCCGACCCCATAGTCGAGGCCCCACGTGACGAGGGTTCCCGCCGGGTAGGGCGCTCCGAGCACCGCCAAGCCGTGCTGGACTCCGGCCGAGATGCAGGTGGCGCTGTTGAGATTCCCGCTGCCGTTCACACCCGAGACGGGACCGGGAAGGGCGGCGTTGCTCGTCGTGCCGTTGCCCAGTCCTCCTCCCGAGTTGGCCCCCCACGAGCAGACGAGCCCACCCGCCCACGGCACCGAGCCAACCAGGACGTAGGCATCCTCCAGTCCCGCCGAGATCTGGTACACCCCGGACAGCAAGGTGGTCCCGTTCGAGGTGCAGGTCCCGGCCCTCACGGGGACGGGCACGAGGGCGCAGCTGGTCGTGCCGGGCGGACCACCTGGCGGATGGTTATTGGTACAGGTGTCGGGCCCGGAAAAGGTGCCGATCCCGATCTCCCCGTAGGTGTTGTCGCCCCAGGCGCACACCGAACCGGTCGTGAGCAGGGCGAGGCTGAGGCCGTAGCCAGCGGAGATCTGGTAGACGTCACTCAAGCGCCCGGCACTGGCCGTGGTGCAGTTCGACAGCACGGGCTGGGGCGTCCAGGCGCAGTAGCTGGAGCCCGATGCGCCGACGTAGGGGCAGAAGTTGGGGCTGTCGCCGTTGGGGGTCGTCTTGTTGGAGGCGCCAGCGAGCCCGAGCTGGCCGTAGGTGTTGTCACCCCACGAGCAGACGTCGGCACCTGTCGTGCCCGACCCACCGCCGGGCACCTCCGCCAGGGCGAAGTTGTATCCCGCGGCGATGGCCGAGACGCCGTCGAGATACGGGTTCGTCGTGTTCGCACAGTTCCCGCCCGCCACGGCGACGGGAGCGACCGCACAGTTCTCATTGCCGTTCCAGCACACGTACGGGGCCGAAGCGGAGTTGGCGGACCAGCCGCTACCGAGCTCGCCGTTGTAGTTGGCGCCCCAGGTCGCCACCGCGCCTTTCGGCAGCCCGCTAGCGGGAACGGGGGGCGTCACCGAGGTGTCCGCGGGGATCGCACTTCCCCCGCCCAGGAGCACCATGGCGTAGGACCCACCGGCACTGATCGACGTGACGCCGCGCAGGAGACCGGCCCAGCCGGCCTGGTCGTTGCAGTACCCGTAGCCCGTCAACGGACCTGTGGCCAGCGTCCAGGACTCCGGCAGGCACACTGGCACGGGACCATCGGTGCCGGTCGGGTTCTGCCCCATCCCGGGCGCCGAGGAGTTCCCCTGGGCCTCTTCGCCCCAGTAGTTTTCTCCCCACACGCAGACGTACCCGCCCTTGATCAACGCCATTCCGAAGCCTCCACCCGCCGAGACCATCGTGGCCCTCTGCATCGCCGGCTTCGTGCACGGGTTGGGGTCGGTCACCGTGACCCCCCGGTAGGTGTCGATCAGGACGTGTGGCGCGAAGTTGGTCGGCACCACAGGAGGGGCGCTGTGACCGATTCCCCAGAGCTGCCCCACGACGCCGGTCCCGAACCCCTCCGTGGCCGTATTGCCCCCAAGGGGTGCGGGCGGGTTGGTCCCCGCCGACGCCGTGACCGCGGGGAGCGACAGGGGCAACATGGCCACGATGGCCGCAGCCAGGGACAGCCTTCGGAAACGCCTCCGCGCAACGCCCTCAAGAGATTGTCCGCTTTGTGGCCTCATGGGTCCCCCTCCCAATAAGACACAACGGATATACCGTGCGAGGCGGATCGTACTACGTATTTCATCGAAATACTCGAGTA
>JAKANY010000021.1 GCA_021823525.1 Actinomycetes bacterium
CACCGCGGGCGGGGGCGGCTGGCGGTCCCAGCCCTGGGCGTCGAGCCAGTCGCGGAAGGGCTGCTTGTCGAAGGCCGGGGGCGCCGCGCCGCGCGTGACGGCGTCGGCGGGCCACAGGCGCGACGAGTCGGGGGTCAGCACCTCGTCGCAGAGCACCAGCTGGCCGTCGAGCCAGCCGAGCTCGAACTTGGTGTCCGCGAGCACCAGGCCGACGGCCGCGAGGTCCGCGGCCGCCCGGGCGAACAGGTCCAGGCACAGCGCCGCGGCGGCCTCGTAGGTGGCGTCGCCGACCAGCGCGCGCGCCTGGCTCTGGCTGAGGTTCTGGTCGTGACCCGCGGCGGCCTTGGTCGAGGGGGTGAAGATCGGTGCGGGGAACGGGTCGGTCAGGGCCAGGCCCGTGGGCGCCGGGTCGCCGTGGACGGTCCCGGTGCGCCGGTACTCGTCCCAGGCGCCCCCGGCCAGCCGCCCGCGCACGATGCACTCGAGGGGCACCATCTGCGCACGGCGCACCAGCATCGTGCGCCCGGCCCAGCCCTCCTCGCCGGCCAGCGCCGGCACCGCGGCGACGATCACGGCCGGGTCGCAGCTCACCAGGGCCGCGGGCACGCCGGCGAAGCGGCGCACCCAGTGGTCGGTGATCCCCGTGAGCACGCGGCCCTTGCCCGGCACGGGCTCGGCCATCACCACGTCGAAGGCGCTCAGGCGGTCCGAGGCGACCATGAGCACCCGGTCCTCGCCGACCTCGTAGAGGTCGCGGACCTTGCCCTGGTAGGCGGGCATCCCCAGCACGTCGTTCAGCGCCACGTCATCGCCTCCAGGAATCGTTCGCGGTGCGCGAGCAGGCGCGCCGGGTCGAAGACGCGCGCCCGCGACGCGGGGTCGAGCCCCAGGGCCGGGTCGGACGCGGCGATCGCCTCGAGCGTGGTGTCCTCCTCGAGAGTCCGGCGCGCGGCCGCCTGGACCGCGCGGTAGGCGTCGTCGCGCGTCCAGCCGCGCTCGACCAGGGCCAGCAGCAGCGACTGGGAGAAGACCAGCCCGCGCGTGCCCTCGAGCAGGTTGGCCCGCGCGCGCTCGGGGTGCAGCACCAGCGTGCGCGCCAGGTCGGTCGCCTCGCGCAGCACGTAGATCGTCAGGGTCAGCGCGTCGGGCAGCACGATGCGCTCGACGCTGGAGTGGGAGATGTCTCGCTCGTGCCACAGGGCCACGTCCTCGAGACCCGTCTGCAGGTAGCCCCGCAGGACCCGGGCCAGCCCGCAGAGACGCTCGGCACGCACCGGGTTGCGCTTGTGGGGCATGGCCGAGGAGCCCTTCTGGCCCGCGGCGAAGGGCTCGGAGGCCTCCCCCACCTCGCTGCGCGCGAGGTGGCGGACCTCCAGGGCGAAGGACTCGACCGCCGTGCCCAGGGCGGCGCAGGCGTAGAGGACCTCGGCGTGGCGATCGCGCGCGATGACCTGGGTCGCGGGCACCGGGGTCAGCCCGAGGGCCGCGCACACGTCGGCCTCGACGGCCGGGTCGATGTTCGAGTAGGTGCCCACCGCCCCCGAGAGCTTGCCCACGGCGATCGCGTCGCGGGCCCGCTGCGCGCGCTCGCGGTCGCGGTCGGCCTGCAGGGCGAAGAGGGCGAACTTGGCGCCGTAGGTGGTGGGCTCGGCGGCCATGCCGTGGGTGCGCCCGGTGATGGGCCAGTCGATGGTCGCGGCCGCGCGCTCGCCCAGCGCGTCGCGCAGGGCGGTCGCCTCGGCGACGACCAGGTCCATCGCCCGGGTGAGCACCGCGCACAGCGCCGTGTCCACCACGTCCGAGGAGGTCAGCCCGTAGTGGAGCCAGGAGGCCTCCGGGCCGCCGATCGCGCGCTGGGCCACGTCGACGAAGGCGGCGGTGTCGTGGCGGGTGACGGCCTCACGCTGCGCGACCGCCTCGACGAAGGCGGCGTCGACGACCGGCCGGCGGGCGCGCAGGGCGGCCGCGTCGGCGGCCGGGATCACGCCGTGGGCGGCCAGCGACTCGGCGGCCAGCAGCTCGACCTCGAGCATCGCGTCCAGGCGCGCCTCGTCGCTGAAGAGGGCGGCGACGTCGGCGGGCGCGTAGCGGCCGATCACGACGCCCCCGCCGCGATGTCGCGTCGCCAGATCGCCCCGGGGACCTCGATGCGCGCGACGGCCTCGTAGGCGCGCGCGCGGGCCGCCGCGACCGTGTCGGCGTGTGCGGTGACCGACAGGACCCGCCCGCCGGCGCTGACGAAGGCGCCGTCGGCGTCGCGCCGGGTGCCCGCGTGGAAGACGACGACGCCCTCGAGGGGCTCGGCCAGCTGGCCGTCGGGCCCGAGGCCCGTGATGCGCCCGCCGGCCACGGGGGCCTCGGGGTAGCCCGGCGCGGCCAGCACCACCGTGACCGCGGCGCCCCGGCGGGCCACCGGGGCCGGCGTCAGGCGGCCCGCGGCGGTCGCGGCGAGCAGGTCCAGCAGGTCCTCGCGCACCAGGGGCACGAGGACCTGGGTCTCGGGGTCGCCGAAGCGCACGTTGTACTCGAGGAGCTTGGGCCCCTGCGCGGTGAGCATGAGTCCCGCGTAGAGGACCCCGCGGTAGTCGATCGCGCGTCGGTGCAGCTCGGCCAGGGTCGGCGCGACGATCTCGCGCTCGACGCGCGCGAGGGTGTCGTCGGGCAGTGCGAGGGGCGCGAAGGCGCCCATGCCCCCGGTGTTGGCGCCGCGGTCGCCGTCGCCCACCCGCTTGAAGTCCTGGGCCGGGGTGAGCGACACGGTGCGCTCACCGTCGCACAGCAGCATCAGGGAGCACTCGACGCCCGTGAGGCCCTCTTCGATCACGACCGTCCGGCCGGCCTCGCCGAAGGACCGGCCCGCGAGCTTGTCGGCCACGTCGGCCTCCGCCTCGGCGCGGCTCGAGGTGACGAGCACGCCCTTGCCCGCCGCCAGCCCGTCGGTCTTGATCACGTAGGGCGGGGCCATCGCGGCCAGGTGGGCCCGCGCGGCCGCCTCGTCGGCGAAGGTGCCGTGGGCGGCCGTCGCCACGCCGGCCGCGGCGAGGAACTCCTTGAGGTAGGCCTTGGAGCCCTCGAGGCGCGCCCCGTCGGCCCCGGGGCCCACGACGGGCACGCCGCGCGCGCGCAGCTCGTCGGCCAGACCCGCCACCAGGGGGGCCTCGGGGCCCACGACGACGAGGTCCGCCTCGAGGGCGGTGGCCGGCTCGGGCGAGCAGGTGATCCCGTGGGCCGCGATCCCGTCGTTGCCCGGGGTCACGACCACCTGCGCGTCGCGCGCGAGGCCCCAGGCCAGCGCGTGCTCGCGGCCCCCGCCGCCCACGACGACGACGCGGCTCATGCGGGACGGACGAACTGGTCGCGCCCGGGACCCACCCCGACGACCGAGATCGGCACCCCGATGGTCGCGGCCAGGAACGCGACGTAGTCGCGCGCGGCCGCGGGCAGGTCGGCGGCGTCGGTCAGGCCGGTGAGGTCCTCGCGCCAGCCCGGCAGCGTCTCGTAGATCGGGGTCACCTCGTGGAGGACCGACTGGTGGTAGGGCGGGTACGCGTAGCGCGTGCCGCCCGCCTCGTAGGCGACGCACACCTTGATCTCGTCGAAGGCGTCGAGCACGTCGAGCTTGGTCAGGGCGATCTCGGTCAGGGAGTTGAGGCGGCGGGCCTGGCGCGCGAGCACGGCGTCGAACCAGCCCACCCGCCGGCGCCGGCCGGTGTTGGTGCCGAACTCGTGGCCCCGCTCGACCAGCGTGTCGGCCAGCTCGCCGCTGAGCTCGGTCGGGAAGGGACCGGCTCCCACGCGCGTCACGTAGGCCTTGGCGATGCCCACGATCGCCGTGAGGTCCCGCGGGCCGAGCCCCGAGCCGGTGCAGGCCCCGCCGGCGACCGGGTTCGAGGAGGTGACGAAGGGGTAGGTCCCGTGGTCCAGGTCGAGGAAGGTGGCCTGGGCGCCCTCGAGCAGGATGCGCTCCCCGCGGGCCAGGGCGTCGTGGAGGAAGCCGACCGAGTCGCCGATCAGGGGCGCCAGGCGCGGCGCGTACTGCTCGAGGTAGGTGGCGGCCAGCTGGTCGGCCGACAGCGGCAGGCGGTTGTAGACGCGCGCCAGGAGCTGGTTCTTCTCGGCCAGGGCCACGTCGAGCTTGGCCCGGAAGATCTTGGGGTCCAGCAGGTCCTGGACGCGCAGGCCCACCCGCCAGGCCTTGTCGGCGTAGGCCGGGCCGATGCCGCGCTTGGTCGTGCCCAGCGCGTTCTTGCCCAGGAACCGCTCGTTCAGCCGGTCGAGCTCCTGGTGGTAGGGCATGATCAGGTGCGCGTTGCCCGACACCAGCAGGCGCGACACGTCCACGCCCTTGGCCCTCAGCGCGTCGAGCTCGGCGAGCAGGACGGCGGGATCGACGACGACGCCGTTGCCGATCACCGGCGTGACGCCCGGGTACAGGACCCCCGAGGGCACCAGCTGGAGGGCGAAGGCCTCGCCGCCCACGACAATCCGGTGCCCGGCGTTGTGCCCTCCCTGGTAGCGCACCACGACGTCCATCGCGGCGGCGAGCAGGTCGGTCAGCTTGCCCTTGCCCTCATCCCCCCACTGGGTTCCTACGACGACGGTTGCGGGCACGGCACCCCCAGGAGGACTCGGCGGCTACCGGTCAAGCGTACCGGACGCGCCGGGGCGCCCCGACCGCTCAGAGCGCGTCGAGCGCGCCGAACCACGCGGCCACGTCCGCGCGGCTGGCCCCGGCCGACAAAAGGAGCCGCAGGGCGACGCGCGCGTGGCGCGCGTCGAGGGGGCCCGCGCCGATGAGCCCGCGCGCGCGCAGGTCGACCTCGCCCCCGGGGTACCCGTAGGTCTCGCGCAGCACGGGGCCGGCCCCCGTGCGCGAGGCCAGCACGACGGGCACGCGGGCCGCCAGGTCACCGAGCGGGGCGGCCAGGGCCGCGGGCACATGGCCCCCGCCGGGCGCCTCGACGACCACGCCCGCGTGCCCCAGCCCGCCCAGGGCGCCCACCAGGCGCCCGTCGTCGTCGTGGACCACCGGCACCAGGGCGACGGCCGGGAACGGCGGGCGCGCCGCGACCGGCGGCAGGGGCGCGAGCCGGGCGTGGAGCGCGACGCGGCCCTCGACGACCTCGCCGATCGGCCCCAGGGTGGGCGAGGCGAAGGCCGCCGGGCGCGCGCTGTGGGCCTTGCGCACGAAGCGCGCCGCGTGGATGTCGTCACCGAGCACGACCAGGGCCCCGAGGCCCTGCGCGGCCGGGGCGGCCGCGACCCGCAGCGCCGCGACCAGGTTGGCCGGGCCGTCGGCGCCCGGGGACGAGGGTGGGCGCATGGCGCCGGTCACGACGATCGGGCCGGCGCCGCCGAGCAGGTCGAGGGCGGCGGCGGACTCCTCCAGGGTGTCGGTCCCCTGGACGACGACGGCGCCCACGGCGCCCGCGGCCCGCTCCGCGGCGATGAGGTCGGCCGCGGCCGCCAGGTCCTCGAGCGTGACCTCGACCGAGGGCACGGTGCGCCGGTCGTGGAGGGCGACCTCGACGCCAGCCAGGGCCCCGAGGCCCGCGAGGAACTCCCCTCCCGCGAGGGCGGGCTCCACCGGGTGGCCCGCGGCGCCCCGCGAGGCGATGGTCCCCCCGAGGGTGACCACGACGACGCGCGGCGTCTCGGGGGCGGGCGGGGTCACCGCCTCACGCTAGCCAGCCGAGCCGCCGGTGAAGGCCAGGTGGCCCGCGGCGACGTCGACGTGCACCGTGTCGCCCTCGGCGAACTGGCCCGCCAGCACCGCCAGGGCCAGCGGGTCCTCGACCTGGCGCTGGATCACCCGCTTGAGCGGGCGCGCGCCGAACTGGGGGTCGTAGCCGGCGTCGGCCAGGTGCTCGGCGGCCGCGGGCGACACCACGAGGTCGAGCCGCCGCCCGGCCAGGCGCTCGCGCAGGTGGTCGAGCTGGATGGTCACGATCGCGCTGAGGTCCTCGCGCGCCAGGGGGCGGAAGCGGATGATCTCGTCGATCCGGTTGACGAACTCGGGGCGGAAGAAGGTCAGGGGGTCGCCGGGCAGGTTGCTCGTCATGATCAGCACCACGTTGGTGAAGTCCACCGTGCGCCCCTGCCCGTCGGTGAGGCGGCCGTCGTCGAGGACCTGGAGCAGCACGTTGAACACGTCGGGGTGGGCCTTCTCGATCTCGTCGAGCAGCACGACCGCGTAGGGCCGGCGCCGGACGGCCTCGGTCAGCTGCCCGCCCTCCTCGTAGCCGACGTAGCCCGGGGGCGCCCCGAGCAGGCGGCTCACGGCGAAGCGCTCCATGTACTCGCTCATGTCGATGCGCACCATCGCGCGCTCGTCGTCGAAGAGGTACTCGGCGAGCGCCCGGGCGAGCTCGGTCTTGCCGACCCCTGTGGGGCCGAGGAACAGGAACGAGCCGATGGGCCGGTGGGCGTCGGCGAGCCCCGCGCGCGAGCGCCGGATGGCGTTGGCCACGGCGCTGACGGCCTCGTCCTGGCCCACGACGCGGCTGTGGAGCAGGTCCTCCATGTGCAGGAGCTTGTCGACCTCGCCCTCGAGCAGCCGGGCCACGGGGATGCCCGTCCACCGGCCCACCACCTGCGCGATGTCCTCGGCGTCGACCTCCTCCTTCAAGAAGGCGCCCTCGCGCTGGAGCGCGGCCAGTTCGGCCGTCGCCTCGTCGATGGTGCGCTCGAGCTCGGGCAGGCGGCCGTAGCGCAGGGCGGCCGCGCCGGCCAGATCGCCCTGGCGCTCGAGGCGCTCGGCGTCGGTGCGCGACTCCTCGACGGCGGACTTGGCCTCGCGGATGCGCGCGATGGCCTGCTTCTCGGCCTGCCAGCGCGCGGCCAGGGCGTCACTGGCCTCGCGCTGGGCGGCCAGCTCCTCGTCGAGGCGCGCCAGACGCTCGCGCGAGGCCGCGTCGGTCTCGGCGGCCAGGGCGACTCGCTCGATCTCGAGCTGGCGGATGCGCCGGATGATGACGTCGAGCTCGGTGGGCATCGAGTCGATCTCGATGCGCAGGCGGCTGGCCGCCTCGTCCATGAGGTCGATCGCCTTGTCGGGCAGGAAGCGGTTCACGACGTAGCGCGCCGACAGCGTCGCGGCCGCCACCAGCGCGGCGTCCTGGATGCGCACGCCGTGGTGGACCTCGTAGCGCTCCTTGAGCCCCCGCAGGATGGCGATGGTGTCGGCGACCGAGGGCTCGCCCACGTAGACCTGCTGGAAGCGGCGCTCCAGGGCCGCATCCTTCTCGATGTGCTCGCGGTACTCGTCGAGGGTCGTCGCCCCGATCAGGCGCAGCTCGCCGCGCGCCAGCAGCGGCTTGATCATGTTGCCCGCGTCGAGCGCCCCCTCGGAGGCCCCCGCGCCCACGATGGTGTGCAGCTCGTCGATGAAGCTGATGACCTCGCCCTGCGCGTCGGCGATCTCCTTGAGGACGGCCTTCAGGCGCTCCTCGAACTCCCCGCGGTACTTGGCCCCCGCGACCATCGCCGCCAAGTCCAGGGCGACCAGGCGCCGGTCGCGCAGCGACTCGGGCACGTCGCCCTCGGCGATGCGCAGGGCCAGCCCCTCGACGATGGCGGTCTTGCCCACGCCGGGCTCGCCGATGAGGACCGGGTTGTTCTTGGTGCGCCGCGAGAGCACCTGGATGACCCGGCGGATCTCGTCGTCGCGCCCGATGACCGGGTCGAGCTTGCCGGCGCGCGCCAGCGCCGTGAGGTCGCGCCCGTACTTCTCGAGGGATTGGAAGGTCGACTCGGGGTCCTCGGTGGTGATACGGGCCGACCCGCGGATCGTGCGCAGGGCCCCGAGCAGGGCCTCGCGCGTGGTGCCCAGGCGCTCGGCCCAGGTGACCAGGACGTGGTCGACCGACAGGTACTCGTCGCCGAGCTCGGCGCGCAGCGCGTCGGCCTCCTCGAGGCCCTGGCGCGACTCGGCCGACAGGCCGGGCTGCGACCCGCCCACCGCGCGCGGCTCGGCCGCCACCTTCTCGGCCAGCGCCGCGGTGGCCGCGACCGGGTCGACCTGGGCGGCGCTGAGCAGCGGGCGGGCGACGCCGTCGGCCTGGCTGAGCAGGGCGAGCAGCAGGTGCGCGGGCGTCACGTACGGGTTGCCCGCGGCGGCCGCCTGCGTGGTGGCGGCCTGGAACGCCTCGCGGGTCTTGACGGTCCAGCGCTGCGGGTCGAGGCTCATGAGGTCCCCCGGGTCTCGTGGCGGCGCGGTCCCACGAAGAGCGCGATCGCGCTGCGCACGGGCACCAGGTCGCGGCGGTAGTGGCGGTGGGTCTCCTCGAGAGCGGCGCGCGCCTCGGCCTCGAGGCGCGCGTTGCGCTCACGGGTCGCGGCCAGCTCGTGCTCGAGGGCCAGGATCCGCTTGACCCCCTCGAGGTTCACGCCTTCGGCGGTCAGCTCCTGGATGCGGCGCAGCGTGGCCAGGTCCTCGTCGGAGAACCGGCGCGAGCCGCCCCGCGTGCGCTGGGGCGCGAGCAGGCCGCCGCGCTCGTAGTTGCGCAGGGTCTGGGGGTGCACCCCGGCCATCTGGGCGAAGACCGAGATCACGTAGCGGGCGGGGGGCAGCTCACGCATCGTCGTCCCCCAGGGCCGAGGCCAGGCGCTCGACCAGGGTGCGCGCCTCGCGCGAGAGGTCGGTGGGCACTACGACGTTGACCGTGACCAGCAGGTCGCCGGCCGGGTGCTTGCCCGCGGCCGGGACGCCCCGCCCGCGCACCCGCAGCGTCGTGCCCGGCTGGGTGCCCGCGGCCAGGCGCACGGTGACCGGGTCGTCGAGGGTGTCCACGGAGACCGTCGCCCCGAGGATCGCCCGGGTCACGGGCACGTCGACCACCGTCGTCACGTGCCGGCCCCGGCGCCCGAAGCGGGGGTCCGGCGTGACGTGGACGTCGACGAACAGGTCGCCGTTGGGACCGCCGCGCGAGCCCGGCGCGCCCTTGCCCTTGAGGCGGATGCGCTGGCCGTCGGTCACGCCCGGCGGGACGCGCACGTTGACCCGCCGCGACGAGGGCTCGCGCCCCGTGCCGTGGCAGGTCGGGCACGGCGTGACGATGCGCCCGCCGCGCCCGTGGCAGACCGGGCAGACGCTCGACATCGCGAAGGGGCCCTGGTCGGCGGCGATGAAGCCCGAGCCCTGGCAGCGCTCGCAGGTCACGAACCCCGTCCCGGGCGCCGCGCCCGAGCCCCCGCACGTGTGGCAGGCGTCGCTCGAGGGCAGCGTCACGGTCGTGGTCACGCCGTCGACGGCGTCGCGGAAGTTGAGGTGCAGGGCGGTCTCGAGGTCCTGGCCCCGCTGGCGCTGGGCGCGCCGCCCCCCGAAGAGGCCCCCGAACAGGTCCCCGAGGTCGCCGAGGTCGCCGGGCATGCGGGCGCCCCCGGGACCGCCGAAGCCGCCGGCCATGGGTCCCAGGCGGCGCACCTCGTCGTACTCGGCGCGCTTGGTGGCGTCGCCCAGCACGTCGTAGGCGGCCGAGACCTCCTTGAAGCGCTCCTCGGAGCCGGGGTTGGCGTCGGGGTGGGACTGCTTGGCCAGCTTGCGGTACGCGCGGGTGATCTCCTGGTCGGTCGCCTTCTCGGCCACCCCCAGGATCTTGTAGTAGTCCTTCTCGAACCACTCCCGCTCGGCCATCTAGCCCCGGACCCTCACCAGGGCGGCGCGCAGGACGCCGCCGCGCCAGCGGTACCCGGCGCGCAGGACCTCGGCCACGTGCTGGTCGACGCCCTCGTCGCCGGGATCGTGGGTCACGGCCTCGTGGACCGTCGGGTCGAAGGCCACGCCGATGGCGTCGATGCGCTCGAGGCCCTCCTTGGCCAGCGTCGTGACCAGCAGCTCGCGCGTCTGGGTGAGCGCGGCCGCCTCGTCGGTCTCCTGGCCGGCCAGGTGCGCCTGGGCCAGGTCGAGCGCGTCGAGCACCGGCAGCAGCGCGAGCGCCAGCGAGCCGGCCGCCCGGTCGGCGGCCTCCTCGCCCACGCGCGCCACGCGCTTGCGGTAGTTCTCGAAGTCCGCCTGCAGGCGCTGGAGGGCCTCGACGTAGTCGTCGCGCTGGCGCTCGACGTCGGTGCGCTCGTCGATGACCTCGTCGGTCGCGACCGGCAGCTCGGCCTCGGCGACGAGCATGAGCTCGTCGTCGGGAGCCGGGGCCGCCGGGGCCGTCTCGTCGCGGGCGTCGCTCACTTCTCGTCCACGATCTCGGCGTCGACGATCTCCTCGTCGCTGGCCGTGCTCGTCGACTCGCCGGCGCCCGGGGCGCTGGCCTTCTTGGCCGCCTCCTCGTAGAGGCGCTGGCTGAAGCCCTGGCTGGCCGAGAGCAGCTTGTCGGTCGCCGCCTTGATCGCCGCGTTGTCGGTGCCGGCGAGGGCCTCCTTGAGCGCGCCCAGCGCCGACTCGACGTCGCTGCGCTCGGTGCCCTGGAAGGCCTCGGCCTGCTCGGCCAGCAGCTTCTCGGTCGAGTACACCAGGCCGTCGGCGTTGTTGCGCACCTCGGCCTCGTCGCGGCGCTTGCGGTCGTCCTCGGCGTGGGCCTCGGCGTCGCGCACCATGCGGTCGATCTCGTCCTTGGAGAGGGCCGACCCGCCGGTGATCGTCATCGACTGGCTGGTGCCCGTGGCCAGGTCCTTGGCCGACACGTGGACGATCCCGTTGGCGTCGATGTCGAAGGTGACCTCGATCTGGGGCACGCCGCGCGGCGCCGGCGGGATGCCCACCAGCTGGAACTTGCCCAGCGTCTGGTTGTAGTTGGCCATCTCGCGCTCGCCCTGGAGCACGTGGACCTCCACGCTGGGCTGGTTGTCGTCGGCCGTGGTGAAGATCTGGGACTTCTTGGTCGGGATGGTCGTGTTGCGCTCGATGATCCGGGTCATCACGCCGCCCTTGGTCTCGATGCCCAGCGACAGGGGTGTCACGTCGAGCAGCAAGATGTCCTTGACGTCGCCCTTGAGCACGCCGGCCTGGACCGCGGCGCCCACCGCGACGACCTCGTCGGGGTTGACGCCCTTGTTGGGCTCCTTGCCCGTGAGGCGGTTCACCAGCTCCTGGACGGCCGGGATGCGCGTCGAGCCCCCGACCAGGATGACGTGGTCGAGGTGGTCGACGGTGAGCCCGGCGTCCTTGATGGCCTGGTCGAAGGGGCTGCGGCAGCGCTCGACGAGGTGCGCGGTCAGCTCGTTGAACTTGGACCGCGTGAGCTTGAGGTCCAGGTGCTTGGGACCCTCGGCGGTCGCGGTGATGAAGGGCAGGTTGACCTGGGTCTCCTGGAGGCTCGACAGCTCGATCTTGGCCTTCTCGGCGGCCTCCTTGAGGCGCTGGACGGCCATCTTGTCGGCGCTCAGGTCCACGCCTTCGGTGTCCTTGAAGGTCTTGACGAGCCACTGCATGATCGCGTCGTCCCAGTCGTCGCCGCCCAGGTGGGTGTCGCCGTGGGTGGACTTGACCTCGAAGACGCCGTCGGCGATCTCGAGCACCGACACGTCGAAGGTCCCACCGCCCAGGTCGAACACCAGGACGGTCTGCTCGGCCGCGCCCTTGTCCAGGCCGTAGGCGAGGGCCGCCGCGGTGGGCTCGTTGACGATGCGCAGCACCTCGAGGCCCGCGATCTGCCCGGCCTCCTTGGTGGCGGTGCGCTGGGCGTCGTTGAAGTAGGCCGGCACGGTGATGACGGCCTGGGTCACGGTGTCGCCGAGGAACGCCTCGGCGTCGCGCTTGAGCTTCATCAGGATGCGCGCGCTGATCTCCTGGGCGGTGTACTTGGTCCCGTCGATGTCGACGCTCCAGGACTCGCCCATGTGGCGCTTCACCGAGCGGATGGTGCGCTCGGGGTTGGTGATGGCCTGGCGCTTGGCGACCTCGCCGACGAGCACCTCCCCGGTCTTGGAGAATCCCACCACCGACGGCGTCGTCCGACCGCCCTCGGCGTTGGGGATGACGGTGGGTTCGCCGGCCTCGAGGACGCTCACTACCGAGTTCGTCGTCCCCAGGTCGATGCCTACTGCCTTGGCCATGGTGCTCCTTCGTCGTGGCCGCCGTAGTCCGTCCACCGCGGCATGAATCGCCTAGCCAGTATACAGGCTTGAGCCACTACGTGTCAAGAAACTAGATAGCGCTAGTTACAAGATCGCGTCTCCCCTGGTCCCAAGCCCTCTCGCTCGCCGCCTCCTGGGTCGGCCATCCGGCGCCGGGCCACCAGGACACCCTTGCCGATGGGGACGACGACCGCGTCGAGCCGCGCGTCACCCTCGATCGTGGAGCGGAACTCCGCGAGCTCGGCGGCGTGGCTCAGCAGGTTGTCCGCGACCAGCACGCCCCCGGGCACGAGTTTGTCGGCCACCAGGCGCCCGACGTCGAGGTAGACCTCCTTCTCCGCGTCGAGGAAGCAGAACCCGATCGCCGGGCTCGCACCCAGGTGCTCGCGCGCGTCGCCCGCGACCAGGTCCACGACGTCGCCGACCCCCGCGCGCGCGAAGGTCTCGGCGGCCCGGGCCATCTTGTCGGCGAGCACCTCGTAGGTCGTCACGCGGCGCCCGCGCTCGCGCGCGGCGAGAGCCAGCCAGAGCGTCGAGTAGCCCGCGCTGGTGCCCACCTCGACCAGGGCGCCCTCGGGCGCGGCGGCGGCGAGCACCGCGAGGAGCCGCCCCGTCTCGGGCGGCACCTGGCGCAGCCGCGCGAGGCGCGGTGTGCCGTCGCTGCGGTCGATCGCGTCGGCGGCTTCGAGCTCGCGCATGCACGCCGCGATGGGGGCGGGAAGGTCGGCGAACATGGCCCCAGTCTGGTGCGCCACGGCTCTCGGCGCCGTGCGGAACCACGGTCCTGGCGCCCTCGGTACGCTTGGGGACGATGCCCGACCTCGTGCTCCTCCGCCACGGTCAGTCGACCTGGAACGCGCTCAACCTCTTCACCGGATGGCAGGACGTGGACCTGAGTCCCGAGGGCGAGGCCGAGGCCGAGGCCGCCGGCCAGCTGCTCGCCGGGGCGGCCGGACTGGACCTGCGCGTCGTGCACACGTCGGTGCTCACCCGGGCCATCCGCACCGCCGAGATCGCCCTGCACGCGACGGGCCGCTCGTGGCTGCCGGTGCGCCGCTCGTGGCGCCTCAACGAGCGCCACTACGGCGACCTGACGGGCCGCGACAAGAAGGAGACCGCCGCGCGCTTCGGAGCCGAGCAGCTGCACGCCTGGCGCCGCTCCTACGCGGTGCCTCCGCCCGCGCTGCCCGAGGGCGACGACCGCTCGGTGGCCGCCGACCCGCGCTACCGCGACGTGCCCGCCGAGCTGCTGCCGCGCACCGAGTGCCTCAAGGACGTCGTCGCCCGGGTCACCCCGTACCTGCGCGACGTGCTCGCCGAGGACCTGGCCCGCGAGTCGGTGCGCGGGGGCGCCGTTCTGGTGGTCGCGCACGGCAACTCCCTGCGGGCCCTGCGCATGGTCCTCCAGCACATCGACGAGGCCGACATCCCCGACCTGGAGATCCCCACGGGGATCCCCTACCGGATCCAGCTCGACGACGACCTCGGGGTCCGCAGCGCGGAGTACCTCGGCGACCCGGCCGCCGCCGCAGCGGCGGCCGAGGCCGTGGCGCGCCAGGCCGGCTAGAGAGCCTCCGGCCCGCGCTCGTTGGTGCGCACGCGCACCACCTTCTCGATGCTGGTCACCCAGACCTTGCCGTCGCCGACCGACCCCGTGCGGGCCGCCGTCACGATGGCGTCGAGCACCCCGTCGACCTGCTCGTCGGTGCAGGCCACGTCGATGCGGATCTTGTCGACGAAGTCGAACTCGTACTCGCGTCCGCGGTAGATCTCGATGTGTCCGCCCTGGCGGCCGAAGCCCCGGGCCTGGGTCACGGTCATGCCGGTGACGCCCATCTTGGTCAGCGCCACCTTCACCTCGTCGAGCTTGAAGGGCTTCACGACTGCGGTTACCAACTTCATGATCTCTCCTTAGACGTTGTCGGGGTGCAGGTGGCTGGGCGTCAGCAGCGGCTCGCCGAAGATGGGCTCGGGGAAGGCCTCCTCCTCGTGGATCGCGATGTCTCCCACGGAGAGTACCTCGTCGCTCTCGCGCAGCCCGCCGAGGACCCACTTGACGACGAGGAAGATCACGGCCGTGCCCGCCGCGGTGTAGCCGATGATCCACAGCGCCGCGAGGAACTGCTCCCAGAGCTGGTGGAACGAGTGCGTGTAGAACCACCCCCCGACCGAGAAGGAGCCCGCGCCCTTGAAGTGCGCGCCGGCCACGCCGTACTCGGTCATGCCCGGGTCCGCGAGCACGCCCACCAGCAGGCCGCCCACCAGGCCCGCGATCCCGTGGGTGTAGACCACGCCCATCGCGTCGTCGACCTTGGAGAAGGGGCGCACCTTGGACAGGTAGTTCCACGCGACCCAGACGATGCTCGTCGCGATGAGCCCGACCAGCATGGCGCCCACGCCGTTGACCCACCCGGCCGAGGGGGTGATCGCGACCAGCCCGCAGAGCATCCCGTTGAGCGCGCCCAGGAACGTGGGCTTCTTCTGATCGGAGAAGAGCATGTCGAGCAGCAGCCAGGACATCACCCCGACGGCCGTCGCGACGTTGGTGTTGAGCACGGCACTCGCCGCGTCGGCCCCCGCGTAGAACGGGTCGCCGCCGTTGAAGCCGTTCCAGCCCAGCCACAGGATGCCCATCCCGATGGCCACCATCATCAGGTTGCTCGGGAACGCGTTCTCCCGGTCCTGCCAGCGCCGGGGTCCGACGATCCAGGCCCCGACGAAGGCGGCCACGCCCGCCGAGAGGTGGATGACGTAGCCCCCGGAGTAGTCGACCGCGCCCTTGAGGGCGAAGAACCCGCCGCCCCAGAGGAGCTTCGCGTTGACCGCGTAGATCACCGTGATCCACAGGGGCACGATGAGCAGCCACGCCTTGAACTTGATGCGCCCCACGAGTGCCCCGAGGAAGAGGAGTGGGGTGATGGCGGCGAACACGAACTGGAAGTAGGCCAGGGTCGCCGTGGGGAAGTGGAACGGGATCGCCGTGTTGGCCCCCGAGACCGCTTGGCCCTGCTCGGCGCCCGCCGTCGACAGCGGCGTGAAGTGGCCGATCAGGTTGGCCCAGAAGGACCCCGTCGGCCCGAGGTGCGCCGCCGGTCCGAAGGCCAGGTTGTAGCCCCAGAGCATCCAGACGATCAGCGTGATCGAGAACCCGGCGAAGCTCATCAGCATCGTGTTCACGATCCACTTCTTGCGCACCAGGCCGCCGTAGAGGACGGCGATGCCCGGCAGGCTCATCAGACCCACCAGGGTCGCGGCCACCAGCTGCCACGTGTTGTCGGCCGGATTCAGCCAGCTCGGATAGGGGATGTTGACCGCCAGCATCGTGCTCCTCTCACCAAGAGGGCGCCGTTGACCTCGCTTGCCCGCCAGTGTCCCAACCGTGGATTTCGCCTCTGTTAGTGCCGTGTTTCGGCGGCGTGAACTTGGAGCGGCACCGGGACCGCCGTCGGTAGAGTCGGGCCCATGAGCACTGCCATCCCCGACTCCCACCGCGACCTGCTCGAGGCCGCCACCGCCGTGCTGGGCACCATCGGGCCCGACGGACGCCCCCAGCTGTCCGCGGTCTGGTTCCTCGCCGAGGGGGACACGGTGCGGATCTCCCTGCACACGTCGCGCCAGAAGGTGCGCAACCTGCGCGCCAACCCGGCCGTCACCCTCTTCATCCACGACCCGGCGGCCCCGACGCGCTACCTCGAGATCCGCGGGGACGCCGCGATCGTCGAGGACGCCGACTACGCCTTCGCCACCCGGGTCGGCGAGAAGTACCACGCCAACCTGCGCGACTTCGACGGCCCGACGGGCGGGCGCGTGATCGTGACCATCGACCCGACCCGGGTCAACGCGATCGACCTGCTGGCCGGGGCCTGAGCCTCAGCCCAAGGAGCGCTCGACCACCTGGCTGATGTCGAGCACGGCGACCTCGTCGCCGCGTCCCTGCGCCTTCACGGCGTCATCGAGCATGATCATGCAGAACGGGCAGGCCGTGGAGACCACGTCGGCCCCCGTGCCCAGGGCCTCCTCGGTGCGCTCCATGTTCACGCGCTTGCCGATGTGCTCTTCCATCCACATGCGCGAGCCGCCCGCCCCGCAGCAGAACCCGCGCTCGCGGTGGCGCGCCATCTCGACGGTCGTGACGCCGGGCACCGCGTCGAGCACCGCGCGCGGCTCGTCGAAGACCCGGTTGTGGCGGCCCAGGTAGCACGGGTCGTGGTAGGTGACGGTCCCCGTGAAGCTGACCCCGGGGGTGAGGCGCCCGGCCGCGACGAGGTGGCCGAGCAGCTCGCTGTGGTGGATGACCTCGTAGGTGCCCCCGAGGTCGGGGTACTCGTTCTTGATGGTGTTGAAGCAGTGGGGGCACGACGCGACGATCTTCTTCGCCCCCACGGCGTCGAGGGTCGCCACGTTGGCCTTGGCCATCTCCTGGAAGAGGTACTCATTGCCGAGCCGTCGCGCGGGATCGCCCGAGCAACCCTCGCGCTCGCCGAGGATCCCGAAGCTCACCCCGGCGCGGTGCAACATGCGCGCGGTCGAGACGATCTGCTGGCGGCCGCGCTCGTCGAGGGCACCCGCGCACCCGACCCAGTAGAGGTACTCGACGTCCTCGGGGATGGCGTCGGTGAAGACGGGGACCTCGAAGTCGAGGGAGCTCAGCCACTCGGTGCGCTTGGAGGACCCGAGGCCCCAGGGATCTCCCTGGTTCTCGAGGTTGCGCAGCAGCAGGGCGGCCTCGGAGGGGAAGCGGGACTCCATCAGCACCTCGTAGCGGCGCATGTCGACGATGGCGTCCACGTGCTCGATGTCGACGGGGCACTGCTCGACGCAGCTCCCGCACGTCGTGCACGACCACAGCACGTCGGGGTCGATGACGCCCGGCACCAGGCGCCCGGCCTCGCCCTCACCGTGCAGCAGCGTGTCGGCCGAGGCAAAGAGGTTCTCGCGCAGGCCCATGATCAGGAGCTTGGGCGAGAGGGGCTTGCCGGTGGTCCAGGCCGGGCAGACCGACTGGCACCGGCCGCACTCGGTGCAGGTCGTGAAGTCGAGCATCTGCTTCCAGGTGAAGTCCCGGATGGTCCCCACGCCGAAGACCGTGTCCTCGGTGACGTGCTCCATGTCCATGTCCGGGGTCTTGTCGAGGGCCCCGAGCGCCCGGGGGCGGCGCGAGAAGGCGATGTTGACCGGTGCCATGAAGATGTGCAGGTGCTTGGAGTACGAGACGAAGACGAGGAACCCGAGGATGACGCCGATGTTGGCGAGCAGGAAGACGACCTCGAGGACGCTCGCGACCCCGGTCCCGAGGGGCGCCAGCCAGTGGGCGACGACCTGGGAGGCGAAGGCCCACGGTGAGGCGTGCAGCTCGTTGGCCGCCGCACTCGCGGGCCCGTGGTAGACGGCACCGACGGTGCGCGGGAAGGGGAAGTGGCCCGAGACGATCTGGGCCCCCCGGTAGAAGAGCAAGGTGATGATGACGAGGGCGATCATCGCCAGGGTGAACCACGCGGCCCCGAGGTGGCTCCCGTAGAAGCGGCTCGCGCGCTCGCGCCGCGACGGCGCCTGGCGGATCCGCAGGACCGTAAAGACGCCGAGCGACACCAGGACCGCGACCGAGAAGAAGTCCTCGAGGAACGCGAGCCAGTTGTCCTGGCCGATCAGCGGGATGTGGAAGCTGCGCGAGAAGAGCGCCCCGTAGGCCTCGACGATCGTCGCGAGCAGGATCGCGAAGCCCCACATGGTGAAGAAGTGCGCGGTCCCGGGCACCGTCCAGCGCAGCAGCTTGCGCTGCCCGGCGACCTCGACCACTTCGGCCTGGGCCGTGCGGCCGAGGGAGTTGCGCCGATGCGGCGCGGGCTGGCCGCTGCGCACCAGGCGCGACAGCCACCAGAAGCGGCGCCCGGCGATACCCGCGCCCGCCAGGGTGAGGACGAGTCCGATGATGATCCGTGCCGCCACGACGTCTCCCGCCTACTCGCCCGCCTCCCGGCGGAAGTTCTCGTAGTACCGGCTGGCCGTGGGCCCGCGCTGACCCCGGTACTTGGACCCCAGCCCCGCCGCGCCGTAGGGACGCTCGGCCGGAGTCGTCATCTCGAAGAAGCTGATCTGGCCGATCTTCATCCCCGGGTACAAGGTGATGGGCAGGTTGGCCACGTTGGACAACTCCAACGTCAGGTGACCGTCCCACCCTGCGTCGACGAACCCCGCCGTCGAGTGGATGAGCAGCCCCAGGCGACCCAGTGAACTCTTGCCCTCGAGGCGCGCCACGAGGTCGTCGGGGAGGGCGACGCGCTCGATGGTCGAGCCCAGGAGGAACTCCCCCGGGTGCAGGATCATCGGGCTGTCCGGACCGACGTCGATCAGCTCGGTGAGGTCCTCTTGAGCCTTGCGCACGTCGATGACGCGCTGGGTGTGATTGCGAAAGACCCGGAAGAGCTGATCCACGTGGAGGTCGACCGAGGAGGGCTGGATGCACCCTTCGCCGAGTGGGTCGATGACGATGCGCCCCGCCTCGAGCGCCTCGCGGATCGATTGGTCGGAGAGCACCATAGTCCTTGTCACCATAGCCGTTACCAACTGGTAACTCCGAGGACCGCCGCATCGCTGCGACACGAGACCTACGAAGACCACCGCCCGGTCCCGGTCACGACAGCATTGGACGATGCACTCAGAAACTCAGATGCACATGCCCGCGTGGTGGCCGGCCACGTTAGGGTTCGCACGGAAGGAGGGCCCATGACCTCACCTCTCTCGGGAATCTCGGTCACGGTGCTCTTCGTCGGCGATCTCGCCGCGAGCACCGCCTTCTACCGCGACGCGCTCGACGCGACGTTGATCAATCAAGACGAGCAGTCGTCCTTCTTCGAGCTTGCCGGAAGCAAGGTCCTGCTTCTGAATCGTGACGGTGCCGTCGAGTTGGTCGATGACGGCGTCGCGACGGACTCCGCGACACGACCAAAGGGCGAGCTCGTCAGCTTTGTCGAGGACGTCGACCAGACGGTGGCGACACTTGCGAACCGCGGGGTGACCTTCCTGCGTGGCCCCGAGAATCGTCGCTGGGGGATGCGCACCGCACACTTCACCGACCCCGACGGTCACGTCTGGGAGATCGCCCAGAGCGTCGACCTCGCTGGCCCCCACGAGTGACCCCGACTACCATGGGTGGCCACGCGGGTGTAGTTCAGCGGCAGAACATCAGCTTCCCAAGCTGAGAACGCGGGTTCGATTCCCGTCGCCCGCTCCAAGAAGAATCCTGATCAAAGGATAGATTTGTCGCATTCGACTTCTCTGCCTCGTGCGCTTTCGAGTGGATAGCGATCAGGACTTTCACTGGCGATCCTGCCCAGATCATGCCGATGGTCAGTGCGCGATCGACGCTTTCGTCGTCACAGCGACGCAAACGACATCGACTGTGAAGACATCACTCAGTCTCACCGGAAAAGTCGCTGCACGTCTTTCCAACGCGATATCAGCGTGGACGGCTGATGTAGAGACGCTCTACGTCAGGTCATGCATCAACTCGTCACGTACTCTCGCAATGCCTCTCGGATCGCCGCCGACACACTGATTCGTCGCTCTGCGGCGCGCAAGATGAGCATCTTCTTCAGCTCCGGATCAAGTCGAACGGACTCCACTGATGATGGACCTTCACCCATCGCGGGTCGCCCAATGCGCCGGCGAAGGATCTTCTCCACGTCGTAGCCGCGCTCAGCCTCTTCGACAAACGCGGAAACATCCTCAGTCTCGTCGCTCACCACTTCCACCTGATTCTTCTTCACACTCATTTGACTCATCTCCCTCATTCCAGGAGTCGCTGGTATCTCGTTCTCATTGCCATGGCATGAATAATGATGGGCCCAGTCTTCCGATCCAGTACCACTAGTTCGAGAATGTTCCCCGCGGAGTCAGGGCCGAGAACCAGGAACCGCATGGGATCCTCGCCCACCTCCTCGACGACCATCGAGTTCTCTATGGCGTGGAGGATGTCCGACTCTGAGACGCCGTGTCGCAGAGCGGCTGGATGAACCTCCATGCGAATATCGTACTACGAATTACAATCGACGTGGCGTCAAGGGCGTCAAGGCGGCTCTCCGCATTCGAGCGGGGTGCGACGGCGTGTTCGTGAGCGGTCGGTAGTTGGCGAAGGGCGGGGGTCCTGCACGTCTGGTGGTTCTCTAAGCCGACAGATTGGAAGACCCCCGTGATCACCGACCCTATCGCCATGAACCTGTTCTTCGTCAACCTCGAGGGCGTCCGGGTGATCCAGATCGATGACGAGGCGGTCGTCCCCGAGGTGCACATCGAGCTGGAGCGACGTTGTCGGCTGTCCTCGTTGCGGGTCGTGGCCTGGGTGAAGGATCGACACCCGGTGTCCCTCGTCGATCTCACGATGGCCGATCGGAAGATCGTGCTCGTGTGGAACAAGCGCCGTTTCGCCTGCCGCGAGCTCGCCTGTCCGACCGGGACCTAGACCGAGGTCGGGCCCCGCATGTTGCCCCATGGCTCAAGATCACCGATCGCGCGGCTTGCTGGGCGACCTTCGAAGTCGGCAGGAACGGTCGCAGCGTCACCGAGGTGGCCGAACACCTGGGCTTTTCCTGGCACACCGTGAACGACGCCGTCCTCGCTTACAGTTCTGCTCTCGTCGAGCACCCGCAGCTTCGGCGACGTCACCTCCCTCGGCCCCGATGAGTACCTCATGGTGCGCCTGGGCGAGCGGCACCAACAGCACTTCGTCACCGCGATCGTGGACGTCGAGCGGTCCCAACTGCTCGACGTCGTGCCTGATCGCAAGGCCGAGGTACCCGCGGCGTGGCTGCGCGCTCGCGGTGAGGCGTGGCTCACGAACGTCACCGCGGGCACCTTGGACCTCTCCTCGACCTATTGTCCGCGTACACCCTGATATGTCGCACCGCGTACGGGCTGATGTGTAGGTCGCCCCCGTTCCGTTGGACCCCAAAAAGTGCCATCCTCCTCGGTGTTAGGACCAACCAACACACGAGGAGGATGACCCTTCCATGTTGCTCTCTCAGCAACTGGATGAATGTTCGAGCACTGCGGTCGCTGCAAGCGGCTGGTGCGAGCTGGGCGGAGATCGCCCGCGAGGCGGGCTGTGACTACCGCACCGCGAAGAAGTACCTGACCACACCCCCCTCGAGTTCGCCGCCGGCGGTGCGGGGGCGGGCCCACCCGCCCAAGGTGATCGAGCCCTACACCAAGGACATCGACCGGTGGCTGGACAAGGAGCCGCGTCTCGCGGGCACGGTGATCCACCAGCGCCTGGTTGCCGAGCACGGCTTCGCCCACAGCTACCAGCGCGTGAAGATGTATCTCGCCGAGGCCCGCCCGCGGATCTGTCCGCAAGAGCCCGACCTGCACCGGCGCTTCACGGTGCTGCCCGGGGCCCAGGCCCAGGTGGACTGGGGCGACGAGGGGGTGATCGACACCGAGCACGGCCCCCTCCACGTCTACAGCTTCCCCATGACTCTCTCCTACAGCCGTGACCCGTTCTGCTGCTACGTCGCGAGCCAGGACCTCGTCACGTTCTGGGCCTGTCACCTGGCGGCCTTTTCCCACTTCGGTGGCGTGCCCGCGTCCATCCTCTACGACCGCACCAAGACCGTCGTCAAGCGCCACGTGGGCCGCAACATGGAGGTGCCCCTGCACCCCGAGGCGCTGGCCTTCGCCGCCCACTACGGCTTTGCGATCGTGGTGGCACCCGCGCGGCGGCCCCAGGTGAAGGGACGCGTGAGGCCAGGTGCGCATCGTGCGCGAGAACGTGCTCATGGGGCGCGACTTCACCAGCCTCGAGGAGATGAACGCCGCGTTCTTCGACTGGCTGCCCTGGCGACGGGCCCAGGTGCACCGCACCCACGGCGAGGTGATCGGCGTTCGCGCCGCACTGGACCGGGCGGCTCTCGGGGCACTTCCCCCCACGCCCTACCTGGTGAGTGAGCGGCACCTGCGCACCGTGGGCAAGGACTGCCTCGTGAGCTTCGAGGCCTCGCTCTACTCGCTGCCCTGGAGGACGGTTCGCCGACCCATGCGCGTCGAGCTGCGCGTGACCAGGGACACCGTGGCGATCCACCGGGTCGGGGGCGACGGCGAACTCCTCGCGACGCATTCGCGGGCGACCTCCCGGGGCACCTGGGTCGTCGACGAGGCCCACGGGGACGGGCTGCCCGACGGCACCGCGACGAGGCGGGCGCCCGCGGATCAGCTCCCCGTGGCGCCGGTGTCCCGCGAGGAGCCCTCGCTGATGGCCAGTCGCTCGCGCCACGCAGGGGTTCACGTGGCCCGGCGCGACCTCGCCCTCGACGACCAGGTGGGTGCCGCATGAGCGAGCTGATCACGACCCGGATCAAGGAGGCGGCCACGCGCCTGCACCTGGCCAATCTGGAAGACAACTTGGGCACACTGTGCGAGCGCGCCGACGAGGGCTAGCTCGGCTACCTCGAGTTCTTGGACCTGGTCCTCGAAGAGGAGACCGGGGTGCGCGACGGGCGGCGCTTTCGCAACGCCCTGAAGCTCTCAGGCCTGCCGCACCACAAGACCCTCGACGAGTTCGACTTCGCCTTCCAGCCCGAGCTCGACCGGCGCAAGGTTCGCGACCTCGCGTCCCTCGAGTTCGTCCAGGCCAAGTCCAACGTGGCCTTCCTCGGTCCCCCGGGGGTGGGAAAGACGATGCTCGCGGTGGCCCTGGCAGTCGCGGCCTGCCAGGCGGGGTTCTCGATCTACTTCACCAGCCTCGATGACCTGGTGCGCAACCTGCGCGAGGCCGAGGCCTCGGGGCGCTTTGCCAAGAAGCTCCAGACCTACCTCAAGCCCAGCGTCCTCGTCGTTGACGAGGTGGGATACCTACCGCTCAATCGCACCGACGCCAACATGGTCTTCCAGTTGGTCTCGCGCCGCTACGAGAAGGGCTCGATCATCGTCACCTCGAACAAGAGTTTCTCGGAGTGGGGCCAGGTCTTCGGTGACGACGTGCTGGCCTCGGCAATCCTGGATCGCCTGTTGCACCACTGCGAGGTCGTCTCCATCAACGGCCCGAGCTACCGGCTGAAGGACCACGTCAACCCGAAGGGAGGTGACCAGAGCCACTAATCTGCAGTTCGGCTGACCTACACATCAGCCTGTACGCGTTGCTACACGCCAGCGTGTACGCCGACACCCATCGCAACGTCTTTACCGCGGTGCTGACTCGCTGAGCTCGTGGCCGATCCCTTTCACGTGGTTCGTCACGCGACGTCCCAGGTCGACCTCGCGCGCCGGCGCGTCCAGAGTGAGCCCGTCGCACCGGGGTCGCCGTGACGACCCCCTCTATCGGGCACGGCGCCTGCTCACCATGGCCGCCGAGCGCCTCGACGAGAACGGCACCAACAAGATGCTCGGACTCCTTCGTGCCGCCGGTCGCTACGGACAGGTCGAGGCCACCTGGTCGGCCACTCACGGTGCGCGAGCTCTACACCGTGCCCGACTACGACCTCGCTGGTCAGTTCATCGACGAACTAATCCGCGACATGGCCGACAAGACCTAACCGCTCGAGGTGCGCTCGCTCGGGCGCACCCTGCGGCGCTGGCGCGACGAGATCATCGCCTGGCACGCGACGCGCATCTCGAACGGGCCGACCGAGGCCGCCACAATCTGATCAAGCGCGTGAAGAGGGGCGCCTTCGGGTTCACGTCACTCCGCCACTACCGGGTGCGCTCGCTCCTCTACGTAGCACGTCCCAACTGGAGCCAGCTCGACACGGTCATTCCCCGCTAATCTGCGAAGCGCCGATTCAATGGACCAGCTGAAGGAGACGCCGACCCTCACCGCACCGGTTGACCTGGCCCAGGCCAGATGAGAAGATGGCCCGGCATCGAGAAATACTCCCGGCCATTTACACCATGCCAGGTGACACGATCTTCGTTGCGGAGGAGACAAGTCCGTGAAACCGAGAAAGGCACTTATTGCCTCGACTATAAGTTCAACCATTGCTTTGACTTGTTACGCGATATCGACTGTTGCGTATGCAGCGGTCACTAGGCATAGTCAAGGGACACCAGTTTCAGTTGTCATGGCACGTACGAACTCTCATTGGTCAGTTCCAAGTCATATCGATCACGAAGTCTTGACTTCTGTCTCCTGCGCCTCGGTGTCGTTCTGTGTTGCTGTGGACAAGATTGGTAGAGCATCGATGTGGGATGGCCTTTCTTGGTCGACTCCACGGAATCTTGACGCTAGAAGTTACCTCTCAGCGGTATCATGCGCCTCAACCTCGTTCTGCGTCGCGTTAAGCACGTCTAGTAATGGCATAGCAAATAGTGGCAATGGAAACGTCATCGTGTGGAATGGGAAGTCGTGGTCTTCCCCAAGGGAGATTGATCCGAATAACCCAGTGAGTTCCATCTCTTGTCCGACGGCGACGTTTTGCTTGGTCGGAGATGACGGCGGAAACGCTGTGATGTGGAACGGTAAGATTTGGGCATCTCCCCAAGAAGTCGACTCAACTTATGCGCTCACATCAGTTTCGTGCCGATCCGCTTCTTTCTGCATTGCGGTCGATGGAACTGGTTATGCCCTGGTTTGGAACGGCAGATCGTGGTCACGCCCCAAGAAGATTGATCGTGCTAGCGAGGCACTAACAGGGGTTTCATGCGCGTCGCAATCGTTCTGCGCATCCGTGGATAGCGTTGGCAATAAGTTCACGTGGAATGGTAAGTCATGGTCGGGTTCAAGCCACGGGTATTTGGGTGATACCGGCCTACTGTCGATATCGTGTGCCTCGATAACACTGTGCGTCGCCGCAGGTGCTGGCGCCTTCCTCTGGAACGGTCGACACTGGACAGCGGTCAAGAGCCGAGACTCGAACGTGTCAACGATTATGTCAATCTCATGCCCTTCGATTTCGCTCTGCTTCGCGGTGGACTCTGCTGGAAACGCGATGAGTTACAGGCCGATCAAGAGGTGATGGGTGACTTTCGCGGCGCTTTGAGATTGGCGCACCAACACCAACAAAGACTCTCAGTCGCATTGGACCACGATCACGTCCCGCCGAGTGGTGATGCCCCTATATGTCAAGTGGACGGATATCGCGATCGTCACCCGACTTCGTCACCAGATCTTCCCTCACGCGTGAATAGACCTCTCGGGCCAGGTAGCGCTTCAGGCATCGCATGATTTCCTTCTTGGAGAGCCCTTCCTTTGTTCGCTTGACTACGTAGTCGCGAGTGGCGGTTTCAGGGGGTCAGCGCAACGGTCCCGGTGAGAACAACGATGAGTTGATCGAATCGGGGAGGAATCCGTGGGTGGGCCGCGCCTGACCAAGGTACAGAAGCGACTGGCGCTGAGGTTGCGCGCCCAGGGAATGACGTTGAAGGAGGTGGCGCGCCAGGTCTGCTGCGACCAGTCGTTCGTCTCGATCCTGTCGCGGCGCTCGCAGACCCTCGAGTCACCTTCGGAGGAGTGGAACCCGCGAGAGGGTCGGCTCACGGTCGCCGAGCGTGAGCAGATTCTCATGGGCCTGGCGCGCCAGGAGTCCCTCAGCGCCATCGCCCGTTCGCTCGGCCGCTCGCCGTCGACGGTGACCCGTGAGGTCGCGGCCAACGGTGGACGTGACCACTACTCCGTCTATGGCGCCCAGCGACGCGCCCCGTGCCAGGCTCGGCGCCCCAAGAGAGCGAAGCTCTGCGCCGGTCCACTGCTGAAGGAGGTGTCGAAAGGGCTGGAGAGGCTGTGGAGCCCCCAGGAGATCTCCCACCGCTTACGTTTGGACCATCCCGACGATCCCGAGATGCGCGTGAGCCACGAGACCATCTACCAGTCCCTCTACGTCCAGGGCCGCGGGGAACTACGCCGGGAGCTGGCCCGCTGCCTGCGCAGTGGTCGCACGCGACGCCAGCCCCAGGGCACGACCGAGCGTCGCGGGCGGATCTGCGACATGGTCAACATCTCCGAACGGCCCGCCGAGGCGGACGATCGCGCGGTGCCCGGCCACTGGGAGGGTGACCTCATCATCGGCAAGGACCGCCAGAGCGCCGTCGGCACGCTCGTCGAGCGCACGACGCGGCTGGTCCTGTTGCTGCACCTGGCGAGGGATCACTCCGCCTCGACGGTCGAGGCCGCAATGAAGAGGGCCATCAAGACGCTGCCCCAGGAGCTCCTGCGCTCGGTGACGTGGGACCAGGGCTCGGAGATGGCGAACCACGCGAACTTCAGCGTGGCGACGAACATCCCCGTGTACTTCTGCGATCCCCACTCGCCCTGGCAACGGGGCTCGAACGAGAACACGAACGGGCTGTTGCGTCAATACCTACCCAAGGGGACCGATCTCTCCCTGCAGTCAGCGGCCGACCTGCGACGGATCGAGCGGAGCCTCAACGGCCGTCCGCGGGCCACTCTGGGCTACATGACACCATTGGAGAAGTTCGCCGAGCTCGTTGCGCTCACTGGTTGAAACCGCCTCCAGCCAACCCAGGGCGATTCAAAGTCTGATTTCGTCGCGAGATATGCCAGCACCCGGCCATCGTACCGACGGTCTCCGCGGGAATTGGATGCCCGACCACACACCAGAGGGGATCTGGATCCAGCGGCGTCGTCAACAGGGAATCAGCCTGAGTTTGCGAAGCGACTTCCCCCTGGAGGCAGGTCGCTGGTTGAACTGTCCCAAGAATCTTGGAGGCAGATCCGTGTCGCTCGCTGGAGAGTAGATCCCGGCTGTGACGAAGTGGGAACGTCAAGAATCCACTTACCGATGAGAGCGATCAACCTCGCATATGCGTAGATCTTCTCCGGGCAAAGCAGCGCCTCCTCGACTGGGGGGTCCAGATTCGGGACTTCTCACACGCGCCGCGTCAAGGCACCGAACGAAACTGGTCGGGCCACGAGGTCTCAACCGACTAAGTCGGTACCCTCCGCTTACGAGAATAAAGTCAGTCGAATGACCCGCAGAACTCCGCGGCCCTCCAGCACTGAGGGTGCGCGGCAACAGACTGAGCGATCACACGCTGTCGCAAGTTCACCACGTGAACCGCGCTGGGTTAACACACTTACGCGCCAGGAGGTGGTCGAGCGGGTCGATGAACTGCTCGAGGTGGCCTACAGGTCGCGCGATCTCGGCAACGTACCCGACGTCCTGTCAGAGACGATCTACATCCTGCTCAGTTTGAACACACGTGAGTCCGTGTACCAGAAGGTCTACCAAGCACTGCGTGAAAGATTCCCACGCTGGGTTGACGTAGAGCGTGCAGAAATTCCGGAACTAGCGGCCGTACTCCAGCCAGGCGGTCTACATGAACAGCGAGCCGCCTATCTCAAGAGCCTTCTTAGACGTGTGCGCGAGGACAACGCCATACGTACCTGGGATGGCGTGGGCAGCTATGAGGACGATCTCACGCTGGAGTACCTTCAGGACTTGAGCGACCCCGAAGTGGAGAGATTCCTGCTGAGCCTACCTGGCGTCGGCAAGAAGACTGCCCGGTGCGTGATGTCCTACGCACTCAATCGCGAGCAATTTGCCGTAGATACTCATGTGTCGAGGATCCTGGCGCGTCTCGACCTCGTTCAGTCAAGCAGAACCAAGCCTGACCACGATGCCTTCCAGGCTGTTGTGCCGCCACGTATTCGTAAACGACTCCACATCAACCTTGTCCACCATGGCCGTTCCGTTTGCACAAGCACGGAACCCAAATGTGGGGAGTGCGTCTTGATCTCCTTCTGCGCCCGGGGTCGCGATCGAGTTGGGCACGAAGACTCGCGGCCGACAGCGATCGACCTCTTTGCCGGAGCAGGTGGGCTCGGGCACGGCTTCCGTACCGCGGGATGGCGCATCGCACTCGCCGTCGAACTCGACCCCCACGCTGCTCAGACCTATCGGGCGAACCATCCTGGCACACCGGTCATAGAGCAGGACATTTCTACACTCACGTCGCTCGAAATACGGAAGCTCTGCCCAAGCCTCGGCGAACCGCACGCAGTACTAGCCGGGCCACCTTGCCAGGGATACTCTACGGCCGGCGCGCGGGATCCACAGGACCCAAAGAATGTCCTGTACCGCGAGGTTGTACGCCTAGCTAACGGTCTCCGAGCGGAATTGGTCCTCATTGAGAACGTCCCAGGGCTGCATCGCGTAAGTGGAGTCGGATTCGCTGACGAGATACTCGCTGCCTTGAGACGAGGTCGAAACGCAGAGAAATATGAAGTCCTCGCATCAGATTTTGGAGTGCCTCAGAATCGGCGAAGACTGCTGTTCGTCGCGAGACGGAAAGATCGAGGAATGGTTCCGTCGGCGCCAAATCCGACTCACGCCCTGGGCGACGATGAGGGTCTATCAAGGACTCCTCGGCTTGAGGAACTACTGCGTGGGGTTCTCGAAGTTCCAGCCGGGAGTCCAATTGACGTCCTCCTCTTAGAGGATGGATCGCTGATCGCCAATGCGGCCACGATGGCGCACTCACGAAGAGTCATCGAAAAGATCGAACGCATTCCGCCGGGTAAAGGTCCGTTCTCATACCGGCGGCTCAGACGGGACGTCGCTTGCACTCTCGTAGCCGGACATCGCGCAATGCCAGTTCACCCCTGGCTGCATAGAACAATCTCAGTCCGCGAAGCAGCCCGCATCCAAGGATTCCCCGACACGTACGTCTTTTGCGGTCCGAGGGCGAGCCAACCGCTACAAGTGGCGAACGCGGTACCACCGCCACTGGCAGCCGCAGTTGCCAGCCACGTTCTGGCGTTCATTGCCAAGCCCCCGGATTCTGCGGCGGTGTAGAAGTAGTTGAATCGTGCTCACTCCTTTCAGAGTGCTCACCATAAATAGCACTAAAAGGACCTTCTGAGTACGACGTAAGAGTACCGGAGGGACGGAGGCCAAAAGCCGCGATCGAATCACCAGGCGTGAGCCTACCGAGGATAGGGTGTCGCACAGGATCCGGATCGAGACCGCGGATCCAGACGGTTCCGCCAGGTGTATCAAGCGCGACGATCAAGCGCCCATTGCCGAGCAAGCGGATCTCTCGAAGCTCACCCCTCACGTCATTCGGCCAGCCAGAAGCATCGCTCAACGTCCTAGCATCTGCATAGGGAGCGCAGAGGGGCCGGTAGGTGCAGTACATACAGGTCGAAGGCGCGGGACCTGCAAGTTCATGCATGACTGAAGTACTCGAGATCCCCGAGGTAAGAATGCCGTTGATCCGATCAAGGATGCAGAGCGCGTCGGTGAGGAGTGTAGTGCACTCCTCTATGGTGAAGTCAATCGACTCGGGTCCTTCTCCCACTGGCACCAACTCAAGGCGCACGGGCCAAATCCTCGACATTTCCGCATACATGGCTGCATAGAGCTTGAGTTGTGACGCGTATTCTTCTCTGACAACACGGTTCCCGTCGTCGTCTACAGAGTGAATAGTGCCCGACTTGTAGTCTCTAAGAACTGGCCCGCCATCACCTTGGATGACGGCGTCGATCCGGCCGGTCGCTCGGCCGTCCGGAGTGACGACATCCAGCTCGTAACCCAGGAGCTGTGGATGAGCGGAGCGCCGTGCCTCCGATCTAGCTGCGGAATTCGCGGCTTGGCCTTCCCCCCAAGAGCCGGACACATTGTTTATGCGGCTTGGAGCTGACGCTGGGCGAATTGTAGTTCCCACTCGATCGGCGACATGTTGTTGATCGAGCTGTGCAGGCGCAGCCCGTTGTAGT
>JAKANY010000022.1 GCA_021823525.1 Actinomycetes bacterium
AGCAAGCTCCTTGGATTCCGTTCGACTTGCATGTATTAAGCACGCCGCCAGCGTTCATTCTGAGCCAGAATCAAACTCTCCATCAAGACTCTTCGGGTTTCCCCATCGAATCAGAGAGCCGGACAGGCGACTCTAAATCCTGTCCGACGACGATGGCTCCACGGGGTGGTGCCATCGCCACTGCAACTTACGAACGACGAGTCCGGTTAGGCCCGGCCATCGTCGCCCTTACTGGCTTTTGGCTCTCGTTCTTCCGTTTTCAAGGAACGACCACGCACGCGGCACGCCGGAGGTGCGTCTCACTTCTCCGAGTCTCCCCGGCCCTTCCACCTCTCAGTGGCAGGGAAGAACACTCTAGCAGCGTCGCCACCAGGGTGCAACTCAGGGGAGCCCCGCGGCCCGGCGAGCGAAACTCTCTCGAGGGCCGGATGCCACCTTAGCGCACCGGCGCGGGTGTCTCGAGCATCCCCCCGACGGTGCGCACGACCGACCCCCGGGCATCCGCGGAAGGCCACGGCAGCCCTCCACTCACGGTGCGGAATCGCCTTCGCACCCTTTGCGGCCGACCGTCGTCAACCTTGGACGGCGAGCGCGACGCGTCACACGTCGTTGGACGCGCCGACGCTCAAAGGTGTCCCCTTCGTGATGCGCACCAGCTCGCTGAACGAGGTCGCGAAGACGTACTTGGGATGGCCGCCCGCCGCCCACACCACCGACCACTGGGCCAGCGCCGTGTCAACGATCGTGCGAAGGGGCGTGGGATGCCCGACCGGCGCCACCCCGCCGATGGGTTGCCCCGTGTGCTGGCGCACGAACTCCGGCCCCGGTCGCCGCAGGGCTCGCGCCCCGATCGCCGTGGCCACACGCGCCGTGTCCACGCGATGAGCGCCCGAGGCCAGAACCAGCAACGGTTGACCATCGGCCTCGAACAGCAGGGAGTTCGCCACCTGGCCGACATCAATGTCGAGCTGCTCGGCAGCCCGCGCCGCCGTGGGTGAGGGATCGATCGTCTCAATCACCCGGGCGGGCGAACCGGACGCGCGCAGCGCCTCCTGGACGCGCTGGCCGTTGGGGTGCCACTGCGTGATGGGCTGCGTGTTCACACGTCCTCGCCCGTTCGCGCCACCTCGAGACGGGCGCGCAGCCCCTCGTCGACCATACGCCACGTCTCTTGCTGGAGCGGCCACGCCACGGGCCCCGCGCCTCCTCGTGAACTTCGGCTGCGCAGGGTCGCACCGGGTGCGAACACGGCAACGTGTGCGGCAAGTTCCGGCGTGGCGGCCACCACATCACGAAAGGAGCGGCCGCTGCGCACGGACTCACCCACGGCGCGCCCGACGATCTCATGGGCTTCACGGAAAGGTCGACCCTCCTCGACGAGGCGCTCGGCGAGGTCGATCGCCGCCATGTAGGGATCCTCGGCGGCAGCCTGAGCGGTCGCCTGGTGAAAGATGAGCGAGCGGTAGGCGCCCGCCAGGGCGTCCAGCACGAGACGAACGTTGCGCACCGAGTCGAGCAGAGGCTCCTTGTCCTCCTGCAGATCACGGTTGTAGGCGAGAGGCAGCCCCTTCAGCACGACGAGCATCGTGGTCAGATTCCCGATGAAGCGCCCAGCCTTGCCACGGGCCAGCTCGGCGACGTCGCTGTTCTTCTTTTGGGGAAGCATCGAGGACCCCGTCGTGAAGTCGTCGCCCAGGGTCGCGAACCCGAACTCGGCACTCGTCCACAGGACCAGCTCCTCGCCCATCCGCGACAGGTGGACACCGAGCATCGCGACGTCGAACAGCAGCTCGGCGACGTAGTCGCGGTCGCTGACGGCGTCCATCGAGTTCGCGAAGGACCGATCGAAGCCGAGCAGCTGTGCCGTGTAGCCCGGGTCGAGCGGCAACGACGTACCCGCCAGGGCACCCGCGCCAAGGGGTGACACGTTCATGCGACGCCTCGTCTCGAGCAGGCGATCGACGTCGCGCGTCAGCCCCCACGCGTGGGCGGCCAGGTGGTGGGCCAGCAGGACCGGCTGGGCGCGCTGGAGGTGCGTATAGCCCGGAAGGTATCGCGTCGGGTCGCTCTCGCCCACCTCCATGAGGGTCTCGGCCAGCGACAGCACGTGGTCGGCCAGGTCGATGGCGGCGTCACGGACGAACAGCTTCACGGTCGTGGCGACCTGGTCGTTGCGACTCCGACCCGTGTGCAGCTTGGCCCCGACGCTCCCGGCGAGCTCGGTCACCCGGCGCTCGATCGCCATGTGGATGTCCTCGTCGGTTGCCTGGCGCGCGAAAACCCCCTGATCGAACTCGGCCTCCACCTCATCGAGCGCGCTCAGGATCTCCCCCGCCTCGACGTCGGTCAGGAGCCCGGCCTCGACCAGCCCACGAACGTGGGCCCGCGAGCCGGTGAGGTCCTGGCGATACAGGGCCTGGTCGAAGGAGAAGCTCTCCGAGAGTCGCCATAGGGAGTCAGCCATCGACTCTTCGAAGCGCCCGTGCCAGAGGGTCATGTCGCGGGCGGCGTCGCGTTCTTGGCGCCCTGTCGCGCCGCCCAGGTCTTCACGCCGAGGCCGTAGATGCGTACGAAGCCCTCGGAGTCCGCGTGGCGGAACGTGTCCGCCGCCTCGTAGGTCGCGAGGTTGTAGTCGTAGAGCGCCTCGGCGCTGCGTCGCCCGACGACGCGCATGACGCCAGGCGCCTCGAAGCGCAGCCGGACCTCGCCGGTCACGTGACGTTGCGCATCGTCGATGAAGGCGTCGAGAGCCTCCTTGAGGGGGGAGAACCACATGCCGTCGTAGACGAGCTCGGCCCACCGCGCCTGCAGGCGCGCCTTCTCGTGGTGCAGATCCCGCTCGAGGTTCAAGTCCTCCAAGTCGGCGTGCGCCGCGATCAGGGCCAGGGCCGCGGGACACTCGTAGACCTCTCGGCTCTTGATCCCCACCCGTCGGTTCTCGACCATGTCGATGCGCCCGAATCCGCGGGCGCCGGCCTGGTGATTCAACGTCCCGATCAGTTCCGCCAAGGACATCTCCACGCCGTCGAGCGACACCGGTGTCCCCTGACGAAAGCCAATGGTGACCTCCAGGGGCGTCTCCGCGACAACGCGGGTGAGGGTGTAGGGCTCCGAGGGCGGCTCGGCCCACGGATCCTCCATGTCCCCGCACTCGATCGCGCGGCCCCACAGGTTCTCGTCGATCGAGTAGATCTGCTCGCGCGACGCGCGGATCGGGATGTCCCACTTCTCGGCGTAGTCGACCGAGTCCGCGCGGGTCATGCCCCAGTTGCGCACCGGTGCGAGCACTTCGAGGTCGGGCGCCAGCGCGTGGGTGCCCACCTCGAAGCGCACCTGGTCGTTCCCCTTGCCGGTGCATCCGTGAGCGACGGCCGTCGCTCCGAACTTCCGAGCTTGATCCACGAGGTGCCGCACGATCACGGGCCGCGAGAGCGCCGACACCAGGGGATACTTGCCCTCGTAGAGCGCGTTGGCCCGGATCGCCGAGCCGCAGAACTCCTCGGCCATCTCGTCGCGCGCGTCCACGACCACACACTCCACGGCACCAGCGGCCCGTGCCCGAGAGCGAATCGACTCGAAGTCCTCCGAACTCGTGGGATCCTGGCCGACGTTGACCAAGAGCGCCACCACCTCGACACCCCATTCCTGGGTCATCCACCGAATCGCCACCGAGGTGTCCAGCCCGCCGCTATAGGCCAGAACCACACGCTTCGCCACTCCGCGCCCCTTCCCTACGTGCCCACGGGGAGGTCCGCCAGTCGCCGGAACTGCCCCACTAAGCGTCGCCCACTGCGCTCGTCACGTGCGATGACGAGCAGGGTGTCGTCTCCTGCCACACTACCTAGAACCTCCGGCAGCACGCTTCGGTCGAGGGCGGACGCGACCACGTGCGCACAGCCGGGCGGGGTGTGGAGCACGATCAGGTTGGTCGCACCCTCGACCGAGACGACCCACTCGGTCATCATGCGACGTAGGTGATCCAGCGGAGGTGCGCTCATCTTGGTGACGCTCGGCACCACCAGGCGCCGTATCCCCTGGTCGTCGCGCACCTTGATGATCCCCAACTCGTGCAGGTCGCGCGTGACCGTGGCCTGGGTCGCCACGACGCCCTCATCGTGGAGGCGAGCGACGAGCTGCGCGGCCGTCGAGATGGACTCGTGCTCGAGCAGTTCGGTGATCCGGTGTTGGCGTTGCGTCTTGGTCATGTCTCCTCCATCATCCAGCGCAGCACGCCACGCATGGCCGAGACCCGATGGGCGACCTGGCGCCACACGAGCGAGCGGTCCGAGTCGAGCACCGTCGCGCTGACCTCCTCGCCCCGATGGGCTGGGAGGCAGTGCAGCACGACGGCGTCCGGGCTGGCGAGCGCCAGGAGCTCCTCGGTCACGCGAAACATCTCGAGCGCCGCAGTCCGCTCGGCCCGTTCGGCTTCCCATCCCATCGAGACCCACGAGTCCGTGTAGACGACGTCGGCGCCCGCCACGGCCTCAGCGGCCGAGTCGCTCAGGTGGAGTGCACCACGTGCCACCCGGCGCGGGTCCTCCGGACCCCCGGCGCTCAGCTGGTAGGGCGTCGGCGCGCCCAGGACGACGTCGGCCCCGAGACGACGGAGCGCGACCGCCAGCGAACGGGCGACATTGGTCACGTCGCCCACGTAGGCCACGCGAAGACCCGCGAGCCCCGAGGGGTCACCTCGCGAGAAGTGCTCGGCCAGGGTCAGCACGTCGGCCAGGGCTTGCGTGGGATGGGCGACCGCGCTGAGGAGGTTCACCAGACCGAGGCGGTCGCCGACGACCGACGCCAGACGGGAGAAGACGGCGTGGTCGCGAACGCGCAGGGCGCACGTGTCGTAGTAGGTCGCGAGAGTGCGCCCGATGTCCTCGACCGACTCGCGGCGATCGAGCCCGATCTCCTCACCCGTGATGAAGATCGGCCAGCCGCCCAGCGCGCGCACCGCCAGCGAGCTCGCGCTGCGCGTCCGCAGGCTCGGCTGCTCGAAGACCAGGGCGACCGCGCGGCCGCCGAGGACGTCGCGAGGCTCCTCGAGGGCGAGCGCGTAGATCAGCGCGAGCGACTCATCGCTCAACTCTTCGATCGTGAGCACGTGTCGGCTCATTCCCTCACCTCCGTCGCCGGGGCCCGACCGGCCAGAATCTCGCGCACCGCGTGCTCACCCCGCCCACTGCCCACGATCACGCGGCTCGCCCCCGCGCCGAGCGCGTCGAGTGCTGCTCGCGCCTTGGGACGCATCCCGTCACGGATTGCGCCCGATGCGAGCAGCTCGGCGATCTGGGCGCCCGAGGTCTGCGCGACAGCCGAGTTCGGGTCGTGGGGATCCGTGCGGACCTGGTCGATGTCGCTGAGCAGGAGCAGCGCCCGCGCCCCCAGCGATCCCGCCACGGCGCCCGCCACGGTGTCCGCATTCACGTTGACCAGGCCCCCGGCGCTGTCCAGCCCGAGCGAGCTCACGATCGGCACCCAGCCCGCCGTGACCAGATCTCCGAGGACCCCAGCCTCGACCTCGACTCGCAGCGCCGCGCGTCCCCACGTCTCGCCCTCGGGCTGGCCGCGAACGCCTGCCGCGGCGCCCGCCACACCCACCGCGCGCAATCCCGCGTGCGTCAACGCCGCCGTGAGGGCCAGGTTCACCTGGCTCAGCGCCAGCGCCACGACCTCGAGAGTCGCGTCATCGGTGACCCGCAGGCCCTCGACGAACCGGCTCGCCACACCCAAGCGCCGAGCGAGCGCCTCGATCTGCGGACCGCCGCCGTGAACGACGACGACGCCCTCCGCGCAAATCGCCGCCAGGTCCTCGGCCAGCTCCCGCAGACGCGGCGCATCGGCGTCGATCTGATCGAGGGCGTGTCCGCCCAGCTTGACCACCACGGTCACGGCGTGACCCCCGCACGGGGCAGCCCCGTGACCTCGTCGATGCCCGTCGCCACGTTCCACGCCTGGATGGCCTGCCCAGCAGCGCCCTTGATCAAGTTGTCGATCGCACTCATCGCGACGAGCCAGCCCGTTCGCGTATCGACACGCGCCGAGACGAAGCAGAGGTTCGATCCGACCGCGTCCTTGAGCGCGGGCGGGTCGTCGACGACCACAACGAAGGGGTCGTTCGCGTAGGCCTCCCGCAGCAGCGCGATCGGATCGACGTGGACGTCGCGGACCCTGGCGTACGCGGTCACCAGCATGCCGCGGCTGACCGGCACCAGGTGGGGCGTGAACAGGAGGCTCATCCCGAGCTCCTGTTCCATCTCGGGGGTGTGCCGGTGCGTGAGCAGACCGTAGGCTTCCGCGTTGCCGGCGAGGCGGCTGAACTGGAGCCGCTCGCTGGCGCTGCGTCCCGCACCCGACGTTCCGCTCAGGGCGTTCACGACCATCGGCCCGGACTCGACCAGCCCGGCGTCGACGAACGGTCCCAGCGCCAGGATCGACGCGGTCGGATAGCACCCCGGCGAGGCCACGAGCTGGGCGCCCGGCAGCTCGTCCCGATGGCGCTCGACGAGCCCGTAGACCGCGCGCGCGAGCAAGTCGGGCACTCCGTGCTCGTGCCCGTACCAGGTGGCGTACGAGGTCGCGGCCCTCAGCCGGAAGTCAGCACCAAGATCGACCACGCGCACGCCTCGGTCCAGCAGCCCGGGGACGATGGCCTGGCTCTGACCGTGGGGCAGCGCGATGAACACGGTCTCCACCTCGGCGTCCTCGATCGCGGCCGTCGGCGCGTACACCGCATCGCCGACGAGCGCTGCGAGACCGGGAACGTGCGTCGCGATGGGATCGCCCGCGTGCGTCCCCGCGGTCGCGAGGACCACGTCGAGGTCCGGGTGGCCCGCCGCCAGCCGGTAGAGCTCGGCGCCGGCGTAGCCGCTGGCTCCGACGATCGCGATATCCATGCCGTAAGTTTATGCATCTCAGTGGTCTTTTATGCAAGTCGGGGGCCAGCCGGTAGACTGGCCGAGTGTCGCGTCGCGGATGGGCTCTCTTCCTCGCCATGTCGGTGGTCTGGGGCATCCCCTACCTCCTGATCCGCGTCGCGGTTCGCCAGCTCGACCCGGGGGTCCTGGTCCTGGGCCGCACCGCCCCCGCCGCCCTGGTCCTGGCCCCGATCGTGTGGCGGCGACGCCTCCTGGGCGACATCGTGCGCCAGTGGCGCTGGATCGCCGCGTTCGCCTTCGTCGAGTTCGGCGTCCCCTGGTACCTCATGGCCAGCGCGGAGCGCCACATCACCAGCTCGCTGACGAGCCTCCTGATCGCCGCCGTGCCGATGATCTCGGTGGCGGTCCAGCGTCTGCGGCGCAACGGCGAGCGCTTCTCGGGTCGCCGCTACGCCGGGCTTCTCGTGGGAGCGCTCGGCGTCATCCTGCTGGTCGTGGGCGGCGTCCATAGCGGCTCCCTCCGCTGGATCGCCCTCGTCCTGGTCGTCACGGTCGGCTACACGTTCGGCCCCATGATCCTGGCCCTCAAGCTCGCCGATGTCCCGGGCGTCGCCGTCGTGGCCGGTGCGACCGCCATGGTCGCGGTCGTCTGGATCCCCTGGTCGGCGTTCCACTGGCCCCACCACGCCAACGCCGAGACGCTGAGCTCCGTGGCGGTGCTCTCCCTGGTGTGCACGGCGGGCGCCTTCCTGATCTTCTTCGAGCTGGTCAAGGAGGTGGGCTCGACCCGCGGCGTCGTGGTCACCTATACCAACACGGCGCTGGCGGTGGTGCTGGGCATCGCATTCCTCGCCGAGCCGCTGACGACGGTGATCGCCGTGGGCTTCCCGCTTGTCCTGCTCGGCAGCATCCTCGCGACCGCGCCCGCCTCAGCCGTCGAGCGTGTAGACGCCTTCGACGCGGACGAGCTGCTCCACGGTTAGCCACCACCGCGCCCCGTCGACGACCAGCTCCGCCTCGTCGGACCACGACACGGGCGCGTGGTGGATGATGCGCGCCGAGCGCACCGGCCCGGACGCCACGTCGACCAGGGGCGACCAGAGTGCGGCGTTGTTCACGTGGCCCACCACGTCCAGGTCGCTGCGGCGCAGTGGCCACGGCCGCCGCTGCGCCTGCTGGGGCGGCGGTGTGACCGTCACCCGTCCCGAGACGCGACGGCGCGCGGACTCCCCGTACGCGTCGTAGAAGCCCGGAGACAAGCGGACGGGCCTCCCGGAGGGTCCCACGGGGACCCACAGCGTGACCGACTCGATCAGCCGCTCGCCGGCGACGTCGACGTCGGTGCGTCGCTCGGCCCAGGCGGCGCCCGTCCCCGAGCACCACGTGGTGAGCGTTACCTCGTCGCCCAGCGCGGGCCACGACGCCCCGTCCACCAGTCGGAACGCGGCGTGGCGCACGAGCCACGTCTCGCTCTGGGGCAGTCCGGTGTCGATCCAGTCGTCACCCGCGACGTCCTGGAGGTAGCGCACGAGCCCGTCGGGACGCAGACGTCCATCGGATCCGCAGTCGGCCAGGCGTACCGGCCAGTGAGTCGTGAAGCTGCGACCGCGATGGGAGCGCGCCGTGAAGATCGTGTCCGCGCCCGTCTCGTCGACGTTCACCTCAGTCGCGCTCCCTCAGTCAACGCCGCGTCGATCATCGACTGGCGCGCGGCGGTCACCTCGCCCTCCTCGAGGGTGTGGTCCGGAGCGCTCAGCCGCACCGCGAAGGCCAGGCTTCGCGTGTCCGCCGGCAGGCCCGACCCGCGGTAGACGTCGAACAGCCGCACGGACTCGACCACCGGCGATGCGGCGCGCAGCGTGTCCGCGAGGTCGACGGCCGCGACGGCGAGGGGCACCGTGAAGGCCAAGTCAATGAGAGCACTGGGGAACCGACTGGGCAGCTGCGCGGTCGACGGGGGCCCCTCCCCCGCCCGTGCGCGCTCCAGCGCGCCCAGGTCCAGGTCGACCAGCCCGATCCGCGGCGTCGTCCCCAACATCGCGCCCACGAGGTCGGGGTCGAGCTCACCCACGACGCCGACGACGACCCCACGGGGACGCGCGACGACCTCGGCCGTCCGGGTGGGATGCGTCCCCGGCACATCCTTGCGAGTCCGCAGGCGGTACTGCGTGGTTGACCAGCCCATCACGCCGGCCAGTCGCGCCCACAGCGACACCGCCGTCGTCGCGTCGTCGTCGGGGTGCGCCAGCAGCACGGTGAGCCGCTCGTCCTCGGTGGGCAGCTCGAGCATCGCGGCGCCGCCCACACCGCCGCGGCTCCGGCGCGGCTCGTCGACATCGTCCGGGTGGGTGAACACGACGCCGAACTCGCCCAGCCGCAACTCGCTGAAGCCCCGCTCCCGATTGCGACCCAGGGCGTCGATCATCCCCGTGATGAGCGTGGGACGCAAGATGGCGCTCTCGCTCGCGAGTGGATTGGCCACGCGGATCGGCTGTGCGCCGGCGTGCGTGCGCGTGAAGTGGTCCTCACTCACCAACGATGGGGTCCAAACCTCGGTGACCCCCAGGGCAACCAGCGCCGCCCGCAACCGTCGCCGCAGGCGCTGGCGATCGCTCAGCCCGCCTGGCTCCGGCCACGTCGGCGTGTGTCGCGGCAGCCGCCGGTAGCTGTGCAGTCGCGCAATCTCCTCGATCACGTCGGCTCGGCCCGCGACACCGGACCGGACGTCGGGCCGCGATGTCGGTGCCGTGACCTCGAGTGATCCCCCGGGACCGGGGTCGACCGCGAATCCGATCGCTTCCAGGTGACGACGCACCTCGCCGACCTCGATCTCGACTCCGAGAGCGCGCTCGACATCGCTCCCCCGCAGGCGCACCCGCCCGGGCGCGGCCACCTGACCCCGAAGGTCCAGCGGGTCGCGACGCCACACGAGGTCGGGCACCGACGCCCGCAACACCTCGACGAACCTGGCCACCGCGCGCAACGCCAGCTCGGGATCCACGCCCCGCTCGAAACGGGTGGAGGCTTCCGTGCGCAGCCCATGGCGCTTGGACGAGCGAGCGATCGCCATGGCATCGAAGCACGCCGCCTCGAGCAGAACCCGTGAGGTCGTGTCGGAGATCTCGCTCGACGCCCCCCCCATGATCCCCGCCAGTCCGATCACCGCGTCGTCGCCGTCAACGATCACGCAGTCGACACCGGTGTCTCCCAGACCGCGGCCGGCCTGCGCCAGAGCACGGGTGGTGCCGTCGAGCGTGACCAGCGTCTCGCCGGGGTGCGCCGCGCGAACTCCCAGGCTCGCGCGGGCCACGAGGTCGAGGTCGTAGGGGTGCGTGGGCTGACCCAACTCGAGCATCACGTAGTTCGACGCATCCACGACGTTGTTGATCGATCGCATGCCCGCGCGCTCGAGCCGCTGCGCGACCCACGCCGGCGAGGGTCCGATCTGGACGTTCTCCATGACCGAGACCGTCAGGCGCGAACAGAGCGTCGGATCCCGGAGGTCGGCACCCGCGAGCGCTGCAGTGTCGTCCCCGGGACTCGGCGGTGCCAGGGCGGGCGTCCGCAGGGGTCGCTCCAGACGGGCCGCGAGGTCGCGCGCCACACCGAGGATTGACCACGCGTCGGGCCGGTTTCCCTCGACCGACACGGTGAAGACGACGTCGGGCACGAGATCGAGGGCTGCGGCCACGGACTGGCCGACCTCGGGGACCGTCAATTCGTCGAGGATGAGCAGGCCCTCGTGATCGTCACGCAGCGCCAGCTCGCGCGCCGAGCAGAGCATGCCGTTGCTCGTCACGCCACGCATCACGCGTCGATTGATCGCCAGCCCACCGGGCAGAACCGAGCCCACGGGAGCGAAGGGGACGTGCTGGCCCACCTCGAAGTTCCACGCACCGCACACGACCTCCACGGGACCCTGGCCCGCGTCGACGACCACCCGACGGATGCGATCGGCGCCGTCGATGGCGTGGATCGACTCGACGCGAGCGACGACGACCTCCCCGAGTCCCCCGCCGACGTGGTCGATCGCCTCGACGACCACGCCCAGGTCGTCGAGGGTGGCCCGCAACTCGGCATCGGTCTCGGGCAGATCGACGAACTCCTCCAGCCAGGAGCGAGGGACCTTCACGAGAACTGCTCCAGGAAGCGGACGTCGTTGTCGGTCAGGGCTCGCAGGTCCGCGATGCCCGCGCGCATCTGCGCGCACCGGTCGATCCCGAACCCGAAGGCGAAGCCGCTCCACTCATCGGGATCGATGCCGACCGCCGCGAAGACGTCGGGGTCCATCATCCCGCAGCCACCCAACTCGATCCATCCGGTGTGCGAGCACGTCCGGCACCCCGCGCCTCGGCAGATCGTGCACGTGATCTCGAACTCGGCGGAGGGCTCCGTGAACGGGAAGTAGCCCGGGCGCAGACGCGACTGGATGTCCGGACCGAAGAAGGCGCGGGTGAACGTCTCGATGACGCCGGCCAGGTCGGCGAAGGTGATCCCACGATCGACCACAAGACCCTCGACTTGGTGGAAGGTCGCCAGGTGGCGTGCGTCGGGCGTGTCACGGCGGTAGCAACGGCCGGGCATCACTGAGTGGATCGGCAGGGTACCCGTCGCGACGGCCTGCTCCATCAGGTGGACTTGGGTCGGCGACGTGTGCGTGCGCAGAACGATGGTCTCGGGTTCGCCCAGATCGACGTAGAACGTGTCCCACAGTCCGCGCGCCGGGTGCGCTGGCGGGATGTTCAGAGCCTCGAAGTTGTACCAGTCAGTCTCGACCTCGGGACCCTCGGCCACCTGGAAGCCCATCGCCACGAAGACGTCCTCGAGCTCGGCCTGCACCGCGGGAATGAGGCCCCCGTGCCCCATTGTCACCGACCACGGCCGATTGGTCACGATCACGTCGCCGAGATCGAGGGCGTCGGCCGCCAGCCACGCCGTCCGCTCGGACGCCAGCAGCTCATCGCGTCGCTGCGCCGCGGCGAGCTCGAGACGGGCCCGCGCGGCCTGGATCTGCGCCCCCCGCCGGCGGCGCTCGGCCGGTTCGGCAGCCCCCAGCGAGCGCTGGAGCGAGGCCAGCGGAGAGCGCTTCCCGGTAGCTGCGGCGGCCGCGGCCTCGAGCTCGTCGACCGTGGCCGCGCCGGCCAGGGCCGCGAGCGCGGCCGACGACGCTCGCTCGAGGTCCAGATCCCAGTCGGTCATGATCTCCCCAGGCTACGCGGTGCCCCGAATCCTCCCCGGCCCTCGACCTGCCAGCGCGCCACGAAGGCGATCAACGACGCGGCCACGCCGGCGTTCAGGGACTCGCCACCCGCCATCGCGATCGAGATCCGACCGTCACAGCGCGCCACGACCGCGTCATCCAGACCCGCCGCCTCGTTGCCGATGAGGATCGCGGTCGGTGCCCGCAGGTCGGTGGCGAGGACGTCATCGCCCTCGCGCACGACCGTGGCCAGGGTCCGGACGTGCTGACGAGCGAGTCCGTCGAGGGTGGGGGTCAGGTCGGCTACGACAACCGGGACGCGAAAGATCGCCCCCGTAGTGGCGCGAAGCGTCTTGGGGTTGTAGGGATCCACGCTCTGGCCCGTCAGGATGACCGCTCGGGCCCCCGCCGCCTCGGCGCTGCGGATCACGGTCCCCGCGTTCCCGGGGTCTTGAACGTCGTGGAGCACCAGGACCAGGCCGTCGACCGCCAACTCGTCGAGTCCGCGCGGCGCGAAGCGCGCCGTGGCCAGGATGGGCTGGGGCGACGTCGCCTCCGAGACGCTGCGCACGGCCGTCGCGTCCAGCCCGTAGACGACGATGCCCTGCTCATCGGCGCGTCGCACGAGCTCGGCGATCCCCGGGACCTCCCACCGCTCGCGATCCACGTAGACGGCCTCGACCTCCACCGAGGCGTCGAGCGCCGCCTCGACCAGGTCAGGTCCCTCGAGGACGCAGGCGAGCTCCCGCCAGCGCAGATCGCGCTTGCGGGCTAGACGCCGCAGGCGCCGGACGCGCTGGTGCGACGAGCCGACGTCGACCGGTCGCGTCGCTACTCGCTCAGCGCCGCCGATGACTGGGCGACCAACGCGGCGAACGCCGTGTCGTCGTTCACCGCCAGATCAGCCAGGATGCGCCGGTCGACCGTGATGCCCGCCACGTGCAGCCCCGCGATGAAGCGGCTGTAGCTGACGCCGTGCAGGCGGGCCGCCGCGTTGATCCGCTGGATCCACAGCTGGCGGAACTCGCCCTTGCGGGCCCGCCGGTCGCGAAACGCGTACACACCCGAGTGCTGCACCGCCTGGTTCGCGGCCCGGAACGTCCGACTGCGGTCGCCGTAGTACCCCTTGGCCTGCTCCAAGATCGCCTTGTGGTGCTTCTTGGCGTTGACTCCTCGCTTGACGCGCGCCATCGTGTCTCCTCTCGTCCTACAGGCCCAGCAACTTCTTGACGTTGCGCTCGGTCCCCGGGGCGAAGCCCGTCTCGCGCCCGAGCCGGCGCGCGCGCACCGACGTCTTCTTCTCCATCAGGTGCCCGCGGAAGGCCTTGCCCCGCCGCAGGCGCCCCGTGCCCGTGACCTTGACCCGCTTCTTGGCCCCACTGTCCGTCTTCATCTTGGGCATATCCGCTCTCCTCTGCTCACTCCCCGTCGGGCTGGGCAGCCACGTCCACCGTGGCTGCTCGCGCCGACTCGTTCTTCGCCTTGGCCCGCCGCTCGGACCCCAGCACCATCGTCATGTTCCGACCGTCGAGCTTGGCCGCAGCCTCGACCTTCGTCCCCTCGCCGAGCCGCTCGACGATCCGATCCAGGATCCGGCGCCCCAACTCGGGGTGCGCCGTCTCGCGACCCCGGAACATGATGGTGACCTTGACCTTGTGACCCTCACCCAGGAACTTCTCGACGAGCCGGGTCTTGGTCTCGAAGTCGCCCGCCCCGATCTTGGGGCGGTACTTCATCTCCTTGATCCCGACGTTGGTCGACCGACGGCGAGACTCCTTGGCCCTTTGCGCCTCGTCGAACTTGAACTTCCCGTAGTCCATGATCCGGCACACGGGAGGGGTCGCCGTCGGGGCGATCTCCACAAGATCCAATTCGACACTCCGGGCCAGGGCCAGTGCCTCCCGCGTGGGCATAATGCCCCGCTGCGTCCCGTCCTGATCGATCAGGCGAACGGACTCCACACGGATCCGCTCGTTGATGCGGTGGTCTCCAGGTCCAGTTGCGATACTCGTCTCCTCATCTCCTACGGCGCCGAAGCGCCGCCACGACAAGCGAGGCGAGTCTCGAGACCTGGTACACGCTGCGTGACCAGGTGGACGTTGGCAGTGCCAACCCCACTTGCTGTGTTGGTGTCGCGCCAGCCTAGCAGACGGCGTCCCTTGGTCAGCAAGCCGTGCGATACCCTGAGCCCATGACTGCTGAGGCCGAACGCTCCGACGAGGACGAGCAGCAGTCGTTCCTCGCGTCGACGCCCGTCGAGATCCTTCTGGCCACCCAGATCCTGCAGTTGCTCCAGGCCGCCGCGATCCGCCTGGCGAGCGAGCCGCCCGACCTGCCCGCCGCACAGCTGGCGATCGACGGCGCGGCGGCGATCGTCACCTCGGGGGGCGAGCGCCTCGGCGACCACCTATCCCTCTACCGGACGGCCCTCGCCGAGGTGCAGCAGGCCTGGGTGCGCGTCGCGGGCTCCGCCTCCACCGGCTAGCGCCGGATCCGGCGCACGACGGCGGCCATCTCCACGGCCGTCAACGCCGCTTCCCGTCCCTTGTTGCTCGCGTCGGTCCGCGACCGATCCAGGGCCTGGGCGACGTCCTCGGTGGTCAAGACGCCGAAGACCACGGGCACGCCGGTCTCGAGTTGCACCGTTTGCAGTCCGCGCGCGCACTCCCCCGCGACGAAGTCGTAGTGGCCCGTCTCACCGCGGATCACCGCGCCCAGCGCGATGACCGCATCGACGCGTGCCGGCGACGTCGCCAAGGTTCGCGCGACCAGCGGCAGCTCGAAGGCCCCAGGGGCCCAGGCGACCGTGACGTCGGCCGCGGCGACGCCCGCCTCGTCGAGACCGGCCAGGGCACCGGCCAGCAGCCGCAGCGTGATCCCCCCGTTGAAGCGCGCCGCGGCGATCGCCACCCGACGCCCCGCGCCCCCGCCTGCCTCGTCGATCCAGGTCCCGACGTGGGGGCGCAGCACCTCGGCGGCCGCCGCGTCGAACTCGGTCTCGTCACTCGACGTCATCGAGGCCCTCCAGCATGTGTCCCAGCCGCTCGCGCTTCGTGCGCAGGTAGTCGATGTTGTAGGGGGTCGGCCGGCTCTCGATGGGCACCCGGCCCTCGATGTTCAGGCCGAAGCCCTCCAACCCCCCGTACTTGGCCGGATTGTTGGTCATCAGCCGCATCGAGCTGACGCCCAGATCCACCAGGATCTGTGCGCCGATCCCGTACTCGCGCGAGTCGACGGGCAGGCCCAGCTCGAGGTTCGCGTCCACCGTGTCGCGCCCATCGTCCTGGAGCGCGTAGGCCCGGATCTTGTGCCCCAGCCCGATGCCCCGCCCCTCGTGTCCGCGCAGGTACACGATGACCCCGCGACCGGCCTCGGCAATGGTGGCCATCGCGGTCTGGAGCTGGGGCCCGCAGTCGCAGCGCAGCGACCCCAGCGCGTCACCCGTCAGGCACTCGGAGTGCACCCGGACCAGCACCGACTCGTGGCCTTCGACCTCGCCACGGACCAGCGCCAGATGCTGCTCGCCGTCGAGGACCGACTCGAAGACGATGGCGCGAAACGCCCCGAACTCGGTGGGCAGGAGCGCCTCGGAGACGCGCCGCACGAGCTTCTCGTGCTGGCGGCGGTACCGGATGAGCTCGGCGATGGTGATGATGGGCAGGCCGTGGCGCGCGGCGAACTCTTCGAGCTCGGGCAGGCGGGCCATGTCGGCCTTGTCGGCGCTGACGATCTCGCACAGCACACCCGAGGGTGCCTTGCCGGCCAGACGACACAGGTCGACGGTCGCCTCGGTGTGGCCAGCACGCTTGAGGACGCCGCCCGGCCGATACCGCAGGGGGAAGATGTGCCCCGGCCGGTTCAGGTCTCGCGCGCGCGTCGCCGGGTCGATCAGGGCGCGGATCGTGGCGGCGCGGTCGTGCGCCGAGATGCCCGTCGTCGTGCCCACCCGCAGGTCGACCGACACGGTGAACGCGGTGCGCTGGGACTCCGTGTTCTCAACCACCATCAGGGGCAACTCCAGCGCGTCGGCGCGCTCGGGTTCGAGCGGCACGCAGAACACTCCCGAGGTGTACTCGAGGTAGAACGCGATGGCCTCGGGCGTCGCATCCTCGGCGGCCATGATGAGGTCGCCCTCGTTCTCGCGGTCCTCATCGTCCACCACGACGACCATGCGGCCCGTCCTCAGAGCCTCCAGGGCTTCTTCGATGGTCGACAGGGCCATCACTCCTCCATCTCGATCCTTAGGTCATCGCCCAGCTGCTCGACCGACGTCAACTTCCACCGCCGGAGCTGGGCGATCGTGGCGGTCGACAGATCCGCCAACGCACCCAGCGTACGCTGCGAGCCAGCCAGCGCCGCCGCGACGTACCAGACGACCTGGTTGACGAGGCCTGCGGCCACGAACGCGCTGGCCGTGGACGGTCCGCCCTCGACCATCGCCTGGATGACGCCGTGGCGACCCAGCTCCGCGACGACGTCCTCGAGAGGCGCCGAGCGCTCCCAGCAAGGTCGCACGCGCGCTCCCGCCGGCGCGGTGCCCAGCACCACGCGCAGCGGCTCGAGGGTGCGTCCGGGCAGCCGCGCGGTGAGCGCGGGGTCGTCGGCGCGCACCGTCCCGGCACCGACCACGATCGCCTGGCTCTCGGCACGCAAGCGCTGAACGTCCTGGCGCGCGGCGTCCCCGGTGATCCACTGACTCGAGCGGTCGGCCATCGCCACCACGCCGTCGAGGGTGGCGGCGACTTTGAGGACGATCCACGGGCGGCCGGTGCGCCGGTGCCACAGATACGGCGCGAGCGCGCGCGACACGGGACCGGCGAGCACCCCCTCCTCGACGGCCACACCGGCCGCGCGGAGTGCCGCGACGCCACGGCCGTCGACGTGGGCGTCCGGGTCGCGCACGCCCAGCACCACGCGCGCGATGCCCGCGGCCACGATCGCCTCGGTGCACGGGGGGGTACGCCCCTGGTGAGCGCACGGCTCGAGGGTCACCACCAAGGTCGCGCCCCGGGCGGCCGGTCCGGCCTCGGCGAGTGCGACCACCTCGGCGTGGGGACCACCGGCGGGCCGCGTCACGCCCAGACCCCGCACGACGCCCTCCGCGTCGACGACCAGCGCGCCCACCCACGGATTGGGCGGCGCGTCGATCCGCGCGGCCGCCGATGCCTCGAGCGCGCTGGCCATCAGGGCCTCGTCGTGGGTCACGGGACGAGGGCGCGTGCGCGCAGCTCCCGCGCCGCCGCCCGAGGATCGGGGGCTCGGAAGATCGCCGAGCCCGCCACGAGGACCGTCGCGCCCGCTCCGGCGGCCACCGGAGCCCACGTCACGTCGATCCCCCCGTCGATCTCCAGGTCCACCTCCAGGCCCTGCGCGTCGATCTCCTGGCGCAGGGCGCGCACCTTGTCGAGCACCTCGGGGATGAAGGCCTGCCCCCCGAAGCCCGGGTAGACGCTCATGACCAGGACGAGGTCGAGAGTTCCCAGGTGCGCCAGGACGCTCTCGACGGGTGTGTCGGGGTTGAGCGCCAGTCCCGCGCGCACGCCCAGGGCACGCGCGTCGTCGAGCGCGGCGGCCGCCTCGTGCGCCTCCACGTGCACCGTGCAGCTATCGGCTCCCGCGCGCGCGAAGGCCTCCAGGTACCGGCGGGGGTCCGTGACCATCAGGTGGCAGTCGAACAGCCGGTCGCTGTGCGGGCGCAGTGCCGACACGACGGCCGGTCCGATCGTCAGGTTCGGTACGAAGTGCCCGTCCATCACGTCCAGATGCACCCAGTCGATCTCGGGATCGACCCGCGCCAGGTCCTCGCGCAGCGCAGCGAAGTCCGCCGAGAGGATGGATGGCGCGATCCGCAGCGATCGCCAGTCACCGGGATCGCGCGAGGTCATCGGGTCCAGACTAGGCAGCGCAGCCCTCAGGTCCACTCACCGGGCGTTGCGCGCACACCGCGCCACCAGTCCGCGGCGGCCATGCTCCGCCGTCCCGCGGGGCGCACGACGTCGAGGCGCAGCGCCCCATCGGCCAGCCCCACCGTGACGTCGCCGTCGAAGCACCACGCCCCGGGTGCGCACTCCCCCGACGCGGGGGCTGCTTCCAGGACCTGGAGACGCTCACCAGCGACGTCCAGCCACGCACGTTCGAGGCGCACAATGCGGCGGGCCTGGACGAGCGCCAGCCCTGGATAGAGGCGGAAGTCGGCCGCGGAGAGCTTCTCGGCGTACGTCACCTCACCCACCTGGACCCGCGGATGGGCCAGTCGCTCGGGATCGGCCAGCACCTCCACGACTGCCGCGGCGCCCAGGTCGGCCAGCGCTCCGGTCAGCTCGGAGAGCGAGCGCTCCCCGACGGGCAGCGGCCGCGCGAGATGGACGGGCCCCGTGTCCAGTGTCGCCTCGAGCGACATGATCGAGACCCCGGTGAGCTCGTCCCCGGCCAGGATGGCCCGCGCCACGGGCGCTGCGCCACGCCAGCGCGGCAGCAGCGAGAAGTGCACGTTGAGCATGGGGAGCCGCTCGAGCAGCGAGGCCGGAATCATCGCGCCGTAAGCCACGACCACTCCGCGCACGGCCCCGTCGGCGTCCAGGTCCGCCAGCCGGTGCACGACGGGCAGCCCGTGGGCTCGGGCCGCCGTGGCAACGGGGCTCGGCGTCTCGCTCCCACCACGCCCCCGCCGCCGATCGGGTCGCGTCACGACGGTCGTCACCTCGTGGCCGGCCTCCAGCAATGCCTCGAGGGTGGGAACTGCCGCCGCGGGAGTCCCCAGGAAGACCAGCCGCATCTAGCCGTCCAGCAGCTGGCCCAGCCCGTCCGGGTCGCGATCGAGCTGGACGGCTCCCTGGCGCAGCATTCGCTTGGCCTCGCGCCGCTGCCGGTCGTCGAGGCGCTCGACCAAGAGGATCCCGTCGAGGTGGTCCATCTCGTGTTGGAGGATCCGCCCCTCGAACTCGTCGACCTCGATCTCGATCTCGTTGCCCTCGAGGTCGTAGCCCCGCAGGTGCACCTCGTTGGGTCGCAGGATCGACCAGCTGTAGCCCGGGACCGAGAGACAGCCCTCCTCGTACTCCCACATCCCGTCCGTCGCCACGATGGTCGGATTGATGACGACCGTCGGTCGATCACCGGGATCGTAGACGAAGAGGCGCCGGCTGATCCCCACCTGGTTGGCCGCCAGACCCACCCCCGGAGCAGCGCGCATGGTCTCGAACATCCGCTCGACGAGGTTCGCCACCCGCCCGTCGATGTCGTCGACGGGCCGCGTCGGCGTGGAGAGCACCGGGTCGCCAAAGACCCGGATTGGCAGGGTGGTCACGATGCCACGCTACCGGCTCAGTCCACGTCCAGGCGCAGGCCGGCGGGATGGGGCGCCGACGCCAGCACCGCGCGCAGACTCACTTCGTCGGGCGCCCACACGGTCCATCGGCCCTCGCCCGACCACGCGCGCGCCGGCGCGGTCACGGCGTCCACGACGTCCTCGGCCCCCGGGCCGCTCACCGTCGCGGTCGCGCCGTAGGGCGCCAGCCCGAGCTCCCGGGCCGTCGCGTCCTCCTCGTCGAGCACTGTCGTCAGATCGCCCCGACGCAGCGCCTCGACGACCGCATCCTCGCCTCGCCTCGTCTGGATCACGACCAGTCCACGCCCCTCGGTGCGTCCTCCCACGACGCGCCCGGCACGGGCAACCGCCCGCAGGGCCTCGTGGCGCGCCGCCGCGCGCGGCGCGAGGAGGTACTGGTCGAAGTCGGCCACGACGACGAGGCCCGCTCGGCGGACGCGTCCCCACAGCGCCTCGGTCCCGACCACGACCCTCTCGAACGGCTCAGACGTGCCCGCGGTGACGACGCTCACGGGCTGGGACAGCTGGGCGGCGACCGCGCTGGCCAGGCCCTGCACTCCGACGCGGCGGCGGCGCACCTGCGTCGACCCGCACGCGCGGCAGTAGGGCGGCCGTGGCTCGTGTCCATCCGCACAGGCCACGAGGTCGCCACTATCGCGCTCGGCACCCCCGCACACGCCACAGCGATACAGCTCGCCGCAGCGCCCGCACGCGAGGAGCCGTCCCGCCCCCAGCCGCTGGAGGAGCACCGCGACGGCCACGTCCTCGTCACCCGCCAGGGCGCGATGGGCGGCGCTCACCGTCTCGGCCGCGAGCCAGCCGTCGTGGGGATCACCCGAGCGCCGGTCGACGATGCGCACGGCGGGCCAACTCCCCGGCGTCGCCCGGGTGCTGGTCACGCCCGCGCGCAGCACCGGCGAGGGCACCACCGTCGTGATCCAGGCGGGCACGCCCGCCCGCCGCGCTCGCTCGCGGGCGACCGTGACGGCGTCCCAGCGCGGCCAGGCGCTCGAACGCAACGCCTCGTCCTCGCCGTCGATCACCACGACCGCCGCCAGGCGCGGCACCGAGGCCCACACCGCCGAGCGCGTGCCCACCACGACGGGCCACCCGGCGCGCACCCGCTCCACGTCATCGTCCGCCGCCACGGCGACGCCCCTGCGTTCGAGCCGCGTACGCAGCCGGCCCGCCCACCCCTCGCCGGGGACCACGACGACGACCGAGCCCCCCGCGGTCGCCCCGTGCCCGATCGCCTGGGCCACGATGCCCAACACGTCGTCGGTGGGTCCGACCTGGACGATCCCCGGCGGTGCGTTCCACGCCACGTCGCCCAGGCTGGGGGGCACGAACGCCGCGGGAGCCTCGGGCAGCGAGCGCACGAGCCGCCCCGGGCTGGCCGCCTGGAGGAAGCGCGCGACGGGCGCCACCCATCGCTGGGCGGCCCACTGCGCCAAGGCCACCACCTCAGGGCTCAAGGCGACGTCGAGGCGGGTGCGTAGCGGCCGCAGGGACGGTTGCGGCGACGTCGGGCCGACGACCCAGCCCCGCACCGATCGGCTCTGGAGGGGTGCGCGGACGCGCTCGCCCACGGTCACGTCGGGCCACTCCTCGGGCACGAGGTAGTCGAGGGGGCGGTCCAGCGCCCCCACCTCGGTGATCACCTGCACGGCGCGGATGACCACGGCTAGTCCAGGCCGAGCTCCCGGCGGAAGTCGTCCAGGCGCGGCGTCTGCTCCCAGGTGAACGCGGAGTCCGCCCGGCCGAAGTGGCCGTAGGCGGCGGTGCGCCGGTAGATCGGCCGACGGAGGTCGAGATCCCGGATGATGGCCGCCGGGCGCAAGTCGAACAACGCGTCGACCGCCTTGGCAATGCGCGATCGGTCCACCTGCTCGGTGCCGAACGTCTCGACCAGGACCGACACGGGACGGGCGACGCCGATGGCGTAGGCGACCTGCACCTCGCAGCGGCGGGCCGCGCCCGAGGCGACGACGTGCTTGGCAACCCAGCGCGCCGCGTACGCCGCCGAACGATCGACCTTGGACGGGTCCTTGCCCGAGAACGCGCCCCCGCCGTGACGGGCCATGCCGCCGTAGGTGTCCACGATGATCTTGCGTCCGGTCAGCCCCGCGTCGGCGTGCGGGCCGCCGAGGACGAACTTGCCCGACGGGTTGACGATGACCCGCATCGAGGACGTGTCGAGGTTGGCGGGGAGGACCGGGCCGATCACGTGCGCCACGACGTCGTCGTGGATCGTCTGCCAGTCGTACCCGTCCTCGTGCTGGGTCGACACGAGGACCGTGTCGACCGCGACGGGCTCCCCGTCCTCGTAGGCGATCGTGACCTGCGTCTTGCCGTCGGGTCCCAGATACGGGAGGAGTCCCGATCGCCGCACCTGGCTCAGACGCATCGACAGACGGTGCGCGAGCCAGATCGGCACGGGCATCAGGTCGTCGTTGTCGTCGCACGCGTACCCGAACATCATCCCCTGGTCACCAGCGCCCAGCGCGTTCAGCTCATCCTCGCCAGCGATGCCGGTACGCAGTTCGAGGGCCGCATCGACACCACCGGCGATGTCGGGGCTCTGCTTGTCGAGGGACACCAGGACGGCGCACGAGCGCCCGTCGAAACCCTTCGCGCTGCTGTCGTAGCCGATCGACAGGATCGTCTCGCGGGCCACGGCGCTGATGTCGACGATCGCCGACGTGGTGATCTCCCCCGCGACCACGCACAGGCCGGTCGTCAGCAGCGTCTCGCAGGCCACGCGCGCGCCGGGGTCGTGGGTCACGATCGCGTCCAGGACGGCGTCGGAGACCTGGTCCGCGATCTTGTCCGGATGGCCCTCGGTCACCGACTCCGAGGTGAACAGGGTGCGGTCGGTCATTCGTCTCCTCGCGAAAGCAGTGAGGCCACCCTACCCAAGACCGCTCGCGCCACCTCCGCTTTGGAGCGCAGCGACACCGGCTCCTCTCCCGTCGCGTCGATCAGGACGACCTCGTTGGTGGCCGTCTCGAATCCGGCGCCGGGCCTCGACACGTCGTTGAGCACGAGGAGATCCACGCCCTTGCGCACAAACTTTTCGCGCCCGTTGCGCAGGGCGTCGCTCGACTCGGCCGCGAAGCCCACCAGCACCTGGCCGGGGCGGCGTCGGGCGACGGCCTCCGCCAAGATGTCGGCCGTGGGCTCGAGGTGCAGCGTGGGGACGCCGTCGCGCCGCTTGAGCTTGGTGGCGGCGGGCCGCACCGTGAAGTCGGCGACGGCGGCGGCCATGATCAGGGCGTCGGCGTCGTCGAGGCGGGCGAGGACCTCCTCGCGCATCGCCGCAGCCGTCTCGGCACGCACCGTGGTGACGTGTCCCCACCCCGTGGGCGCGGGCAGCTCGCTGGCCGTGACGAGCGTGACCTCAGCGCCCCACTGGGCCGCGACCTCGGCTAGGGCGTGTCCCTGGCGCCCCGACGAGCGGTTGGTCAGCACCCGCACCGGGTCGATGGGCTCGCGCGTCCCGCCGGCCGTGATGAGCAGGCGTCGGCCGGACAACGGGTGGCCGGGCCCCTCGACCAGGGAGGCGACGCGCTCGACGATGACCTCGACCTCCGGAAGCCGGCCCGGCCCCTCATCGCCGCCGGCCAGGGCGCCGCTCGCGGGCTCCAGAACGAGGACCCCTCGGCGGCGCAGGGTGGCCAGGTTCTCCTGGACCGCTGCGTTCTCCCACATCTCGGTGTGCATCGCGGGGCACACGAGCACGGTGCCGCGCGCCGCGAGCAAGGTCGTGGTCAGCAGGTCGTCCCCCAGGCCCGCGGCGTAGCGCCCAATCACGTCGGCCGTCGCCGGCGCGATCACGATCAGATCGGCGAGTTGGCCCAGTCGGGTGTGAGGGATCGGGCCACCGGCCTCGGAGAAGAGGTCCCGGGCCACCGGCTCGGACGCCAGCGTGCCCAATGTGAAGGGCGACACGAAGCGCTCCGCCGCCGGCGTCGTAATGACCGCCACGTGGTAGTCACGCTCACGCAGACGGCGGACGAGCTCGACCGACTTGTACGCGGCGATGCCGCCACTCACGCCAACAACGACGAAGGGGCGGTCGGTCTCAGGCGTCCCGGAGGGCATCGGTGAAGGCGTCCAGATCGCTCGCGGAGTCCTGGGCCCCGGCCGCCTCGTCGCGCGCGTCGCGCTCCGCGGCGAGCTCCTCGGCGGTGGGCCGATGGAAGACCAGCTTGCCCTCGTAGAGCTCCTCCAGGGCTAGCGACAGCGCCTTGTTCGAGACCAGGGCGACCTGGGGAGGGATCATGGCTCCGTGACCCGCCCCGAGCCCGTTGTAGTAGTCGTTGATCTCGCGCGCGCGCGTGGCCGCCACCGCGACCAGGGTGAACCGCGACCGCTCGACCTTGTCCAACAGGTCCTCGATGGGCGGGTCCACAAGCGTGGGGCGTTCAGCCATGGTTCAGGTCCTTTGCGACGCTGGGGCATGGGGGTCCCGGCGAATCCCCTCCAGTATAGAGAGGATCTCGTCGGCGGCTCGCTCGACATCGTCGTTGACCACCTCGGCGTTCGCGATCGCGCGTCCCGCCGCGAGCTCCTGGGGGGCACTGGCCAACCGGCGCGCCACGTGCTCGTCGCCGTCGCCGCGCCCCCGCAGCCGCTCCTCCAGGTCCGAGGAGGACGGGGCGACCACGAGCAGGACCGTGGCGTCCGGGAACCGGCGACGAATCTGGATTGCGCCTTGGACCTCGATCTCGAGCAGGAGGTCCCGTCCCGGAAGGGCGGGGGGGATCGGCGTGCCGTAGAGGTTCCCGTGGAACTCCGCCCACTCCAGGAACTGGTCCGCGGCGACCGCCGCGAGGAATGCCTCGCGCGAGACGTACTCGTACTCGTCGCCGCGCTCGCCGCCCCGGGGCGCCCGCGTCGTCCAACTGCGGCTCAGCCAGAGGCGCGGGTCGCGCTCGACCAAGCGCCGCGCGATCGTCCCCTTGCCGACGCCTCCCGGCCCGATGAGGACGATGATCACCGGCTCAGCGGGCCAGGACGCGGAAGAGCTCAGCCCGCTGCTTGGGACCCAGGCCCCGGATGCGTCGCGAGCGCGCGATGCGCGCCTTGGCCATGATGCGCTCCGCCTTGATCTCCCCGATCGCCGGCAACGCGCTGATCAGGTCAAAGGCCCGCATCTGCGCCACGGGCTCCTCCTGATCGGCCAGGACGAAGATCTGGGACAAGGTGAGCTCACCGTTCTTGACCTGGCGCTTGACCTCCGCCCGGCGACGCCGGTTGGCCACGGCCAGACGCGACGCCTCAACCCGCTGCTCCTGGGTCAACTTGGGTGGTGTCGGTGTCACGGCCACAGACTACCGCTCCCCATGCCTCCGTGTCCGGACCCCACCCCCCTGATCAGGTCAGCGTTTGGGCGAGGCGCTCTCGCCAGGCGCGCGCGGCCGTCGCCAGCCCGCGGGCGTCGGGGCCGCTGTCGGTCAGCGCTCGCGACACGCTCACCAGCACGGACGATCGCTCGGCGCCCTGCGTCAGGCGACGCACGTCCTGCTCGGTGCCGCCCTGGGCGCCCACGCCGGGCACGAGGATCGCCCCGCCCAAACCGTTCAGCCCAGCGGCCGGGGCCGGCGCCGTCGCCCCGAGGACGATGCCCGTGGCCCCCGCCGCGACCCCCGCGTTGAGTTCGCGCACGCGGGCCACGACCTCGTCGGCGACCGCCGCGCCCGATATCGTGCGCGCCTCTTGGATCCCGCGGCCCTCCGGGTTGGAGGTCCGCGCCAGCACGAAGACCCCCCGACCCGTGAGTGCCGCCCGCTCGATCAGGGGCTGCAGCGCGGCGACGCCCAAGTAGGGGCTCACGGTGAGCGCGTCGACGGCCAAGGGCGCTCCGTCCTCGAGCCACGCCTGGGCGTAGCCCTCGTTGGACGACCCGATGTCGCCCCGCTTAGCGTCGGCGATCACCAGCGCGCCGGTGTCTCGCGCCTCGCGGAGCGTCGCCTCCAAGGCAGCGAAGCCCGCCGCCCCGAGGCGCTCGAAGAACGCGACCTGCACCTTGAGCGCACTGGCAAACGGGGCGCACGACGCGAGGAGGGTCCGGGCGACGTACTCCACGCCGCGAGCGCCGTCTCGTCGGCCCCAGGCCGCAACCACGGCGGCCGACGGATCGATGCCCACGCACAGCGGTCCCGACGCCTCGACCGCGCGCCGCACTCGCGCGACGAGGCTCTCAGGCACGGCCCGCACCGACCAGCTCGGCCACCGTCTTCACCCCGTGGCGCGCCATCCAGTGGGCCACGCCTCGCTGCACCCGCCAGGGTGCGCGAGGGTCGGCGAAGGTGGCCGTGCCCACCTGCACCGCGTTCGCCCCGGCCATGAGCATCGCGATCGCGTCGCGCCCCGAGGCGATGCCGCCCACGCCCACGATGGGCGTCGTGGGCAGCGCACCGCGGCAGTCGTACACCGCGCGCAGCGCCACGGGACCCAGGCCCGGTCCGCTGAGGCCACCACCGACGGCCCCGAGCGCCGGCGCCCGCCGCTCGATGTCCATCACCATGCCCAGCAGCGTGTTCACGAGCACGAGGGCGTCGGCGCCCGCGGACACCGCGGCCTCGGCGATGGCGATCAGCTCGGGCGTATTGGGGCTGAGCTTGACCCACACCGGGTGGCCCCCGACCCGCGCCGCGCTGACCAGGGCCGCGGTCGCGCGTGCCGAGTGTGCGAACATCGCCGCGCGGTCCTCGACGTTCGGGCAGCTGGCGTTGACCTCGATGGCGGCCACTGGAGCTGGCGCGAGGGCGGCGGCGGCGGCCTCGTAGTCCTCGACCCGTCGCCCCCAGACCGAGACCACGATCGTCGCTCCCCGCGCCCGCAGCGCCGGCGCGTCGTCACGGAGCCAGGCCTCAACACCCGGCCCGGCCAGACCCACCGAATTGACCAGGTGCGCACCCGACGTCGCCAGACGCGGCGCAGGATTCCCGTCCCAGGCGAAGGGCGCCACCGACTTGGTCACGACGGCGCCCAGCTCGGCCAGGTCGCCGTACCCGGCAAGCTCGTCGCCGAAGCCCGCCGTCCCCGCGGCGGTCATGACCGGCCCGACCAGCTCCACCGTCCCGACGCGCGCGCGCAGGCTCACGCTCACCGATGCAGCTCCTGGAGGGACCGCACACGCCACCCGTGCGCACGCGTGTCGGCGATGCCGCGCGCCGCGGCCAGCGCGGCGCTCATCGTCGTGATGCACGGCACCCCATTGACCAGGCAGGTGTGGCGGATCGCGGCACCATCGGCCCGGGCTCCGGCGCCAGTGGGCGTATTGACCACCAGATGCACCGCCCCCGTCTCGATCAGGGCGACCGCGTCGACTCCGACGTCGCTCAGTCCCCGCTTGCTGACCAGGGTCGCGACCTCTACCCCCCGGGAGCGCAGATAGCCCGCGGTTCCCACCGTGGCGGCGAGCGTGAAGCCCAGACTCGCGAGCTGGCGCGCGAGCTCCAGGCCCGCTGGCTTGTCACCATCGGCCAGCGACAGGAACACCTCGCCGCCATCGGGCAGGCGCGTCCCCGCCGCCAGCTGCGACTTGGCGAAGGCGATGCCGAAGCTCTCGCCAATGCCCATGACCTCTCCGGTCGAGCGCATCTCGGGCCCGAGCAGCGTGTCGACGTCGGGGAACCGCGAGAAGGGCAGCACCGCCTCCTTGACCGACACGTACGCGGGACTGGGCGTCGCGAAGGGTACGCGCCCCTCCGCGCGCAGTTCCAAGAGGGTGGCGCCCAGCATGACGCGCACCGCGATATCCACCACCGGGACACCCGTCGCCTTGGCCACGAAGGGCACCGTGCGACTCGCCCGGGGGTTGGCCTCGAGCACGAACACGTCGTCGCCCTTGACGGCATACTGCACGTTAATCAGCCCGACGACCTCCAGGGCCGCCGCGATCCGCGCCGTGTAGTCGTTGATGGTCGCCAGAACCGGAGCGCGCAGGGTCTGGGGCGGGAGCGCGCACGCGGAGTCTCCCGAGTGAACACCCGCCTCCTCGACGTGCTCCATGACGCCCGCGATGTACAGATCGCCCGCCTGGTCGCGGACGGCGTCCACGTCGACCTCGATGGCGTCCTCGAGGAACCGGTCCAGAAGGATCGGCCGCGACGCGCTCACCCCGCCCTCGCGAGCCAGCGCGCCGTGGGACCGCGTGAGGTTCTCCATCACTCGCGCGAGCGACTCGTCGTCGTCGACGATCTCCATCGCCCGCCCGCCGAGCACGTAGCTCGGACGAACGAGCACGGGATAGCCGACGCGCGCCACGACCGCGCGCGCCTCGTCGAGCGTCAGGGCGACGCCTCCCGGGGGCTGGCGCAGGTCCAGGCGACCGCAGATCTCCGCCCACTGCTGCCGGTCCTCGGCCGTGTCGATCGAGGACACGTCCGTTCCGAGGATCAGGCCCGCGTCGAGGCTCGGTGCGATCTTCAGAGGCGTCTGGCCCCCCAGCGACACGATGACTCCCGCGACGCGGGCCCCTGGGGCGCACGCCGCCCGCTCGGCGTCGATGACGGCCGCCACGTCCTCGGCCGTGAGCGGCTCGAAGTAGAGGCGATCGGCCGTCGAGTAGTCCGTCGACACCGTCTCGGGATTGCAGTTCACCATGACCGACTCGTAACCCAGGTCGCGCAGGGTGTAGGCGGCGTGGACGCAGCAGTAGTCGAACTCGATGCCCTGCCCGATGCGGTTCGGGCCCGAGCCCAGGATGATCACGCGGTCGCGCTCCGAAGTGCTCACCTCGGTCTCATCCTCGGTCGTCGCGTAGTGGTACGGCGTGGACGCCGCGAACTCCGCTCCGCAGGTGTCGACGGTCTTGTAGGTGACGGGAGCGACGTCGCGCCGACGGCGCGTCACCTCGTCCGGGGAGGTGGCGGTGATCGCCCCGATCTGCTGATCGCTGAAGCCCAATTGGCGCACCCGTCGCCACGAGCGGTCGTCGAGCGCATCGATGCCCGTGGCGTGGAGTTCGTGCTCGGTCGTCACGATCTCGGCGAGGCGGTCGACGAACCAGGGATCGATCCCCGTGCGCTCGGCGATCTCGGCGGCGCGCACGCCGCGCCAGAGCGCCTCGTGCAAGGCGTAGAGCCTCTCGGGCGTGGGATCCACACAGCGCTGCCAGAGCTCGTCCTCACCCACCGCGGCGAACTCCCGGTTGGGCCCCGCCGCGAAGCCGATGCGCCCCTGTTCCAGCGACCGGATCGCCTTCTGGAGCGACTCGCCGAACGTGCGGCCGATAGCCATGACCTCGCCCACCGACTGCATCCTCGTTCCCAGGCGCGACGAGGCGCCCGGCAGCTTCTCGAAGGCCCAGCGTGGGATCTTGGTCACGACGTAGTCGATGACCGGTTCGAAGCTCGCGGGCGTGCGCCGCGTGATGTCGTTGGGGATCTCGTCGAGCGTGTAGCCCACGGCCAGGCGAGCGGCGATCTTGGCGATCGGGAAACCCGTGGCCTTCGAGGCGAGCGCGCTGGACCGGCTCACGCGCGGGTTCATCTCGATGACGAGCCGCTCCCCGGTGCGCGGATTCACCGCGAACTGGACGTTCGAGCCCCCGGTCTCAACCCCCACGCGGCGCAGTACCGCGAACGCGTCGTCGCGCATGGCCTGGTACTCGGGATCCGAGAGGGTCTGGGCGGGCGCCACGGTGATCGAGTCGCCGGTGTGCACGCCCATGGGATCGACATTCTCGATGGCGCACACCACCACGCAGTTGTCGGCGCGGTCGCGCATGACCTCGAGCTCGAACTCCTTCCAGCCCGCGATGGAGCGCTCCACCAGGATCTCGTGGATGGGCGAGGCGGCGAGCCCCTCGCGGGCCAGGCGCCGGAACGTCGCCTCGTCGCTGGCGATACCCGTGCCCGCCCCACCGAGGATGAAGCTCGGGCGCACCATGATCGGCCAACCGATCCGCCGCGCGATCTCCACCGCCTCCTCCACGTCGTGCGCGAAACCCGACTC
>JAKANY010000039.1 GCA_021823525.1 Actinomycetes bacterium
CATCTGTCGGACCACCATGGGCACCCCCTCGGGGTGTCCACGATGACCTGACACATCGATTCAGCCCCGTTCGAGTGTCCACGATGACCTGACACATGCCGTCCACGATGAGGTGGAACCGGACACCGTTGGGGGTGCTGTGGTCTTTGCCTCGAAAGCCCTGATTCGGCCGGCGCTGACATCTCGTCCTGCGGCAATTCGATCCGTACGCTGCGACGCGGGCACCTCGGGACCGTGGCGTTGCCACGATTAGCCTGACCGCGTGGGGACCCGTTGGCGTCTTCCTCTGTTCACCTTCCTCGTCGCTGGTTCCCTCGTCGCGAGCGCCTTCCCAAGTGATAGCGCCCGAGCGTCGACAACCCACCCGCTGCTCAAGTCGGGAGCGGCCCTGACGTCGACATCGCTGGGACTTGGCACCGAAGTTGAGTCCATCGACATGGTCGACGCCACACGAGGCTTCGCCGTCGTGAGCAACTCGACTGAGAAGACCCTCAATCGCTTCTATCTCGCACGAACGAAGAACACCGGCAGCAGTTGGTCTCTGGTTGGACCACTCCCCTTCCCGTCGTTCCAAGGACCTCCCTCCGCGAGTGGCCCCATACTTCACTTCGTTTCCTCGTCCGTGGGCTACGTCTCGACCTCGCCTGGGGGACGACTCTTCGTCACCAATGACGGGGGACAGACGTGGGCGCGGGTGACGACGCCCGGGATCTGGCCGACGTACCTCGCTCGCAAGACGTCCGTCGTGGTCGTGAGCGACCGATGCACGGGACCGTTGCCCGCCTACGGCCCACTGCACTGCCCGAGCGTGGTGTCGCTCTACCAGCTAGGACGCCCGACGCCCGAAGCGACCGCCGAGATCCCGGTCGTGAACCACACCGCATGGCCCGCGGCGACGGCTCTGGCTGCGCCGACCCCCTCAACGCTCGTGGTACAAGAAGGTGGCACCCAGCCCGGAGAATCGACGTACCTCCTGGAGTCGACGGACGCGGGCAGGACGTGGCACCACGTGACTAATCCCTGCGGCCAGCTGTTGATTCAGCAGCTGCTCACTCCTACAGCGAACCGCTGGCTCCTCTCCTGCTTCCTCGATGGGGGGATGATGCAAGGGACCAACCAGCTGTGGGAGTCGCAGGATGGAGGTCGACGGTGGACCCTCTTGGCCTATTCCGGGGAGCAGCGGTTCTACGTGGGCGACATCGCCGACACCTGGAACACGCTCGCCATTGCCGGGGACTCGAGAAGGATCTTCAGCGCGGTCGGAGGAGCGGGTGGCGGCGTCGAAAGCAGCATGAGTGGGAGGTGGTGGGTTCCGGCACGGTTCTATCCCGCATCGGACGGCATCCCGGAATGGATCGACGCCTTCGGAGCGACCGGGATGCTGTTCGGAAACCTGGCTGGCAATGTATGGCGAACCTTCGACGGAGTCACGTGGGCCCCGCTGAAGCTGACCGCAGGCCTCTACCACAACTTGCCGATCTGCACTCGCGAGCTCGGCGTCACGGTCTCTTTGGGTCCCACACGTTTCTCGTCGGCGACGACGGCGAACACCGTCATCTTCAAGAACGAGGGCCCTCACGCGTGCTACCTGAGTGGCGCTCCGAGTCTGCAGCCAGTCTCGGGCGCGCGTCGCACGCCGGTGGGACCGAACGCCACCAGTTACGCCACCGCGCTCCAGGGAGACTTCATCGAGCTCCGCCCACACGGCGGAACGGCCAGCATCACGCTGGCGACGCAGAGGGTCGCAAAGATGCCGCCCGGGTCATGCCGGGTTGGACGGGCCGCCGGAGCCGTCGTCGCGTTCAACCCACCGGCCAGTTTCTGGTTCTCGTTCGGACGCCATCCCCGGGAGGTCTGCACGCTGGTGTCGACGTCACAGGTGACAGGCGTCGTTCCCGGAGTTGGCCATGGGACCTAGGCGTCGTCCCTCGACGACGTCGTACCGGTCGAGTTCGCGTCGTCACTGACCCACCAGACCGCCGGAATTCAAGAATCGAGGTCGAAAGGAACCCTCGGGCCGGTCAGTGAGCCTGGCTTCGCGCGCTGCACTCGGGGACCGGAAGATCGTCAGCACCGTCTGGTGCTGCGGACTCCCGAAGCGCGCCAACAACGCACCCCCTCTGGAGCGGCTCGTGACCTGCGCAGTGCGCTGACGGAATCAGTCCTGCTACCGACCCTGGTGACACAATGCAGGGCGTGGAGCTTCATTGGCGCCCTCACTCGCACCTCTCTTGGGAGGAGCGTCGTCCCCGACTCGTCGTGCGCTGGCAGTTGGCCTTCGCGGTCCTCCTCGCGCTCTCGACCCTCGCCGCGTGGGAGAATCACCCCCGTTTCGTCGCTGATCCCCACGGGGTGCCGGGGTACTACATCATCGAGACCAGTCACACCATCGGGGTGCTCACCCGACCCGCGGGGACGCTGGTCGCCGGACTCGCGCTGATCGCGCTGCTCTGGGCGCCGTGGCTCGCGTCCCGCCGAATCCGCATGCGTGCGCTTCTCGTCTGCCAGTCCGTCGCCGCATTCCTGGTGACGACGGCCGAGTTCTTCCAGCTGCTCTTCGGTCGTCGCAACTGGGAGGCCCGCATGCCCCCGGTCTTGAATCCGGCGCTCGCCAACGCCGTGGGAACTGGCGTGTGGCTCGCGCTCGCCGCGAGCGTCGGGCTGTTCGGCGTCGCCCTGGCCTACGAGCGCCCCCTGCCCGAGCGCACGGTCCCGGAGTTCCCCACTCCCCGTCCGGCGGCGTCCCCACTGTTCGAGAGCCCCCCTCACATCGCACCGCCCGGACCGTGACAGCCGGTGGAAGCGTCCTGGGACCGGGTGCGTCCGGCATTGATCGTCCGGTCGCCTAGGGCTAGGGCTCGTGGGCCGCACGCGCTCGACCGCTCGTCGTCTGAGCTCCTCAACGTGGCGGGAAGGGTGCGTTCGGGGACTGCCTGACCGTGGTTCGACCAGTCGGCCGAGCGCACGCATCGGCTCGGTGCGATGCAAGATGTCGTGGATCTCCACCGTCGTCGATACGTGGCTCGACATCGGCGCACCGGAACTCTGACGCGCGCCCGCCCGAGTCACGGCGGGCCACTCGCGCAGGGGTGTCGAATCCCGGCGTCCCGCGTCCATCGAGAGTCGTTGGCGCCAGGAGAGTTGCGAGTCCCGAGGGAGGGGGAGACCGACGCCAGGCGGCGCCACGTGGACGGAGAGAGTCGACTCGGCCAGGTTGCCCGGAAGACCCGGCCCGGCCCTCAAGCGGCGCTCCCCTTCGACTGTCGCGACCGGGCCGGGAGTCACGGGTCCGTCCCTCGCTGTCGTGACGACCTGACGTACTCCGGGTCCGTTCTCGACGTGATCAGCCCGTTGCAGATCTCTGTTCGCGTCGCTGAGGCGCCGGAATCGACCCGGCCCGCGCTTGGGAGCTCGATCTCTTGCGCCCGATGAGATGGAAGGCGCGACTCATGTGTCGGTAGGGGTCGCGGCGACTGGCCTCCAACTCGACCGAGGCGATCGCCTCGACCTCGTCGGCGTCATGGCGATCGAGCTCGGTGCCGCCGAACTCCAGCCAGTCGACGAACAGCCACGTCCCGTACCAGTGCTCCGGCTCGACCTCGTAGCGAGCGATCATCGCACTGACGTCCTCGACCGTGTCCGCACGGCTGCGCACCCCCAGGACGCCGATTCCCGCGCGGGCATCGAACGATGCCCGCGCGTCGGCCCATCGCCGCTCCAGGGCGGGCTGGACGGCTGCGGCGTGCGCGTTGCCCGTCATGATCGAGACGATGCCGCCCTCCTCCGCGCACCGGCACAGCTGCGCGACGAGCAGATCGGGGTCCTCCACGTAGCCGAGCACCCCGTGGCACAGGACGGCGGCGAAACGGTCGCCCTCGACCGCCCGATCGGCGTCCTCGCCTCGTGCCTGCACGAATGTCACGCGCTCTCGGGCTTCGACCGAGAGCCGATCGAGGCGCTGTCGAGCCCTGGCGAGCATCGCCGCTGACGGGTCGAGGATCGTGACTTCGTAGCCCGCCTGGGCGAGCGGGAAGGACTGATGCCCGGCGCCTCCCCCGACATCGAGCACCTTGGCGGGTGGCGCTGGCAGGTGCTCGAGCAGGTGGTGGTGCAGCACGTAGGTCCGGACGTACCCCTTCACCGACTCGTACGCCCCGTCGACGAACAGGCTCGCGAGCCTGGCACTGGCCCACGCGTCATCGGGCACGCGGCCCACCGTACCTCGGCACATACGAGTCGGGAGACCGATCGCGAGGGAGACCCGGGCGTCGAAGGGACTCAATACGACGGCTGCGGAGGTCCGGGTCTCGTCGCCTTGAGGGAGAACAGGAACGGAAGGTCGTCGCGCCTGGGAACGTGCCACCACCCGCCTTCGTCCTCGACCATCGAGGCGAGCTGCGGGAACATGGCGAACGGGAACTCGTGCACGAACTCGATGCGCAGTCCCGCTTCGATCAGGCTGTTCACGACATCGGACAGCGAGTGCTGCCACTCGTGCGACGTGTTGTTCTGGAGGACCGCGTTCCGGTCGGCGTAGGAGCCGTCGGCGCTCACGACGACCGGACCGGTGTCGAAGTAGGACTCGGACACCACCAGAGCGCCATCGCGGTCAACCATCACGTTGCCCACGGGGTGCTGCTCGACGAGGTAGAAGACGCCTCCGGGAGCGAGGAAGTGGGCGACGACATTGGCCCACGTCGGCAGGTCGGGAAGCCAGCACAGCACGCCATAGGAGGTGAAGACGATGTCGAACTCGCCGTCGAGGTTCTCGGCCAGCTCGTAGACGTTCGAGCAGACGAATTCGGCCGGGACCCCGATTTCGACGCTCAGTTCGCGCGCGAGGTCGATCGCCGCGGGCGCGAAGTCGACGCCGGTCGCCTTCGCGCCGTGGCGGGCCCACGAGAGCGTGTCCATCCCGAAATGGCACTGGAGGTGCAGCAGGCTCTTCCCGCGCACCTCACCCACCTCGGCGAGCTCGACGGAGCGCAGCGTCGAGCGTCCCGCCTTGAAGGCCTCGAGGTCGTAGGTGCCCCGGGCCCGCGCGTGGACGGCGACGAGCTCGTTCCACCGCGCCCGGTTCTCGCGCAGCCAGGTCTCCGCCACGGCGTCAGGCTACGCCGCACCCCGCGGCCAGCGCCGACGCTGCTCGCGCAGCAAGATGGTGGAGTCACGGGAGGCGTCATGAAGCTCGGCCACGAGGTCCTTGAGGAGTTGCGCGTCGAGCCGGGTCAGGCGGCACGCCTCGACCATCGAAGCACGTCCCACGCCGCGACGAACTGGCTCCACAACGGCGAGCCGCGCGAGCCCGACGCTCCGCGCAAGAAGCTCGCCGAGGAGGACCTCGCGGCGTTCGTCCGCGAGCTCGAGCGCGCCCAGGAGCTCCTGTGGGCCTCGGGCACCCACTCCCTCCTGATCGTGCTCCAGGCCCTCGACGCCGCCGGCAAGGACGGGACCATCAAGCACGTCATGTCCGGAGTCAACCCGCAGGGCTGCCGGGTCGTCTCCTTCAAGCAGCCCTCCACGACCGAGGCCGCCCACGACTTCCTCTGGCGGGCCAACGCCGCGCTGCCCGCACGCGGCGAGATCACCATCTTCAACCGCTCCTACTACGAGGACGTCCTGGTCGTACGCGTCCACCCCGAGATCCTCGCCCACGAGGGCGGCGACCCCGCCGGTGGCTCGCACTTCTGGCGGCGGCGCTACGAGGACATCAACGCCTTCGAGCACCACCTGCACCGCAACCACACCCGGATCGTCAAGATCTTCCTGCACCTGTCGCGTGACGAGCAGCGTCGCCGCTTTCTCGACCGCCTCGACGACCCCGACAAGCGCTGGAAGTTCTCCAGCGCCGACCTGGTCGAGCGTGGCTTCTGGGACGACTACCAGCGCGCCTACGAGGAGGCGCTGACCGCCACCTCGACGCCCTGGGCCCCGTGGTACGTGGTGCCGGCGGACCACAAGTACGAGCTGCGCGCCCTGGTGGGGGGCATCATCGTCGACGCCATCGACCAGCTCGACCTGCACGCTCCCGTGGTGGATCCCGCGCGCGCGAGCGCGCTCGAGGAGGCCCGCCGCACGCTCGCGGCCGAGGCGTGAGCCGCCGAGCGCGAATCCTCGGATCATGAGACGCCGCGCGGTGATCCTGGCGGCCGTCGCCCTGGCCGCGGCCACCCTGCCCCTCGCCGCGGCCCGGTCCGCGGGCCCGGCCACCACGTCGCGCTCCTTGCAGTCGGTGTGGATGGATTCCCCCGCGGCGGGCTTCGGCACCGTCATGACCGAGACGTCGGTGGGATCGAACGCCACGTGCCACGACGCGGTGGGCAGGACGACCGATGGCGCGCACTCCTTCGGCGACCTCGTGCCGGTCCTCTCCTGGAACTGTGCGGCGCGCGGCTTCTC